>CADBBK010000003.1 GCA_902792895.1 uncultured Bacteroidales bacterium | reverse complement strand
CAAAGATAATTTCAAATCCGTTCGCGCCAAAAACCGACTTAACTAACTGAATTTCAATAATTTCAAAGAACTTTTATGATTTTTTAGTGGACACTAATGTATTTATATAAATAATTTAAAAGGTCTGTCGCAAGAACGACAGACCTTTGATTCTTTATTGTAATCTTAATGATTCCACACGGTCAGGCGACTCACGACTTTTTCAATCTTGAGCAACGCCACCACCAGAATGCGGAAATCATAGTCATCTTTTTCTCATATTTATGTTGACTCTGCAAATATATAACCATTATTCAATACGCGCCAAGAAAAACTTGAAAAAACTTCACCGTCAACAATCACAACTATAGAAAACGGTCATATCTGGCCCTGAGCCAACAAAAATGAGACAAAAGAAATAAGGTATTTACCGACTTGATTTGGATTAATGAAGGAAAAAGCCTAACTTTGTGACCAACAAAAAGGCATCAATCAACAATATAACAAAGACAATCATGTACACTCAAGAGAACGGATTCTACATCGCTCACGGTCCCAACGGACCCATCAGCATCCTGGGCAACATGGCCAACCGTCATGGTCTGATTGCCGGCGCTACCGGTACAGGTAAGACGGTGACCCTGCAGGTGATTGCCGAGAGTTTCTGCAAGGCAGGTGTGCCCTGCTTCATGGCCGACATGAAGGGCGACCTGTCAGGCGTCAGCCAGCCTGGCAAACTGTCCAGTTTCATCGAGAAGAGGCTGCCCGAGTTCGGCATCGACCCTGCCGGGCTCACCTTCGAGGGCTGCCCGGTGCGGTTCTATGACGTCTATGGTGAGCAAGGCATCCCCATGCGCGCCACCATCGGTGAGATGGGGCCCGACCTGATGGCCCGCATCCTGAGCCTCAACGATACGCAGACCGGTGTGCTCAACATCCTGTACCGCATTCTCGACGAGAAGGGCGTGCTGCTCGACGACGTCAAGGACCTGCGCTCGGCACTTGACTGGCTCTCCAGGCACGCCAAGGAGTACACCACCCAGTACGGCAACGTATCCACCGCCAGCATCGGTGCCATCCAGCGTGCCCTGCTGCACCTAGAGAACCAAGGTGCCGACAAGTTCTTCGGCATCCCATCGTTTGACATCATGGACCTGCTGGCCACACGCGACGGAAAAGGCGTGCTCAGCGTCCTCGCTGCCGACAAACTGATGATGCAGCCCAAGCTGTACTCCACATTCCTGCTGTGGCTGCTTAGCGAGCTGTACAGCACGCTGCCCGAAGTCGGAGACCTCGAAAAGCCAAAACTGGTCTTCTTCTTTGACGAGGCACACATGCTGTTTGAGGATACGAGCAAGGCTCTTACCGACAAGATTGAACAGGTTATCCGCCTCATCCGCAGTAAGGGCGTGGGCATCTTCTTTATCTCGCAGCTGCCCACCGACATCCCCGACGTGATCCTGGGACAGCTGGGCAACCGCGTGCAGCACGCCCTGCGCGCCTACACCCCGCGTGACCAGAAGGCCGTCAAGGTGGCCGCCGAGACCTTCCGCGCCAATCCCGAGTTCAAGACCGAGGACGCCATCCTCGCCCTTGAGACCGGTGAGGCCCTGGTATCGTTCCTCGACGAGAAAGGCGCGCCCAGTGTGGTCGAGAGAGCCAAGATACTCTTCCCCTTGAGCCAGATAGGCGCTATCACCGAGGGGCAACGCCTCGACATCATGAATGCCGCCAGCGACGTCAACAGCAAGTACAAGGAGGCAAAGGACCGCGAGAGCGTGTTTGAAGTGTTTGCCCGCGAGGCCGAGGCTGAAGCCAAGGCGGCCGAAGAAGCCGCTGCCGCCAAGGAAGCCGAGAAAGAGGAGAAGAAAAAGAAGAAGGAGAAAACCATCTGGTCCAAGGTATGGAAAGCCGTTGTCACCGCCGTTACAGGCACGCTGGCCACCATCGTGGGCAAGAAAGTCTCTGATGCCGTCACCGGCAAGAAGAGCAAGGACACCAGTGTCAAGGATGCCGCAGGGCGTGCCGTGAAGAACGCCACCACCGCTGCCGGACGCCAGATTCTGCGCGACATCCTGGGCAATGCCGTCAAATAGACGCGCTGCGCGCCCCACAGCGACGAGATCGCTACAGTCCTTGACCACATCACTACAACCGCTGCCAAGTCCCGTCATAGGGCTTGACAGCGGTTTTTTTTTGCCATGGGGCGCTGAATAGGGGAGCATGAAAGCAATCGGCCCTCAGGGGGAATAATTCCCGGCTGAGGACCAATTACATGCTTAGTAAAGGTTGTGTCGCTTCAAGCGCTCATGGTTGTAATGGTTGTTGTTCGTTTAGTTCATAATCACTGTCAAAACTTGTCGGCCGCATCGATAGCAATGGTTCATTTTTATATCAGGTATGGTTTGTTTTATTAATATTAATGTGCGGCAAAAGTCGTTGTATTTAGATGTGTGTCGCAGCCGACAAGTCTGACGAGTGAATTAACATTATTATTACTATCATTTATTATTTACTGGACTGAATTCATCAAAGCGGCCATCGCTGTAGAAAACCGCAATCTTGATGACACGGCGCGCATCAGGTGACGCGGCACCCCGGTTGGCTAAGCGACCCGCTCCGCCATTGCGCATATAGGTCTGCAAGCTCTCGCTGGCCTGTGAACCCTGGATCGTTCGCTGAGCCGGTTTGGAGGTGGGAGCAAAAGCGCCGCCCTCATCATCGTCGAACGAAATTGAGCGTTGGCCTTGATCATCGTGCATCGTATCGGCACCGTTTTCGGCACCTGCCATATTGTCATTCCCATCAATCGAGTCGTGACCATTAAGCAACATTTCTCCGTCACCAAACATCAGCCACAAAACATTCAATGTGGGATATGCTCTATGAATCTTACCGATGACCTCATCACTCACTTTCTTGTTGCGTCCATTGAGCAACTGTGAGAGCGTGGGACGTGGGATGTCACACGTATCGGCGAATTGGGAATTAGAGATCCCTGAATTAGCCATGAATTGTTTTAGTCTCGATACAATATCCATTTAAGAACAATTTTTAATGTGCGCTCAAGTGCGCGAGAATGCAAAAAGTCAAACCAAAAAATTATCTGACTCAAACCAGCCACCAGGAAAAGCCCCCTTGATGACTCCCAAGAACAAAAAACGACTGTTTGCGTTTTTTAATTTTGAGATTGCAAATTTAAAACGATTTTTTGAAACGACCAAATTTAAAAACGAAAATTTTATAATTTACAATTCATTTTTCCAAAAATTGACAATTTTGCCCAAATCTCAGATGCAAACAAATTTACTTAAATAATTACTTTATAGTATACTTGTTATTTTGTTGATTTTATGTATATTACATACATGCATTTATCATGAATTCTGAACCAAACTAGCCTATCACCCAAAACATCTAGTAATGATTAAGGAAATTTTATTATTTTACTGATTTTCAGTGTTTTATAGAGTTTGTTAATTTGTGTAAACGTGTATTTTTAGTGTTTTTGTAAACTTTGCGGGTGTAAATTCCCGTTTTTTAAGGGGTGGCCACAAATGCAAACCGCCTCCAGGGGCGAGAAACTGATCCTTCCCCACCCCGGCGACATGTTTTAAATCGCAAACGAACATCCATTCTCAATCCCGAATATCGCGTTGGTAAAATACCAACTTTTGATTTTCTGGCGCTCAACTCGATTTCCTTGCGATATTTTCCAGCTCACCCTAAATCAGGTCGAAATACTCGATTTATTCAAATTCTCGCCCGTTCATCAACTTGTAATAATTTGACAAATTATAACTATTAATCGTACTTTTGGAGCGTTTTTAATAGAATTTTTAGGGGTTATTTTGAGGATGCAGAAAAGTAAAAAATGGCCCAAAAACAGGTCAATTGACTCATTTCGGCCAAAAACCATAAAAAACGGCCAAAAAGCGACATTTAGACCAATTTATTGCCAGCCTATAAATCCACAAAAAACGCCTTTCTCTCCCACTTTTCAAGCATTTAAAGCCGCTGATCGCGATTTCGGCCCTGCCCCTCCATCTCACTTTTTTGACATGAAATCACCACTTGTTGATGCTCTAGAGGGGCCCTGGAATCGAAATTTTCTGGTCCAAAATCTGTGCATTTTTCAGAAAACGCTGCTTTTCACCCTACTCTTCCCACCTCCAAAACCTGATTCATGGCATCAAAAAACTTAAAGTAATACTTCAAAAAATCACCTGGCAAAACATGACACGACACTCTCGGTTGTCATCCGAGCGCCACCCGAAAACCATCAATTTCTCCCTCCCATTGATGACATCAGGCAGCTGTCGGCCCACCCCGCCGGCATCAATAAGCGCCATCTGCACCCTACCGAAAAAAGGAGAGGCGCCACTCCTGACAAGAGCGATGCCTCTCCATTTTTTAGGTTGAAATCTGCAGCGATTTTACTGCTCCAATTCTTGTTTGAGGAAACGAGCTGTGATCGAATCGGGTGATTCTGCGACTTGCTCAGGGGTGCCTTGAGCGACCACCTGGCCTCCCCTGCGTCCCCCCTCGGGTCCCATGTCGATGATGTAGTCGGCACACTTGATGACATCCAGGTTGTGCTCGATGACAATCACAGTGTTGCCTTTATCGACAAGACGGTTGAGGACGCCCAGCAGCACCTTGATGTCCTCGAAGTGCAATCCCGTGGTAGGCTCGTCCAGAATATAGACCGTTTTGCCGGTATCCTTCTTGGCAAGTTCGCAGGCCAGTTTCACGCGCTGGCATTCACCACCCGACAAAGTGCTTGACGGCTGTCCCAGCTTGATATACCCCAGTCCCACATCCTGCAGGACTTTGATTCTGCGCAAAATCGACGGAACCGCCTCAAAGAACTCTACAGCCTGGTTGATGGTCATGTCGAGCACATCGGCGATGGACTTGCCCTTGAACTTGACCTCGAGCGTCTCGCGGTTGTAACGCTTACCGCCGCACGCCTGGCATGGCACAAGGACGTCGGGCAGGAAATTCATCTCCACAGCATTGTAGCCGTTGCCATTGCACACCTCGCAGCGTCCCCCACTCGTGTTGAACGAGAAGCGTCCAGGCTTATAGGCGCGGATTTTGGACTCGGGCAGGTTGACGAACAGATTGCGGATGTCGGTGAACACGCCGGTGTAGGTGGCTGCATTGGAACGTGGCGTGCGTCCCAACGGCGTCTGGTCCACGGTCACCACCTTGTCCACATATTCAATGCCCTCCACCGAGTCATAGGGCATGGGAGGCGTGTGGGAGCGGTAGAAACGCTGGCTCAGGATGGGTTGCAGTGTGGCGTTGATCAGCGTGGACTTGCCACTGCCGCTGACTCCCGTGACACACACGAAGCAGCCCAGCGGCAACTGCACGTTGACACCCTTGAGGTTGTTGCCGCGGCAGCCATACAGGCACAAGTGCTTGCCGTTGCCCTCACGGCGCTTGGCGGGCACCTCGATGACGCGCGTGCCGTTCAGGTAGTCGGCAGTGAGCGTGTGCTGCTTCAGCAGTTCGTCGGGTGTGCCTGCAAACACGACGTTGCCACCCTTGCGGCCCGCCTTCGGTCCGATGTCGATGACATAATCGGCCTGCAGCATCATCTCCTTGTCATGCTCGACCACCAGGATGGTGTTGCCATCGTCACGCAGCGTCTTGAGCGAGTCAATGAGCCGCTGGTTGTCACGCTGGTGCAAACCGATGGACGGCTCGTCCAGGATATACAGCACATTGACCAGGCGCGAGCCAATCTGCGTCGCGAGCCTGATGCGCTGGCTCTCGCCGCCCGACAATGATGCCGAGTTGCGGTTGAGCGACATGTAATCCAGACCCACCTCGAGCAGGAACTCAAGCCTAGAGTTGATTTCCTTGACGATTTCGCGTGCGATTTCCCATTGGGTTGCGTTTAAGTGATTGTGCAGGTCTTTCATCCAGTCGTTCAGGGCACTGATATCCATAGCGGCCAACTCAGCTATGTTCTTGTCGTTGAGCCTGAAATGCAGTGCTTCACGATTGAGGCGCGCCCCACCGCACTCGGGGCAGACGGCGCGCGAGAAAAATTGCCCAGCCCACTTCTGTGCCTGGCTGGTAGCCGTATCGTCCTGCTGCATCTCGATGTACTTGACCAGTCCGTCGAAAGCCAGGAAATAATTGCTGGTGCTCAGCGTCTCGGTGCGCAGGTTCAAGCGCTCGGGCGTGCCGTTCATGATATCGCGGAGCGCCTCCTCGGGCAACTCACCCAGTGGCGTATCGAGCGTGCAGCCGTACTTCTCACAGATAGCGGCTATCTGCCAGAAAATCTGCACATTCTTGTATTTGCCTAACGGCAGAATGCCTCCGGCACGGATGCTCAGGCTCGGATCGGGCATAATCTTGTCGCGGTCGATGATGTTGACATAGCCCAGTCCCTTGCAATGCGGGCAGGCTCCCAGCGGCGAGTTGAACGAGAAATTGTGCGGTGCCGGCTCCATGTAGGACAGGCCGGTAGCGGGGTCCATGAGCGAACGGCTGTAGTAGCCCACCTCATCGGTATCGGCATCCAGTATCATCAGCTGGCCATTGCCTTGCTTGAAAGCCAGATCCACAGTATCGGCCAGCCGCTTATTGTCCTTGTCAGCCACCTTGAGGCGGTCAATCACCAGTTCCACGCTGTGGTTGACATAGCGGTCAAGCTTCATGCCGAAGGTGATTTCTCGCAACACGCCATCGACGCGCACATGGATGTACCCCTTCTTGCGCAGGTTCTCGAACAGGTCCTTGTAGTGTCCCTTGCGGTTCTTGACCAGCGGCGAGAGAATGTAAATCTTGCGGCCATGGTAACGCTCAAGTATCAAACTCAAAATCTTGTCGATGGTGTACTTGACCATGCGCTCGCCCGAGAGATAGGAGTAGGCATCGGCAGCTCGGGCATACAGCAATCGCAGATAGTCATAGACCTCGGTCGTCGTGCCCACCGTGCTGCGGGGGTTGCGGTTGACGGTCTTCTGCCCTATCGAGATGACGGGACACAAGCCGGATATCTTGTCCACGTTGGGACGCTCCAGCATTCCCAGCATGTTGCGGGCATAGGACGAGAAAGTCTCCAGATAACGGCGCTGCCCCTCGGCAAACACCGTGTCAAACGCCAGCGACGACTTGCCGCTGCCGCTCAGCCCCGTCACTACCGTCAGCCGGTAGTGAGGAATCTCCACATCGATGTTCTTGAGGTTATGGACTCGTGCGCCCAGCACTTCAACGCTCTCGATTTCCTGCCCGTTCAGTTTCATCAGTTTTCCTTGTATTATATTCTAGACAGACCAGATGCTCTTGAGATTGCATGAAACTAGTCTATCACCCAATCCTTGTTATAAACACTGTTGGTGCGCTTGCTGCGGTAAAGGTCGCTCTGCTTGGGAACACGCACCTTGTAGGTCTTGCCACCGGCATTGGTGAGCTTGGTGGAGCGTATCCACGGGTTGGCCTCACGCAGTTGGGCATAGGTGATGCCCTTGGACTTGGCCCAGTCTATCCAGCTGGCGACACTGCCCGTGACGTCAACCGTGGTATAGGCAACAGGCTGATACAAGTGCTTGCGCGAGAAGCGGTAACCATAGCGCTTGGGATTCTCCATCAACAGCTTATAGGCGATGATGCGGAACACATAACGTGATGTTTCCTGCACCAGATACAGGTCAAAGGAGTTGTCCACCTTCTGCTTGGTCATCTCGTTGGTGATGCGCTGCATGCCGGCATTATAGCTGGCGGCAACCGTGGGCCAGTGGCCGTATTTCTTATAGGCAGCCTTGAGGTACTTGCAGGCGGCAACCGTCGATTTCTCAGGGTCAAAGCGCTCATCCACCTCGTCGCTCACCTCCAGGCCGTAGTCGCGTCCCGTCCCTGCCAGCAGCTGCCACATGCCAGCGGCCTTGGCGCTCGAGTAGGCATTGTAATCCATCGAACTCTCGGTAACGGCCAGGTAGAGGAAGTCCAGAGGGACGCCCTGCTCCTTCAATATCTTGGACAAAGCGGGAAAATAGCGGTTGGCTCGCTTGAAACACAGCTCGGTTGTGGTCTGGCCATAGATGACACCTGTCAACTCACGGTCCAGGCGCTCGGCCATGTCCAGGCGGTCAAAACTCACTTTCTCGCCCGCAAAGGTCACGCTCATCGGTATGTCGGGGCTCGCTGTGACGCTAAACACCGGCGACGATGCGCCCGTGCTCGTCTTGCTGTATTCACGCTTGAGCTGGCCCTGGGCTGCCACCGTCGTCAGCAGCAGCAGACCGGCCAGCAGTATCATTTTCTTCATTGTGTATATCTAGTGTTTTTTCTTTGATGATTCTCATGTATCGACAAATTGCGGCGCTGGCCGCAATTTGTTATCAATACTCGGTGCCACCGCCACCACCATCAGATGTGCCAGCGGCACCCTTCTTGTAGCGCAGGATGGTGATGTCACCGCGTTTCTTGTACTTCACGCCGTCACTGCCCAGCGCCGTCACTACATAGTAGTAAACGCCCGTGTCAACGAGCTTGCCGTGATAGGTGCCGTCCCATCCACCGTCAGGGTCGGTAAACTCATACACCAGATTACCCCAACGGTTGAAAATCCAGCAATGGAACTCGACCAGAGACTTGTAAGAGACTCTCCAGATGTCGTTTACGCCCTCGGTCGAACCCGGCGAGAACACGTTGGGGAGTTCCCCCTTAGGTCCTACTCCCAGCTGACTCTCGCTCACCGTGATGGTGTAAACGTTGCCATAAGCCTCACAGGAGCCGTCGAAATTAGCCACCATGTAGCGCACATAGTAGGTACCGGCATCATCGAAGGTGTAGTCAACATCATCCTGATTGAATTGCAGGACAACATCCTGGAACTCGGAATCTGTTGCAAATTCCCACTTGCGATACACCACAGCATCGGTGGGATAGCCGGTGAACACGATGTGAACAGGGGCCGAACCGGCGGACAAGCCTTCTTCCAGCTTCTCCTCTTCGCCATGATGGTCTATAAGCACGGCAGTAGTACCACAACCCACGGCCTGGGTTTTGTAGTATTCATAAATAATGGTCTCTTTTTCAATATCCCAAAACTCCAGGAAACAATCCCCGCTGAGTTTAAATTGGGTATTGCAAAGCGGAGGCGTGATCTCAATTCCTTGATCCAGCGCTGCGAAACTCTCGACAACCGGTGTTTCAATCCAGATGCTGTCATTCCACTCCAGCGTGTTGTAGGACAGTTCTATCTCGCGGTCAAGCACCTGAGGGATGCCGTTGATGGTACAATAAGGGATGGCATCTCCATGGCCGTCGACGTTGAACGTGAGCAGGCTGCAGGGTGCCTCGTTGTTGATCGACATGTCATTCAATTCCAGGGGAAAGTCGGCATAATTGACTACCCAGCAATAGAAGGGGGATTCGGTGCCTACCTCAATCTTGTATCCCTTATTGGGGACCACCTGTGTTAATGTCGAGGTATTCCCGTTCCAGATTGTGGTCAGTGTATCAGGATCGACCCAAGTCTGCGAGTCAAAGCATGTCCAGGTAGGCCGCTCATCAGATGATGAAGTAAAAGTCATGCCCACCCCTTGAGTGTCATAGACCACATAGATCTTGTCCAGACCAGTAGTTCTCTCAGGGGTCACCTCGATGACAGTTTTGTCGCCCACTCCGGTAAACTCCACCTGGCCGCTAGCCGACAACAAAGCCAGCGCAGCCGCCATGAGCGAAATCATTCTCTTATTCATAGTGCGCACTCAATATCTATTTTACATTATTATATATAACGTGAACACCACCCTTGTTATTGCCACAACCATACACGCAAGTTTCAAAAACATGCGCTTATTGTGGCTCCAACGAGGCAATGGCACCTTTGCCTCCATTTTGCCATGTCGGGAGAATTTGTTATCTTTGCATCAAGAACAAACACATATAATTATATAAGCAACTATAGAAATGGACGACACGATGAACAATATGCCACGTCGCGAACGCGCCGTGATGTACAAGCGCAACTACAACTGCTGCCAGGCTGTGCTGCTGGCTTTTGCACCCGAACTGGGCCTGCCCGAGGAGAAATTGCTGGCGATGGGAGCCTGTTTCGGCAGCGGCATGGGTAGCATGGATGAGACCTGCGGTGCCCTGTGCGGTGCCCAGATGGCACAAGGGCTGCTCCGTTATTCAGGCAACCGCATGAATCCACAGGCCAGCCAGCTGCGGGCAGAGTTTGAGCAGCGATGCGGTGCCACGCGCTGCAAGGACCTGAAGGGCGTGGGCAGTGACAGTGGCGTGCTGTGCTCCTGTGAGGACTGCGTGCGCAACGCTGTGGAAGCGTTGGAGTATCAGCTGTGACAACTTCGGCAACTCCAAGCCGCCCCTACGAGGAGAGATATTTTTTATTTTTTAATTGACATTTTATAGCAGGATATTGACAAATTTGGACTACCTTTGCAGTCCAATTTACGCGAGTTTTTTCAACTAGATTTCACAACTAACAATTATATATTGACAATTCATCATGGGATGGTTTTCATTCACACAAGAAATCGCTGTCGATTTAGGTACAGCCAACACCATTATCATCCATAACGACCGCATCGTCATCGACGAACCATCGGTAGTAGCACTCGACTCCAAGACCGGCAAGCCCATCGCCGTGGGTGAACGCGCCCGCGAGATGCACGGCAAGGCCCACGAGGGAATCCGCACCGTGCGTCCTCTGAGCGACGGTGTTATCGCCGACTTCAATGCCGCCGAGCACATGATTCGCGGCATGATCAAGAAGGTGAGTGCCAAGCACCACTGGTTCTCGCCCTCGCTGCGCATGGTCGTGTGCGTTCCCTCGGGCTCGACCGAGGTCGAGATCCGCGCCGTCCGTGACTCGAGCGAGCATGCCGGCGGCCGTGACGTCTACATGATTCACGAGCCGATGGCAGCAGCACTGGGTATCGGTCTTGACGTACTGGCCCCTGAGGGCAACATGATTGTTGACATCGGTGGCGGTACTACCGAGATTGCAGTTATCTCGCTGGGCGGTATCGTGGCGCACCGCCGAGGCCATCAAGATCAACGTCGGCTCGGCGCTGACCGATCTGGGTCCCGATGCTCCCGAGGACTTCATCATCCATGGTCCCAACCAGGTGAACTCACTGCCTCTGGAGGTGCCCGTAACCTATCAGGAGGTGTGCCACTGCATCGAGAAGTCCATCTCCAAGATTGAGGCCGCCGTGCTGAGCGCCCTGGAGCAGACTCCTCCCGAGCTGTATCAGGACATCGTTCACAACGGTATCTTCCTCACTGGTGGCGGCGCCTTGCTGCGCGGCCTTGACCGTCGCTTGACCGACAAGATCGGCATCGACTTCCATGTTGCCGAGGACCCGTTGCACGCTGTGGCCAAGGGTACCGGTATCGCACTGAAGAACATCAAGCACTTCAAGTTCCTCATGCGCTAATTCAAGTTTTTAGTTTTAAGTTTTTTAGTTTTAAGTGATCATAGTACTGCTAAAAGCCTTTTCAGGCAAGAGCAAATGTACTTACAACTTAAAACTTGCGACTTACAACTAATGTAGGCACGATGAATAATCTGCTCAACTTTTTCGTCAAACACAGTGCGTGGTTCATTTTCGCTGTCTATGTGATTTTGAGCCTCGTGCTGCTATTTAAGGATAACCCTTACCAGCAGAGCGTCTATCTGACCTCGGCCAACTCGGTGAGTGCCATGGTCTACAAGGCGTTCAACGGCGTGACGTCCTATTTCCACCTGCGCGACATCAACGAGAGTCTGCAGGAGCGCAACGCCATGCTGGAGATGGAACTGATTGAGCTTCGCAACCAGATGAGTGAGCTTGAGCTGCTCTCCCCCGACTCCCTGCACCAGCCCGCGCTGTCACAGTACACCTTTGTGATGGCCCAGGCCATCAGCAACAGCATCGCCCAGCCCAACAACTACATCACCATCAACCGCGGCTACATGGACGGCATCCAGCCCGAAATGGGCGTCATCGACCAGAACGGCGTGGTGGGTATCGTCAATGTGGTGGGTCCCCATGCTGCAAGAGTCATCTCGTTGCTCAACCCGCACATCAGGCTCTCCTGTAAACTGCGCGGTTCCAACTTCTACGGCAGTCTGGTGTGGGACGGCAAGAGCCCGCAGTATGCCATGCTCGAGGAGCTGCCCAAACACGTCAAGTACCACCCCGGTGACACCATCGTCACCAGTGGCTACTCGGCCGTGTTCCCGCCGGGCATCATCGTGGGCACCATCCAGGGCCCCGCACACGGCTCGGCATCGGACAGCTTCGTGTCGCTTCGCATCAAGCTGACGACCAACTTCAGCCAGCTGAGCAGCGTGCGCGTGATCACCAACAGCATGAAGGAGCAGATTGATGCCCTGCGCCGTGCCGAGCAAGGCATCGACACCGCCGCCAACATCGAGACGCGTCCCGAAATCAAACCCGAGATCATCGACGTGACCCCTGCTGAGGACAAGCCCAAGAAGTCCAAAGAGCCCGCTAAGCCGGTCCAGCCCACTCAGCCCGCTGCACCGGTCCAGCCCGCCCAACCTGTTGAACCCGTCAATCCAGTGGAGGAGCAACCATGACCAAGACCGTTATCCAATTCATAGTCCTGTTTCTCGTGCTGGTAGTAGTGCAGCTGGTGTGCAACAAGATCGTGTTGTTCAACGTGGCCATGCCTGTAGTGTTCATCTACCTCATCTTGCGTCTGCCCGTCAACCTGCATGGCGGCTGGGTGCTCACCGTGGCCTTTTTCTCGGGACTGATCATCGACATCTTCAACAACACCCCCGGCATGAACGCCCTGGCCTGTACCATCATGGCTGCGGTGCGCAGGCCCGTGTTCAACATCTTCGTGTCCCGCGAGAACGACATGAACATCCCCATCCCCTCGGTGGATTCGATGGGCGTGAGTGATTACTTCCGCTACATGGCGACGCTGGTCACGATCTACTGCACGCTCATCTTCAGCATCCAGGCCTTCACGCTGCACAATGCCCTGCTCACGCTGGCCCGCATCGTGGCCAGCAGTGTGCTGTCGGTGGTTATCATTTTCGGATTGGACACTTTAGTGAGCACGCGCCGTGAGAAAAGATTATAACCTCGAGAAACGCAAGTATGTCATCAGCGGTTTCATCGTGGTGATTGTCATCATCTACATCATCCGCTTGGTGCAGCTGCAGGTGCTCGACAGCACCTACAAGGCCAATGCCGACAGCAACGCCTTCATGGAAAAGGTCATCTATCCCTCGCGCGGGCTCATCTATGACCGCAACGACTCGCTTGTGGTCTATAACGTGCCCGAGTACGACCTGGTGATGATTCCCAAAGACGTGACGCCATTTGACACGCTGGACTTCTGCAACACGGTGCAAATCTCCCGCGAGGAGTTTGACCAGCGGTGGCAGGAGATGAGAAAGGGGCGCAGCTACTCCTCCTTCACCCAGCAGGTGTTCATGAACCACCTCACTGCCGAGGACTATGGTCGCCTGCAGGAAAAACTGTACCGTTTTCCGGGTTTCTATGTCGTGCAGCGCATCTTGCGGCAATACAACTATCCTGTCGCTGCCAACGTGCTGGGCGACATCCGCGAGGTCAACGCCCGAGACATTGAGAACGACAACTACTACCGTCCTGGCGACTACACCGGCGACCTGGGTGTCGAGAAGAGTTACGAGACCTGGCTGCGAGGCGTCAAGGGCAAGGAAATCCTCATCCGCGACGCGACAGGCAAGATCAAGGGCCGCTACAACGACGGTGCCGATGATGTATCACCCGTTGCAGGCAATAACCTAAAACTGAGCATCGACATCGGCCTGCAGGCCTACGGCGAGATGCTCATGCAGGGCAAGGTGGGCGCCATCGTGTGCATCGAGCCCAAGACAGGCGAAATCCTGGCGCTGGTGTCCAGCCCCACCTATGATCCCGCACTGCTCATGGGTAAGGAACGCGGCAAGCACTACCGCGACCTGGTCAACAACCGCCTCAAGCCACTGTATGACCGCTCGATTATGGCCGCCTATCCGCCGGGGTCGACCTTCAAACCCAGCCAGGGCCTAATTTTCCTGCAAGAGGGCATCATCACCACGAGCACCGTGTTCCCGTGCCACCGCGGCTATATCAACGCGGGATTGCGTGTGGGTTGCCACGGCCATGGCTCACCCATCCCACTCAAGCCCGCCTTGCAGACGTCGTGCAACGCCTACTTCTGCTGGGGTTTCAAGTACATGATGGACAAGCGCTCCAAGTACGGCTCGACAGGCAAGGCCTTTGAGATATGGAAGAACCACATGGTGTCGATGGGCTACGGTTACAAGCTGGGCATCGACATGCCGGGCGAGAGCCGCGGCTTTATCCCCAACACCGCCTTCTATGACAAAATCTACGGAGCGGGCAAGTGGTCAGGGCAGACCATCATCAGCGATGCTATCGGCCAGGGCGAAATTCTCGCCACGCCGCTGCAAATCGCCAACCTGAGTGCCACCATCGCCAACCGCGGCTACTACATCACCCCTCATGTGGTGAAGCACATCCAGGGTGCCGGCGTGCTCAAGAAAAACCTCGAACGGCACGACACCGATATCGACAAGCACTACTATGACGATATCGTGCAGGGCATGCGCATGGCAGTACTGGGCGGCACCTGTACCCGTGCCAACATCCCCGGCCTGGACGTGTGCGGCAAGACGGGTACGGCCCAGAACCCGCACGGTCGCGACCACTCGGTGTTCATGGGATTCGCTCCGATGAACGACCCCAAGATTGCCGTTTGCGTCTATGTTGAGAATGCAGGCTTCGGCGCAGCATTCGGTGTGCCCATCGGTGCACTCATGATCCAGCGCTACCTGCGCGGCGACTCCCCCGGCCTGCAGGCACAAGGGCGTGCGATGGCCAGCCGCCACACCATCACCTACCCCAAGGTGAAAAAAGAGGAAGGAACCAAGAAATAGATGCCTATAAGGACCTTGGGGAACTAAAGACCATATATTGAAACAATGGAAGTCAGGAACGAAGATGAAAATACCAACCTATTGAAGTCGGTGGACTGGTTTACGATAGTCCTCTACTTCATCATGGTCGTTGCCGGGGCGGTGAGCATCTATGCTGCCACCTACGACTACGACAAGGCCAGCATGTTTGACCTGAGCGAGTTCTCAGGCAAACAGTTCATGTGGGCCGGGTTGTCGTTCCTTATCGGCTTCTCATTGCTGTTGATTGACAGGCGCATCTACGAGGCCTATGCCTATCCCATCTACGGCTTCATGATACTGCTGTTGATTATCACCAGCTTTGTCGCGCCCGACATCAAGGGTTCCCGGTCCTGGCTCGTGTTCGGATCGGTGAGCCTACAACCCGCCGAGTTTGCCAAGACGGCGACGGCACTCGCCCTAGCCAAGCTGTTCAGCACCTATGGCTTCACGCTCAACGGCTGGCGCAACTACGCGATTGCCATCGGCATCATCGTACTGCCCATCCTATGCATCATCCTGGAGCGCGAGACGGGAACGGCACTGGTTTACACGGCCCTCATCTTTGTCCTCTACCGCGAGGGCATGTCAGGATTTGTACTGTTTGCAGCTCTGATGGCGGTAGTGTTCTTTGTCGTGGTCTTGAAATTTGCCGCCGTCACCTTCATGGGCATCCCGCTGGGCATGGCCATCGCTTTCATCCTGGTGATGGTGCTCATCGTGGGCATGCTGCTCATCTACTGCCGCTCATGGATTCTGGGGCGCAACGTGCTGCTGGGCTATCTTGCAGCCGGTGCCATCGCGGGCGGACTGGCACTAGCGGGCGTTAAGGTCAACGGCTATGCTTTCTTCTTGCCGGTTATCATCCTGTCGCTGCTCTACCTGCTGTACGGCATGCTGCACGACATCAACCTCAAGAAGGTGCTCATCACCACCTGCTTTGCCGCTGCCTCACTCATCTACATGTCCTCGGTAAGCTACGCGTTCAACAACGTGCTCGAACCTCACCAGCAGACGCGCATCAAGGTGACGTTGGGCATCGAGGAGGACCTGCGCGGTGCAGGCTACAACGTCAACCAAAGCAAAATCGCCATCGGCAGCGGTGGCATTGTGGGTAAGGGTTTCCTCAATGGTACCCAAACCAAACTCAAATATGTCCCCGAGCAGCACACCGACTTCATCTACTGCACCATCGGCGAGGAGCAGGGCTTTGTGGGCAGCGTGGCAGTGCTGGTGCTTTTCCTGGCATTGATCCTGCGCATCATCACCATCGCCGAACGCAACCACTCGACCTTTGCTCGCGTGTACGCCTATTGTGTCGCGTCCTACCTCATCTTCCACCTCGCCATCAATATCGGCATGGTCATCGGACTATGCCCCGTCATCGGCATCCCGTTGCCGTTCTTCAGCTACGGCGGCTCCTCGCTGTGGGGATTCACCTTCCTGCTGTTCATCCTGCTGCGCATCGACGCCGACCGCAGCGCCTACGGCTCCTGGTAAATTCTGTCGTTTCCGCAAAATGCTTAGTCTTTGCTCTTGGGCATAAGCAGGGCTACGCAGATGAAGAAATGAATGACCAGGTACAAGGTGGTGAACAGGACATTAGGACGTGCATCGGCACCAAGTCCCACATCGTGAAATTCCTCGATGATGGGCGGCAGGGACTCCACTTGATAGAGCGAGTCGTTCATGTACTGTGACGAGTTTTCTACAGCATTGACATACTTGTCATAGCTCGCGTGATTGTAGGCAAAGATGCGACGATAGGTATGGCACTGGTTGTCATTGCGGTGATCGGAAACCTTTTGTAGCAGTTTATCCTGTGCATCGTCATCGGCCTCTTCAATCTCATCGCTATTTTTCCATCGGGTTCCATAGTAGACTCTGTCATCAAAGGCCAAATAAACGCCATGGCTATCCCTGATTGGGGCGACAACACGGGCTGTATATTTTCTCCGTCCCCTTCTCGTATGGGATAGACTCACATCATAGCCACGGCAATTATCCATCACATCGATTTCCTGCTCACTCATTATATACTCGGCATCGGCGATGCTCTCACGGGTGATGCTCTTGCAGTGATGATAGGACGAGGTGGCTCGGTGGACATATTGATCAATGACCAAAAGCCCGCTGCCAATGCTCATGCCGAAAAAGAGATAGGCCACAAAACGATAGTTGTCCTTTTTAGGTATTGCACTGAACTGTTTCCTCAAGAGGAAAACCGTCATCACCACCCACGCTAGACCGACAAAGAAACCCATCGAGCGCCTCTGATACTTCAGGTCGGTACAATTCACGCCCCAACATAGCAGTGCAAACAAGGCCACCGATAACAGCGAACCCACCGTAACAACCAGGACCCTTTGCCACCCCTGTGACCAATCATGTTTCTTTCTTCCCATCATGAAAAAATGAATGATATTACTGCCGTTGGAGCCATAGGGCAAAAAAGCGGTCATAAACTTGATAATTACCCTGGGCATCCAAAACCAATTCCTTTTCCATCAATGCTTTAAGGGCAGATCTAATAGAACTGGTCGCACCCAAGTGATGACGACTGATAAAGGATTGAGCTAAGACTTGCTGAACAGATTTCTCATTGGCTATCGCCTTGAGTAACTTGGCTTGGGAAGGGGTCACCAACCTCATGAAGGTTTGGAAAGTAGCTTCGTTTTCATCGACTATTCGTGTCAACGTATCATCAATGACATTCAGTGAGATTATGGAATCTCTAGATTCGTACAAACGATTTAACATCACTTGTACATACCAAGTGTGTCCTACTAACTTTTCATACAGATAGCCAAACACATCAGCATTTAACTGCTGACCATGAGCCTCCAGTTTCTTTTTGGCAAAGTCATAATAAGACTCTTCCCGTATCTCATAAAGGTTCATGATTTGTGTGCTCTGATAAAACGGGCGGTTGGCCGATGCGAACATATTTTCCAATACATGACGCTGGCTGCCCGAGAAGATAAAATGAACATTATTCAGTTGCTGGATGTGTGAACGCAACAAGGCTTCCACATTCTTGTCACCATAATCAATAATCGACTGAAATTCGTCCATAGCAACGACACATTGCTGGCCCGACTGCTCCATATAGGAGAATATCTCAGCCAACGAATGTTCAGCCAATTCCGGCTTGACATCAACCATAACGGTAGGTACGCCAGTCAAAGAGTCAAAGCTAAACAATGGGCGCAAAGATTTGAAAAAAGAAGAGAGCTGTTTTAGAATCTTTCTTTTAGTTGTGTCAAGTGACCCCAATACAACAACGGCCAATTGTTCAACAAGAGAGACCAAGCTATCGGTTTTATATAAATCCACATAGTAGCATTTTGCTCGTTTTTCAGCCTCTAAGCGATGAAAAGCATGACGAATTAGGCCCGTTTTTCCCATTCGGCGAGGGCTTATCAGTGTCACATTTCTTCCATTTCTTAATGCCGAAACCAGTTTATTGGATTCTTGCTCTCTATCACAAAAATAAACAGGAGACATATAACCTGTTAAAAGAAACGGATTTAAAGGATTCGTCTTCTTATTCATAATTTCATTAATTCAAAATTTATTGCGAAAATATTGTTGCGAACTTTTCGTTGCGAATATTTCGCAATGCAAAATTAAATGATTATTCTCAAGCAACCAAATATCAGTTCAAAAAAGTATCTTTTCTCGATATAAAATACTATTGGATGATGATTTCACGTTAATGAATTGTCAATTGGCATTGTTCTTGCTTTAATAGATAATTGTACAGATGCAACGATTGCTGAAGAAATATTGTCTGACAACGGTGTTGTGTGCCCTGTGTGCTACGGGTACACTCGAAGCCGTGCCTCAGCTGCCATTGCCTGCTGGTCCTGATGCTCGACAAGAGGAGGACTCGGTGCGCGTGAGCCTTGTCACGTTCTATCCTGGCAGTGAGCCTCATAACATCTGGGGGCACAGCGAGATACGCGTTCAGCAAGGCCCTGTGGATCTGTATTTCAACTACGGTATATTTGACTTTCAGGCACCGGCATTCATGTGGCGGTTTATGTTGGGCGAGACCGATTACATCTGCGCCCCGGTTCCGCAAGCCTATGCCACCCTGGGTATGGAACAGCGCCGCATGGTGGAGCAGGAGCTCAACCTGCCCCAAGACAGGGCGCTCATGGTGAGGGACTTCCTGTGGAACAATGCCCAGCCCGAGAACCGCACCTATCGCTATAAGTTCCTGAGCGACAACTGCTCTACCCGCCCCCGCGACATCATCGAGATGGCCGCCGGCGACGGACTGCAATATCCCACGATGGATGACACCGCTGTCACCTATCGTGACATCCTGTCACACTACTGCCGCAACTATGCCTGGGAGCGCTTCGGCATCGATCTGGTGCTGGGCTGGGACGTGGACACCGTTCTCGACCAGCGTGCCACCATGTTCATCCCCATGCTGCTCATGGATGCTGTGGCCGATGCGACCATCACGACCGACAGCGTGTCCATGCCCCTAGTCAAGGCCACAACCGTGCCTATCGACAAGAGTACCGAGGGCAACGTGAGGCCGCCCACACCCTGGTATATCTCACCACTGACCATAGCCCTGCTCGTACTGGCACTGACGCTGATTGTGAGTGGTCGAGACTGGCGCCGTCGTGACGTGAGCCGCTGGCTGGACACCATGCTGTTTACCGCTGGCGGACTGGCAGGTTGCATCCTGTTTTTCCTCATCTTCTTCTCAACCCACGAAGCCACCTCTCCCAATATCAATATCACATGGCTCCATCCGCTGCTGCTGTTACTTGCCGTGCTGCCCTGGTTCAGGAAGACGCGCAATGCCGCTCGCTGGCTGCATGCGCTCAACGCACTGGTTGTGGCACTGCTCATGCTGGCATGGCCCTGGCAGCCCCAGGTGGGTAATATCGCCTTTTTCCCGCTGATGACAGCCCTGGTGACGCGCTCGCTCACCAACGTCTTTCTGCTTAGTCAACCCACACGCGGCCCAACTCTTTCTTAATCAGAAGTTAGAAATTGGTTTTTCTAATGCCAATTACGCTAATTGAACTAATTATCGGCTTTGCCGAGTCAAAAGGTTAGTAAAATTAGCGAAATTCGCATTAGCCCCGCAGGGAAAACCGAAAACTGAAAACTTTTTTGTACTTTTGCAGTTTGGACAAGAAAACAACAAAAAAACATAACATAACAACTAAAAATGGGACTTAGTGACATTTTGAAATCAATGTTTGGCAATAAGTCAACCCGTGACCTGAAGAAGATCACGCCTATTGTCAACCAAATCAAAGAAATTTATCCCGAGATCGACGCGCTGGACATCGACAGCCTGCGCCAGCGCACTGCCGACATCCGTCAGCAGCTCAACGACTCGGTACAGGACAAGCGCGACGAGATTGAGCGCATCAAGACCGAAATCGAGGGCATCGACTATGAGGAGCGCGAGCCGCTGTGGAAGAAGGTCGATGACATCCAGAAGGAGATTCTCGACATCCTCGAGGTCAAGCTCAACGAGGTGCTGCCCACAGTGTTTGCCATCGTGAAATCGACCGCACGGCGCTTTGCCCAGAACGAGGAAATCATCGTGACCGCCACCCAGCTCGACCGCGACCTGGCCGCCCAAGGCAAGGACTTCGTGAGGATCGATGGCGATAAGGCCATCTACACCAACCACTGGATTGCCGGTGGTAACGAGATTACTTGGGACATGATCCACTACGATGTTCAGCTCATCGGTGGTATCGTGCTGCATCAGGGTAAGATCGCCGAGATGGCGACTGGTGAAGGTAAAACCCTGGTGGCTACCCTTCCCGTCTTCCTCAACGGTCTGACCGGTAACGGTGTGCATGTGGTAACCGTCAACGACTACCTGGCCAAGCGCGATAGCGAGTGGATGGGCCCGTTGTACATGTTCCACGGCATGACCGTCGCCTGTATCGACAAGACCGAGCCCAACTCACCCGAACGCCGTGCCGCCTACAACTGCGACATCACCTTCGGTACCAACAGTGAGTTCGGTTTTGACTACCTGCGTGACAACATGGCCATGCGCCCCGAGGACATGGTACAGCGTCCGCACAACTATGCCATCGTCGATGAGGTCGACAGCGTGTTGATTGACGATGCCCGTACCCCGTTGATCATTTCCGGTCCCGTGCCCAAGGGTGAGGACCAGATGTTTAACGAGTTCAAGCCCAACGTGGAGCGCGTCTATAACGCACAGCGCCAGCTGGTGACCGGCCTGCTCGCCGATGCCAAGAAAATGATGGCCAGCGATGACGATGCCACCGTCAAGGAAGGTACGCTGAGGCTCTACCGCGCCTTCAAAGGTCTGCCCAAGTACAAGCCCCTGATCAAGTTCCTGAGCGAGGAGGGTGTCAAGACCGCCATGCTCAAGACCGAGGCCTACTACATGCAGGACAATAACCGCGAGATGCCCATCGTGACCGACCCGTTGTTCTTCATCATCGATGAGAAGAACAACACCGTCGAGATGACCGATAAGGGTATCGACGTGCTCACCAAGGGTACCGACGATCCCCAGTTCTTCATCCTGCCCGATATCGCTGCCCAACTGTCGGCAGTGACCAACGAGCCCCTCACCGACGAGGAGAAGATGAACAAGAAGGATGAGTTGCTCGCCAACTATTCGGTCAAGGCCGAGCGCGTGCACACCGTCACCCAGCTGTTGAAGGCCTACACACTGTTCAACCGCGACGACGAGTATATCGTCGATGCCGAGGGCAAGGTGAAGATCGTCGACGAGCAGACGGGCCGTGTGATGGAAGGTCGCCGTTACAGCGATGGTCTGCATCAGGCCATCGAGGCCAAGGAGGGCGTGAACGTCGAGGCCGCTACCCAGACGTTTGCCACCATCACGCTGCAGAACTACTTCCGCATGTATCACAAACTGGCAGGTATGACCGGTACCGCCGAGACCGAGGCTGGTGAGTTCTGGGACATCTACAAGCTGGATGTCGTGACCATTCCCACCAACAAGCCCGTTATCCGTAACGATATGCCCGACCGCGTTTACAAGACGCAGAAGGAAAAATTCCAGTGAGATGCTGAGCCGCATGCTCAACCTGCGCCACATCCCGCACAACGTCTTGAACGCCAAGTTGCACCAGAAGGAGGCCGACATCGTTGCCCAGGCCGGTCAGTCGATCGACGGCAAGGGTGTCGTGACCATCGCTACCAACATGGCCGGTCGTGGTACCGATATCAAGCTGTCGCCTGCCGTGAAGGAGGCCGGCGGTCTTGCCATCATCGGTACCGAGCGCCACGAGTCACGTCGTGTAGACCGCCAGCTGCGAGGCCGCGCCGGTCGTCAGGGAGACCCGGGTTCTTCGGTATTCTTCGTGTCGTTCGAGGATAAGCTGATGCGTCTGTTCGCCAGCGAGAGCGTTGTCAAGACGCTTGACCGTCTGGGACTCAAGGATGGCGAGGCCATCGAGAGCAACATGGTGACCAAGAGCATCGAGAACGCCCAGAAACGCGTTGAGGAGAACAACTTCGGTATCCGTAAGCACCTGCTCGAGTATGACGACGTGATGAACGCCCAGCGCAAGGTGATCTACACGCGCCGCCACCACGCACTCATCGGTGAGCGCATCGGTCTGGATATCATCAACACCCTCTATGACAGCGTCGAGGACGTTGTCGACAAGTTCGGTGCCGATGACTACGAGGACTTCCAGATGCAGGTGCTCAAGACCTACGCCATCGAGCCCCCGTTCAATGAGGAGGAATACCGCCGCATGGACGATGGCAAGAAGCAGGAAATCCTCTACGATGCCGTACTCAAGGCCTTCAACCGCAAGATGGAACGCCTGAGCGAGGTCGCTGATCCCATCATCCAACAGATTGTCCAGGACCAGATCGCCAATGGCATGGAGCCCCAGGGCCTCATCCGCGTGCCCATCACCGACGGCAAGCGCGTCTTCGGCGTCGTCATCGATATCAAGGAGGCTGCCGACACCCACTGCAAGAACCTGACCAAGGCTTGGCAGAAGGCCGTCATGCTCCTGACCATCGACGACAACTGGAAGGAACACCTGCGCGAGATGGACCAGTTGCGCCAGAGTGTACAGAACGCCAGCTATGAGCAGAAAGACCCGCTCGTGATCTACAAGACCGAGGCCTTCAACATGTTCAAGCAGATGGTGGGTATCATGAACGGCAAGTCCATCGCCGTGCTCATGCGCGGTCAGATTCCCGAGGCACCGCCCCAACAGAACGTGCCGCAGAACGAGCCGCAGCAGCGTCGTCCCCGCTACAGCGAGGGTCGCGGCGGTGAACCCGATGCCACCAAGCCCGGTGCGCCTCCCGTTGGCCCCAGGCCCCAAGGTCCTGTAGGTCCCATCCGCAACGAGGGTCCCAAGATCGGCCGTAACGATCCCTGCCCCTGCGGTAGCGGCAAGAAGTACAAGAACTGCCACGGCAAGGGCCTGGCCTAAAAAGGTCCCTGCTATCACGTAACGACAGGCGTGTCTATCAAGTCTGATGGGCACGCCTGTCGCTTTTTTTTCACCCATCACTAGTTTTTTCGGGGATTTTTTGTTTAAAAATGGGGATGTCACGTGTTATGATAGTGTAACAACGACAAAACGATAAGAGTCATCGATGACGACAGACGCATTTAACCAGCAAGCGCCACGGCTCAGGCAACTGGCACTGAAGGCAGCCGCCAAAGCGGGTGCCAGCAGTGACACAGCCGAGGACATCGCCCAAGAGACGATGCTGCGCTTGTGGCAGATGCGTAACGATCCCCGCCTCTACAATCCCGATGGCTATGCCTCGACGATTGCACGCCACCTGGCACTGAACCTGCAACGCCGCCCGCCCTCGCTACCTCTCGATGTGCATCAAGCTGCCGGCCCCTCGGTACCCTCTCCACTAGACCTGATGCTACAAGCCGAGGACGAGCGATGGCTGAGGGAACGCATCCGCAACCTGCCCTATACACAGTACGCTATCCTCAGGCTGCGACAGGTTGAGCACCGCTCCAACGAGGAGATAGCCGATATCCTGGGCATCCAGCCATCGAGCGTGAACACGCTGCTAGCCCGAGCCCGACGGCAACTGCTTAACGAGATTCAACAACAACGCAACAAAGACAAACAATGAAACGGTATTCACATCAACAAATAGAGGCTCTGCTCGACAAATTCATGGACGGGCAGACCACCGTGGAGGAAGAGGCCCTGTTGGCCGACTACTTCCGCAGCGCCGACGTGTCCGCCGAGTGGGAGGATTACCGCGCCATGTTTGACTACTTCGACCGCGGTATGACACCACCTGTTGCCACGCCAAGGCCACGCCATGCTTGGTGGTGGACTGCAGGCGCTGCAGCTGCCATTACCGCCCTTATCGTGGGAGTAACTGTGCTGAACCGTCCGGCTTCAACTACGACGACAGCGCCCGAGCCACCGGTCATCGCATCAGCAGATTCAACGTCCAAGCAAGGTACGCAACTCGAGCCGAGCGTGGAGACGCAAGATTTTGCGTCTCTACAAACAGCACCCACACAACCTGTAGAGACGCAAAATCTTGCGTCTCCATCCCGTCCCACCCGTTCTACCCGTCCTATCCGTTCCACCAGCCGCTTGCAAGCCGAGAACAAAAAACTCGCCGAGGAAAACGAGCGCCTGCAACGCGAACTGGCTGACCTGAAGCGCCGCGCCTTCATCATCGACCTCGAGGCCAACGGATTCAGAGCCGTGCAGGATGAGGACGGTAGCATCGTGCTCATCGACCTCGAACAAGAGATTGAGAATGAATTAAACAATCATTTGAACAACCAACCCACCACCAATATCCCCGCATTATGAAGACAACCAATCATATCATTATCGCGACGCTTATCGCCCTGCTCGTGCCCGCAGTGGCAGGTGCCAACATCTATGAGGACCGCCTGAAGGAGGCTTTCGGCGACATCGTCAATGCCGTGCCTCATAAAGACCTCAGTCAGATGCACACCACCTATACCGACCCCGAGACCGGAGTCAAAGAAGGCCTACTCGACGTGTACAAGTTCACCATCGACAGCGGGAACGTGGGCCTGATCAACAATGCCAAAGAGGCCTATGAGCAACTCAATGGCAACAGCAACGCAGACGTCATCGTCTTGTGGTGGAATGACAATGACGACGGGAGTTTCCAGGGCTACAGGCTCTATTACAACCCAGATAATACCATCGTTGTGGGCCTGGCCTGTGACCACTGCTACACCGTGGGCTTTGTCGCCCCCGATGACAAGCAGCACCGTACAACCTACACCATCGAGTGGGACGATACTAGTGCAGCCGACAGCATCACGGGGCGCCTCATCACCACCTATGCCCCCATCAAAGCCAAGGCCGCGAGCGATGGCTCAAGGCTCAACGCCCCTGGTAATATCAACGGCCATATCCTTGCTCCCGGTTATACCCTTGACATTGAAACCGATAACTTTGACAAGTGGATAGAGCAGCTGCAGGCCGACATGGAAACATACCATATCAAAGACCTAGGGGCTTATCAAAAGAATATGGAGAAGTATCAAGCCGCAATAGAGAAGGCTTTAGCCGCTAAGGAAAAGGCTTTGGCCGCGCAAGAAAAGGCCTTGGCCGCAAAAGAAAAAGCTCAGGCCGCGAAAGAGACGGTTCTTGATGAAGCTTCGGTTGTTAGGGGAAAAGTCACCGATGAGAATGACGAACCGCTGATTGGTGCCATGGTAGCATCAGTTGACAAAAGATATGGCACAGCCACCGATTACAATGGTGAGTTCTCGCTGAGTCTTCCCGACCATGTGAAAACCCTCAAGGTTTCGTATGTGGGTTATAAGACCCAAGTTCTTTCTGTTGAGCCCAACATGGTTATCATAATGATACCTGGCAAGTCTGATGACAACGAGTTATCTGACCTTTTCCTTCGTGTTCCCCGCGACAAGTCACTCACACCCAGCCAACCCAACGCCAAGGACTGGATGAAGAAACTGCTCTTCTACATCAACAAGGTTCAAGAGAACGGTGACCGCTACCTCTATCTGTCCAAACTCTACGAACTGTGCAAGGACACCGATGGCCTGGACCAGACTGACCTGAAAATCGGTATGCAGCAACTGGCATCGGTCTATAAGCAACTCAAGGAAAAGAAAAAACTCAAAGATAACGAACTTCTCTTCCTCGAGAGCATGGTCGATTTGCTCGAGAACAAGACCAAGAGTATCCACTATTGGAATCCAGATTAAAATTGACTAAAGTTGATTAAAGTTTAACCTACTGTTTCATGTAGAATAATGCATGAAACGGCCATAACTACGCTCAAACATGAAATACATCTTTGCAACTATTTTGCTGATTTTCAGTGTTTTCATTGCTCATGCCGACATCATCAGCGGACGCGTCATTGACACCGACACCAAGGAAACCTTGCCCGGTGCAACGGTTCAGTACATGAAGCAGATCAATGAAACCAGTTATTCGGGCAGCACCGTGATCGCCGACTCGCTTGGCCGATTCACGTTCTATACCGACGGGCGCGTTGAGTTGGAGGTGTCCATGCTGGGCTATTACAACAAGAAGAAAAACGTTATGGCGCTGTCCGACAGCCGCAAGGACACCCTCGACATTGGCGTCATCGAGCTGAAGATGTCCTCACAGATGCTGCAGATGGTCGAGGTTACGGGACACGCAAAAAGGTTCACAATGCACGGTGACACGATCGTGTTCAACCCGTCGGCATTCAGGCTGCAAGAAGGCGCCCGCCTTGACGAACTCATCAAACAACTGCCTGGTGTTGAGACGGATGCCAATGGCAAACTCTGGTGGAACGGCAAGCCCATCCGCTTGACGATGGACGGTGAGAGCCTTTTCGGCGGCAATGACCTGGTGAGCCAACTGCCTGCCGAGGCCGTGCAGAACATCAAGGCCTACAACAAGGCATCGGAACTCAAGGAACATACCGGCAATGACGACGGCAGCGAGGACATGGTGCTGGACCTGACCATCAAGCCGGGATTCCTCGACCGCTGGTATGGCGACGCCACTGCAGGCTACAGGACCCGCGACCACTATGAGGCTGAGGTCCAGATGAACCGCCTCTCCAAGAATGACCCGATCATGGTATTCGGTGATGCCAATAATGTCGCCAAACGACATAGACGATACAAGGGCCAATATACACTGAGTTCAGGTTACGGCTATGGCCAGGAGCAAGGCATCTCGGGCGGATACCAGCATAACTGGAGTCGTGAGCAGGGCGATAAGACACTGAACAATTACTACAGCATCAGTGGAGGATTAGCGCATGATGACAGATGGAAGAATTCGGGCATCGAAACCAAGAACTACTTCCCTGGCGAGGCACAAAGCTATAACAAAACGACGGGCTTTGACCGCAGCCACTCACTGAACCCGACAATCCTGGGCATGATGAGATGGAGACCTGACACGACCAACACGTTTTTTGTGTGGGCGCAACTCGAATACGACAACAACCGTTCCATCAACCGACGCGAAACAGAGCAGTCGGTCGATTCGGGCAACGGCTACATTCCCACGGTCAATCAATACGTCAATACCCTCAACCGTGGACACGAAACCAAACTTATCGCTACCGGAGACTGGACGCATTTTTTCAAAAACGGCTCCCTCAAGATTGCCGGAAGGCTGAACTATAGCGACAGCAAGAGCAAGCAGTGGACCGACCGCGCCATCACCGACTATCAGAGTGACTTCTCATCGACGCTCAGCCAGTATGCCATTGAGCCTTCATCAAAGTTCGGGGTTTACGGCAGCATGACCTATCAGCACTGGCTCACCAAGCAGTGGTTGCTCAATATGGTCTATCAATTGGACTATAACAACATTCGGACAGACCGTGAATTCACCACCGACGGCATGGCCGATGCCGCCAACTCGTTCAACAACCGCTACCACAGCACGGGTCACACCGTCACCGCCGGTTCCACAATCAACATCGATCATGTGCAGTTGTTGCCTAGTGCGGCCTTGAACTGGAGCCGTGAGCATCAGGACTACCGTCGGGCCATGCTTGACACGACAGCCGTCAGGAACAGTTTCAAGATTGAGCCATCTTTCAAATTCTCATGGAAAATGAACAGCGGCATGAACTTGGAGTTGAATTACAGTTACAAGACCGTGCGTCCCGAACTGCTCCAGACCATCGGCTACCGTGACTTGAGTGACCCCTTGTTCATTACCGAAGGTAATCCCTGCCTGAAGGACAACCATACCAACGAGTTTCAGTTGGCCTACAAGGCCGTGGTGCCCAGCAGGCAGCTGTCCATCGGCTTCAACGCCAAGTACAGCACATCAGACCACAGCAACATCACGGCGCTCAGTTATGACCCGGCGACCAACGTCTATACCAGCCGTCCCGAGACGGTGACTGGCAGCCGCACGTGGGAAGTGAACCTCAACTACGACCACGGCTTGGGCAACTACTTCCGCCTGCAGAACGACCTCAAGGTCATGGGAGGGCGCTATTATGGTTACTTGACCATGCTGCCCACCCACGAGGAGCGTATCCTAAACCGTCAGACAAGCGTTCACCCCAAGGACAAACTGACCGTGTCATTTGACCATAACTGGATTAAAGCCTCGGTCTTTGCCGAACTCAATGCCGACCGGTTGCGGTTCTCACAGTCGTCCATCCAGAACACCACCCTGTGGAACAACAACTACGGCATGGAGTTTGAGGCCAACTACCGCAACTTTGTGTTCACCACAGGACTTACTGAGTATATGCGGCGCGGCTATATCTCCAGCGGAATGAACCGTGACTGTCTGCTTTGGGGTGCCTCCATCACTTGGAAAATCCTGAAGAACAAAGGTCAAATCAGGCTCTTTGCCGAGGACATTCTTAACCAGGATGACTATCGCTGGAGCAGCCAGACGGCCTATCAACAGACCAACGAGTGGCAGGACACGCTGCACCACTACATCGGCATCTCGTTCACCTACCACCTCGACGCCAAGAAGAAAGAATGAAAAGACTGATATAGCCATCAGCTCTCCACTACAGTAAACAAATACTTTGCGGTTATAATCGCGCACTTTACCTGCTTCTTGCGATTATAACCGCATTTTTTGGGGTTTTGATGAGAGGATTGGCTTTTGTTGTGTTCAGGGCAGTCGGTCGTCGATGATGAGACGGAGCCACTGAGCGGTGGTCAAGGGGATGGGGCCAGCCGGCTCGCTGTACATCAGGCGGTCGTTGAGTTCCAGCAGCAGGGGGCGGGCATCGCTCTCCCCTGCCCGCTTGATGATGGCAAGAGCCTCGGGGGTTGCCCTTTCCATCACGGCGAGGGAGGACGGACGCAGCAGGAAACTGCGCCAGTAGAGCCAATAGGCATAATCATAGATGCGCCGCGCATCCTCGGGGTTGTCCAAATCCACCTCGCTGGCAATGCAGAACTGCCGTGGCACGGGAGCCGCCTCATATTCCCCGTCGAGCAACAGATGGAAAGCCATGGCCAACGCCTGGAGTTCAGCGTCATGCGGATCCAGGACATCACTGCCCCGCTCTCCGGCAATCGTCCACCACATCACATAGCGCACATCGTCACGGTTGAGTTCATAGTCCACATAATCCTCGCTGCGCCCGTAATGCGGCAGCGGGTTGCCGCTGCGCTCGCCATGCAGCCGCGTGAAAGAGCGCCACAAGCCGCCGTCGGCGACAATATCCTGATAATAGCCCGTCACAGCGAGCACCACGTCGCGGCGCACCTCGTCATCCAGTCCGCGCAGCCACGGCGACTCGTCCCACAACTTGGCCAACCGCAGGGCTATCCACAAGTAGAACTGGTCGGTCTCGGCCACCTTGGGGTTGCCCGGCTGGCGCTCCATATAGTCTTTAACGCTGATTTCCATAATCCTTAAAATCAAAAAAACGGGAAAACATCATTGTCTTCCCGTTGTGGTGGAGCCGCGAGCGGGACTCGAACCCGCGACCTTTTCGTTACGAATGAAATGCTCTACCGACTGAGCTATTGCGGCTTGGTGCACTGCGATGATTTGCAATGCGGGTGCAAAGGTAGCACTATTTTTCTAATCTCACAAACTTTAATCGACAATTTGTTTACTGTAGGTCATCTTTATCTTGGCCTTATTCAGCAGTAACCGTACTATCGCTGGCCTGGAAACCATAGGCGAAATTTTGGTCACCGTCGTCGACTGCGACGATGAATAATAGTAAGAATAAGGCGAATAGGTGTAGTTGGTCACATCCACAGGGGTGATGGTGAAGTTCATGTCATCCTCGGTGGCGATGCTGCCCTGGTTATTGATGATGCTCAAGACATACTCGCGCAATCCCGTGAAGGTGTAGCACTTAGACAATGGCTCATAAATGGCATAGAACGAGTCCTTGTTGTTCGCCAAGCTGTCACCATTGATGAAGTTATCCTTCTTGGACGTCTTGACCATGAGCAGATAGGTGGGCGGCTGGATGTTGTACTCGGTGGTGGGAATGCTCACCGGCAGTTCCAGTGTCACGGTGTTGATGATGGACTGGTTGGTTCCCACATTGGCATGGTACTTGTCGATGATGTCCTGAATGGGGAATTTAACCTGTACCTCATAACCGGCAGGTGCCACAATCAGCGCCTCCCCGTTGTCCACCATCGAGGTGATGGCATCGTCGATATCGTAGCGGATGATGTTGTTAGAGACAATCTCGGGGGTCGATGCCACATAGGTCTGGCTGTAGACCGAGTCAACCATGGTGGAGTCATTCCTCGGGACATGCTTGTGGAAATACACGTCCAACTGGGTGGACTTGATGTTGATCACATGGCCGCTGCCATAACTGTTGGCAATGTAAATGCCGGGGAAAATGCTGGCAAACGAAGCGGGTGACGAGAAACTCTCGGGATTGGCCTTATAGGCATTGAACAATTCACGGCCCACTTGCACAGGAATGGGTACCGAAATGATTCTCACCGAGTCGGCCACCTGGTTACCAGTGACATAGGAATAAAGCATCTTAAACTTGCCAGACATGGGTGAATAGGGCTCACTCGCCAGCAAATCATCGGCGCTGAAATAGTCCGTCGGGTCGAAGTCGCTATAGATGGGGCTCGGCAGAGGCTTGTTCAAGCGATAGACGTTCAGGCGCATCGGTGCCAGAGAATCTCCGGTAAAGCCACTATAATAAGGCATAATCAGATTCAATCGGCACGAATCAATCCACTCGGTCTTGACACCTGTCGTGTCGATTTTCATGGCCGGCATCCACATGGTCACAGCCTCGGCATGGAGCAAGCCGAATCCGTCGGCATTGAGCTCACCCAGCATCTTGGTGCTGGTGCGCATCTGCACACGGTCGTTGCGCACCGAATGTCCCGTGATCACGAATGATGAATCCTCGATAATCGATGACATGCTATCGGTAATCGATACGCCGATAGTCTCATCGGTGCATGCGTACAGGCCAAGCAGCGCAGCCACCGCCAGTATCACATAGAAACACTGTTTCATATTCCAGAAATGATAATGAACTATTTAAGAACAGTAAAAAGCAGCCGCGACATCACTCTCCCAGTGACGAATAGAACTCTTTCACCTTATTGACATCGGTGTCATCGACGAATGACAACAAGGGCAGCTCGCTTGCAGCCTCAAGGACAGAGGGACTCACACCGTCCTCGCACACGATGGCAGCATCGCAATACTTGAGCGAGTAGGCCATCAGGGTGTCGTAGGTCAGTTCCTGGCCTGCAATGGGCTTGAGCGCGTTCTTGGGGATGCCGTCCATGTGCATCTTCTCGCTCAGGCGGGCATCCAGGGGAGCCACAATCTGCTCGTTGAACAACGACATGACAATCTTGGCGTCACGGAAAGAAGGATCGTCGCCGTAGAGCGTGCGGATATACACCGGTGCCAGTGCCGAAATCCAACCCGTGCACTGAATGATGTCGGGAACCCAACGCATCTTGCGTATCGACTCGATGACGGCGCGCACATAGAACATGCTGCGCTCATCATTGTCGTGGGATGAACAGTTCATCTCCAGCTCGTCGATGCGATTGCTGGCGAAATAGTCCTCATTATAGATGAAATATACTTGGAAATGAGCCTGTTGCAATGTGGCCACCTTGATGATGAGCGGGTGGTCGGTATCATCGATAATCACATTCATGCCCGAGAGCCTGATCATCTCATGAAGCTGGTTGCTGCGCTCGGCGATCATACCATACTTGGGCATAAACGTACGCTCCTCAATACCCTGTTCCTTAATGCCTTGCGGGAATATACGTCCCACCTGTGACAATCGGCGCTCGGGTACATAGGGCGCAATCTCTTGCGATATAAATAAGACTTTCTTTACATCCATGTCGTTTTCGGTTTAATTTAAATGCAAAGATAGCAATTTTTTTTCATTTTGGGCCCTTTTTTTTGATGTCAATCCCACATTTTTAAGTAAAAACACTATCTTTTTAACATCTTCTAATCTTTTTGGCAGCCTTGCAGATGGCATCAAGAAGTGGTTATCGCATGGCGATTCAAGTAAAAGAAAGGAGAGCATTTCCTTCAAACAGGAAATACCCTCCACTTTCAAAACACACACACGATTAAGTCATTTTGTCTCTGATTCTTCAGTCCTGCTGGCAACCGGCGCATTTCTTGCCGCAACCCTCTTGGGGCGGAGTCTTGCCGTCGCCGCGGCGGTGGCCTTTGAACCCATGCTTGCCATGGCCGCGCTTGCCCTGATGATTCTTTATCTCGGCAAACTTAGTGGCCTGTTCGGGAGTCAGCACCGACTCGATGCTTGCGTTGGTAGCATCTCGACGGGCCTTCATGGCCTCGTGGCGTGCCTTGATGGCGGCCTCATCGGGTTGCTGTCCGCGTTCCATCTTGGCGGGACGTTCCTTGGACATGGTGTTCATCTCCTCGGTGTAGATCTTGGTGATTTCGGCCTTCTGCTTTTCGGTCAGGCTCAAAGCCTTGTCCAGTCGTTCAACACGTTTTGCAACCATCTGCTCGGGAGTCATCTCGGGGCGGCGGTGCTGCTGCGCATTCATCACAGTAGTGCCCATCAGGGCTACAATCATTGCTAAAACAATCTTTTTCATTTTCTTGAATTGTGGTGTTAATGAAATTAATACAATAAACTAACTAATACTTCTCATTCTTCTCATTACACTGCAAAGAAAATACCTTTTTCCCAATAAAAAAAACGCCCCAATGGCACTTCGTGACCAATCAACTAATCACGTTGACAAACACCTGAAAAATCAAGACAAACCAATGCCCCCACCTGGGGGCTTGAAATGCCCAAATCACCCTATGCCCTAGCGAAAATTATTGAAATTACGTCAAGAAATCAAAAAAAATGTGTAACGCAACAGCATTTAGCGAAAAACAATGTATATTTGCAACTGAAGAAGGATAAAAAAGATTGTGGAATGTTGATTCAAGTCTATAACGGCCATATCCTCACTCCTGAGGGCTGGATTGATGGCGGATCGGTCATCATCGAGGACAGCCGCATCAAGGAGGTGAGCAAGAGCAGCCGCCAGATGGATGGCATGGACAAGCGCATCGATGCCCACGGCATGCACGTGGTGCCCGGTGGCATTGACCTGCATTGCCATGGTGGCGGTGGCTGTGATTTCCAGGAATGCAAACCCGAGTCCTTCAATACCGTGGCACAGACTCACCTGCGCCATGGCACGACGGCCATCTATGCCACGTTGTCCTCTTCACAACTCCACATGATGGAGCAGGCATGCCAGACGTGTGATGAGCTCATGCGGGATCCCCGTTCGACCATCATGGGCATGCACATGGAGGGACCGTACCTGAACCCTAGCCGCGCCGGAGCCCAGATGCCTGAGGTCATCCGCATTCCCGACCCGGCCGAATACAAGCACATCGTCGAGGACTTTGACTGCATGCGCCGCTGGGACACGGCACCCGAGTTGCCCGGAGCGGTCGAGATGGGCCGTTACCTCACCAGCAAGGGCGTCATTGCTGCCATTGCCCACACGGCAGCCGAGTATTATGACGTGTGGAACGCCTGGGAGGCCGGTTATAAACTGGCAACCCACTTCTATAACGCCATGCCCGGTTTCCACAACGTGCGCGAGTTCAAGCATGCCGGCACCGTCGAGAGCATCTATCTGCTCAACGACATGGCCGTGGAGGTCATTGCCGACGGCATCCATGTGCCCGCTACCCTGCTCAACCTGGTTTATCACATCAAGGGTGTGGAACGCACTGCGCTGTGCACCGATGCACTGGCCGTGACCGACAGTGACAGCGAGCATGCCTTCGACCCCCGTGTGATCATCGAGGACGGCGTGTGCAAGCTGTCGGACCGTAGTGCTCTGGCAGGAAGCATCGCCACGATGGACCGCCTGATCAAGACGATGGTGCGCGTCGTCGATGTGCCTCTGCACGATGCCGTGCGCATGGCCAGCGAGACGCCCGCGAGAATCATGGGCATCTACGACCGCAAGGGCTCACTGCAGCGCGGCAAGGATGCCGATATCCTGCTGCTGGACAGTGACATCAACCTGCGTGGCGTGTTCTCGATGGGCGAATTTGTCAAGGGCAGCGACCGCATCGCCCCTGCCGAGATTGTCCCGCGCGATTACCCAGTGACCGGCTCATAAGCCATGCCCTGCAACAGCCTTCCAACTGCAGGGCCGCAGCACAAGTTTTCACGAAAACAAGAAGACGAAGAAGATTTTTTTCGCAATATTCTTGCACAGAATCAAAATTGATATTATCTTTGCACCCGCATTTGAGAGAAAATGCTTTACATGGTGGACGTAGCTCAGCTGGTTAGAGCGTCGGATTGTGGTTCCGAAGGTCGTGGGTTCGAGCCCCATCTTCCACCCTCAACAAAAAACTGCACCGCGATTGCGATGCAGTTTTTTGTTTTTATAACTCTGGCTATTTTCACAAGCCCAACAGTGCCTTGACCATCGGGGTGATGTCCACAGCACGGTGGCCGACATAGGCAACAGGGGTGACAGCGGTGTCCAGCACCAGGTCAAAGTCGCCCTGCTCTCCTGCCTGACGAATGGCAGCCTGCAGCTTGTCGGTCAAGGGCTTGGTGAGAGCAGTGCGTTTAGCATCGAGGTCGGCAGCAGCCTGACGCTCAAATTCACGCATCTTCTGGTCGCCCTCCTGCAGTTCCTGCATGCGGCGCTCTTTGATGGTTTCGGGTGTGGAGGCATCGGCGGCTACCGTCTGGTAATCGGCATATTTCTTGTCAAATTCCCCACGCAGCATCTCGTACTCGGCATGATAGCGGTCGCTCAGCGCCTTGAGCTGAGCCTCGGCAGCAGCCTTCTCGGGCATGAGTTCAAACAATTGCTGTGAGTTGACAATTCCTATCCTGGCCTGAGCCATGGCCATGAGCGGCAGCAATGCCATTGCTATGATCAAAAAACGTTTCATTGTCCTATCTTGTTTTTACACATTAATAATAATATGGTGACAAAGGTAGAGACTTTTTTTCAATCCCGCAACACGAATCGAAATCGAAAGTCCCTCGCTGGCGAACTGCCGGCAAGGGACTTTCCATCTTAGCATTTATCGTGTCGTGAATTGAGTGTGTCTCCTTACTTAATGCCCAACTTGGCTTTCACCTTGGCGCTTACGTCCTCGGCATTGGTACCCGTGTAGATGATGGCACCGGCAGCCTGGTCAAAGATGAAGGTGTAACCGCCCTCAGCACCAACGGCCTGGATGGCGTTCTGCAGCTTCTGGGTAATGGGGGCGAGCAAGGTCTCCTGCTGGCGGGCAAGATCCTGAGAAGCCGTCTGCTGGAAGTTCTGAATCTTCACATAGTCGTCCTGCAACTCCTGGTTGTGGCGATCCTTGATGGCTTGGGGCGTAGTAGCATCCTTGTCGGCAGCCTCATAGTCAGTCATCTTCTTCTGGAAAGCGTCCTGCAGGTTCTTGAACTCGGTCTCATACTTGTCGCTCACCGACTTGAGGGTATTCTCGGCGGTTGCCTTCTCGGGCATCACGTTGAAGATCTCACTGGTGTTGACGTAACCGAATTTCTGAGCTTGTGCACACAGGCACATGGTGGTAGCCGCGATGGCTAAGAGCATAAATCTTTTAAACATGTCTAAAAATGATTTTCGTTATTACAATTCTTCTTTTTCTTAATAATACACTGTAACCTAAAGCCTAAGCCTTATTTATAACCCATCTTCTCGAGCACCTCGTTGCTCACGTCGATGCGGGGCGACGCAAAGATGATGCTCTGGCTGCTGGCGCGGTCAAAGATGACCTGGAAGCCACGCTCCTCACACACCTTCTTGCAAGCGTTATACACATCGTCCTGGATGGGTTTGATGAGCGACTGACGCTTCTTGAACAGCTCGCCCTGGGGACCAAAGTACTTGTACTGCAGCTGCTGGGCTTCCTTCTCCTTCTCGGTGATCTCGGTCTCTTTCTTCTTCTTCTGGTCATCGGTCAGGAAGACCATGTCGGCCTGGTAGTTCTTGTACATGGTGTCGGCCTCTTTCTTGAGCTCGTCCACCTCACGCTGCCAGCGCTGCGACACTTGGTTCAATTGTTCGTTGGCCATCTCATAGGCGGGAATGTTCTTGAGCACATACTCCATATCCACGAGGGCAAACTTCTGCGCATTGGCGGCCATAAAGCCAGCGACCAGCGCCACTGCGATCAAAACAATTCGTTTCATATCTTTCTCAATTATAGTTTGGTTGTTAAATTTCGACTTTTAGACTCCGTTTCGGCCAAATCGTTTATTGCCTCCGTTAAAAAATCAAATTAACTATGTTAACACGCCATTAGAACTCCTGGCCGAGCACAAAGTGGAAGTTGCTGCCACCCTTCTGGCCATAGACGGTATCGAAACCGTAGCCCCAGTCAATACCCATCATACCGATCATCGGCAGGAAGATGCGGGCACCCACACCAGCCGAACGCTTGATGTTGAACGGGTTGAAGTCCCTCACATGGGTCCAGGCGTTACCACCCTCGACAAACACGAGCGGATAGATGGTGGCACTCTGTGACAGCATGAGCGGGAAGTGCAGCTCGATGGCAAAGCGGTCATAGGCGTAACCTTCCGAACCATAGGGTGTGAAGGCACCATTCTCATAACCGCGCAGGGCGATGGTCTCGGTAGCATAGGTATAGGAGCCCGACATACCGTCACCACCCACATAGAAGGTCTCGAACGGCGACTTCAGCCACTTGTTCCAGCTGCCCAGCAGACCGAAGTCGGCACGCGTCATCAGCACCAGGGTCCAACGTCCGTCGGGGTCGGTGAGCGGCGTGTAGGTGCGAGCTTGGAATTTGAGTTTCCAGTACTCAATCCAGCGATAGAGATCCTTCTTGGACTGCTCGGTGTTGCTCTGGCTCAAGGCCTTCCAATTCTTTTTACCGAACAGGCTGGCCGGCGGCGTAGCATTGAACGACAGGGTGAAGGTGCTACCCTTGCGGGTATAGAGCGGGTTATCAATACTGTTGCGTGACAAGGTCAGACCCAGCACAATCGAATTGGACACACCGTTCTTCATATAATATAGGTATTCCCAATTCTTGAGGCTGTACCACTGGTAACTCAAGCTAGCCATGAAGGTGAAGTAGTCATCGGGCCACTTCAGACGCTTACCGAAGCCCACCGTCACACCGGCCATCTGCAGGTACTTGTTGGGGTCGTAAGCGTTCTCGTAATAGTTATAGCCGCCGTAACCGCCATAACCGTAGGCTCCGTAGCCATAACCACCGTAGCCATAGCCGTACATCGAGTTGGCCATGTTGTAGTACATGGCATTCTGGTACAACTGGCTGTAGTAGGACGAGTTGAGACCCGTCTGGCGGCTATAGAAGGCCGATACCGACAGCGAGTTGGGACGCTTGCCGCCAAACCACGGGTCGAGGAACGACACGCTGTAAGCCTGGTAGTACTTGGCGTTGGTCTGTGCGCTGATGGTGAAGGTCTGGCCCTCGCCCTGGGGTATCAGGCCCTTATAGGACGACGGGTGCAGCAGGTTCTGCATCGAGAAGTTGGTGAACTTCAACGATGCCTTGAGGATGACACCGGTCTGTCCCCAACCGGCACTCAGCTCAACCTGGTCGTTGGCCTTGCTCTCGAGATTGAGGATGATATCCACGGTGCCGTTGTCGGGGTTGGGTTCGGGGCGGATATCCATCTTCTCGGGATCGAAATGTCCCGTCTGGGCAATCTCGCGCGCCGAGCGCATGAGGTCCTCCTTGGAGAACAGGTCGCCGGGGCGCACACGCAGCTCGCGGCGCACCACCTTCTCGTACAGGCGGTCGTTACCATTGATGACCACCTTGTTGATGCGTGCCTGCTTGCCCTCGAACATGCGCATTTCCAGTGCGATGCTGTCGCCCTCGATCTTGCTCTCGATGGGGATGAGCTGATAGAACAAGTAACCGTTGTTGAGATAGAGGTTAGACACGGCGTCGTCATCCTCCTGGGTGCGCTTGTTGAGCATCTTCTGGTTATAGACGTCACCCTTCTTGATGCCCAGCACCTCGTTGAGAATCACCGACGGATAGACCGTGTTGCCCACCCAGTTGATGTCCGAGATGTAGTATTTCTTACCCTCGTTGATGGTGAGATAGACGTCAACGCTCTTCTCGTCGTACGGCACCACGCTGTCCTTGACGATGACGGCATCGCGGTAGCCCTTCTCGTTGTACTTGTCGATGATGAGCTGCTTGTCGGCTTCGTAGTCGCTCTGGACAAACTTCTTCTGCGAGAAGATTTTCCAGATGTTGGTCTTCTCGTTGGTCTTCTTCATGGTGCGCTTGAGTTTACTGTCGCTCAGCACCTCGTTGCCGTCGATATAAATCTTGTGCACCTTGATTTTCTCGTGCTTGTCCACGTTGATGTTGACGATGACCTCGTTCTGCTTGCTCAGGTCAGGCACCTGCACGACTTCACAAGTGGCTTGTCCGAAACCCTTCTGGGCATAGTATTTCTCGACGAGGATCTTGATGCGGTCGGCAATGTTGGGCGTCATCTGGCTGCCGGGCTGGAAACCCAGTCGCTCGATGATGTCCTTTTTCTCGCCGCCCTTCATGCCGTTGTAGTTCACCTGTGACACACGGGGCTGCTGGCGCAGGTTAAACACCAGCCACGCCTGGTCATGGTAGATTTTCTCGACCTGGATCTGCACCTTGGAGAACAGTCCCTGACGCCAGAAACGCTTGGCTGCCGACTTGATGTCGTCACCGGGGATATCGACGCGCTGACCTACGGCCAAGCCTGAATAACCGATGATGATGTTCTCGTCGTAGTTCTCCACACCCTCGACACGGATGCCCGCAATCTCATACTGCGTGGGCGATGCCGTGAAGACGACTTTGGGGTTATAGATCGTGTCGCCGACCGTATAGGTCTCCTGCGCACTCATCGCCAACGGCGAGAGGGCGGCCACCGCCAGCAACGTCAACCATTTATGTTTGATATTCTTCATTGAAAAATCATTCTTCTACGTTATTAACCTGTTCGCTCGTTTTTCCGTAGCGGCGCTCACGTGCCTGGAAGTCGGCAATCGCATCGACAAAGTCCTCCTTGGTGAAATCGGGCCAATACTTCGGGGTGAAGTACAGCTCGCTGTAGGCGATCTGCCACAGGAGGTAGTTGCTCACACGCAGGTCCCCGCCAGTGCGGATGAGCAGGTCCGGATCGGGCATGTCGCGTGTGGCAAGGTGACGCGAGAACATCTCGTCGTCGATGTCCTCGGGTGCCATAACGCCGCTGGCGCACTTGCTCGCCATCTCGCGGCAGGCCTCCACAATCTCCCACCTCGACGAGTAACTCAGTGCCAGGCACAGTACCAGGCCCGTGCAGTGTCCCGTGTCCTCCATGCACTTGCGCAGTCGATTGGCGGCAAACTCGGGCATGCGCTCCATGTTGCCGATGGTCGTCAGGCGCACGTTGTTCTTGATCAGGTCAGGCGTCTGTTGCTCGATGCTCACCACAATCAGGTTCATCAGGGCGTCAACTTCTTCCTGAGGACGGTTCCAGTTCTCGGTCGAGAAGGTGTACAAGGTCAAGAAGCCCACTCCCACCTCGCTGGCGATTTCGGTTATCTGACGCACGGTGGACACCCCGTTCTCGTGGCCGAAACTACGTTCGTGGCCATGCTGCTTGGCCCATCGCCCGTTGCCATCCATGATGATGGCGACATGGCGCGGGATGCGCGTCGGGTCGAGTTGTTGTATTTTGTCGCTTAATGATGCCATTGCGTTATCTTATTCAATATAGTTACACTTGATGCAGCGTTTCCCGAACTCATAGGAAACCGAGAATGCCGCCAGTGAATACCAGTCGGTGTTCTTGCCGAAGGAGTGCTTGATGCCATGCAGGTCGCTCAGTCCGTCGATGCGGTCACTGAACTCCTTGCGCATGGTGAACTCAAAGGCCAGGTTCAGGCGGTCCTTGAACTTGTACTTCACGCCGATGCCCAGAGGGATCGTGAACGATGCCTGGTTGTGGCCATTGCAGATGGCGAACACAAATCCCACACCTGCCACCATATAGGGCGAGATGGGCTTATACTTCTTGTAAGCAGGACCGCGACCGAAGTTCAGGAAATTGAACTCGGCAGTCAGTCCCAGGTCTATCAGGTTGGACGTGAAGCTGTAGGTTTGCCCGTCGGGATAGGTGTTCTCGTCGCTCTTGCTGTCGCCACGGATGTTGGCATAGTTGAGGTTGGCCTTGAAGGCCCAGCGGCTGTTGTGGGCATAGCGGAACAAGCCGCCCACGGTGAAACTGGGATGCTTGAACAGGTTGCCGTTGTTGCCCTCGCCCAGATAGCCGGTCATGCCCAGCGACGGGCCGACCTCATACTTGTATTGCTGAGCCGCTGCCGGCACGTGGATGGCCAGCAGCATGAGCAGCACTATGAGCAGCGATTTCTTTATCATGTCGTCAAGCACCAGGTGTTGTCATTAATACAGTGGAGTGTTGGACAAACGGATGTACACGCCACGCCACACATTGGGCAGCAGCTCGCCCTGTGCGTTGTAGCCGCCAAAGAGGTAGATGTACGGGCAGTCCCATGTGATCATCGGCGACGATACCCGACGCGGCGCGAGGCCGATGACATCGGCGGTGTGCGTTATGTTGCTCACCAGCGCCTGGGCACCGTAGAACTCGGGCATGTACGATGCCTTGCTCACGGTCGAGTCGCCCACGGTCCAGGAGATACCCTGGTTGTTGGACAGGTAGATCTTGTCGTTGAGATCGCCATTGGCCAGCTTTCCTCCCATCAGATACCAGCTCACCTGAAGTGCATAACGGCGCACGCCGGGCAGCTTACGATAGGTGAAGTAGGAGAAGAGGGTGGCATCGGTCACTGCAGGCAAGGAACCGCCGGTAGTGCTGTTGATGCGTCCCCAGCAGGTGCCGTCATAGCCCCACACGCTATTGAGCAGTGTTCCGTTGGCATCACGGCCGCCCGCGATCATCGCCTGCGGTGCCACAGCCCAGGAGGCCTCGGTCTGTATCATGTCCGATGCACCGGTCACGGGGAATCCCTTCTCGATGGCGCTCGGGACAAAGTCGTCGGAGCGCGGGTACTCGTCATGGTAGTAGCCGTCACTGCCGCCCATCACGCCCAGCAAGCGGTTTTCATACACACCCAGGATGCTGTGCCACTGCACGCCACACGAGGTCCACTCTATCGCATCGAGCGAGGTGTAGAGCACACCGTCCACGTCAAGCATGAACAAGGCGTTGTCGGCAGCATGGAGGGTGGAAATCTGCGGGGTGAAAGGCAGCGAAACGGCACCCTGTTCCCACGTGCCCTGGCCAGGGTCAGTAGCCGTCAACAGGCGGCACTCGGCACCGGTATAGGCCATTGCCAAATAGGCATCGCCAAACTTGACCACCTTGTGCTCCATCACGTCGGTAGCATAGCCCGGCAGGTCGCGGCGCCACGACTGCGGCCATTCCAGCGAGTCGGGGTTGATCTTGTGGACCAGCACCTTGATGTCATAGACCTTGATGCGCTGCTGGTCGGCTGAGGTCACCGTCAATTTGGTAGTTCCGGTGAAGTCGAGCTCTGTAGTCATCGATGCCGTGTACTCGATGGTGGTGTCGGACTGCTCAGTGGCTCCGGTAATCGAGAAGATGGCCGACGACACGGTGTTCAAGAAGTCTATCTTGACCTTCAGCCCCGTGATGTCGGTGCCCACGGGCAGGGAGTCGGCATTATAGATCAGGCCGCGGTCGTAGTCAACGGTGAAATGCACCGAGTCCAGGCTGGACAGCACATCAGCATCGGCCTGCAGGCCAAAAGCCTTGATCAGCGTCGTCTGCCTACTGGTGCTATAGGTGAAAGTATCGTCATCCTTGTCTTTATCCTTGTTGCAAGACACGAGGGCGGGCAGTGCTATCAGAGCCACTGCTACCAACATGAGATACCATGTAATCTTATTCGTCATTGTCGTTTTCTGTTTCTTCTGCTTTATAACAAACGGCAAAATTACTCAAAAATTTCGGTCCCATGCCGTTTTTAGCCTATAATAATGTTATGGGACCGCATTTTCGAGGCCTTTTTGGGGTGTAAAGGTACTATTTAGCGCCCATTCCAGATGCACCCGTTAAAGATAATAAACGGTAAAATGCGGTTTTTTACACCTTTTTAACGTCAACATGGGCCACTAAAGCCGAACAATTGAAACGGCTAGCGCCGTGAACAATGGAGAATGGAGAATGATTAATGACGGCATCCGCGGCCTTTTTTTGCCTTCGAATTAATCGAATTAAACTAACGTGAGTTCGACGAAAAAAAGCATTGATGTTCAAACCATTCGCTATATAGAGACGCAAAATTTTGCACGGCTGTCCCAAGAAAATTTTAACATTACTTTTTAGTGTTATTTCTTGGGTCAGCCGTTGACATTTTGCTATTTCTCATTAAAACAAAGTTCCGACTACCCCATACTTTGTCACGTCCTTATCCGTATCTTCATCATCAAGATTAAACTGACTGGCCAAGTCTCGTAGCCATACTTTTTCGGTCAGTGAAGTGCTTAACAAGCGGCTGAAGTCATACAGAGAGCCTTCAAATTTCAAATCATCAACAGCCAAGGACAATGCACAGAAGACAGTCACGGCGATATAAATCTGAATCATTACTGCATTTGCTGATGTCCCGAAGAATGACTCAATGCGAAGATGCTGTTTGATCCACCTGAAAAATGTCTCTATTTCCCACCTGTATCTGTATAGTAAAGCGATAATCAGTGGAGGCAAAATGAAGTTGTTGGTCAGGAACATCATCAGTTCGTTCTTTTCCGTGCAGTAGTATCTTACGAGTCTGAGTTCACCAGGATATCCCGATCTTGCCCATCTGTTCGTGAATTGGATGATATGGTCCCCCATTATTCGCATATCATTCTCCTCTGTCGCGGTGTCCCATGACGATGTGTCCCTTATCACCTCGTAAGCCATCCTGGCTTTCAGCCTTACGACAAACCATGCACCTTCCTTGTCAATGTGGTTCAGGCTTTTGGTCTTGACGTAAGCTTTGTCGAACATGTAAATTGACCCTCTGCGGAACGGATAATCCTCAAGGAACGTTTGGTCCCTTTCCTCATGCCCCGTCAGCAGGGCCATAGTGGGGACATGCCGCAGCAGGTCGTACAGGGTATGCAGCTTCAGGCCGCCCCTTCCCCTTTGCGGTGTGGACCACGCAAAGCGCCCCAGGTCCAGATATATGGTTGAAGAATCCCCTGCGAAGAACCCGCTGACTTTGAACCTGGAGCCAATCTCGGCCAGTTCATCGTTTTTGACGCTTGTCTTTGACGCCCTCTCCATCATCCGCTGTGCAAGTTCCCGGAATACGGCCACTTCCCGCCGTGCATTGGCGTTGGCAATGGTGTTGCGGGAGACGTTCTTGCCGATGCCCATACGATAGAGCTTGGACCGATGACCCCGAAGCGAACATTCAATGTCACGCAGGCTGACCCGGCGGGTCAAATGTGCCCAAGTCATGGTCACTAATTGGTTCCAGCATGAGAAGGACTTGACATAGGCATTCGCATGATACCGTTTAACGAGCATCTCAAAATAGTCCCTGTCAATGTATGTACAGAGTTGGGGCAATACGTATGGTATTTGGGTCATTTTGTAGCATTTTGATATTTCTACAAAAATAGGCCCTTTTACTCTGTTTCAAAATCCTCCGAATCACATATCGGCCCCTTACCTTTTGAAAGACAATACGATATGAGCATTTGTTAATTTTTTCTTGGGACAGCCGTGCAAAATTTTGCGTCTCTACAGGGTGGGCACGCTCTTGGGAAAAACAACAGACACAATAAGAACAGATTATTGGTAATTAAGCTTTTAGATGTCCGTTAGGCGTTTTGGCGTATAAGGGTGATGGTGTTGCCGTCGATATGGTATTGGGCGATGGGTGGCACGTCCAGCCTGGGGGCTTTCACGCCGTGCCCCACCCTGCGCGGGCTGACCTCGATGCGGGCTTCGTCCCATGCGCCTGCATCGATGAGCCACTGCAGCAGGCGCAGCCCGCCCTCGACCATCACGCTGGTCACCCCACGGCGGTACAGGTCCTGCAGCCATGCCTGGGGATGGGTTGTATCCAACTTGACATACTCCACGACTCCCTGCACGGCGTTTTTCACGCCATTGTAGATGACGGTGGGGCGGCCGTCGGTGAGCAAACGCAGGTTGTCAGACAACGACAAGCCACGCGACATGACCACCCGTAATGGCGACTTGCCGGGCCAGTAGCGCGTGGTGAGCGCGGGATCGTCGATACGGGCTGTCGCAGCCCCCACGACGATGGCATCACACAGCGAACGCTGACGGTGCATCAGCTTCATGGTCACGGGTGTGGACATGTGCAGGGGGTTCTCGCCAGCGTCGGGCGGCAGCGCGATAAATCCGTCGGCAGTCTGTGCCCACTTGAGCTGCACCCAGGGGCGTCCGGCGGTGTGGGCGGTCATGAATCGGCGGTTCAAGTTGCGGCACTCCTGTTCGAGCACCCCCGCGACGACTTCGATGCCGGCCTCGCGCAGCATCGCCACGCCGCGGCCCGCCACCTTTTCAAAGGGGTCCAGGCAGCCCACCACCACACGGGGGATGCCCCGCTCGATGAGCAGGCGGGCACAGGGAGGCGTCTTGCCATAATGGGAACAGGGCTCCAGAGTCACATAGATGGTCGATTCCTTCAACAGGCTGTCATCCTTGACACTGGCGACGGCATTGACCTCGGCATGGGCCTGGCCGCACTGGCGGTGCCAGCCCTCACCGATGATGGTGCCATCGGGGCCCACGATTACCGCTCCCACCATGGGATTGGGGGAGGTGTGCCCGGCACCCAGCCGTGCCAGCTGCAACGCGCGGCGCATGTATTTCTCGTCGATGGGCATCAGCGTGTATTATCGGGATGGGAAAAGTGAGGTTTACGGCTCATGGTCAACTCCTGACGGCAGCGGCAAAACGCACGCGGCCGAAACTGTCCTCGATGATGCGCACCTCGTCCAGGCCGCAGTCCTCGAGCAGACGCTTCACCTCGTTGCCAAAGCGCTGATTGATTTCGAGATACAGCCGTCCGCCAGGCTCCAGCGACTGGGCGGCATAGGGGGCGATGGCCTTGTAGAACAGCAGCGGGTCGTTGTCGGGGACAAACAGCGCCTGACCTGGCTCGTAGTCGAGCACATTGCGGTCCATCGACTCGCGCTCGCTCCAGCAGATGTAGGGCGGGTTGCTCACGATGATATCGTAACGTGCCGCGGGCTGAGGCGCCAGCATGTCGCTCTGGAACAGACGCACCTTGACCTTGAGGTCCGCCGCATTCTCACGGGCGACGGCGATGGCGTCCTGCGAGATGTCGAAGGCATCGACCTGGGCAAACTTCAGCGCTCGTGCCAACGAGATGGCGATGCAGCCACTGCCAGTACCCATGTCCAGCACACGCAGGTCAGAAGCCGTGTTCTCGTCGACGATGAGGTCAACGAGCTGCTCGGTCTCGGGGCGAGGGATGAGCACAGCGGGCGTCACCTTGAACTTGTGGCCATGGAACAAGGCGGTGCCCACGATGTACTGCAACGGCTCGTGCCGCCGCAGCCGCGAGATGATGTCGCTGATGCGCTCGGCAGCAAAGTCCGGCAGTTCACTTTCCTGGCGCAGCGCCACATCCACGGGGTCGTAGTTGAACACGTCCTCGCAGATGATGCGTATCATTGCCTGCACTTCACGGGGCTCGGCCACTCCTGCCAAGCCGCTGTTGAGTTGTTCTATTGCTTGCTTGAGTATCATATTCACTGACAATTATTTAACATCACGGGGACAGGGGAACACGGAGCCTCACATGCTTCATGGCCACAAACCGCCGCGTGAACCGCCCCCATTGCGCCACAAAGATACAAAAAACCTGTTTTCCGCTGCCATTCTGCAACTGAAAATGGTGCCTAAAAACAGTAAAAAACAACGAATAAAACTAGAGTTATTCAAAAATTGAAGAAATTTTCTAAAATTTTCTTATAATTTGTCGTTTTTGTAAGAAATATTTTGTAATTTTGCAGTGTCTAATGTGAAAACATGGCGCTAAGCAGCTTAAAACCTGCAACTAATCGATGAAATTAATAACTGTGTTTTGAAATCATTTTCTGAACTCTCATTAAAAACTATATTATTATGGCAACAAAACTTGATCAACTGGATTACAAAATCCTGAAAATGCTCTCTCTTAATGCTCGCAAACCTTATCTGGAAATCGCCCGCACCTGCAACGTGTCGGGAGCCGCCATTCACCAGCGCATCCAGAAACTCTACAACATGGGCGTTATCAAAGGTTCCATCTCACTGATTGATCCTGCATCGGTAGGCTACCAGACCTGTGCTTACATCGGCTTTTTCCTGAACGATCCCTCCAAGTTTGACGAGGTGGTTGCCAGGCTCAAGACTGTCCCCGAGGTCGTTGAGTGCTATTTCACCACCGGCAAGTATGACTTGTTCATCAAGCTGTATGCCCAGAACAACGACCACCTGCTGCAGGTAATCCACGACCGCTTCATGAAGATGGGCCTGGGCCGCAGCGAGACCCTCATCACCTTCAAGGAAGTCTTCAAACGCCAGATTCCCATCGCCCCCGAGGGCGAGGAACCCACTGTCTAACGAAAATCTCAAGGGGGCTCACTTAACGGTGGCCCCCTTTTAATCATATAATTGTTTCAGGTTTCAATATAGGTTTAAGCACAATGAAAAACATGTTATTCAACGAGTTAAGCCCTGAGCAGCAGGGCTGGCTGGAGTGCGCCGGCAAGATGGCCCATGAGGCCGGCGAGGTATTGAGGTCCTACTTCCGCCGCCGCGACCTGGCCATCGAAGACAAGGGCAGCGCATTTGACATCGTGACCGAGGCCGACAAGGCCAGTGAGCGCATCATTCTCGACCACCTGCGGGAGCGTTATCCCGACCACGCCATCCTGAGCGAGGAGAGCGGTGACGACCACCGTCAAGCTCGCTACCAGTGGGTCATCGACCCCCTGGACGGCACCGTAAACTACAGCGCGGGCATCGCCACTTACTGCATCTCCATCGGCCTCAAGGTTGACGGAGTCACCATGATGGGCTACGTCTATGCGCCGACGCTCGACGAGGAATTCTACGCCATCAGGGGCAAGGGTGCCTACGGCCCCTACGGCCGGCTCCAGGCCAAATCCACCACGCAGCTCGAGCGTGCCGTGATTTCCACAGGCTTCCCCTATGACAAAGCCACCAACCCCGACAACAACCTGGACCGCGTAGCAAGCATCATGCCCCGCATCAGGGGATTGCGACGGCTGGGCTCAGCAGCGATGGACCTGAGCTATGTCGCCGCCGGCTGGCTCGACGGCTATTGGGAACTGAACCTCAAGGAGTGGGACGCCTGCGCCGGCGAACTCATCGCCCTTGAGGCTGGAGCCTTCGTCAAGCGTTACCGTGAGGACCACGGCATCTGCATCCTCGCGGCATGTCCCGGCATCGCCCAGCAACTGTTGGAGATGGTAGAGTGACCACACCCGCTCCTAAAAAACTGAAAAACGAAAACTGAAAACTGAAAACTATTTACTACCTTTGCAGCCACAAAAATTGAAAATACAACTATTTTGAATATGGATAAGAAGATTGTTTTAAGTGGAATACGCCCCACGGGACAGTTGCATCTGGGCAACTACCTGGGTGCGCTGAGTAACTTCGTGAAGATGCAGAACGAGGGCAAGTATGACAGTTACTACTTCATCGCCGACCTGCATGCGCTCACGACCAACCCCGACCCCAAGGAACTGCACACCAACGTGCGCCATATCCTGGCCGAATACCTCGCCGCCGGTCTCGACCCCGAGAAATCGACCATCTTTGTACAGAGCGATATTCCCGAGGTAAGCGAGATGTACCTGCTGCTCAACATGCATGTGGGCATCGGTGAGCTGATGCGCACCGCCGCTTTCAAGGACAAGGCCCGCAAGGCGCTGGGCATCACCGCTCCCACTCAGGGCGACGACGATGAAGACGTGGCCAAGGAAATCATCGGTGCCAGCACCAACAAGCGCGTGAATGCCGGCCTGCTCACCTACCCCACCCTCATGGCCGTGGATATCCTTATCCAACGGGCCGACTTCGTGCCCGTGGGCAAGGACCAGGAGCAGCACCTGGAGCTGACGCGCCGCTTTGCCCGTCGCTTCAACTCGTTCTACAAAGTCGAGTACTTCAATGAGCCGCAGAACTTCAACTTCGGCAGTGCACCCGTGAAGGTGCCCGGTCTGGACGGTAGCGGTAAGATGGGCAAGAGCGAGGGCAACTGCATCTACCTCGTGGACGACGAGAAGACCATCCGCAAGAAGGTGATGCGCGCCGTTACCGACGGCGGCCCCACCGAGCCCAACCAGCCCATGGCTGAACCGGTGCAGAACCTGTTCACCATCCTCAAGCTCGTCGGCACTCCCGACAAGGTGGAGTTCTTCACCGAGGCCTATAACAACTGCTCGATCCGCTACGGCGACCTCAAGAAGGAAATCGCCGAGGACATCGTGGCAATGACCACGCCCATCCGTGAGCGCATCCTCGACATCGAGAATGACAGTGCCTATCTGCACCGCGTCCTCGAGATGGGTGCCGAGCGTGCCCGCGCCCGTGCTGGCAAGACGCTGGCCGACGTGCGCGAAATCATGGGCATCACCAAGTTCTGATCTTTTTTAAAAACTACGAATTAACGGATTATCATTAGTTTAATTAGCGTAATTCGTAGTTTAAAAAGCCATGAAAGGCTATATCGAGGACAAAGAGTTCGGGAAGATACATGTGGAACTGCGCCGGGGCATGACCTCGGTGCGGTTCACTTATCATGCCGATGGCCTGTTGCTGATGCGGGCGCCATTGGGTGCCTCGGTGGGGGACCTGCAGCGCATGGTGGACATGAACCGTGAGCGATTGCGCACTCTTCCGCGCCCAGACTCGGTAACGTTCCACCTGGGGCAGGTCATCGAGTGCTACAAGTGCCGGGTTGTCATTGAGTCACAGAGCCGCATGCCGGGTTATATCCTCAACCATTGGGATGGCGACACGTTACACCTGCAAGTCCATGAGAGTGCCAATCTTGACGACGACAATGTCAAGCGTACCCTTTCCAACGTCATCGGGCGCGCCATGGACGTTCAAGCTCATGCTGTCCTGTTGCCGTTTGCCCAACGTGTGGCTGACGAGTTGGGACTCAAGCCTGCAGGCTTGGAGGTGGGACGCGGCATGAGAAAGTTGGGGCACTGCACCGCCAAAAAGGTCATCCAGCTTTCCCGCAACCTCATGTTCCTGCCCGAACCCCTTGTGCGATACATCATCTGCCACGAGTTGGCCCACCTCACCTACATGAACCACTCCCCCCAGTTCCATGCCCTGTGCAACCAATACACCGACGGGCAAGAAAAACAGCTCGAACGCCAACTCCGCCAATTCCACTTCCCCATCCTCAAGTAAAAAACAAGAAATACAACAAATACAAATCACTGAAACACAGATTCTTGTATTTGTTGTATTTCTTGTTTTCCTATGATAAACGTTGTCGTTTTTATGGGGGATTAGTGAATCGTGACCTGAGTGGCCCCGAAGCCGTACTCGCGGAAGCTGGCGTCCTGGGCCGTGCAGCGCGGGTAGCGGCGCTTGAGCTCGCTCAGCAGGTGCTGGCGCAACTTGCCCTCGCCCTTGCCGTGGATGAAGACAATGCGCTGACCATGCTTGTTCAGGTTGGCATCCATCACCTCACGGAATTTGTCCATCTGATACTCGAGGATGGCACCGGGCGTCATCCCGGTCAGGTTGTCCATCAGCGAGGTAATGTGCAGGTCCTGAACGATGATACCGTTGTTATCAACCTTTTTCTGCACGGGTTTGCGCTGCGGACGGTCCATGCGCTTTTTCTCCTTCATGGCCCGCTCGAGTTCGCCACTGTCGATGTGCATCATGCGGGCAGGACGGTCGTTGGTCACAATCTCCACTGCGATGACGGGCACGTCAAAGTAGGGGTTCTCGTGGAAACAGTGCACCTTGTAGAACTTGGTCACGTCGAGGCGCTGCTCGATGAGTGCAGGATTCTTCAACTTAAAGCCCTTGCCCTGCTTGAAAGCGACATACTGCACAGCGATGTGCGTCATGTCGTTGAGGTCATCGTGGCCGAACTCCTCGAGCTGCACCTGGATGTTGGGCTCGACAATGCCGTGGTAGCGGGTTTTCCACTCGCCCTCACCGTCGCCGCGCGTCATGTAGGTGAAATAGAGGAAATAGTTGGAGTCGTTGACCAGCGAGGCATAGAACGTGGTCGTGTTCAAGTGCTTGATTTCGCGGGCCTCATAGCCCAGCACGACATTCAGCACCTCGCCCTCGGGCGTCTCCTCGATGGGCAACGTGGGCTCAGGGGCGGGCTGGGGTCTGGGCGCGGGTTTGTCGGGCTCGACCTGACGGGTGCGGATGTCGAGCGGGCGTTCATAGGCCGAGGCCTTGGTTCCTGCCTGCCCCACGACGACCAATTCCCGCTCCAACACGGGACGCTCAAAGCCATCCTTGTCCTCGACATAGATGTTTTTCCCTTCAATCCTTGTCACTCTGCCGCCTCCCACATCGTTGAGAAAGCGCACGATATCGTTAATCTTTACATTCATGATTGTAGTCGTTTTAGTCTTTTGGACTGCGAAGATACAAAAAAATCCTGGTATTCGATAGCCAAAACACAGTTTTTGTCGGACATCGTCAGACCAAGTCCAACAATGCCCGACAAAAAGCGGAAAGTTAACAGGCTAGGCCTGGCTTAGTACTTGTGATCGGTGTGGTCGAGTTCGTCGCTAGTGAGTTTGCGGTGATCCATCTTATACCAGCAGTAGGCGATATAGGCCAGAACAAAGGGTACGAGAATCGATACCACGCTCATCACCGTGAGGGTGAATTCGCTAGACGAACTGTTGCGCAGCGTGAGCGAACTCTGTACGTCGAGCAGCGAGGGCAGATAAGCGGTATTATTGTAACCTACTACCCAGAAGAGTGTCAACACCACCAGTACGGTGCCGATGCCTGCAGGCCAGATGCCGCTGCGGTAATCGGCCTTCCACAAGGTCTTGCCGATGCCGAAGAGCACCATCACCACGCCCAGCAGCAGGATAATCAGTGCCCACCACATGGTGAGGTAGTTCTTGAGATACTTCAGGGGCACCCACTCGACATTGCCGCTGTCGTCATAGCCCACGCCAGGCGACGTCAAAATCACGGCCACCGTGGCAAGGAACAGGATAACGAACACAGCGGCATTGACCAGCAGCAACTTGTGCTGGCTCTTGTCCACCTCCTCGTCATCGATGTTGTTGATGAAGTAGAGCGAGGCCAACGTCCTGGCCAGGAAGAACACCATGAAGCCGAACAGCAGGCACTTCCAGCAGGCAATAGCCTCCAGGCCGTGCCGCGGTCCCCACTGCGAGATGGTTGATGCCTGCACGTTGAGGATGTTGTTCTTGGTCACCGTGAACTCAGCACCGAAGAACATCGTGGCCACCGCCACACCTAGCAGCACGGGGCCCACAATACCGTTAATCAGCAACAATGTGTCGTAGAAACGCGACCCATAGATGTTACCAGGCTTGGAGCGGTACTCGTAACTGATGGCCTGGATAACGAAACTGAACAGGATGAGCATCCACAGCCAATAGGCACCGCCGAAACTCGTGCTGTAGAACAACGGGAACGACGCGAAGAAGGCACCGCCAAAGGTCACCAGCGTCGTGTAGGTCAGTTCCCACTTGCGGCCCATCGAATTGATGAGCAACGCACGCTTGTCGGGCTTGGCATAATGAATGAGCATCGACTGACCGCCCTGCACCATGAGCAGGAACACCAGCAAAGCGCCCAGCACCGACATGATGAGCCACCAATAATTCTGCAATAGATTGTATGTAGTCATGACTTGGTTCCTCCTTTCTGGTTAATCGTTAACGGTATCTAAATCGGTCTGCGACTTCTTGGAAATCTGCTTACAGATGATGCCGATGTCGGCAATCAGCAAGGCCGTGAACACCACGGCAAAAATCCAGAAAGTCACCTGCACATAGCCTGCGCTCAGGTCGCTGATAGCCACCTTGTTGGGCATCAGGTCCTGGATGGTCCACGGCTGACGGCCCACCTCGGCGACAATCCAGCCGCTGGCGCTGCACAGATAGGTGAGAGGAATGGTGATGATGGCCAGGATGTGCCACCACTTGGCCCATTTCGCCTTGATGAGGATGTTAGGCTTGTAAACAAAGAGCAATGCCAGCAGCAGGAACAGCATCAGGTAACCGCCCACCGTCACCATGAAGTGGAAAGTGTAGAACGTCAGCGGCACATTGGGAATTGCCTCCTCGGGTTTGTCGAGATAGGCATAGCCGAAATTCTTGAAGTCGGCATTGATGGCGTTCTTGAGGCTGTCAACCATCAAGCGGTTATCGCTGCGCGTGGCGGCATCATACTGCGAGAGCATGTCCTGCAGACGGCGCCCGCGCTCCATGCGCTCGGCATAGGAAACGGTGTTCACCTCATTGCCCTCGTTGTCATAGGTCACACCATTGATGATGTCCTCGATGCCGGGAACAAATGCCTTGAAATCGTGCGTTGCCAGGAACGACAGGCCGTAGGGGATGCTGATGTCGAACAGGTAGGGATCTTGGTCGTCAAAAGCCTGCTTGGAGGGATTCAGGATACCGAAGGCCACAATCGACTGCCCGTGGTCGCCCTTGTACAGGCCCTCCATGGCAGCAAGTTTCATGGGCTGGTACTTGGCCACGGTCACGGCGCTCGTGTCACCGGTAATCATCGTGAGCACGATGCCGATAACGCCCACCCAGGCACCCACCTTGAGGCTGCGCCAGCAATGGTCCAAATTACGCTTCTTGAGCATCATCCAGCCGCACACGCCGCACACGAACACGCCGCCCAACGTCCAGGCGCTCAGCACCGTGTGGAAAAACTTGCTCATCGCCATCGGCGAGAGGGCAACGGCGGCAAAGCTCGTCATCTCGTTGCGCATCGTGGCAGGGTTGAACTCACAACCCGTGGGATACTGCATCCATGCGTTGGCCACGAGAATCCACAGCGCCGACAGGCTGGCACCGATGGCCGTGAGCCAGGTGGCTGCCAGGTGGAACTTGGGGCTCACCTTCTTCCAGCCGAAGAACATCACGGCGATGAACGTCGATTCCATGAAGAAGGCCAAAATGCCCTCCACAGCCAACGGCGCTCCGAAGATGTCGCCCACAAACCAGCTGTAATTGGACCAGTTGGTACCGAACTCAAACTCCAGGATGATACCTGTTGCCACACCGATGGCAAAGTTCACACCGAAGATGGTCATCCAGAATTTGGTTGTCGCCAGCCATTTCTCGCTCTTGGTCTTGAGGTATATCGTCTCCATCACGGCGACGATGATGCCCAGGCCCAGCGTCAACGGCACGAACAGCCAATGGTAGATTGCCGTGAGAGCAAACTGCGCTCGCGACCAGTCAACTACATTGATTAATTCTTCCATACTATGTCATGTTTAAAGTATATAGTTCATTGTCGGTCAATAGGTTAACGGTCGGTCAACTGATGCCGCACATACTCGGACTTTTCCTGTTCGGTATCACACTTGGTACTCAAAAAATTAGGGAAAAACAGCAACTTGATGACGACAAAGAAGATGAAGAGCTTGATGAAAATGATGAGCCACAACGTCTTCCCCACAGTCATGCTGCGGAATCCATCGTAGTACAGATGGAACACGCGCGACCAGAAACCCTGTTGGTTACCCTGATTGTCACTCATGGCAATGGCGGATTAACGTTAAACAACTCACAAAGTTAGGAGAAAAATACATATTTGCAAAATAATGTTGCAAAAAACTTAAAAATTTCAGAGAAAATTCCTTATTCCGTTTCATTCATTTGCAAATAACGTCGATTATAACTAAATTTGCATTTTAGAAACAATCAATAACATTATAAAAACCCAATGCTTATGAAAAAAACGATTCACTTCATGACGTTAGCTGCTCTGGCAGCATGTCTTGCATTGGCATTGCCAGCCAATGCCTACGATTTTGAGAGATATGGCATTTACTACAACATCACCGGATCCAACACTGTTGAAGTGACCTACAAGGACACCAACTTCAACTACTATAGCGGCGACATCACCATCCCGTCGAGTGTCACCTACCAAGGCGTCACCTATCAGGTGAAAGCCATCGGACGGATGGCCTTCCGTGGGAGCCCCGACTTGACAGGCATCACTATTCCCAACACGGTCACTTCCATCAACTATGGCGCGTTCTATCAGTGTTCTAGCCTGGCGGCGGTTGTCATTCCTAACAGTGTGACTCTTGTCGATGAGTTTGCCTTCATGAGCTGCTCAAACTTGTCAAGTGTCACGATAGGCAACAACGTCACCTTCCTGGGCCGGCAGTGTTTCCTCCAATGCACATCGCTGACCCAGGTGACTATCCCATCGTCGGTCCGCGAGATTTCCTATTTTGCTTTTTATAACTGCAGGAGCCTGGCTTCAGTCACCATTCAGAATGGTGTAGAGACCATCCAGAACGGTGCTTTTCAGTCATGCACATCGTTGCCGACGTTCTCGATTCCTGCCAGCGTGACGACCATTGCCGAGGCGGCCTTGAGCGAATGCACCTCACTTAGTTACATCTACGTCAGCAGCGGCAACACCCATTACCGCTCGCAGAACGGCGTGCTGTTCACTGCAGCGCTGGACACGCTTGTTGCCTACCCCAACATGCTGGGCACCGACTATCAGGTTCCTGCCGGCACCAGGGCCATCACCCGGGGAGCATTCTTCGGCTGCGACAACCTGTATTCAGTGACACTGCCCGAGGGGCTTACATCCATTGGAGAGATCGCATTCCAGGCCTGCGACAAGCTCACGACCGTCCACGTTCCCGCTAGTGTCAGTGCTATCGGTAACGCTGCGTGGGCTCAGTGCGCTTCGCTGGTCGAGATCGACGTGGATCCCGGAAACCAGGATTACATGTCGAACTACGGAGTCTTGTACACCGGCGACGGCAAGACGCTGTTGCAGTACCCTAGTGGCCGCCCCGACAAGCACTATTCCATCTTGAACTCGACCGACTCCCTCGATTATGACTCGTTTACTGGTACCACCCTGCTGCGGTCGGTTTACATCCCCTCAGGCATCAAGAAGATTACCGAAGCATGTTTCATGAACTCCAGTGTCGAACGTGTGGTTATTGACGAGGGAGTGGAAACCATCGGACGGGATGCTTTTGGCAATTGCTCTTCGTTGAAGTCGGTCTATCTGCCCTCCACCATCAAGCAGATCGAAGCGCTCGCCTTCGAGATGGACACCGAGGTTGCGGATATCACCATTGCCAGCCCGGCGCCACCGACGGTGGGCAGTAATGCCTTCTACGCTGTCGGCTTACATGAAGATTTCACGTTCTATGTCCCCGGCAATGCGGTGAGCGACTACCAGTCCCACAACTGGCTCTCCAGCTATTTCTATCCCAATGTCAACATGATATCCACGCTCCAGTCGGGCAAGACCTTCACGGTCGACAGCCTCGAGTTCACCACTATCGACGACAACCATAACGTCAATGTGACTGATGCCACCAGCACCGGCATCATGGATCCCGGCATTCCTCCCAAGGTGCCTTACATTGGCAACCTGTGCACGGTGAAGGCGCTGGCCAACAATTCACTGATGAACTGTTCCAGCATGGTCCGTGCCGAGGTGCCTTTCACGGTCACCGAGATTGGCGGCTATGCGTTCTACGGCTGCACCAACCTCCAGACGCTGCGCCTGCATGAGGGACTGAAACAGATCGGCCAGTTCTCGCTCTCCCACATCAATGCGCTCACGTCGCTCTCGATTCCAGCCAGTGTGGACAGCATCATCGGCTCTGCTTTCTGCTACAGCCCTAACCTGCAGGAGATCCTCGTCCACCCCTACAACACCAAGTACACGAGCATCGACGGCGTGCTGTTCAGCAAGGACCGCTCGATGCTGGTAGCCTTCCCCAACGGCAAGACCACCCGTTACACCATCCCCGATGGCACCGCAACCATCGGTTCGGTCGCATTCCGCGGCGCTTCGGGCCTGCAGGAGGTGGTGATGCCCACCACGTTGCGGACCATCAAGAGTTCGGCTTTCTTCGACAACACGGGCTTGACGACCATCATCGTCCCCGAGGGGGTAACGACGATCGAGAGCAGCGCCTTCAGCGGCTGCACCGGCATCACGCAGGCCGAACTGCCCTCGACGCTCACCTCGCTGGGCTACCTGGCGTTCAACAACACGCCCCAACTCCAGAAACTCATGGTCAAGGCCACCGTGCCTCCCGTGTGCCAGCAGCACTACGACTCGCACACCCATGTGTTCTATGAGCCGTTCACCGACAGCCACTACGCCAACACCCAGTTGGTGGTGCCTACGGGGACTGCCACCACCTATGGCAACACCGCCATCTGGAAGAAGTTCCAGCACATCAGCGAGACGACCTTCGCCACCGACGCCATCCGCGGCGACGTGGACGGTGACGGCGAGGTGGCCATCAGCGACGTGAGTGCCCTCATCGACTACCTGCTCACGGGAGGCAACATCGTGCTTGAAGCCGCCGATGCCGACCTCGACGGCGAGGTGTCCATCAGTGATGTGAGCGCCCTCATCGACTACCTGCTCACGAGTGCTTGGCCCATGGGCGGCATCGACATGTGGTACCTCATCGGCTCCAATGTGGGAACAATTGAGTGGGACAACAGCGGACCGCAATGCGTCGGACAGAGTCTTATCCCGCTGTTTCCCACCGGCGAGTTTGACGACAGGGGCAGGGGCACGCTCACCTACACAGGCTTCTTCAGCCACTATGACTACCTCCTTGTCCTGCACACCCCCGGCAACTGGGACGACCGTTGGGGAGTAGACCAGAATGGCAACTTCGTGCACGGCAACAGCGACCAGGCTCAAGCCTTCACCGTAAGCGCTGACGGCTATTACGTCATCACGCTGGACACCCGCACGGGCACCTTCACCGTCGAGCCCTACACCGGACCGTCGCCAGTGATCTATGGCAGCATCACCATGGTGGGAACCCATAACGACTGGGCAGTCGACGATGCGAACTTCCACATGACCAACCTGAACCCCTACAAGAACAACCACGACTGGCTGTTCAGGAACTGCTCCTTCAACGGCTACAACGAACTCAAGTTTTCGGCCGACGACGGCTGGGGCTCCAACTGGGGCGGCATGTCGTTCCCCTGGGGAGAGGGTCTGTGGTACGGGCCCAGCATCGTGGTAGAGGCCGGCATCTATGACGTCTATTTCAACGACATCACGGGCGATTTCCACTTTATCAAGAAGTAACGGGCAGGACAGTTCCCTTCAACACATTTAATCTGAGGGCATCAGGACGCTGATGTCCTCAGGTTTTTTATTTGTCCTTTAAAAAGCGGCCTTTGGATAAATTTGGAGGCGCCTCAGCAATTAAAGTAAACTTTATTGCGTTCGGCTTTCCCAATTTTTTTTATAAAGTTGGGGCATTTTACCAAAAATAGCGTATCTTTGTCAGTTAAAACAACCATTTTAAGTGACCATGGAGTTCAGGACGACAGTGAAAACAGGCGAGGACCGCGGTTGGCTGCACCACGACGACAGCGTGGTGCTGCTGGGGTCGTGCTTCAGCGACAACATCGGCGCCAAGATGCGTGGCGCCTTCATGAATGCCGCCGTTAACCCGATGGGGACGCTCTATAACCCGATGAGCATCGCACGCGGCGTGCAGCGCCTCATCGACGGTGAGCCCGTCGCCGGGCGTGACCTGTTCATGCAGGGTGGCGTGTGGAACAGTTATGACTTCCACTCGCGCTACAGCCTGCCCGACAAGCAGGCGACCATCGACCGCATGTGTGCCGCCATCGAGCAGGGCCACGAGGCCTTGCAGTGCGCCCAGTTGCTCACCATCACCCTGGGCACCGCCATCGTCTATCGGCTCAAGGCCACTGGCGAGGTGGTGGCCAACTGCCACAAGGTGCCGCAGCACGAGTTTGAACGCCGCATGGCTCCCGTGGCCGACATGGTGCAGGAACTCAACGAGATGCTCGACGCCCTGCACGCCTTCAACCCCGGGCTGAAGGTGATTTTCACCGTGAGCCCCATCCGCCACATCGCCGACGGGCTGGACACCAACTCGCTGAGCAAGGCCGCGCTGCGTGTCGCCATCCACGAGGTCATCTCGCGCCACAGCGAGTGGTGCGACTATTTCCCCGCATTTGAAATCATGATGGACGACCTGCGGGATTACCGCTTCTACGCCAGCGACATGGTGCACCCCAGCGACGTGGCGGTGGAATACATCTGGCAGGCCTTCCAGGCGACCTACCTGGATGACCGCAGTGCCCTGGCCGTGTCGCGGTGCGAACGCGTGCACAAGCGCCTGCAGCACCGGCCGATGAGTGCCAACCGCGAGACGGTGGACCGCTTCAACGCCGATACCGCCAGCGTGGTGCGCAACCTGATTAAGGAATATCCCTACCTGGCCAGCAATCAGGAACTTAAGGAGTTAGGGGTTAGGGGTTAGGAGTTAGGAGTTAGGAGCTAGGAGTTAGGAGTTAGGGGTTAGGAGTTAGAAGTTAGAAGTTAGGAGTTAGGAGTGACTGTTGGCGATAGTAACCTTACTTAAAACTTACAACTTAAAACTTAAAACTTAAAACTTACGACTCAAGACTAAAAACTAAAAAGCGAAACAGAATGAACTATTCTATCACCGAAATATACAATGTGCTGGATGTGACCGGGGGCCACATCCTCGACGAGGATGCTATCGTGAGCCAGTTGCTCACCGATTCCCGCTCGCTCACACAGCCCGATGAGACGATATTTTTTGCCCTGCGCACCGACGCCGGTGACGGGCACAATTATATCCCCGACCTGTTCGGCAAGGGGGTGCGCAACTTTGTGGTATCGAGCGACTACTTCCCGCTGCCCGAGTGCGCCGGCGCCAACTACATCGCGGTGCAGTCGCCGCTCGACGCGCTGCAGACGCTCGCCACCTACCACCGCAGGCGCTTCCGTGAACTGCCGGTCATCGGCATCACGGGCAGCCGCGGCAAGACGACGGTCAAGGAATGGCTCTACCAGCTGCTCAAGGACGACTACCGCATCGTGCGCTCGCCCCGCAGTTACAACTCCCAGATCGGCGTGCCGCTGTCGCTGTGGGACATCGACAACAACACCGACCTGGCCATCATCGAGGCCGGCATCTCGACGACGGGCGAAATGGACAACCTGCAGGCGATGATACGCCCCACCATCGGCATCATCACCAACCTGGGCAGCGAGCACAACGACGGGTTTGCCTCGATGGAACAGAAGGCCCAGGAGAAGGCCAAGATCCTGTTCAACTGCGAGTGCATCGTCTTCTGTGCCGATGACCCGCTGGTGACACATACCATCGCGCCGCTGCTCGAGACCGACGTCGCCCTGTCGATGTCATGGTCACGCAACCACTGCGACGCTCCGCTGCAGATCGACAGCACCGACCGCACCGAGACGTCCACCACCCTGCATTACACCTATGACGATGAGCCCGGCGAAGTGACCATCCCGTTCACCGCCGACCGCGACCTGGACAATGCCATCATCTGCCTGGCCGTGCTGCTGCACCTCGAGGTGGACCGCGAAGTCATCGCCCAACGCATGGCCGAACTCACGCCCGTGGGCACCCGTCTCAACGTCATCGAGGGCGTGAACAACTGCACTGTGATTGTGGACAGTTACACCAGCGACTACAACTCGTTGACGCCGGCCCTCAACTTCATGACGCGCCGCGCCGGCAACCGCCCCTGCACCATCATCATGAGCGACCTGGGGACCGAGAGCTACAACGGCGACGAACTGTACATCCGCGTGAGCGAACTGCTCAAGACCAAGCGCGTGAACCGCCTCATCGGCATCGGCAAGGAGATGTGCCGCCACAGCCATTACTTTGAGGATGTGCCGTTAACGCGTTTCTACAACGATACCCAGGACTTTATCGCCGACGTCGCCAAGGGTGACTTCGAGGACGAGACCATCCTCATCAAGGGCGACCCGCGCTACGGCTTCAGCCAGATCATCAACCTGCTCGAGGCCAAGCAGCACATCACCGTGATGGAGGTGGACCTGAACGCACTGGCCCACAACTTCAAGTTCTTCAAGTCGCTCATCAAGCCCAGCACCAAGACCATCGGCATGGTCAAGGCCAGCGGTTACGGCGCCGGCAGTTACGAGATTGCCAAGACGCTGCAGGACTGCGGGTGTGACTATCTGGCTGTCGCCGTGCAGGACGAGGGCGTGGAACTGCGCAAAGCCAGCATCACGATGCCTGTGATTGTGCTCAACCCCAACGGGGTGAACTACAAAGCGATGTTCCAGTACCGCCTGGAGCCGGAACTGTACAACCTGGAGATGGCACGTGACCTCATCAAGGAGGGCAAGCGCTATGGGGTGCAGGGATTCCCTGTCCACATCAAGATTGACAGCGGCATGCACCGCCTGGGGTTCACCCGTGACCAGTTGCCCGACCTGATCGGCCTGCTCAAGAGCCAGAACATCATCAGGCCCGAGTCGGTGTTCACTCACCTGAGTGTGGCCGATGAGCCCGACCAGGACGAATACACCCGCCAGCAGTTTGACTGCTTTGAAGCGTGCAGTGACATGCTGCAGCAGGCATTCGACCATCACATCATGCGCCATGCCCTCAACACCTGCGGCATCGTGCGGTTCCCCGAATACCAGTACGACATGGTGCGCATCGGCATCGGCCTGTACGGCATCCGCACGCTCGACGACGGCAGCGAGGACACCCTGATGCCCGTGTCGGCCCTGCGCTCCATCATCATCAGCGTCAAGGAGTGGCCTGCCGGCACCACCATCGGCTACGGCCGGCGCGGCGTGCTCCAGCGCGACAGCCGCATCGCCACGGTCACCATCGGCTATGCCGACGGCTTTGACCGCCACTTCGGCAACGGGCGCGTGAGCATGTGGGTCAACGGCACGTTGTGCCCCACGGTGGGCAACGTGTGCATGGATGCCGTGATGATCGACGTGACCGATGCCCCCTGCAAGGTGGGCGACACGGTCGAGATCTTCGGCGAGCATGTGCCTGTCGAGACCTTGAGCGAGGCCCGCGGCACCATCCCCTACGAAATCCTCACCAGCGTCTCACCGCGCGTCAAGCGAGTTTATTACCGTGAATAAGAAATGAGAAAACTGAAATCCGACATACTGTTGCTGGCAGCCTTGCTGACCTGCTGCGCCCTGAACGGGCACGGTCAGGACATCGAGGCCAACGGCATCTACTACAATATCATCAGCGACACCCAGGTGGAGGTAGCGCCAGCCTATCATGAGGGCGTGAACCACTACGAGGGGTGCATCATCCTGCCCGAGCGGGTATACTGCGACGGGGTGAACTATGACGTGACCGCCATTGCGCCACGGGCATTCTGGCAGTCGGGCATTACCCAGGTGCAGATTCCCAACAGCGTCACGACCATCGGCGATGCCGCCTTTGCCGACGCCGAGGACCTGGCCAGCATCACCCTGCCCCTGGGCCTCACGGCTGTGAGCCGCTACATGCTGGCCGGCACCCGCGTGAGCAGCGTTGTTCTGCCCGAGGGGGTGACCAGCATCGGGATGGGCGCCTTTGAGGACTGCTCCAGCCTGCAGACGGTGTTCCTGCCCATGACCTTGCGCCGCATCGGCGAGCGGGCCTTCGGCTACTGCAGCAACCTCAACGAACTGTATAGCGATGCCGCTACCCCACCCCAGACAGCCGCTACGGCGTTTGAGGGCTGCGAGAACATCCATGTGATGCTCCCCGACGGCGCCACAACGCGCCGCTACCAGAACGACGACGCATGGAGCGACGAGGAATTGTTCTCGTTGTGGATCGACGAGGGATTAGCCACCGTGCCCACCATGCAGCAAGAGCAGGTGGGTGAGAACTGGACAGCGCTGACGCTGGGCAACCGGCTGGCCTACAAGATATACGGCCCCGACGGCTACCTGACGGCACTCACCGCCGCCGACCGCTACTACCTGCCCATCGGCGCCCAGAGCACCGACTATCTGGTGGTGCCCACCACGCTGATGTATGACGACGAAGACCTGCAACTCGTTGCCACCGCCGAACCTGCCGCCATCGAGGAAATCAAGGAGGCAAGACCTGAAGGGGACTTGACCATCAAGGGCCTGGATGGCACCATCTACATCGACGGCGACACCCACGGGATGTGGACATTCATCTACGATGTGTACGGCAACCTGTGGTATGAACGTCCCGCCGTCAACAACTGCATCAACCTGCCGGGGCAGCGTGTTTACATTGTCAAGGTGGGCGACAAGGTCCGTAAATTATTCCTGAACTGATGCTGAACAACGAGGAGACAGATATCAGATACATGCGCATGGCCCTCGACGAGGCCCATAAGGCACTGGAGCGCGACGAAGTGCCCATCGGCGCCGTCATCGTGTGCAAGGGGCGCGTCATCGGCCGCGGGCACAACCTGACCGAAGCCCTCACCGACGTCACCGCCCATGCCGAGATGCAGGCCATCACCGCCGCAGCATCCACGCTTGGCGGTAAATATTTGGTGGACTGCACGCTGTATGTCACCGTGGAGCCCTGCCTGATGTGTGCCGGAGCGCTGGCTTGGAGCCAAATATCCCGCATCGTCTATGGTGCTGCCGACGACAAGCGCGGCTACCACACCATGTGCACCGCCCCCTTCCACCCTAAGACGACGATAACCGACGGTGTCCTTGCTGACGAGTGCAGCAAACTGATGACCGATTTTTTCAAGAAAAAACGACCGCTTAAAACCAAGGAGAAATGAGAAAGTCTTTCCTGAAACCGATATTGCTGCTGGCCGCCATGATTATGTTGGCTACCACAGCCTGTGCCCACCCGACACCCAAGGCTGACGAGGGGATTAACGGAGAGGTCAGCGATATAAAAGTCTCTGCCGATCTTAAGGACACTGAGATGGCAGTGACCGACATGAACGACATCTTAACCGACACCATCGAGGTGATGAGCCAGGCGATGGGCCGCACCATCAAAAATGTGGTCATCAAGCCCGAGTATTATATTACCAACAATCAGCACGCACGATACCCCGTCCTTTATCTGCTGCACGGCGCTACAGGCTGCTACAGTGACTGGTCAAAGAAGACCGACCTTCATCGGCTCGCCAACAAGTACAATGTCATCATCGTGTGTCCCGACGGGCAGGACAGCTGGTACTTTGACTCGCCCGTGGACCCCAAGATGCAGTTCGAGACCTACGTCAGCAAGGAACTCGTTGAGTATATCGACAGCCATTATCGTACACACGCCAACCGCTACATGCGCGCCATCACGGGCCTGAGCATGGGTGGCCACGGGGCGTTGTTCCTGGCTTTCCGTCATCCTGACGTGTTCTGGTCGTGCGGCAGCATGAGCGGCAACATGGACATCACCCAGTTCCCCGACAGCTGGCACATCAAGGACCGTCTGGGCACCTACGAGAGCAATCCGCAGCGCTGGCGTGACCATGCCGTGTGTAACCAGCTGGACAAGGTGAAAAACAGCCCCCTCAAGCCCGCCCAGAACATCATCATCGACGACGGCCTCAACGATATCTTCATCAAGAACAATATCGCCCTGCACGACCAGATGGTGGAAATGGGCATTGATCACGACTTCACCGTGCGCCCCGGCCGCCACAGTTGGGACTACTGGGTGAACTCGCTGGACTACCACATGATGTTCTTTGACAAGGCGTTTAACCGCGGTCGCGAACTGATGAAGAAAGAAGCAACCCACCGACACATCTAACCTGATAATACCCTAACCACAATGAGACGACCTAAAATACTGATTATCTATACCGGCGGAACCATCGGCATGATTGAGAATCCCGAGACGCATGCCCTACAACCGTTTGACTTCTCGCACCTGATGGACAATGTGCCCAAGGTAAAGAAACTGGATTATGACATTGACAACATCCAGTTCAACCCGCCCATCGACAGCAGCAACATGGACCCGTCGCACTGGCGCGACATCGCGCTGATCATCGAGGAGAAATATGACCTGTTCGACGGTTTTGTGGTCCTCCACGGTACCGACACCATGGCCTTCACGGCCTCGGCGCTGAGTTTTATGCTCGAGAACCTGAGCAAACCCGTCATCATCACCGGGTCGCAACTGCCCATCGGCGAGGTGCGTACCGACGGCGAGGAGAACCTCATCACCGCGCTGCAGGTCGCTGCCGCCATCGATGAGAAAGGACGCCCCAGGGTGCAGGAAGTCGCTATCCTGTTCGAGAACTACCTGTGGCGCGGCAACCGTGCCACCAAGATGAGCGCCGACAACTTCAATGCCTTCAAGAGCTTCAATTACCCCCAGCTGGCCGAAATCGGTCTGGATATCGAGTACAACGAGCCGCGCCTGAGGAAAATGCCGCCTCGCCCGCTGCGCGTGTGCACCGATATGGACACCAACGTCATGTTCCTCGAACTCAATCCCGGCATGACCGAGCAGACGCTCGACTACCTGCTGCACACTCCCGACATCAAGGGCATCGTCCTGAAAACCTACGGCGCTGGCAATACCCCGAGCCACCCCTGGTTCATCAAGCGCATCCGTGAGGCTGTGGAGCGCGGCATCGTCATCGTCAACGTGACGCAATGTGTCAACGGCGGTGTGAACTGCTCCCTGTACGAGACCGGCAAGAGCCTGCTCGATGCCGGAGTCATCAGCGGCGCCGACATCACCAGCGAGGCTGCCATCACCAAGCTGATGTTCCTCTTCGGCATGCGTTACTCCCCCAGCATGGTCAAGAAATACATGGCCAGCGACCTCTGTGGCGAAGTCAGCATCCCGAATTAAATATTTCGTGAAATTCGTTTTATTAGCGAAATTCGCATTAGCCCCGCAGGGTCTGAGACAACAGCTAATGGCTAAAAACGACTCGGGGTTCTCAGAAAACTCCGAGAACTCCGAGCAGTAGATCAGATAAGGTTCCAGTTCTTAGTAGGTCATGCGGGGCTCGAGCTCCTTGGCCTGGTCGATCATGCGCTGAATCTCGCTCTCAACGGGCACGCGGCCACACAGGTGCTTCTCCTCGTTGATTTCAGCCACCTTGGCAGCAAGATTGGCAGCCACGCGGTGGCGCAGTTCCTTGACGGTGTCAACACCGGCAGCCTCGAGCAACTCGGCAAATTGCGGCCCGATGCCGTTGATGCGGAACAGGTCAGCATGGTTGGTCCACTTGAGAATCAGTTTCTCGCTGATGCCGGTCTTCTCGGCCATCATCTTGCGTCCCGAAGGGCCACAGCAGGCGTCCAGCAGTTGTTCAACAGTTTCGATACCCTCGGCTTGCAGTTTGGGAGCGTAAACGTCGCCAATTCCCTCAATGTCAATAATCTTGTAATTCATTGCGAAATAATATAATTGATTAATAATACTTGTGTTGGAAAATCCTACAATTATGCGCTATAAAATTACAAACTAAATCACAATCCCACAAATAATTCACATTTTTTAATCATTGCGGGCGCTTTTTCTTTATCGCTGGCCAGTCAAGAAGCCGCAGAGCCTCGGGGCAAATTTCCGCAGCAGCCAGTAGCACAGCACACACGTCGCAATGGCGATGAATGCGGTAAACAGGTATCTCAACGTCAGCATCAAGGCATTGCCGCTGCCGAAGATGAACTTCGTCAGTTGGTTACAGCTTTCCAGCAACAAGGCGTGGGACACGAAGATGAAAAAGGCGCTGCTGCTGAGCAGTTCGGGTATGCGGTGGCCAGTTTTCACTATCGCGGTGGCAACATTCATCGTGGAGATGCAGCCAAACACCACAAAGAACGGATTCACCATGCTGATCATCGGCCGTCCGTTGGCATCATAGCCCACACACATCATCGTGACGATAAACAGCAGCAGGGTGACGGCATGGAACACATAGCGGTATCGCCACGTCCACCGCGACGGATCAATATTGTTCATATTCATATACATGCCCGCGCCGAAGAAGAACAACGACGCCGGCGTGATGCCCGGCACCACCGGCAGACACTGTGAGAGATAGCCTAGCAGCAACAGCAGCAGGCCCCACACCCTAGTGTACCTGAACAGGGCCCACAGCAACGGGGACAGCACCATCACCACCATCAAGTCACGCAAGAACCACAGCGGTTGCAGGCACGGACTCGTCACCGCATGCGTCACGCCGAGCCAGTCGGTCGGCCCGGCCCATATACGGGAGCACCAGTACAATTTCCAGCTGTCAGCACTAAAAAGGAGATGCTTGATTTCATTGACTGCCCCTTGCCGGTACAGCGCGAAGCACACGACGAGGATGCCGATGGTGTTCCACACGACATAGGGCACCAGCAGCGACTTGCAGCGTTTCTTGAGTTTGCCCAAATAGACACCCCAATCCCAGTCCTGCAACCGATTCAAGAACAGATACCCTGAAATGAAGAAAAACATCGGCACGGCAAGCTGGGCAAGCACCAGGCTGAGGGCCCGCCTGAACAGGTCATAGTAACCGATGCCCGCCAAGTCGGCATTCAATACCGCGCTAGGCCCCGTGACGTGGACAAACACGACCAGGACCATCAACGGGAACCTCAGCCAATTAAACACCTGATACAACTGTTCCCGTGAATTCTTCTCTACGCCTTCATTCTGCAGCGGCATAATCGTCATCGACTCGGGACTGAACCCAGCGTTCTGGCCAAGTCCCTCCATTAATCAGATGCAAAAATACAACTATTTTGCGACATCCCGACACTATATCCCCATCTTGCCACATGATAATAAACTATGAACCTTGGTGTCACACGATGATGGCGCCAAGGTTCATGTTATCAAACAGTCAATGTGTCGCTTACTCGGCTTTCTTGTCGCAGTTGCAGTCGATGATCTTCCAGATGCAGGCTGCCAGTGCGCCACCGATGAACGGGCCGACGATGAAAATCCAGAGGTTGGCCAGTGCCGTTCCACCCTGGAAAATGGCGGGAGCAATCGAGCGGGCAGGGTTCACCGAGGTGCCGGTGTAACGGATGCACACCAAGTGAACGAGCACCAGCGACAGACCGATGGCCAAGCCGGCGAAGTTGTTGGTAGCGCCATTGGTCTTGGCGGTAGCACCCAGCACCACGAGCACAAACACGCAGGTGAAGATGATCTCGGCCAGCAGACCGCCCAGTACCGATACGCCCTCCTGGAGGTCGTTGGCACCGGTTCCGTCCATACCCATCACATTGGTGGTGAGCAGATAGAGCAATGCCGAGCCGATGAAGGCACCAATAACCTGGAAAATGATGTACATGCAGCAGTCCTTGGCGTTCATGCGGCCACTCAGGAACACGCCCAGCGTGATGGCGGGGTTGATGTGGCAACCGCTGATGCCGCCGATGGTGTAAGCCATGGCCACCACGGCAAGACCGAATGCCAGGGCGGTACCTACAACAGCGGGGATATTGGTAATGGGATTGCAACCCAGACTAACGGCAACGCCACAGCCCATCAAAACCAGGACCATCGTGCCTACCATTTCAGCTAAATACTTTTTCATAGTGCAAATTTGATTATAATTTTGGTTAAACAAGTGATTTCTTGGTCTTAACAACAAAGTAATATTTTAGAATGGGCAAACTTAGCAATTTTTAATGGAAATGACAAGAAATTTTGATAAAAACTTCGTATATTTGCAGATTGAATACTCAAGCAAGTCATTAAACAGTATAATCATTGAGCACTATGAATGTTTCGATAGTTGGAACAGGATATGTCGGTCTGGTGAGTGGTACCTGCTTTGCCGACCTTGGCGTTAACGTCACCTGCGTGGACCGTGACAGCCAGAAGATTAACCGCCTCGTTTACGGGGCTATACCCATCTACGAGCCTGGTCTGGACAACATGATCAGCCGCAATGTGGGCGACAAGCGGCTCACCTTCTCGAGCGACTATAAGTTGGGGTTCATCGACCAGGACTACGTCTTCTGCGCCATCGATACCACGGCCGACGAGGACGGCTCGACCGACCTGGGCCCCATTCTGGACATTGCCAAGGACTTCGGCAACCTCATCACCCGCTACAGCGTGTTTGTCATCAAGTCGACCGTCCCCGTGGGAACGGCCCAGCACGTGACCAAGATCATTACCGAGACACTCGAGGCACGCGGCGCGGGAAACATCAAGTTTGACGTGGCCAGCAATCCTGACTTCCTCACCGAGGGCAACGGCATCAAGGACTTCATGAAGCCCGACCGCATCGTCATCGGCACCGAAACGGCCAGCGCACGCCAAGCGATGGAGCGCCTGTACCGCACCATCCTGATGCACAACAACCGCACGGTCATCTATACCGACACCCGCACGGCCGAGATGATCAAGTATGCCGCCACCTCGATGCTCGCCACCCGCGTGAGCTTCATGAACGAGATTGCCAACCTGTGCGAAATCGTGGGCGCCGACGTCAACGTGGTGCGCCACGGTGTGGGTACTGACAGCCGCATCGGCCCCAAGTACATCTTCCCGGGCTGCGGCTATGGCGGCACCCTGTTCCCCCAGGACATCAATGACTTGATCAAGATCGGCAGCGAGCACAACTTCGACATGGAAATCCTCAAGGCCGTCGAGAACGTCAACGCGCGGCAGAAACGCATCCTGTTCAAGAAACTCAGCAACCATTACAAGGGAGACCTCGAGGGCAAGACCATCGCCCTGTGGGGCCTGAGTTTCAAGCCCGAGACCGACGACATGACCGCCGCTCCCGCTATCGACACCATCAACATGCTGATGGAGGCCGGATGCCACGTGCGCGTGTATGACCCCGTCGCCATGAATGCTACCAAACGCCGCTGGAGCAATGTGTATTGCGGTCTGGACATGTATGATGCCGTCAAGGGCGCCGACGCCGTGCTGCTGCTCACCGAGTGGCGCCAGTTCCGCATCCCCGCCTGGCAGACGGTAAAGAGCCTGATGAATTCACCCGTCATCATCGATGGCCGTAACGTCTATGACGGCGACGAACTCGTGGAACTCGGCTTCACCTACTACTGCATCGGCCGCTAACCAGAGCCCCCATCGGGATGGCCCATTAACACAAAAAACCGCCTAGATAGGCGGTTTTTTGTGTTATAATTGTTTTTACTCTAGTACTCGTAGGTGGTGTCAATGACCTGGAACTCGGTGCGGCGGTTGATTTGGTCGGCCGCCTCGCGATCTTCCTTGCTTAGCGTCTTGATGAACTCCTCGGTGAGCGTCACGCCCTCCTCGAACTGGGGATACTGGCTGTGGATGCGCTTGGTCACCGTCTTGGGGCGGGACTCACCGTAACCGGCCGGTTTGAGGCGCTCACGCGGGATGCCGTTCTCGATGAGGTAATCGACCACGCTTTGGGCACGGCGCTGCGACAGGCCTTGATTGTACTTCTCGCTGCCGACGCGGTCGGTGTGTGATGCCATCTCGACAACGATGTTGGGATGTTCCTTCAAGAGCAGGACCATACTGTCGAGGGCCACCTTGGACTCGTCACGCAGCACGGCTTTGTCGAAGTCATAGAAGATGTTCTCGACAACCTGTGCCTTGAATGTGGCGGCAAGGATGAAGTCCACGTTGTACTCGGCATCCTCCTCGGCGATGTCACTCTCAAATTCCTGACGGTCATTCAGGTAGCCTTCGGCACTGGCCAGCATGGCATACTTGACACCGCGCTGCAGGTCGAAACTGAATGAGCCGTCGGGCCTGGCGGCCGTCTTCTGGTTGCTGCCGTCACTGCCGACGATGCGAATCACCGCATTGGGCACCGGCTCATCGTCCTTATCGACCACATAACCCGAAATCCACACCTGCAGATCGGGCTTGATGAAGCTGAAGATGTGGTCATAGCCACGGGCATCGCCACGGTTACTGGAGAAGAAACCGCTCTCGCCTTCACCGAAGGTAAGCCCGAAATCGTCGGCCGATGAATTCATCGGCACGCCCATGTTCTCAATCACCCAGCGGTCCATCGACGTCTTGTCGCCCTCCTCACGGGGCTGCAAGGTTGCCAGGAACAGGTCCAGGCCTCCCATACCGGGATGGCCGTCGCTGGAGAAATACAGCAGGCTGTCGGTGCGCACATTGGGGAAGCGCTCATTGCCCTTGGTATTGATCTGCGGTCCCAGGTTCTCGAGGGTACCGTGCTTGTCCTTGATGTTGATGCGCCAGATGTCGGTGCCGCCCTGTCCGCCCGGCATGTCGCTGGCAAAATAGAGCCAATGGCCATCGGGGCTGACAAAGGGGTCGGTATAGTTGCTCAACGTGTCGGCAGTGATTTCAAACTTCTGCGGGGCGCTCCACTTGGCCTCGCTGCGGGTGCTGGTGTATATCTCGACCGTGGTGGGCCAGTCCTGTCGAACGGCACGCGCCAGGTACATGGTCGAGCCGTCGGGCGAGAATGCCGCGGCACCCTCGTCATGCTCGGTGTTCAGGCCGCCGTCCACCACCTCGGGACGGGTCCAGTTGCCCTTCTCGTCTTTCTTGGAAAAATAGATGTCGCCCTTCTTGGTACCGGTAATCTCGCTGCGCAACTCGCCCGTGGATTTCTCGTTGGTCGAGGTGTAGTAGATGAACTCCATGTTCTTGTCGAGGTACATCGGGCAATAGTCGGCACGGCGCGAATTGAACATCTTGAACGGCTTGACGATGTAGCGCGAGCCTTCTTCTTTCCATTGGGGAGCCAGCTCGCACCCCCGCCTGCCCACCAGGGCCTCCCAGTCATCGGGGAATGCCTCAAGATACTCATCATAGGACTTGATAGCGGCGGCATACTGCCCATCGCGCTGCTGGGACTGAGCCAGGCGCAGCAGTGTGGTAGTGCCCTCATAATCGTAGCGGATAGCATTCTGGAAGGCAGCGGCGGCACGGTTGCCCTGGTTGAGCTTCAAGTGGCACATTCCCAGCTGGAAAGCCAGCTCGCCTCTCAACCAAGCATCCTCCTTGCGCTTGTAGTAATTATAGAGTTTGCGGTAGATGACCGACGCATCGTAGTACTCGCCGCGGTCATAAGCCTCATCAGCCTCCTTGAGCTTCGGCCCCTTGCACGACCCGAGCGACAGCACCATCGATGCCATCAGCAAGCCCACCGTGAGATATAATATCCGTTTCATGAAATCGCGTTTCAATTGCTCTAACAATTAAAACGATAACCCCGCCCCTTTTATTGTCTATCAGCGCTAAAACCTAAAGGGCCAACGGTTAATGCCCATAGCTGCGTGTCACCGTCATCTGGTGCTTGCCGTCGAGGGCGATATTGACGCGGGTATAACGTCCGTGGGTGTCGATGTCGTAATCAAACGTGCGCACATGCACCACCTCGCTACCCTTCAGCTCGTCAATCGAGATAAGGAATTTCTTGCCCGTAGCCGTGTCGAAGTCATAGTGATAACGGAAGGCCTTGCCACCGGTCTCCTCACGCACCACATAGCCGTCCTGGTAGAGCAAGGTGCGCTTGTCGCCCTTGGCCGGGGTGATGATGAGTTTTGTCAACTGCCCTTTATCGTTGAAGGTGTAGTCCTGACGGTTGCCGTTGCTGCCCTTGATGCTCTCGCGGCGGCCATGCTCACCATAGATGGGTGCATAGTTGATGGTGCGGTTCTTGCTCTTGCTCTGCTTGATGGTGTAACCCAGCACGGGGTCGTAGGAGTAAGTGTAATTCACCTCCGTCTTCGTGCCCTTGCTGCCCTGGATAGTGGACTGGGTGAGCAGGCCCTGGTCGTTGAAGATGAACACATTGTCGCGCCTGGTGCCGTCGGCCATGACGACTTTCTCGTCAACGCGCCCGGTACAGCCGTTGAAACCCAGGTCCAGGTGCTCGATGCGGTAGCTGTGGGTGGGATTGTTCACCAGATTGGTATAGAACAGCCTGATTGCGGGGTCGGCATTACGCGTGCTATCGAAATAGGCGGCCAGGTCCTCCAGCTTGACCTGCTCGCTGCAGTAGGCATTCTGCGCCATGGTGGCCACAGTAGTCATCAAGGCAATGATTGCCAGCAAACAAAATCTCTTGGTCATCATATTCACATTATATTTATTTCCTTGCACAAAGGTAAGTAAAAACTTCAATCTCACCAAAAAATCCCACATTTAGCGGAATTTATGGCCACGGGTTGACGATTTTTGCCTATCTTCGCAGTTTGTTAACCGTCTAAAAACATCCAAACAAATTATATCAGTAATAACAGTTTATTTATGAAAGACGAAGAAATTATTGTTCAAGAACAGCAAGACGACATGTCGTTGCCCGAGAACGCCGCGCGCGAGCTCAAGCCGGGGGAGAAATATGTCCCCATCTTGAAGCCCGACAAGACGTATCCCGAGATTACGCCCTACAGCGTCTCGCTGGGTCTGATTATGGCGGTCATCTTCAGTGCCGCAGCAGCCTATCTGGGTCTCAAGGTGGGCCAGGTGTTTGAGGCTGCCATCCCCATCGCCATCATTGCAGCCGGTATCGGTGCCGCAACCAAGCGCAAGAACTCGCTGGGCGAGAATGTCATCATCCAGTCGATTGGTGCCGCATCGGGCATTATCGTGGCTGGTGCCATCTTCACCCTGCCTGCCCTCTACATCCTGCAGGCCGAGTACCCCGAAATCACCGTGAACTTCCTGGAAGTCTTCCTTAGCTCATTGCTGGGTGGCTGCTTGGGAATTTTGTTCTTCATCCCCTTCCGCAAGTACTTCGTGAGCGACATGCACGGCAAGTTCCCGTTCCCCGAGGCCACCGCGACCACCCAGGTGCTCGTCAGCGGTCAGAAGGGCGGCGACCAGGCGCGTCCCCTGCTCATCGCAGGTATCGTGGGCGGTCTGTACGACTTCCTGCTCTCGACCTTCGGATGGTGGAAAGAGGTGCTCACCACCCAAGCCATCCCCGCGCTTGAGAGTTTCACCAACAACGTGAAGATGATCTTTAAGATTAACACCGGTGCCGCTGTGCTGGGTCTGGGCTACATCATCGGCCTGCCCTATGCCTTCATCATCTTTGCCGGTAGTGCCTTTATCTGGTGGATCATCGTTCCCCTCATGGGCATGAATCCTGAGTTTGCCCAGATGGCTCCCGAAGATATCTTTGCAGGCGGTGCACGCTACATCGGTATCGGCGGTATCGCCATGAGCGGTATCATCGGCATCGTCAAGTCGTGGGGTGTCATCAAGAACGCCGCCGGTCTTGCCGGACAGGCCTTTAAGGGACAGGCCCAGAACGTGCAGGTGGAGCGCCATCAGCGTGACATCTCCATGAAGGTCCTCGTGTTTGCCCTCTTGGCTGCCCTGTTGGTTACCTTCGTGTTCTTCTACATCGGCGTCATTCACAACCTGCTGCAGACCATCGTGGCCTTCCTCGTCGTGCTGGTTATCGCCTTCCTGTTCACCACCGTGGCCGCTAACGCTATCGCTATCGTGGGCAGTAACCCCGTGTCGGGTATGACCCTGATGACCTTGATCGTGGCCAGTGTCATCTTTGTCGCTATCGGCCTCGAAGGCTCCAAGGGCATCGTAGCAGCCATGGTCATTGGTGGTGTGGTTTGCACCGCACTCTCGATGGCTGGCGGTATGGTCACCGATATGAAGATAGGTTACTGGATCGGCACCACGCCCGCCAAGCAGCAGACGTGGAAATTTGTCGGCACCCTCGTGTCGGCTGCCACTGTAGGTGGTGTGATGATGATCCTGAACGAGGCCTACGGCTTCACTGGCCCCAACGCCATGGTTGCTCCCCAGGCCAACGCCATGGCAGCAGTCATCAAGCCCCTGATGATGGGCGGAGAGACCCCCTGGTTACTCTACGGCGTGGGTGCTATTCTCGCCCTGTTGCTCAACTGGCTCAAGGTGCCTGCCCTGCCCTTCTCGCTGGGTATGTTCATCCCCTTGCAGTTGAATGCCCCGCTGCTCGTCGGCGCCATCATCAGCTGGTTCGTCGGCAGCCGCAGCAAGGATGAGAAGGTCAACGCCGCCCGCAAGGAGCGCGGTACCCTGTTGGCATCTGGTTTCATTGCCGGTGGCGCCCTGATGGGTGTTGTCAGTGCAGCGATGATCTTCTTCGGCTTCAAGTATGAGAATCCGCTGGGCGACGCTGCCAGCAACTTCCTGGGCATCGTCATGTACATTGCCCTGATTCTCTTCCTTGCCGTCTCCTGCCTGCGCGCCAAGAAAGACAACTAATCACCATTAACGAGCCGATGGCTCGCACTACTGCAACAGGCTGCTGTTGCAGTAGTGCAGGCCATCGGCCTGTTTTAAACCAGTCATCAATGAGCAACCAGAGGCACGATCGGGACGAGCGACGCAGGGAGTGGTGGAAAGATCACCATGAAGACCTACAAGTGAACCGCTCCATGAAACGGCGCAACGCCTGGCATGACTACCACAGCCGCTGCATCTACATGGTGACCATGGCAGTGGAAGGACGCAAGCCTGTCCTCGGAAAGCTCTGCGACCCCAATGACACTCATACCAGTCCCTGGATACGCCCAAGCGCCTTGGGTGAGAGGGTGCTCAGCTGCTGGCAAGACATTGCTACCCATTATCCCGAAGTGCGGCTGCTGGATATCCAATTGATGCCCGACCACATGCACGGGGTTCTCTTTGTTACCCGCCAAGTCCCCTACCACTTGGGCAATGTAGTGAACGGTTTCAAGGTAGGGTGTAATGTGGCGGCAAGGGAATTATTGGGCACAACCCTTTGGGAAGAGGGTTACCACGACAGAATCCTAATCAACAAAGGGCAGTTAAAAACCATGATGAATTACCTGCATGACAATCCCCGACGACTATGGATAAAACGCTACCATCCAGAGTTTTTTACCGTTCGGCAAGACATCACCATAGGAGAAGCACAAGTCGCCATTGCTGGCAACCAATTCCTGCTCGACCATCCTTTCAAGGTCGTCGTGCAATGCTCGCGAAGCATCAATACCGATGAAGCTATAGCACACGAGGTGAACCGTTACATGGCGATGGCACGTGATGGCGCCATTCTGGTTTCTCCATGCATCAGCCCTTGCGAAAAAGCGGTGATGAGAACAGCCTTCGAAGCAGGAATAAGAGAAATCGTACTGCTTGAGAACGGTTTTTCGCCGATGTGGAAACCTGGTGGAAAGCAATTCGATGCCTGTGCACGAGGGCAATTACTCTTCGTCGCCCCATGGCCCTATCATAGCGAGAGAAAAAGGATCACCCGCACCCAATGCCTTCAGCTCAACAACTTAGCAAGATATATCACCACTCTACCATCCAAGTAATTCCACCCAATCTCGATCCAGCAGAGCAACCCATCTGTCTGCAAAAAGCCTAAAAATATTGTAAAAACACAATTTATTACCTATTCTTGCACATTGCTGCCCACTAAAACTTTCAAACAATGGTGATACATGAAATAGTTTTTATTAAAGGCCTAAAAATCAATATGTTTTTTTTCTTAATCGTTTGATTCTTAAAGACTTCTCTATTTCAAATCGTCGCACCTCAAAATCACTTATAATACAAAGAATATCAGATACTTATAAAAGAATTTGCGAATTTTTAGTGGACACGAATGTTTCACCCCCTCATTACTTCATAATTATTCAAGTCAAGGAAGGGAAATCGTTGCCAATCAATCCATGAAAAGTCAGATTATTTTGCACATTCTTTGGTAATTTGTATGGAAACTACTACTTTTGTCACCTGTTTTAGGTAATATTTGTGGCATTTTGCTATCACAACAAGAATAAACTTCAAATAATTAGGATATACCGAATATGCAAACAATGATCAAAACCGCACTTTCTGTCCTGGCAATCCTTCTGCCAGCACTGGTTTCAGCCCACGACTTTGAAGTCAATGGCATTTATTACAACATCAACGGCAACGAGGCCACGGTGACCTACCAAGGTTCCTATGCCGGTCAATACAATGAGTATTCAGGCGATATCGTCATTCCCGAAACCGTTACCTATGACGGCATTACCTATGACGTCACTGCAATTGGCGAACACGCGTTTGAAAACTGTGCGGACATGACGAGCATTGATATGCCCAACTCGGTCACCGCTATCGGTATTTGGGCTTTCAATGGCTGTAGCGGTCTGTCAGCCATTGAGATTCCCAACTCGGTCACCGCTATCAACAATTACACATTCAATATGTGTCAAGGATTAAACAACGTGGTCATCCCCAATTCGGTCACGACCATCGGCATGAGCGCATTCCACTCATGTTCAGGCATGACGAACCTAAGCATCGGCAATAGTGTAATCTCCATTGATAGGTATGCATTCAAGGAATGCACCGGTCTGACTAACTTGACCATTCCCAGCAACGTCCACGAAATCAAGGAATGTGCATTTGAACGATGCAGCAGCCTGACGAACGTGACCATGGGCAGCGGCGTTACCATCGTTGGCAAGGACGCGTTCCTTGATTGCACCAGCCTGACCAAGGTGACTGCCATCGATCTCACGCCATGGTGTAGAATCAACTTTGCAACCCAGAAGGCCAATCCTCTTTATTATGCTCATCACCTCTACATGGGAACTGCAGAAGTCACCAATCTGACGATTCCCGCTTCGATCACTTCCATTGGGGACTACACATTCACTGGTTGCTCAGGGCTGACAAGTGTTTCGTTTCCCAATTCGGTCACGGGCATCGGCAGTTACGCTTTCTCGGAATGCACAGGACTGACAAGTGTAACCATTCCCGGCTCGATTACCACCATCGGCAGGAGCGCTTTCTATGGCTGTTCCGATTTGGCTAGCCTGTCCCTCGGCAACGGCGTTACCACCATCGGTAGTTATGCGTTCCAAAAATGCTCAAGTCTGACGACTCTGAATATTCCTAACTCGGTCACTGCGATTGAAGATGGGGCTTTCTCACGTTGCGACGGCCTGTCGAGCGTGACTCTCGGCAATTCGGTCAACACCCTCGGCAAGTATGCGTTCGAGGTCTGCACCGGCTTGAAGAGTGTGGTCATTCCCAACTCGGTCAAGACCATCGGCAGTTGCGCGTTCTATGGTTGCAACACGATGACCGATGTGACCATCGGCAGTTCGGTCACCACCATCGGCTACAACGCTTTTGCCTACTGCCACAGCCTAAGAGGTGTGGTTATTCCTGATGCCGTCATCACCATCGGCAACAGCGCTTTCTCGGGATGCAACAGCATGACAAGCGCAAAAATAGGCAACTCGGTTACTACTATCGGCAGTAGTGCATTCGAACGCTGCACCAGTTTGTCAGACTTGACCATTGGCCAATCTGTTACCAGCATCGGTAACAGCGCATTCCGCAACTGCGAGGCATTGACCAGCGTGGTCATTCCCAACTCGGTCACCGAGATTGACAACTGCGCATTCATCCAGTGCAGCGCTCTGACCGATGTGACAATCGGCAATTCCGTCACCAACATCGGCTACAGCACCTTTGCCGAGTGCAGCGCACTCACCAGCGTGGTCATCCCCAACTCGGTCACCACCATCGGCGGCAGCGCCTTCAATAATTGCAGCAGCATGACCAGCATAACCCTCAGCAACTCCCTTACCACTATCGACGAGAGCACCTTCGAGGGATGCACGGCCCTGGAAAGCGTCATCATCCCCAATTCAGTCACCACGGTCGGCTATCATGCATTTGCCAACTGCTACGGCTTGGCCAGCGTAACCCTGCCCACTTCGGTCACTTCACTTGCCTACTATGCATTCGAGGGATGCTACCACATTTCCTCCATCACCCTGAGCGGAGAAGGTGAATGGCGAGGTGGAACAATCTCAATTCTCAGACCCGTGCAAGTGTCTATCGGCAGCCAGATCACGTCGGTCAAGGGCATGTATGTCAAGCCCTCTGCCGTTTACTGCTATGCAACCACTCCTCCCGTGTGTGACGCAAACTCATTTACCGACTATTCCTGCACGCTGCATGTACCAGCCGCATCGCTCGCAGCCTATCAGGCAGCACCCTACTGGCAGAACTTCATAAATATCATCGGTGATGCCGTCGAGGCATTGCTTGGCGACATAGATGGCGACAACCTGGTGAACATTTCCGACCTCTCCCTGCTCATCGACTATCTGTTGGACCACGAAACGACGATAAAAGAAACCAACGCCGACGTTGACGGTGATGGCGAGGTAACCATCGCCGACGTCTCCGCCCTTGTCGACCGCCTCCTAAACCAATAACCACAATACTAAAAGGAAGGCTATTAATATAAATCCATTGCTCTAGTAGTTTTCAAAAAATAAAAAAGGACGACAGTTGTCGTCCTTTTTTGCGGAGTGACCGAGATTCGAACTCGGGATACGCTTTTGACGTATACACGCTTTCCAGGCGTGCCTCTTCAGCCACTCGAGCATCACTCCATTCGTCAAATGCGGGGCAAAGGTAATACAATTTGGCGGATTATTGCAAGTTTTCGATGATTTTTTAATATTTTTGTCGTCATGAAACCCGATGAGCGACTGCAATCCTTCAATCACACGGGCGGTGCCGACCGCCAAGACCCACGCGTTAAGCAGCTGGCTGTGGACGTGCTGCGCTGGCTCCCCTATGACCCTAACGATGACCAGATGCTGGTCATCGTAGCGCTGGCCCATTTTCTGATGTATGCCCCCGAGCGGTCGGTGTTCATCCTGGGCGGCTATGCGGGAACTGGTAAGACGTCGCTCACGGGCGCCATCGTCAAGGCGCTGAACCAGCATGGACGCAAATCGGTGCTGATGGCACCGACGGGCCGTGCGGCACACATCTTCAGCGACTACTCGGGCCACCCGGCCTACACCATCCACCGCAAGATTTATCGTCAGCAGGGCTACGGCATCGAGTCCTTCGGCTTGGCCGACAACAAGCACAGCGAAACCGTGTTTATCGTCGATGAGGCCTCCATGATCAGCAATGCCAACGACGGAAGCATCTTCGGCAGCGGGCGGTTGCTCGAGGACCTCATCGGCTATGTTTATAACGGCTTGGGTTGCAAACTGGTGCTCATGGGCGATAATGCCCAATTGCCCCCCGTAGGCCAGATGGTCAGTCCGGCTCTGGACGATGAAATCCTGCGGACGCTGGGATTGACGACCTATGGCGTGTTCTTGCGCCAGATTGCACGTCAAGCCGAGGAGAGCGGCATCCTGCACAACGCCACGCTGCTGCGCCAGGCGATGGAGGACGGCACATTGGGGCGGCCGCATTTTGACCTCGACGGCATGGAGGACATCCAGACCGTGTCGAGCGAATTCCTGCTGGAGACCATCAGCGACTGCTATGACCGCGACGGGATGGGCGAGGCCATTATCGTCACCCGCAGCAACAAGCGCGCCACTTTATTTAATATGGGCGTGCGCAACTCCATCCTCTACCGCGAGGACCTGCTGGTCAATGACGATATGCTGCTGGTGGCCAAGAACAACTACTACTGGGCACGCGAGTATGAGCAGCTGGACTTCATTGCCAACGGCGACGTGTGTCGCGTCCGCCGCGTGTGGGGCGAGATTGAACACAAGTACGGTCTGCGGTTTGCCAACGTCACCGTCGAGTTTCCCGACCACGACGGGGTGGAGATGGACTGCAAAATCGTGGTGGACTGCCTGCTGAGCGACACACCGGCCCTCAGCCGCGAGCAGAGCGACCGCCTGTTCAACGAGGTGTGGAACGAGTTGAGCGGTGACAAGCGCGAGCGCTACAAGCAATTGAAGGAGCACCCCTATTTCAACGCCCTGCAGGTGAAGTATGCCTATGCCGTGACCTGCCACAAGGCGCAGGGCGGACAATGGCGCAACGTGTTCATCGACATGGGCGGCATCATGCCCGATGCGATGCAGTCGATGGACTTCTACCGGTGGCTCTACACTGCCATGACGCGCGCCCGTGACCGCGTCTATCTCATCAACTGGATCAACGACCCCGAGTAATCGGATGATCGGAGATCTCGGAGAACTTGGAGTGATCGGAGATCTCGGAGGTCTCGGAGTGCAACACAATTGCGGCTCGCTTTATCCTTGACTCAAAAAAGTATTTCTGCTATCGCAATACACTGTTATTGAAATAAATTAAGTACATTTGCAGACTCATAGCAACCATATAATGCCTCACCACAATTATGAAAAATTCCGTTAGGTTCTCTATTATCCGATTATACCGCATGGCAATGACTGCAGTGGCCATCACTGCATGGCTTGGTGCCAGTGCCAACATTCCCGCCGGCTACTACGACTCACTCGAGGGCAAAAGTGGCCAGGCACTCAAGGACGCCATCCACAACCTGACGCTGCAGCACACCGTGCTGAGCTACAGCAGTCTGTGGGGCTACTTCACCGAGACTGACTGCCGCCCCGAGGACCCCAGCAAGGTGTGGGACATGTACAGCGATGACACGTTCTACTTCAGAGGGTCCAAGGCCGCCTATGGCATGAACCGCGAGCACTCCCTGCCCAAGAGCTGGTGGTATGGCTATAACGAGACCCAAGGCTATGCCAGTTACACCGACCTGAACCACCTCTACCCCTCGGAAGAAGAAGCCAACCTGGCAAAGAACTATTGGCCCCTGGGCGAGGTATCAACCATCTATTTCAACAACGGCGTGACCCGTGTGGGTTCTCCCAAGATGGGCCAGGGCGGCGGTGCCAACACAGTGTTTGAGCCCGATGACCGCTACAAGGGCGACTTTGCCCGCACCTACTTCTACATGGCGTGCACCTACCAGCACTATGCGTGGAAATACACCTTCATGCTCAACAACAACACGTGGAAGACGCTCAACGACTGGTCCATCGACCTGCTGTGCCGCTGGGCCCGCAACGATGCCGTGAGCGATAAGGAGCTGGACCGCAACGAGGCCGTGCAGAAGTATCAGAACAACCGCAACCCGTTCATCGACATTCCCCAGCTGTTTGAATACATCTGGGGCAACAAGCAGGGCCAGGTGTTCTATCTGAGCGAGGCCGGCACCAGCATTGACACCACCACCTACACCGGTGACCCCGAGCTCATTGCACCCACGCAGGGCACTGTGCTCAACTTCGGCGAGGTAGCCTTGGGCAAGTCGCTGAACTACACCGTCTACATCAAGGGACGCGGCCTGACTAACCCACTGTCGCTGCTGCTCTACCGCGACGACTACAAGATGTTCAGCATCCCTGTGAGCACCGTGAGCCGCCCGATGGCCAACAGCGCCGAAGGCTATCCCCTCCAGGTGACCTATACTCCCACCACTACCGGCTCACACACCGCCCAGCTCATCATCTTTGACGGCGGCCTGACGGGCAGCATCGTCGTGGAATTGCGTGCCAACTGTCTGCCGGTGCCCACCCTGAGCAAACTCACAGCACTGGAAGCCACCGAAATCAACGGCAACAACTATGTGGCCAACTGGCGGGCTCCCAGCGAGGAGGTGGATAACTTTGTTATCACCCGCACGATCTACAACAAGAATTCGGGCGAAACGCGCACCGAGGTCCTCACAACCGACGACAGCAATGTGACGTCCTACCCCTTTGATGACCGCCAGCCTGGCGAGACGCACACCTACTATGTGCAGTCCTTCCGTCTGGGCTACCTGAGTGAGCCGTCCAACGTCATCACCATCGATGCCACAGGCATCACCGGTGTCGAGGCCGAAAAGCCCTTGCAGGTCATCGCCCGTGACGGCGGCATCCTCGTCAAGTGCAGCGAGGACGTGGGCACAGCCATCATCTATAACATGGCCGGTCAAGAGGTGCGCCGCATCGAGAACCTGCAGAACGATATGCTCATCGACCTGCCGCGCGGCATCTACCTGCTGAAGACGTCCACCTGCCGCAGTGCCTGGAAAGTTGCCGTAAGGTAAAAAGCAGAGATCTCGGAGATCTCGGAGTGCTCGGAGCGCTCGGAGAGAGCATTAAATGACAACAAAACGGTTGGCCCTGATGGGTCAACCGTTTTGTATTATGGAAAATCGGGAATGTTTACTCCTTGATGAGGTTGCCGCCTTCCTTCAGAGCCTCCTCGTTGAGGGGGATGAGGTGCCAGTGGCGCTCGGGAAGGGTCTTCTTGAGAGCCTTGAGCACGCTGTCGATGGTCACCATGGGGCGAACCTTGAGCATCGAACCCAGGACAATCATGTTGAAGGTCTTGGAGTTCTTCATCTCGATTGACTTCTCGGTAGCATCGATCGGATAGATCTTGATGTCGGTGCGGGTGGGTTTCTTGTGGATGCCATAGGTGTCATACATCAGGATACCACCGGGCTTTACCTTGCTCTCGAACTTGTCCAGGGACTGCTGGTTGAGTACAACCACCACGTCATAGGTGTTGAGCACGGGCGAGCTGATGCGCTCATCGCTCACGATAACGGTTACGTTGGCGGTACCGCCACGCTGTTCGGGACCATAAGAGGGCAGCCAGCAGACTTCCTTGTCTTCCATCAGGCCAGAGTAGGCAAGAATCTTACCCATCGACAATACACCCTGTCCGCCGAAACCGGCAATAACTATTTCATTAATCATAGTGTCTTCTAAATTTTAGCGTTGAATACCATCTTCTAAGTCCTTCAAGTCTCCCAGGGGATACTTGGCGAACATATTCTCTTCCATCCACTTGTTGGCCTTCTCGGGCGTGAGCTTCCAACCGGTGTTGCAAGCGCTGACGATCTCGACAACCGAGGTGCCCTTGCAGTTGATGCTGTTCTCAAAGGCTTTCTTCAAAGCGGCTTTGGTCTTGCGTACGTTGGCAGGCGTGTGCACGCTCTGACGGGTAACGTAGCAGGTGCCATCGAGTTGAGCCAGCAGCGGCGTGATGGCCAGGGGATAACCGTTGAGGTCCGGACGGCGGCCGTAGGGGCAGGTAGCGGTCTTCTGACCCAGCAGGGTCGTGGGAGCCATCTGACCACCGGTCATACCGTAGATTGCATTGTTGATGAAGATGATGACGATGTTCTCACCACGGTTGCAAGCGTGAATCGACTCGCAGGTACCGATAGCCGAGAAGTCACCGTCGCCCTGATAGGTGAATACCAGGTTCTCGGGCCAGAGGCGCTTTACAGCGGTAGCCAGTGCGGTAGCACGTCCGTGGGGAGCCTCTTCCCAGTCAACGTCGATATAGTTATAGGCAAATACTGCACAACCAACGGGCGAAACGCCAACGGTCTTCTCAGCAACACCCATTTCCTCAATGACCTGTGCAACGAGTTTGTGTACAACGCCATGGCTGCAACCAGGGCAGTAGTGCATGTGAACCCTGTTCAATAATTTAGGTTCAGAATATACCTTATTCTCAGGTTTAATGATATCGTTAAGTTCCATTGCGTTCTTTACTTGTTAATGAGTTTCTCTTTAAGTACATTCAGCAGCTCGTCGGGAGTGGGCACGTTGCCACCGAAACGGCCATAGTGCTCAACCGGCATCTTGCATTCAACAGCAAGCTTCACATCCTCGACCATCTGGCCAGCGTTGAGCTCAACGCAGAGGATACCCTTGACGTTCTTGGCTGCTTCACGCAGTTGCTTCTCGGGGAAGGGCCACAGAGTGATGGGACGGAACATACCAACCTTGATACCCTCGGCGCGGGCCAGCTCCATCGTCTTCATAGCGACGCGGGCGGTGGTACCGAAGGCGGTGATCAGGTAGTCGCAATCCTCGACGTCAATGAGCTCGCAACGGGTCTCGTTCTTCTCGATTTCGCGGTAGCAAGCCTGGAAACGCCAGTTGTTCTCCTCCATCTTGTCGTCGTCGAGCTCGAGGCTGGTAACGACATTGCTGGGGCGCATACCCTTGCGACCGTTAACGGCCCACGGGCACTGCTGACGGATCTCATCGTCGGTGCGGCGCGGACGCTGCTCGGGCAGTACGACCTTCTCCATGAGCTGACCGATGGTACCATCGGCGAGAATCATCGACACGCAACGATACTTGAAAGCCAGGTCAAATCCCAGGGCAACCATGTCGGCCATCTCCTGGACACTGCTCGGAGCGAGCACAATCATGTGGTAGTCACCGTGACCGCCACCCTTGCAAGCCTGGAAGTAGTCGGCCTGCGATGCGTGAATGGTACCCAGACCGGGGCCACCGCGCTGCACGTTGATCAACAGAGCGGGAACCTCGCTGGCAGCGAGATAGGAAACACCCTCCTGCATCAGACTGAAGCCAGGGCTGGAAGTAGAGGTGCAGACGGCTTTACCGGTCATTGCGCCACCATAAACCATGTTGATAGCAGCGACCTCACTCTCGGCCTGCAGCACAACCATACCTGTAGTTTCCCAAGGCATTTCTTCCTCGAGTTTCTCAAGCACCTCACTCTGCGGAGTGATCGGGTATCCGAAATATCCGTCGGCGCCGTAGCGGATCATTGCCATGGCGAGGGCTTCGTTACCCTTCATCAATGTTACTTTATCGTTCATATTGTTCGACAGTAATTTAAATGGTTAGTCACTATTATTTTTCCATCACGCGGTATACCTCGATGCAGGCATCGGGGCAAACAAGTGCACAACTCTGGCAACCGATACAAGCCTCAGGTTGCTCCATGTAAGCGAAATGATATCCGCGGTCATTCACCTCTTTCTCTTTGAGGTTCAGCACATTGCAGGGACAAGCCACAACACACAGGCGGCATCCCTTGCATCGTTCCGTATTCACTACTACGGCTCCATGAATTTTTGCCATAAAAAGAAATAGTTTAAAGTTTAAAAGGTTATTAATCGTAAGTTCGTCTAATTACCCACAAAAATACTCCTTTTTGAGGACATAGCAAGCAAAAATGAATGATTATTTACCTACAAATTGTGATTTTTTTGGAGTAAAGGGCCCAAAATCAGACTGGCGCTCCCTCACGACTAATGAAAAACCCAGTTTCTGGCCACCGGCTGCAAGATGGATGACTTTGCTGCTCGGTTGTACTGTTTTTATTGATTTCATCGCCAAAACTATCAATATCGTCTGCGATACATAGAAAATTATTGTATTTTTGTCCTTTGCAATCACGGCAAGTGCCACATGTTGCGCTGCTGATTCCAAATTGATAGTTACAAATTCATTTACTTTAAGAATAGTTTGATATGGTGAAAATCAAGACATTACTGATGATGGCGTTGATGTTTCTGGCCATCGGCTGTCAACAACTGACACGCGAACAAATCATTGAGAAACAGGCTCACGAGAAGATGAAGCAAATTGAGAAGGAAGGCCTTCAGCGCATTCAGCAACAGATCGTTAACAACCTCAAGTATCCTGAGAGCTACGAGTCGATCAGTACCGACATGTCCATAGTGACAAGCGACATGGTCATCTATGACTCGCATGCATTTGTCGCTCTGCGCGATCTGGAGCGTGCTATGAAGAACTTCAATGAATTATATGGCAACGACTCCACCTCGCAGGAGGCACGCAACGAGCTGAACGCCATGAAAACCTTGAGGGGCATTGTGCGTGACAGGGCCCATGTCCTCGGTAATCGCCCTGTTGAGTTTGAGGGCATCGATGTTTACCATCAGTTCTATGCCAATGACCGTCCTGGTCACAAGGCTAAGAAGGGATATCACTACATTTTCCACAAGGACAACCGCACCACCTTGCTGTGCGACGATGAGGAGTTCCAGCGGGTAAAGACGTTCGCCCGTCAGATGCTCAAGGATGCACCCTATCTGCACTAAATTAAACCCAAATCAAGCAAGGCGGCTGGACGCGTGTGGTGTCCAGCCGCCTTGACGGTTATTTGATAAACTTGGCTGCGCCTCATCAATTGATGCAAGCATCATTGCATTCGGCTTGCACAAGTTTTGACGGGGGCTCGCTATGAAGCCCTTGATGGGTCAAAATGAGAGATTATTTCTCTGCTTCCTTCTTATTGGCCATTTTCTCATTTTCAGTGATGATGTTCTCGATGGTGTCATCGATGCGCATGCGGTAGAATGAGCGCCAAACGAAGAAGATAGCCACGAGGACGAAGATGATGCCAATCCAGGGTGCATACTCACGGAAGTTATCGCTGATTGCCATCTCCATTGCCAACAGACCGAACAGGGTGGTGAACTTGATGATGGGGTTCAACGAAACCGATGAAGTGTCCTTGAAGGGATCACCGACGGTGTCGCCGACTACCGACGCATCGTGCAATGCGGTACCCTTGAGGTTAAGGTCCACCTCAACAATCTTCTTGGCATTGTCCCAACTACCACCGGCGTTGGCCATGAACACGGCCTGGAACAGACCGAACAAGGCTATCGAAATGAGGTAGGAAACGAAGAGCGAAACAGCATTGTCGCCACCGATGCTACCGGGCGATGCCAGGCAGGCAAAGCCGAGGGCGAAGAAGAAGATGGACAGGAAGATGTTGAACATACCCTTCTGGGCATACTGGGTGCAAATCCTTACAACCTCGACCGAGGACTTGGCGTCGGCCTTCTTGGGTGCATTGGGGTCTAACTGGATATGATCCTTGATGAATGCCACGGCACGGTTGGCACCGACGGTAACGGCCTGAGTCGAAGCACCGGTGAACCAGTAGATGACCATACCACCCAGCAGGAAGCCGATGATGGTGTAGGCGTTCAAGAGGTTCAGCAGGCTGGCGGGATCCACACCGAGGGTCTTTTGAATCACAAGGATGATGGAGAAAATCATCGTGGTGGCGCCCACAACGGCGGTACCGATGAGCACGGGCTTGGCAGTAGCCTTGAAGGTGTTGCCAGCGCCGTCGTTAGCCTCGAGGTAATGCTTGGACTTCTCCCAATCGGGCTTGAAGCCGAAGTCTTTTTCAATCTCCTGGTCCTTGTTGGGCACTTCCTCGATGAGGGAGAGCTCATAGACGCTCTGTGCGTTGTCGGTCACGGGACCGTAGCTGTCAACAGCGATGGTCACGGGGCCCATGCCCAGCATACCGAAGGCCACCAGACCGAAGGCGAAGATGGCGGGATAGGACATCAGGTCAGGAGAAATTTTGATCGAGAAGGCATAGCCCACGAACATCAGCAGCACGAAGGCCAGACCGGTCCAGAAACCAGAGAAGTTACCAGCCACAAAACCGCTGAGGATATTCAGCGAAGCGCCTCCATGGTGTGAAGCCTTCACCACCTCGAGTACATGGCCGCTCTTGGGCGAAGTGAAAATCTTGGTAATCTCGGGGATAAGGGCGGCGCCCAGGGTACCCATCGAGATAATGCTTGCCAACTGCCACCACAGGTTGGGGTGTCCATCCACGTTGCCCAGCTGCATGTAGGAAACGATATAGGTTACGGCGATACTCAGCACACTGGCAATCCAGATGAGCGAGGTCAGCGGTTTCTCGAAGTCAAGCTCGTCAGTGTTGGCAAACTTAGCCTTGCAATAGGCCTTGTTGACCCAGTAGGCAACCACCGAGGTGATGACCATGAGGATACGCATCGAGAAGATCCACACGAGCAGGTTCTTCTGCATCTCGGGATCACTGACAGCCAGCAGGATGAACGAAACCAGGGCGACACCCGTCACACCATAGGTCTCAAAGCCGTCGGCCGTGGGGCCTACACTGTCACCAGCATTGTCACCAGTACAGTCGGCAATCACACCAGGGTTGCGGGGGTCGTCCTCACCAATCTTGAAGACCACCTTCATCAGGTCACTACCGATGTCGGCAATCTTGGTGAAGATACCACCAGCGATGCGCAGTGCACTGGCACCGAGGCTCTCACCGATGGCAAAGCCGATCAGGCAGACACCAGCCAGATGGCAGGGGACAAACAGCAGGATGGCCAGCATGATGATGAGCTCGACGCACACCAGCATCACACCGATGCTCATACCCGCATTCAAGGGGATATTGAGCAGACGCAGCGGCTCACGACGCAGCGAGGCGAACGCCATGCGGGCGTTAGCGTAGGTGTTCATGCGGATACCATAGGCAGCAACGGCATAAGAGCCGAGCATACCGATTACGGTCGATAACAGGATGACGAGTACCTCGCCCACGGACATGTGGCTCAGACCGCCAAAGTAGAAGGCGACAACCACACCGATGAACACAAACAGGATGGCCAGGAAACGGCCCTGCTGCTTGAGGTAGGTCGAACACGTCTTGTAGATCACCTCACCAATCTCGCGCATAGCGGGGTGAACGGGCAGACCCTTGGTCTTCATGAAATGATAGACTCCGAAGAGCATACCCAAGATGCACACCAGGAATCCCCAGTGCAAGAAACTTAACTCATGAAGCGACTCCGGCATCACCAGGTCGGCTTCACTGGCACTCATGCCCAAGCTCGTGGCCAGTGCCAGCAGGAGAATAAAAGATTTCTTCATAAATGTGAAAAACTTGTGTTTATGTTGATTATATTAATATTTCAGGGTTTCCATGCTGTTGTCAAGGAGGGTGTCCTTGAAAACGCCGGCAAAGATACTACCATTTTTTCTAATAGGTGTAATTATATTGAGAAATTAACACTAGAGGACTCAAAAAAATCTGTCTCGGGTTGTTAAAACGGCCTAAAAAATGGCAAAAGAATCGGCATTTATCATTTTTCTCTGACAAAATGCCGATTCTCAAGCCAAAACGGTGGCAAATTCCCAAATTACGATTTGTTACTCTATCGCTGATTATTCAAATACATAATTAAGGAAATCATTCATTGGTTTGAGAGGTTGTAAGTCGGTGGCTACACGCTCCACCCAATCATCGCAGTCGAAGTAGTCCTCGGTGATGTACTTGACCAGCAGATACTCCTTCATTTTGAGGTAACGGGCCATCGGATGGTCGGCAGGGAACTCCTTAGGTACGGACTTGAGCGACCTCGACATCCACTGGTACTGTGACATGAGGGCGGGATTCTCGACAATGGCGACAAACTCCTCGGGCTCGGCATCGATGAGCCGGCGCAACTGTTCCAGTATCGGTTTCTCGGGCCACCAGATGCCGCCGCACAGCATCATCTCATTGACCCCGAAGTGGACATAGTAGCACGACTGCACCGTGTGGCGCCCCCCGCGGCCGATGACACCCGAGAAATAAGTCTTATAAGGGCTCTTGTCGTGGGAGAAACGGGTATCCCGGTAGATGCGGTAAACGCTCTCCTTGACCGCAAGCCCACGGGCCTGCGGGTCAAAGTCGGCGACCAGGGCGATGAGCCGTTCCATATCCTGCTCCCAGGGCCCGCGCAGGGCATCGAACTGCGGCTTGCGGGCCTTGAACCACGTGCGGTCGTTGTTGACGGCGAGCTGGCGCAGGAAGGCCAGCACCTCATGCATATTGCTTGCTGATTTCATAGTCATTAGTTATCTGTTGTCGTAGTGCAAAGATACTCGTTTTGAGCCAAACGGGCAAATATCCTATATCAGATTCCAACTGTTGAGTCCAAATGAAAGCCTCATGCTGCCGTGGTAAGAGACCATGATTAAGATGTAATTCACATAAAAATGCCACCTTTGCTTGCAAGACTCGTTTCAGATTATTACCTTTGTGGGGGTGATTAGAGAACGATATGCGCCACAAACCTGTATATTATTTACAAACAATTTTAACTTAATCCGAAAGACTTATGAAGAGATTACTATTTTTACTGACAGCCGTCACCATAGCGATGTCGCTCTCGGCTCAGAAACCAGCCACCATTGATGATATCAGCCAGTTTGTTTCCTGGGACCTGGGAGCCATGAGTATGTACCAAGAAGGAGCTATTTACGTCATCACCAACGCTGATGATTCCCAAACATTCTGCCTTGAGGAAATAGGGAACGGCGTTTATCAAGAGATATCAGAGGACAAGGACATGATAGGTCATGGCGCACGATTCGTTGCCGAGAAAGTGGGTGGCGTGACAACACTGACGGCATACCACAACGAGATAATACTCTTTTCACTTATCAGTTGCGATGACTTGATAGCATACCGCAACAGAGGTTACCTCCGCATCCTGAAAAGCAAGTTTGAGCCAACCGCCGACGGCCCCATCACCATCACCGATGACACAATGAGCGGTCCTATCCTTCCTGGCAGCCCCGACATCAATTACTTCTTCATTGAAGATGGGAAAGGGGACCTGACAGACAAAATCCGCCTCTCAATAGGACGTACACATTTGGCCTTCACACCGGCAGACAAAGGTCTCAACCTGCACTTTTGCGATACTAATCCCCAGACAGGTGAGTTAGAGGTCGACTATGCACGTGAGAATACCATCATCCTGCGTTATGCCAAAGATCCGGGATGGCCATGGCTCAGCACAGATGTCCTTGACGCAGATTTCATCATCTACAACTTCGACATACCCTCCTGGCAGATCATGCTGAACAAACTGAAAGCCAAAAAACAGCCCAACGATGTTGAAAAGTGGAACCTGAAACTAATTGAGAACCTCTATCAATACAACAATCCTTACACAGGCCTCGAAAGTACTGACTATTAAGGTGGGAACTAGAATCAAAACGAAAAGTCCCCCCTAAGAGGGCATCATTAAAGACTCATATAACGCCTAGAAAACAGATTAGGCAGAGAAAGCCACGATTGCGATCGTGGCTTTCTGTTTTGCCACAGCCACACCCTTTATCTGTCTATTCCTTCCGTCACGCACAGGACGACACAACGGCCCTAGTGTGCCTTGAGCCATGTGCGGCCATTGTTGATGGAGAGCTGGCGCAGGAGGACCAGCATATCATGCATATTGAATGCTGATTTCATAGTCATTAGTTTTCTGTTGTTGTGGTGCAAAGATACTGATTTATACTGAATTCTGCAAGTAAAAACCACCAAATTTATTTAGGATAACCATGCATTATTTTCACTTTTGCCAACCATCGTATCGAAAAATGAATTCTTGCAAAAAGGAAGATTTTTTAAAAAAAATTGATTTTTGTTTGTTGGATTTACAATAATCTATTACCTTTGGGGCGATGTTTTGTGACATCTCCTCACTACCACATTAGTTTAATTGACATACCGCATTACCTTATATTATTACTCTAACTACAAAAAACTACAAGGCTTATGAAAAAAATCCTGTTTTTCTTGACATCAGCCATGCTGGCGATGTCCTTATCGGCCGCTCCTGTCGACCAGGCAACGGCTTCGAGGAAAGCAAAAAGTTTCTTAGCAGAACTTTATGCAGGTAATAAACTAATGGCTCCGTCAGCCTACCAGCCCGTGCTGGTGAAGGCCGAAATCGGCAGTGCCAAGGTCAATCAGCCTGTCTATTACATTTACAACACCTCCAGCACATTTATCGTAGTGGCCGGCGATGACCGTGCCGAGGAAATCCTCATGGTCGGTGACCGCCCCCTGAAGGATGTGAACAACCTGCCGCTGGGTCTCCAGGACCTGCTCGGCCAGTACAAGGACCAGATCATGTTCTTGCAGGAGCATCCGGGCCTGCAGCCCACCGAGGTTATCCAGCCGCCCACACCGTCGTTCAACGCCACGACCTACGGCCCGCTGCTGACCTGCAACTGGGACCAGGAAGCGCCCTACTACAATCAGTGTAAGTTCGGTAGCTACCAGTGTCTGACCGGTTGCCCCGCCACATCGGCCTCGATGGTGTTCTACTACTGGAAGTACCCCACCGCCCCGACGCCCGTTGTCCCCGGCTACAAGTCCACCATCAGCTACTCTAGCTATGGTTCCAAGAGCTATACCCACTCAGCCCTGCCCTCGACCACGTTTGACTGGGCCAACATGCTGGACAACTACACCAGCGGCTACACGACCGCCCAGGGCACCGCTGTTGCCACGCTGATGCACTATGTGGGCCAGGCCGAGCGCATGGGTTACGGTACGAGTGCAGCTGGCGGTAGCGGTGTGAGTGTGGACAGTGTCTGCAACATCCGCGACGCGTTCACCTTCTTCGGCTACGACGCCAGCACCACGCGCTTCGTCAAGAAGACCAGCGCCTATAGCGGCGGCACCACGCTCTATTCCGACTCACAGTGGGCTTCACTGATCCAGCAGGAAATGGCCGCAGGCCGCCCCATCGTCTTCTGTGCCGTCAGCTCCAACGCCGGCGGACACGCCTTCAACGTTGACGGCTACAACAGCAGCACCAACAAGTACCACGTCAACTTCGGTTGGAGTGGCGACGGCAATGCATGGTGCTCGCTGAACTCCTTCGGCTACAGCAGCTATAACTTCAACGTCTATCAGCAGATGGTGATCGGTATCCAGCCGCCCAGTGGCAGCACTGCTACTCCCACGCTGACCGTCAGCCCCACTTCGCTGTCATTCAGCACCACCGCTGGCCAGACCGTAAGCAAGACCTTCACCGTTACTGGTACCAACCTCACCGGCAGCGTAACGCTCACCAAGACCGATGCCAACAGCGCTTACACCATCTCGCCGACGACCATCAGCGCCAGCGCTGCTGCCAGCGGGGCTACCGTTACGGTAACCTATAACCCCACTGCAGCAGGCACCCACACCGGCAGCATCTCGATTGCAAGCAGCGGCGCAACCAGCAAGACCGTTTCGCTTAGTGGTACTGCTACCGCTGCCGCTCTGACGACCTACACGCCCGTGATGAGCGCTGCCAACAGCAGCTACGTCACCAGCTCGAGCTTCCGCGCTGACTGGACCGACCAGACGACGAGCAGCAACGTGGCCAGCTACACCCTGCAAGTGAACGGCGAGGGTGGCTCGACCCCGTCGACCAGCCCCACCCTGCTGGGCACCATCAACGGCAGCAACTACACCGGCAGCTACAAGACCATCACGCTGAGCTCGCCTTGGGGCGGAACCAACGTCAAGGGCGGTAACAATGCCGTTTACACATCTGGCTCGTCCGGTAAGATTACCTTTACCATTCCTTCGGGTTACAGCAGCAACACCACCTTCAGCGTACAGATTACCACTGTGAGCGGTACCTACGGTTCAGGTAACATCACCGTGAAGTCCACCCAGACCTCGGCTGTGGGCCACTCCTTCTCAAAGGGTGAGACCTACACTTGGACTGTCACTGGCAAGACTGGCGATGTCATCACCATCTACTCGACCGATAGCAGCTATTCACCCGATATGTCGCTGATCCAAGTCTATGCCGGCAATGTCAACCTCAACGCCAGCGAGACCGGCGATGCCAACGCCCGCACGATCACCGGCATCACCAACAAGTACTACACCGTCAGCAACCTGACTGCCGGCGCCACCTATACTTATAAGGTGAAGGCCATCTACGTCGATGGTACCTCGAGCGCATGGAGCAACGAGCAGAGCGTCACCCTCAAGACGGAGTCGCCCGCCGCTACCCCCACCCTGACAGTAACGCCCACCAGCCTGAACATGAGCGCCAAGGTTGACGGTACGTCAACCGCTACCTTCAAGGTAACCGGTGCTGACCTGACTGGTAATGTAACGCTCAGCCTGAGTGGTTCTAACGTCTTCAGCATCTCGCCGAGCACCATCACGGCAGCCAATGCCGCTAACGGTGTCAACGTGACCGTGACCTACAAGCCCACCGCCTATGGCACGCAGACCGCTACCGTGAACGTAGCAAGCTCTGGCGCAACGAGCAAGACCGTTTCCATCACCGGTAACGCTACGCTCGACAAGGCTAACCCCGTGCTGAGTGCACCGACAGTAGTATCCAGCACCAGCTTCACCGCCAACTGGACCCACGACGTATCGGCCTCGAGTGTATCGAGCTACTCGCTGTATGGCACGCTGACGGCACAGCCCAGTGGTGATGACGAGCCTTCGAGCACCTTGCTGGGCAGCCTCGACGGCAGCAACTACACCGGCAGCTACGCCAGCATCACGCTGACCTCGCCTTGGGGCGGCAGCAACGTGAAGGCAGGTAATGGCGCTATCTACACCAAGAACTCCTCGTCGTGGTGGTCAACCTCCTATGGCAGCATCACCTTCACCATCCCGTCGGGTTACAGCAATGCCACCTTCACCATCCAGATTACCACGGCCAACACCAGCTATGGCTCTGGCAATATCACCGTGAAGTCGGCTAAGACTTCGGCTGTGGCCCACAGCTTCGCCAAGGGCGAGACCTACACCTGGACCGTAACCGGCAGCGCTGGTGACAAGATCACCATCTACTCTACCGACAGCAGCTACTCGCCCGATATGGCTTACATCGCCATCTATGCCGGCACGATGAACCTCAATGCTACTGCAACCGGTGACAACACCAACTTCGTGATCACCGACATCGATGCCAGCAGCACGGGCATTACCCTGAGCAACCTGGTTGAGGGTGGTACCTACAGCATCTACCTCGTGGCCAACTACGTTGACGGCACCACCGCCACCAGCAACACCCAGGAGGTAACGCTCGTCAGCATCAACATGGGCAACAACACCGCCATCAACTCGATTGCCACCGATGAGGACGAGGTTGAGTCGGTAACCTATGTCAACATGTCGGGCGTTCAGAGCAAGGAGCCTTGGGACGGCATCAACATTGTGGTAACCCGCTACCGCAGCGGTGCTGTCAAGAGCACTAAGGTCGTCCGTTAAAGCATTAGATCACTCTGATTTACATCACTAATCGTGAGGGTGGCGTCAACAGTGGCGCCACCCTTGCTATTGTTATAGAATGATAAATACCATGGAAAAAGTGAGCAAAAACCAAGAAAACTTTTGGAGTTTTAAAAGTTTTCTGTAATTTTGCGCCGTCAAAATAGAGAACTTATACACTAAGCACAAAATGGACACAAGAGAACGCATTGTGACGGAATGCAGCCAGATGCTGATGAGTGTGGGCCCCACGTCGATGACGATGGATGATGTGGCACGCGCCTGCGGCATCTCGAAACGCACCCTCTATGAAACATTTCCCGACAAGCGCACGCTCATCGGTGAGTGCATCCACCAGGAGCATGAGAGGAAGAATGCCGCGATGAAAGAGATTTTCAACACGTCATCCAACTGCTTTGAGGCGATGTTCAGGGTGTATCAACGGGCCCGTAAGATGTACCAAGAGACTTCGGTGGCCTTCATCAACGACATCAAGCGCCTGTATCCCGACATCTTTGAGAAACATATCGAGAACGAGAAGAGCGTTATCACCGGCATTGCCTCGGTGCTGCGCCAAGCCCAAGACGAGGGCCTGGTTATCAAGCGTATCAACCCCGAAATTGCAGCCTACCTGTTTTCGCGGTCCATGCGCGCGTTGAACGAGGATTTCAACGGTGCGCAATACGGTTTCAAGCAAGAGGACATGTTCGACCATGTATTCGTGAGTTTCCTGCGTGGCGTAGCAACCATCAAGGGAATCGAGATGATCGAGTATCTCGAGCAGCAACAACAGCAAAAACAATAACAACCACATACCCATGTTCAACAAGAAATTTTTCTACATTATTCTTTTAGTATTGTTCGGCGGGGCACTAAGTGCCCAAGCGCAACTGACACTGTCGCTCGACGAGTGTGTGCGCATCGCCCTGAACGAGAACCCCACCATCAAGGTGAAGGAGATGGAAATCACCCGTGTGGACTACACCCGCAAGGAGGCCCTGGGCAAGTTGTTCCCCTCCATCAACCTGTCTGGTCAGTACCAGCGCAACTTGTCGCTGCAGACGATGTACATGGACACCGAAGCCGGAACCATGGCCATCAAGATGGGTAGCGACAATACCCATGCTGCGGGTTTAAGCGCCTCGATTCCGCTGGTAGTGCCTCAGTTGTGGAAATCCATCAAACTGAACGAGAATCAGATTCTGCAGAACTTGGAATCGGCCCGTGCTAACAAGTTGTCGCTCGTGAACCAGGTGGAGAAGGCCTACTACTCCCTGATGCTCGCCATTGACAGCAAGCGCGTGATCGAGGAGAACCACGCCACCGCCAAGCTGAATGCCGACATCTTCCAGAAGAAGTATGAACTCGGCGCCGCATCGGAGTATGACGTGCTGCGTGCCAATGTCGCAGTGACCAATCTGGAGCCGGCCATCATCGAAGCCGAGAACTCCATCAATGCCCTGCTGCTCCAGCTCAAGGTGCTCATGGGTATGGACGTGCGCACCGAGATTGCGCCGAGCCAGCAACTGAGCGACTTCAGGGGCGAAATGTATGAGCGCGTATTGAGCAACACGCTCGGCTCGGACACCACGCTTGCCAACAACACCTCGCTCAAGGCAATGGACCTGCAGACCGATTACCTGAAGAAGGCTCTCGACGTGCAGAAGATGGCCTGGTACCCCACCCTGACCGGTAGCGCCAGCGTGATGTGGCACTCGATGAACAACGGCAGCCCGTTCTCCGGACTGCGTTGGAGCCGCGCCTCCAACGTGGGCCTGACGCTTGCCTTCCCCATCTTCCAGGGCGGTCAGCGCTACTACAAGCAGAAACAGGCCGAAATCGCTGTCGAGGAGATGAAGTGGCAGCGCGAGAACCTGGAGCGCAGCCTGCACATGCAGGTCGCCACCCAGAACGACGTCATCGCCAAGAACCTAAAGCAGATCGAAAGTAACGAAGCCAGCGTGGGCATGGCCATGAAAGCCAACGACATCATGCAGAAGAGCTTCAAGATCGGTGCAGCCACATTCATCCAGCTGCGCGACACCGAGGACGCCCTGATGGCCGCCCGCTTGGCCTATTATCAGGCCATCTACAACTATCTGGTGGCTGAGAGCGACCTGGAGTTTGTACTGGGAAATACCCACTACCTGAGGTAATTCGCTAGGTTTCCTCCAATAAAGAACAGAAGTAAACAACAATAAAATATCACAAGACAAATGAAGAAATCAAAACTTTTAACGATCGCGTTGCTCGGACTGGTACTGGTTTCATGTACCGGCAAGGACGAGAAAAAGACAACCGAAGTGAAGGAAGAACTGCCCATCGTTGAGGTGGTAACCATCGGCGCTGAAGCCGTGAAGCAGACCAGCGAGTACACAGGTACTGTGGAGGCTTTCAAGACCAACAACATCTCATCGAACAGCGGCGCACGCATCAAGCGCATCCTCGTTGACGTGGGTTCGCACGTGGCACGCGGCCAGCGGCTGGTCATCCTGGACGACGTGAACATCGCCCAGCAGCAGATTGCCCAGGCCAACCTGAAGCGTGAACTGGATCGCGCCCGTGAACTGGTGAAAATCGGTGGTGGCACCCAACAGACTGTTGACCAGCTGCAGGCACAATATGATGCCACGGCACGCGCCATCCGCACCATGCAGGAGAACACGGTGCTGACCTCACCTGTGAGCGGCGTTGTTACCGCCAAGAACTATGATGCCGGCGACCTGCCCGCAGGACTTCCCGTGCTGACCATTGAGCAGCAAAATCCCCTCAAGGTCATCGTCAACGTCAATGAGAGCGAGTATCCTAAGGTGAAGAGAGGCATGCCCGTCACTGTGAAGTTTGACACTTACGGCGACGAGGTCTTCAACGGCCAGGTTTACCTCATCCACCCCACCGTTGACGCCACGAGCCGCACCTTCCAGGTCGAGATCGCTATCACCAATCGCAGTGACAAGGTGCGCACCGGCATGTTTGCCCGCGTAGGCTTCAACTACGGTACCAACCAGAGCGTCGTGATTCCTGACCGCGCCGTGCAGAAGCAGGTCGGCTCGGGCGTGCGCTACGTCTGGGTTTACCAGGGCGGAGAGGTCGAGTTGCGCGAAGTGGAACTGGGCCAGCGCCTGGAGGACCGCTACGAGATCAAGGGCGGACTTGTTCCCGGCACTCAAGTGGTTATCGCCGGTGCATCGCGCCTGCAGGATGGAGCCAAAGTTCAACTCAAGAAGTAAGCATCGCCAGCCATGAGTCTTTATTCCAGTTCAGTAAAACGACCGGTGACCACGATCCTCGTGTTCGTGGCACTGATTGTGCTGGGTCTGTTCTCGCTCCGCAGCCTGCCCATTGACCTGTTCCCCGACGTGGAGACCAACACCATCATGGTGATGACCAGTTATGCGGGAACCAGTGCATCGGACATCGAGCAGAACGTGACCCGTCCCCTTGAGAATGTGCTTAACTCGGTTGAGCACCTCAAGCACATCACGTCAAACAGCCGTGAGAACATCTCGATTGTTACCCTGGAGTTTGAATACGGCTACAATATCGAGACACTGACCAACGACGTGCGCGACAAACTTGACATGGTGTCGAGCATGCTGCCCGACGATGCCAACACGCCCATCATCTTCAAGTTCAGCAGCGACATGATTCCTATCGTGCTGCTGTCGGTACAGGCTGGACAGAGCATGCCGGGTCTGTACAAAATCCTTGACGAGAATGTGGCCAACCCGTTGGCACGCGTCGATGGCGTGGGCTCGGTGTCCATCGCCGGTGCTCCCAAGCGCGAGATCCACATCTATCTGGACCCCCTGCGCATGGAAGCCTATAACCTGAGTGTCGAGACTGTCGCTGCCCTCGTCGGTGCCGAGAACCGCAACATCCCGGGTGGTACCTTCGATATCGGTAACGAGACCTACCCCCTGCGTGTGCAGGGTGAGTTCAACGACCCGCAGCAGATGGGTGCCATGGTCGTGGGTATGTCGGCCAGCGGCGGCGTGGTTCACCTGCGCGACGTGGCACGCATCGACGACTCGCTCGAGGAGCGGGCCCAGGAGAGCTTCAACAATGGCCAGAAGGGTGCGATGATTATCGTGCAGAAACAGTCCGGTGCCAACTCGGTGCAGATTTCAGAGAAGATTGCCAAGGAGTTGCCCAAGATCCAGAAGAACCTGCCCAGCGACATCAAGTTGGGCTACATCGTGGATACGAGCGACAACATCCGCAGCACCATCTCCTCACTGGTCGAGACCGTGCTGTTCGCCCTGTTGTTTGTGGGTATCGTGGTGTTTGTGTTCCTGGGACGCTGGCGTGCTACCGTCATCGTGCTGGTGACCATCCCCATCTCACTGATTGCCTCGTTCATCTACCTGTATGTGACAGGTAACTCACTGAACATCGTTTCGCTGTCGGCCTTGTCCATCGCCATCGGTATGGTGGTCGATGACGCCATTGTGGTGCTGGAGAACGTCACCACGCACATCGAGCGCGGTTCGGCACCCATGCAGGCAGCCGTCAACGGTACCAACGAGGTCGCCCTGTCGGTAATGGCATCGACATTGACACTGATTGCCGTATTCTTCCCGCTGACGCTGGTCAAGGGTATGACCGGTGTGCTGTTCAAGCAGTTGGGTTGGATGGTAACCATCATGATGGTGCTGTCACTGATCTGCGCCTTGATGCTGACGCCCATGCTTTGCAGCCGCCTGCTGCGCCTCAATGTGGGCGATACCAAAATCTTCCAGAAGGTGTATGGTCCCATCCTCAAGGTGCTTGACAAGATTGATGACTTCTATGCCAAGGTGCTTGACAAGTGCGTTGCCCACCGCTGGATCACTACGGCAACGGCATTAGGCGTGTTTGTTGCCTCGATGTTCCTGATGAAGTTTGTCGGCACTGAGTTCTTCCCGACCAACGATAACGGCCGTCTGGGCGTCACGCTTGAACTCCCCATCGGCTCACGCGTTGACCTGGCCAAGGACGTCAGCCAACGCCTGTACAAGGAGTGGACCGAGAAGTATCCCGAAATCCAGTCCTTCAACTACACCGTTGGCCAGGCCAGCAGCGACAACACCTTCGCCTCGATGCAGAGCAACGGTTCGCACATCATCTCGATGAACATCATGCTCAACAAGGCTAACGAGCGCAAGCGCGGCATCACTGAGATTGCCGGCATGATGCGTGAAGACCTCAAGCAATATCCCGAACTGAAAAAGGCCCTCGTCAATGTGGGTGGTGGCCGTGGTGGCGGCATGAGCGGCCAGAACACGCTCGACTATGAGATCTACGGCTATGACTTCACCAAGACCGACAGTGTGGCACAGCGTCTGAAACGCATCCTCGAGAAGGTGCCCGGTGCAGCCGACATCAACATCAGCCGCAGCGATTACCAGCCCGAGTACCACGTGGACTTCGATCGCGAGAAACTGGCTATGTACGGCCTGAATCTGAGCACCGCTGCTACTGCCCTGCGTAACCGCATCAACGGTACGACGGCCAGCTACTTCCGTGAGGACGGTATGGAGTATGACATCAAGGTGATGTATGACCCCGAACACCGCCGCAGCATCAGCGACATCGAGAACATCATGCTCTACAACACCATGGGTACCGGAGTCCGTCTGAAAGAGGTGGGTACCGTGACCGAGCAGTTCTATCCGCCCACCATCGAGCGTAAGGACCGTGAGCGCATCATCACTGTATCGACCGTTATCCAAGACCGTCCCATGAGTGAGGTGATTGCCGAGGCCCAGCCGCTCATCGACAAGATGGACAAGCCCAGCGACGTGATGATTCAGCTGAGTGGTAGCTACGAGGACCAGCAAGACTCGTTCGGCGACCTGGCCGTGTTAGGCTTGCTCATCATCCTGCTCGTTTACATCGTGATGGCCGGTCAGTTCGAGTCGTTTACCTATCCCGGTATCATCATGACCTCGATTCTGTTCGCATTCTCAGGTATCGTGCTCATCCTGCTGATCACGCGCACCAACCTGAACGTGATGTCTATGATCGGTGGTATCATGCTGATTGGTATCGTAGTGAAAAACGGTATTGTGCTCATTGACTACATCAACCTGAACCGTGAGCGCGGCATGAGCATCCGCCGCGCCGTAATCAACGGTGGTCACTCACGTCTGCGTCCTGTGCTCATGACGTCGTTGACAACCATCCTGGGTATGGTGCCCATGGCAGTGGGTACGGGTGTAGGTAGCGAGATGTGGCGCCCGATGGGTATCGCCGTGATTGGCGGTCTGGCCATGTCCACGCTGATGACCTTGCTGTTCGTGCCGACGATGTACACCATCTTTGCCTTGACCGGCATCCGCCGCAACCGCAAGAAGATGGCCAAGGAGCACTTGAAGAAATAATATCTAGAACTGCAAATTACGCTGATTAGACCTCTGATTATTCGTTTGATTCGCGTAATTTGTAGTTTTTCAAAATAATAACCAGAAACCTGAAACAATGAAAGCGATATTTATAGCCTTTGACGAGGCCTACTATGACCGCATTGTCGAGAAACTGAATCTGCTCAACTGCCGTGGATTCACAGGGTGGCGCGAGGTACAGGGACGTGGCAGCAAGACGGGTGAGCCCCATTATGCTACCCACGCATGGCCCTCGATTGCATCGGCCATCCTGACGGTGGTGGACGACCGCCGCGTGGATGTCGTGCTCGACGAGTTGCACCAGATGGACCTGGCGACGCCCAAACTGGGACTGCGCGCCTTTGTCCTGCCTGTAGAACGTACGATTTAGCCTTAGCGCTGGGCTAGCCCAGTCATCATGCAGTGAATCAGATGGAGAACAAGGGTGGCATCACAGCCAGTGGTCAACAACGCATCGGTTACATCGATGCGTTGCGGGGTTTCACGATGTTTCTGGTCGTGCTCAACCACGTGGCGGCCCTGTGCTGGCAGATTACGCCCGGCACCCCATCGTTCCACACCTACCTGACGCAGATCAGGATGCCCATGTTCTTCTTCATCAGCGGATTTGTGCTCTACAAGGCCGGGGTGGAGTGGAACGGCAGTTACATCGTCAGCTTCTTCAAGAAGAAGATTCCCGTCCAGCTCATCAGCCCGTTCATCTTTTTTGCTATCTTCTTGTACATCAACGATGTGACGCTCTATGAGGGCATCCTGAGCAAGACGAAGTGCGGCTACTGGTTTACCCTTGTGCTGCTGGAATTCTATGTCTTCTACGCAGTCGTGAGGTACTTCGTGCGGGGGCGCTGGTCGGCATGGATACTGCTTGCAATGGGCATCGCCATGTTCTGGCTGTGCCGGACGACGATGACGCTGCATCACCATACGGCGGACAACCTGCTGGCACTCCTCAGTGCGCACCAATGGCGGTTTTTCCTGTTCTTTGTGCTCGGTACGCTGGCCAAGGAACACTTTGACAAGGTGCAGCAGTGGCTCGACGGCAAGTGGCTGCTGCCCGTGTGCATCGTGTTCTTCATCGTGGTCAATGCCCTCGGTGGCATCCTGCCTGTCAAGGCCATCCCCGTCAAGGGACTGCTGTCACTGACGGGCCTGATTGTCCTGTTCGCCTTTTTCCGCCGCAAGCAGGACTTGTTCTCGCGTGACAACGCCCTGGGGCGCACCATGCAGTATGTGGGACGCCGCACGCTGGACATCTACCTGATACACTTCTTCGTGCTGCCCCGTGGATTAAGCGCCTTTACCCTGTTCAGCGACCACCCGATGCCCGTCATCGAGTTCTTCACTTCGTCGGTCATCGCCATCCTTGTGATTGCCGTCTGCCTGTTCGTCAGCAACGTCATCAGACTGAGCCCCTGGCTGGCAAAGTGGCTCTTCGGTGCCAAAGAAACTCATCCCTAAAAGCTAGATACAAGAAACAAAATCACTATCTTTGTCGGCTGAAATGAAGAAGTCCCTGGTCATATTGGCCCTGATGCTGCTTGCCGCCGTGATGAATGTCGCTGTGGCACAGCCTCCGCAGGATATTGCCGTCGGCAATGTCAGCAACAAGCCCCCTAAGTCCAAGAAACAGCGGGTGGAGCCGTCATATGCCTGGAGCGTGAGCGAGCCACTGGGCCTGCACTACACCTCGACCATCGACACCATCCATCTGGACTATCACCGCACGATGATACCGTCGCTGGTGAGCGATGCCTGGCTGACGACGGGCAACTATGGCGCTCCGGGACAGAACCAGATTTTCTTCGAGCGTCCCTTGACCAGCGAATTCTTCTTTGAGGACGCCATCGAGGCATGGCTGCACACCACGGGCAAGATGCGCTTCTACAACACGCGCATCCCCATGACGCTGCTCAGCCACTCGACCGGCGGCGACAAGTACAGCAATCTGGACCGTACTCGCCTGGACTTCTCGGGCAACGTCAACCGCAAGACACAGGTGGGCGGCGCTATCGACTACATCTACAGCAAGGGCTCCTACGACATGCAGGCCGACAAGGACTTCACCTGGCGCCTGTCCGGATCACACATCGGTGACCGCTACGAGGTGCAGACGTTTTTCAACCACTACAACTACACCACCAAGGAGAGCGGCGGCATCACCGACGACCGTTACATCACCGACCCCGCCGAGGTGCAGGGCGGTGAGACCAAGGTGGACAACAAGAGCATCCCCACCATGCTGAGAGCGACACACAACCACCTGGAGGGCAGCCAACTGTGGCTCAACCAGCGCTACAAGGTGGGATTCTACCGCTACCGCCGCGACAGCATCACCGACACCATCATCGACCGCACTTATGTGCCCGTGACGAGTTTCATCTGGACCCTCGAGTTCAAGCATGCCAAGCACCAGTTCCTGAACAGTTCCGCTGCCGAGGACAAGAGTTTCTTTGACCACACCTATCTGGGGCTGGGCGGTACCGATGAGACGACAAGCTACTGGCGGCTGCGCAACACCGTGGGCGTATCTATGTTGGAAGGCTTCAACAAGTACGCCAAGTTCGGTTTCTCGGTCTATGGCACCCATGAGGTGAGACGTTTCACCCAGGTTACCGACAGCGTCACGGGAGCGACACTGCCCGAGGGGCTGGAAGCCGTACCGGCCGTTGTGCCCCATCGCACGACGCACAACCTGCTGTGGCTGGGCGGCCAGTTGACCAAGCAGCAGGGCTCCTTGCTGCGCTACAACGCGACGGCACAATTCGGTGTACTGGGCGAAGCCGCAGGCGAAATCGACTTGACAGGCGATGTGACAACGCGCTTCAGGATGCTGGACGACACGGTGAGCATCAAGGGCTACGGCTACTTCAAGAACCTGGCTGTACCCTATCTGCTGAAGCACTTCATTTCCAACCACTTCGTGTGGGAGAACAGTTTCTCCAAGACTAAGCGGGTGCGTGTGGGCGGCGAGTTGGACATTCCCTTCTCGTGGACTAACGTCAACGTGGGTTATGAGACGCTAACCGACTACATCTATTGGGACTCCGACGGCCTGCCTGCCCAGCACAGTGGAGCCATCCACGTGCTGAGTGCCCGCCTGCACCAGGGCTTGCACTTCAAGGCCTTCAATTGGGATAACAGCGTGACGCTGCAGACCAGCAGCAACCAGCAGGTGTTGCCGTTGCCCAAGTTCGCGATTTACAGCAACCTGTATGCCACGTTCACCATCGCCCGCGTGCTCCATGTCCAGATGGGCGTTGACGGCAACTATTACACCAAGTACTATGCGCCCGCTTACAACCCGGCTACCATGACGTTCCACAGCCAGCACGAGCAGGAATGCGGCAACTTCGCCATCATGAACCTGTATGCCAACTTCAAGATGAAGCAGGCACGCTTTTTCGTCGCCTGGACGCACATCAACCAGAAGATCAAGGGCGGTGACGCCTACTTCGCCACGCCCCATTACCCGCTCAACCCTGCCCGCCTGCAAGTGGGCGTGTCGGTCAACTTCGTCAACTAAAGCCTCACGCTAAGGCGCTAAGTTTCTTAAGTTTGCTCGCGAGAGGGCACGCAATTACTTTTACCATTTTACCTGCCCCCCACTGCAAGTCGGCGTCTCGGTCAACTTCGACAACTAAAAGACCCACGCGGGGGACTGATATCCCGTCATGGCATGAGTCATTGAAAAATAAAGCAATATTTATAGTCTTTCCTTCTCGCTGACCCGGCACTGGACTAGCCTCTTGCTGCCATGGCCTTTACTTGGTATTTTGCGCCACGGCTTCATGCTACACTTGATAAACTCGGCTCATGCCGTCGGCATCCATCGGAGCGATGGGCTGGTTGAGTAGCACGAGATAGAAGCGGGGCAGGCGCTGGACAAGCGGGTGCCTCTTGATGAAACGGGCAATCTTGAGGCGGGCTGCCTGGCGCAGGGCATCGTCATCGCAAGTTACTAAACGCTCTTTCTCGATGAAGGCAATCTGCCAGAAAGCCATGTAACCGATAACATAATGCTCTACTGCTTGCTCTACACTATCGTCGTGGACGAGTTGATTGATGGTGAATGATTCACTCTCACACACGCCCACAACGGCCCACGGCAAATCGACGTATTTCAACACCTGTTTCATAATCTGTTTTTCTCGTCATTCCCTGCTCCGGTGCCCTTGTACTTGCTGCGTGTCCAATTGAAGTGGTAGCGCACGGTCACTTCGGCATAGCGGGTTTCGTTGGTGCGGTGCTGCCATAGAGTCAATTCACCGAAGTGTACCAGCACGTCCTGGCCATTGCGATGGAAGAGGTCATGCCCCGCAACCTTAACTGACAGTCGGTCATTAAAAAACGATTTGGTCAGGCCGATGTATAGGTCAAGTTGATGGTTGCGGCTGCAAATGTTCTCGCTGTCACCCGTACCTTGCCAATCGAGATTGAGAGATCCCGTGCAAGATGGCATAAATTTGAAGTTGTTGTTCCATTGGGCCATGAAAATGGGCCTTGACGGACGATAAAAGCCATCAGGCATGGGAATCTCCATCCACTCTTTCATCATACCGACCGTTAGTTGTGGGCTCCAGATTCCAATGTGTGGCGCGGCGGTTAGGCTGATGCTCAACACATCCTTATTGTCGATATTCTCTTGTATGATAAGCGTTGTGGCCTCGTGCCCCTCTATCTGGCGTCCCAACTGAAGAACGACATCCTTGAGGTGGGAGTAACTCATGCTAAGAGAGAGAAATTTCCATGTGGCATCAAATGATAGATTGTTGATGATGGTGGGTTTCAGGAACGGGTTGCCTGATTGCCAAGTGAAGCGGTTGGAATAATAGGTCTTGTTGCTGAGTTCAAAATATGTGGGACGGCGAATCTTCATCGCATAGCCAAGCATCATATTGACATAGCCCACCTGAGTTGATAACGATAGGCTTGGGAATAAATGGTTCTGATGGCGGCTTTGCTCCTCGATGTGAACGCCTTGACTGTAGTAGTCGGTAGTGACATATTCGTCACGCAATCCACCGCTCACCTGGCCAATGGGTGTCAATCGGCTATACTCGATAAAGGCGCTGTAGTTGCGCTCCTTGACCTCGGTATAACTTGACGGAACAATCTGTTCAGGGTTGAGGTAATCATCGTTGCGGTGGGTGTAGTCAATCTCACTGCCCACCGACAGGTTACCTCCCCATAATGGCCATGAGAGCACGAGTTTGCCGGCAAACAGTTCATTTCTCACTGTATTCTCGCTGGTTACTGTGCGGTCTTCCCACTCTTGGCTCTCCTCAAGGCTACATTCACTCTCGCGGTTTTTGGTAAAATAGTAATCGGCATTGAAATCGATGTTGGTCTTGCCCACCTCTCCATTATAATAGAGATTGAGCGAGTGCGGCATATTGTGTCGTGTTTTATTCTTACTATTGGTCATCAGACTGTCGTAGAAATTGCCGTTGGCGGTCACTTCAGCAGCAAAAAAGCCTTTGTCAATATCCCTGAGACGGTTGTTACTGTTGTATTGAATGCCTACCGAGTGCTTGTCATTGAACTGATAATTCATTCCCAATACAAAGCGCAAGATGTTGTAATTCCCCTGGCTGTGACCGTGATTGTCCTGATGCCATGTGGTGTCGGCAGCGACGTCCTGGGTAATGCGATATTTCTGCAACCAGCCATTCTCAAAGTCGCTCACTGTGCCGAAAATGTCAAGCCCGTTGCAGCGGTAGTTCCATAAGAAAGCATTGTAGGTGCGTGACATATCGCCCTGGAAGAAACTGCTGCGTAGGTGACCTCCCCAACCCTCACCATGCGCTTTTCGGGTCTTGATGCGGATAACGCTCTGCACCGATGCGTCATACTTTGCCCCTGGGTTGGTGATTACCTCAACGCTGATGATGTCTTGAGACTTCAACTCGTTGAGTTCACTGGCGTCGCGCATCAGTCGGTTGTTGATGTAGATGAGCGGCTTGCCCTTGCCGAAAACTTCCAACCCATCGGCCTTGCTCTGCACGCTCGGGACGTTGCGCAGCACATCCTCGGCGGTGCCCAGCCTGCTCAGGATGGTGCCGTCAACGCTGGTGAGCAATCCTTCCTTTCCCAACTTGTGAGCAGGACGTTGGCCTTGCACGATGACCTCTCCCAGCAGAGTGACGTCAGGGTGCATCACAATATCTCCGATGCTGTTTCCTGGTGACTCTAAGAAACGGGTCACATAGCCCACACTTGTTATTTTCAACAGGCAGTCACTACAATCTGTCATAAAGGCAAACCTGCCGTCCTCACCCGTTGTAGTACCTTGTACAAAGGTCGAATCTGCCCGATTCACCAGCATCACGTTGGCATAGGGCATGGGCATTTGGCTCTCATCCAGCACGCGGCCTGTAACCGTACCCGCAACAGCTGTCAAAGCCACAATAAGCTCTACAATGATGATAATCGTTCTTTCAGTCATAATGTTTCTATTTTGGTTGTTCGAGTGCAAAATTATCGAGACAAACCTCAATAGAGATACGCACTAAAGGGTGAAAGGTTGCAGTATCTGGGCGAAGAAATCGCATTTTCACACTTTAGGGTGTTAAATTGCCTTGTGGCTTGTTACTACTTCTTAAGGATAAGGCTTTTTAAGTTTCATCATTTGTCGAAATAGGGCATTTGGTGTACATTTGCATGACTATTAACCAGTAAGACCGATATGGCAAAAATTGAGGATTTCTTTACGTTAACCAACAGTGTAGAGGGCATTGATGATGAGCAATACCACCACCTTGATCCCATGATACGTGCCATCGATGCGATGGCCAATGCGACCTACCAGAGCATTTATGTCATCGACTACCTGAAGCATGGTTTCTTGCATGTGGCGAGTAATCCGCTGTTCCTGTGTGGGCATACGGCCGAGGAAGTCCGCCAGATGGGCTACCGCCTGTATATCGATCACGTCCCTGCCAAAGAGCAGATTATGCTCACTGAAATCAACGAGGTGGGTTTCAAGCGCTTCAACGAGGAGCCCATCGCTGAGCGCAGCCGCTGCTTCATGAGCTACGACTTCCATATTGTGAATGGCGAGGACTGCTACTTGGTGAACCACAAGATTACACCGTTTGCACTTGCACCCGACGGACGTGCCTGGTTGGCGATGTGCGTCGTGTCATTGTCGCATCACACCACTTCCGGCCACGTCGAGTTCCGTAAGAAGGGTCAATCCGTTTACTTGGAATATGACTTGAACGGTCATCGCTGGCAGGAACGCAAAAGCGTGATCCTACGCGGGCAGGAAAAGCAAGTGCTTATCCTGTCGGCCCAAGGCTTCACAGTTCAGCAGATTGCCGACAAGATGTGCCGCGCACTGGATACGGTCAAGACCTATAAGCGTGCCTTGTTTGAGCGCCTGGGTGTGCGCAGCATTACCGAGGCCCTGACTGTTGCCACCAATCAGGGGTTATTATAAATGTTAAGATTGCCGCGACACGGATTACCTGAGGAAACTGGAGCCGACTGAGAGACATAACATCGGGGCAGTCTTTGTTGTTTGAAAAAAAAAGTGTAATTTTGTCGGCAAATTAAGAGAACACTTCATATCATTAACAAATACAATTTCAAGACGAATTATGCCTAAACTTTCAGAACGCAGCGTGAAGATGCCGGCATCGCCCATCCGTAAGCTTGCTCCGTTTGCCGCCGAAGCCAAGAAACGCGGTATCAAAGTGTATCACCTCAACATCGGTCAGCCCGACCTGCACACCCCCGAGGAAGGTCTCAAGGCACTCAAGCACGTTGACCGCAAGGTGCTCGAATATTCACCCTCTCAGGGTATTCCCAGCTACGTGGAGAAACTGGTAGGTTACTACAAGCGCTACAATATCGACCTGAGTGTGGATGACATCATCGTGACCTGCGGTGGCAGTGAGGCCGTGCAGATGGCCTTCATGGTGTGCCTGAACCCTGGTGACGAGATTATCATTCCGGAGCCCGCCTATGCCAACTACATGGGCTTTGCCTGCGAGACCGGTGCCGTAGTTCGCACGATCACGACGCACATCGAGGACGGTTTCGCTCTGCCCCCCGTCGAGGAGTTTGAGAAGGTGATCAACGAGCGCACCCGCGCCATCATGATCTGCAACCCCAACAACCCGACCGGTACGCTCTACAGCCGCGAGGAGCTGATGCGCCTGCGTGACCTGGTAAAGAAATATGACCTGTTCCTGTTTGCCGACGAGGTTTACCGCGAGTTTATCTACAGTGACGCCCCCTACACCAGCGCCATGCACCTCGAGGGTATCGAGAACAACGTGATCATGATTGACAGTGTGTCGAAGCGCTACAGCGAGTGCGGTATCCGCATCGGTGCCTTCATCACCCGCAACAAGGAAGTGCGTGCTGCCGCCATGAAGCTGGCTCAGGCCCGTCTGAGCCCTCCCCTGCTCGGCCAGCTCGTTGCCGAGGCATCACTCGATGCTCCGCAGTCCTACCACAAGGGCGTCTATGACGAGTACATCGCTCGCCGCAACTGCCTGGTGGAGGGATTGAACAAGATTCCCGGCGTCTTCTGCCCGATGCCCATGGGTGCTTTCTACACCGTGAGCAAGCTGCCGGTGAAAGACATCGACGACTTCTGCCGCTGGTGTCTTGAGGAGTTCAACTACGAGGGCGAGACCGTGATGATGGCTCCGGCCAGCGGTTTCTATGCCACCCCCGGCCTGGGCAAGGACGAGGTACGCATGGCCTACGTGCTCAAGATCGAAGACTTGAAGCGCGCCCTGGTAGTGCTCGAGAAAGCTCTCGAGGCCTACAACGCACGCTAAACGACAACATCCTATCATCAAACAGCCGCCAGCACATCACTCTGGCGGCTGTTCTTGTCTGACAGCCTCTGGCTGTGTCCGGCCGTCTGCCCTTGCAGGAATGACAAGAATTGATTATCTTTGTGGTCAAGAAAATAGATGCTGACTAGATGATGAGACAACAACAGCCCGCCAAGCGGGGACAAATGATACTCTACCTGACATTGCTTGCAGTGGTCGTGGGGTGCATGGTGGCACTGAGCATGTGTGACAAGCCCGTCGAGGGACCTGACACACGGCCCAGCGGTGGTGACACGCTGGACATCGCCATCGAGTACTCGCCGGTAACCTACTACACCTATGCCGACACGCTGGGCGGCTACAACTATGACCTGCTGCGCCTGATGTCGCTCAAGGCAGGACGTCCCATGAAGTTCCACCCCGTGGTCACGCTCGAGAAAGCCCTCGCCGGGCTGGAAGACGGCCACTATGACGTGTTGGTGGCACAGTTCCCCATGACGGCAGGTGACACGGCACGCTTTGCCTTCACCGACCCCATCTACATCGACCAGCAGGTGCTCGTCCAGCGCCGGGGCAGCGACGCTATCCATTCCCAGTTGGACCTGGCAGGCGACACGGTGTGGGTGGTCAAGGGTTCGCCTATGGTGGGCCGCATCGCAAGCCTCAGCCGTGAGATTGGCGACACGATTTATGCCCACGTCGATGAGCTGTACGGCCCCGAGCAGCTGATGATGATGGTGTCCTCGGGCGAGATACGCTATGCCGTGGTCAACCGCTCCATTGCCCGTGCGATGGCCAGCCAGTTGCCCAACCTGGACCGCTCGGTAGCCATCAGCCTGTCGCAGTTCCAGTCGTGGATGGTGTCCAAGGACCGCAAGGGCCTGTGTGACAGCCTCAACCGCTGGCACAACGCGGTGAAGCTCGACACGGCGACCTATCTGGGTCTGCAGCGCCGCTACTTCGGTGGCACATTCCCCACCTTGGCACGATAATTGCAGCGTTTTTATTACCTATATTTACCCATCTCAGACAGATTAACACATCATTGCCCTATGTTCACCAGGAAAAAAAAGAGACAGCCCATCATCAAGGACTTTGAGCAATTCCTCAAAGCGTACAACTGTACCTACACCACCGAAAAGGAAGACTCGGGAACGTACATCTTCTTCAAGTTCCAGGGAGGGAATTTCATCGCCTCTTTCCTTGGAAATAACGACTTTGTCGAGATCACCTTCCCCTGTATCGCGAGCGCGCCCGTAGACAAGATGAACTATGTGCGCTCGAAGTGCAACGACATCAACCACAAGAATGCCCTGTTCAAGGTCTATTACACCATCGACCATGAGGAGAACAACATCGACATCAGCATCTCGTTCTTCAACAACCGGGTTACCCCCGATGAAATGGTCAATGAGTTGACTGCGGCATTTGAAATTCAGCGGCAGTGGAACAGCGATTTCGCCGATGCCAGCAAATCCGGCAACGAGAACAACTCTTCAGACCTCGAGAGTGACATCTACCAACAACGCCGCGAACTGTTCCTGCTGCGCCAAATGGAGCTCAGGGAACAACCCGTCGGCAACATTCAGATAGCGTCCGACCCCAATGCCCTCACGCTGTGGCAGATGCTTGAGACCATCGCCCCGCTGCCCAGCGCAAAGCTACTGTTCATGAACGTGAACACGGTGGACGGACAGCAGCGCATCGACCACGAAAGCGCCATGCGCAACTTCGACCTGCGCCGCGCCCTGACCAAGGGCTATGGCAAGGAGGCCCACCTGGTGCGCGACTACGCCTTGATCGACCTGCACTATATCCAGGGCATGGACCAAAAGCCCCGCATGCTGTCTGTTGCACTCACTGCCGAGGGCGAAGATGAGCACGCCATCTACACGCGCGTGACCATCACCCGTGCCCCCCGCAATGTGGGCCGCAACTATTCCATCACCAACGAGGAGCACCAAGCCCCGTTGAGCACGAGCATGCTCATTGCCCTCGACCGCATCGACGACAAGCAGCACCACCAGGAGTTTGACTACATGTGGACCGAAGCCCAGCAGAAGATCAGGGACAACGAGGTCAACAGCATGACCGAGGACCAGAAACTGCTCGGCCAGGTGACCTATGCCGATGTCGCCTACTGCCTGTACTGGGGCCAAAAGATGTTCTATAGCGGACGCTACTACGAGGCCACGCTCTACTTCGAGAACATGATCAACAGCTACCGCAAGAACTTCTTTGACCTGGACACCGACCAGAAGCGCACCTTCCTGGAAACGGCCTACATGCTGGGATTCTGCTACAACGAGTTGGGGTTGCCCAAGCAGGCGTTCTACTACCTTGACCTGCTCTCAGACGACGGCAACATCCGCCACACCATGGAACTGGTCAACGCCATGGCCAACAGCAAGGACCTGCGCGTGTTCAACTACACCGAGAAGGTGATGGATGAGGTGAAGCGCAACTTCAGTGAAGCCGATGAGTTCCCCGACCACATCAAGGACTTCATCAACTTTCTGCGCCGTCGCCGCGGTTATGCTTACGTTGACTTTGAACAGCTGGACCAGGCCGAGAAGATTTTCACCCAGATGCTCGACGAGGAGGAAAATGCCGACTATGCCATCAACGAGCTGGCCTATATCAAGAAGCTGCGCCAGCAGCGCGGTGAGGATGTGACAGCCGACGCCGGTAATGCATCGGACGACGGCAATGACCAGGCCCAAGGCAAGTAAGCGCCACAACCACAAGACAACTGCTGGCCGATTGACTGAAATTCAACGTCAATCGGCCAGCAGTCGTTATTGTAGTAGTCGACGATGCTCGTCAAAGCTTGGCATGGAGTGCCGTGCCGAAGTAGCGGGGGATCGGTGTCTCGAAGTAGAGCGCTTCGCCCGTCACGGGATGGTGGAACGCCAGGCGGAAGGCATGCAGACACATGCGCGTGCCGGGATCATCCTGCCGGCCATACTTGCCGTCGCCCACGACAGGGTGACCGATGTCGGCCATGTGGACGCGGATCTGGTTCTTGCGGCCTGTGAGCAAGTGGAGGAACAGCAATGAACGTTCAGGAGCCTGCTCAACGAGTTCCCACTCGGTTGCTGCCCACTTGCCGCCGTCGTCCACGGGACTGCTCACGACAACCATGCTCTCGGTATCATGCAGCCAGCTCTCAATCTTTCCGGCAGGATCTTCCATGACGCCCTCGACCACAGCAACATAGCGGCGGTCGATGATGGTGCTGTGCCAGTCGGCTGTCATCTGCTGCTGCACATCAACACTCTTGGCAAAAACCATCAGGCCCGAGGTGCGGGCATCCAAACGATGCACCACATGGGCCGTGCAACGCTGACGTGTTTCAGCAAAATGCTGATCGAGCAACGACTTCATGTTCAAGCTACCGGCTCCCACAGGCATCGACAGCACACCCTGCTGCTTGTCCACGACGACAACCCAACGGTCTTCATAGACGATGCGATAGTGGGGATTGTTGGCCGACGTTAGGCGCGCATGGCGGCGTATCTGCACCACACAGCCCGGGTCGAGGGGATAATCGACATGGGACTGAACCCGGCCGTCGACCGTGACACCGCCATGGGCCAGGATGGATTTGGCCTTGTTGCGGCTGATGCCGTCAAGGGTGTTCATAACAAATTCGAGCAACTTGGCGGGTTGCTTCACCTCGCGGGTGACAGCCTTGTCATCGTTGCGGGGCACACGGTGGTCATGACGTCGATTGGACACTGTTCTTTATCGATTTGATGGTTGATTACATATTTTGCACACGCCAATGGAAAGCACTAGCGTACAGCATTTTAATCAAAGATGTGACGCAGGCGCGAGAAGATGCGGCTCTTGTCACTCTCGCTGGGCTTGACATGCTCACCGGCATTCTGCAGCATGGCGATGGCCTGCTTCTCGGTGTCGTTGAGTTTCTCGGGAATGTAAACCATGACATTGATGAGCAGGTCGCCCGTGCCATAGCGCTGAGGCGAAGGCAGGCCCTTGCCACGCAGGCGCAGGATGCTGCCCGGCTGGGTACCCGGCTTGATGGTCACCCGAGCCTTGCCATCGACAGTAGGCACATCGACCTTGCCACCGAGCACGGCCGTGGGAATATCAAGCATCAAGTTGTAAATCAGGTCATTGCCGTCACGAGTGAGTTGTGCGTCACGCATCTCCTCAATCACCACGAGCAGGTCGCCAGGCACACCGCCACCAGGGGCATCGTTGCCCTGCCGGCTCATGCGCACGGTCATTCCCTCGCTCACTCCAGCGGGGATGCTGATGCTCACGACTTCCTCCTTACGCACAAGGCCCTTGCCGCTGCAATGGGGGCAGGTCTCCTTGATGCGCTTGCCGCTGCCGCCACAGGTGTGACACGTAGTCTGGGACTGCATCGTGCCAAACATCGTGCGCTGCATGCGCACCTCCACACCACTGCCGTGGCAGGTGGGACAGGTCTCGAGTGCCGTACCGTCCTTGGCGCCAGTGCCGTGGCAGTGGTCACAGGACTTCATGCGCGGGATGCGCAGTTTCTTCTCGGTACCCTTGGCTATATCGCTGAGGGACAGCTTAACACGCACGCGCAGGTCGGTGCCTCGATTGACGCGCTGTGATTGGCCACCGCCAGCACCGCCACCAAAGAAGTCACCAAAACCGCCGAATCCACCGAAACCGCCGAACAGGTCACCGAACTGGCGCAGGATGTCTTCCATCGACATGCCTCCGCCATAGCCGCCACCACCCATCTGCTCGCCAGCAAAACCGAACTGATCATAACGGGCACGCTTGTCGGGGTCGCTGAGGACGTTATAGGCCTCGGCGGCCTCCTTGAACTTCTCCTCGGCGGCCTTTTTCTCGGCATCGGACTTGCCTTGCTGCTTATCGGGGTGGTACTGGATGGCCAACTTGCGGTAAGCCTTCTTCAGGTCGTCGGCAGTGGCATTCTTGTCCACGCCCAGTACCTCATAGTAATCTCTCTTTTGTGCCATATTCTTTAGTTTCTGATTTCTGCTTGTTGTTTAACTGCCCACAACCACCTTGGCATGGCGCAGCACCTTGTCGTTGATCATGTACCCCTTAATGGTCGTATCGATGACCTTGCCCTTCATCGAGGGATCAGAGGCCGGGAACATGGTCACTGCCTCATGAACATCGGTGTCAAAGTCCTTACCTGTTGACTCAATGGGCATCACATGCTGGCTCTCGAGGTACTTCACAAACTTGCTGTAGATGAGGTCCACACCCTCCTTAAGGCTGCCGATGTCACCACCCTTGTTGATGGCATCGATGGCCCGCTCCATATCATCGACCACGGGCAAGAGATCGCGCATGGCGCTCTCGGCTCCGTTCTTGATGAGGTCGGCCTTCTCCTTGAGGGTGCGTTTGCGGAAGTTCTCAAAATCGGCCATCAGGAAGAGGTATTTATTCTTCTCGTGCTCGACTTGCTCCTGTAACTGGGCAATGATGGCAGCGGGATCCTCTTTCTTGGTGTCCGTGTTCTCCTGTGCCTGCTGGTTGGAGCTCTCCTCGTTGAGGAGTTCGTCCTGAGCGGTTACAGGCTCTTCATTCTGCTTGTTTTTCTTATTCTTTTTAGGCATATCGTATTTTGTAGTTTTTATATTCAATTGACTAGAGCATATCTTGCAAAAACCACACCAATGCGGCACTTGACTCGTCAATAACGGTCAAACATCCGCATTCAGTGGCCTATTCGCCAAACGGTAACTAAAGTGGGAGTACAAAGGTGGCAAAATCGGCAAAAGTGTCAGCAGCGGCTTCTGCCAGTTTGTCATTATCGAAAATGCCGAACACAGTCGAGCCAGAGCCTGACATGGCGGCATATTGTGCACCGGCATCGAGCAGCTGCGCCTTGATGAGCCATAACTGCGGCAGTGCGGCAAATACACTGGGTTCAAAGTCATTGACCAGCAGGCCGTCCCATGACGATACCGGCCCGGCAATCACCTCGTCCAATTTTACGCTAGGGACAGCGGGAACGACACGGCTGTAGGCCGTGCGGGTATCCACTCCCATAGGGGGCTTGACCAGCAACAAGAATTTGCCCTTAATATCCACTTCGACGGGGCTGAACACATCGCCTATGCCAGTGGCCAACATGGGGCGGTTGTAGATGAAAAACGCACAGTCGGCACCCAACTTGACTGCCATAGCCGCCAAGTCGGCATCAGACAGGTTCAAGTCAAACATGGTGTTGAGCATCATCAAGGCATGGGCGGCATCACTCGAACCGCCACCCAAGCCGGCACCATCGGGAATGTGCTTGTACAGATGGATCTCGACCGGAGGAAGGCCATATTGGGCCTCCAGGATGCGATAGGCACGCATGACCAGGTTAGACTCCACCGGGCAGTCCACGGCGTTGCCGGTGCAAGTGAGCGAAGTGGTGCCATCAGTGGCGGGGACAATCTCGAGAATGTCGGTGAGCGGTATGGGATAGAACACGGTCTCGATGTTGTGGTAGCCATCGGGACGGCGCTCCACAATGTTCAAGCCCAGGTTGATTTTAGCGTTAGGAAAAGTAATCATGTTATTGTGTTTACAAGATGGGGCTGAAGAGACGTACGACCGATTCCAGAGCCTTTTGCAGCAAAGGACGCTGTATCCAGACACTCAAGGTTATCGGGGTGCACTTGTCGAGGTCGGCCATAAACACAGCCTTCATCTCGCTATTGAATTGCTTACTGTAAATCAGTGCATTGAACTCGAAGTTGTGTTCAAAGCTGCGGAAATCAAAATTGGTCGAACCGGTCGTGACAAACTCGTCATCGACAATGACCACCTTGGAATGCAAGACGGTGGGCTCGTAGAAGTAGATCTTGATGCCCGACATGAGGCACTCCTTGATATAGGAGCCAGTCGCTAAGCGCAAGAGCAAAGAGTCGGGTTTGCGAGGTATCATCAAGTGTACTTCGACTCCTGCCAGAGCGGCGCTCTGCAGCGCCTTGAGCAGGGCATCACTGGGCAAGAAGTATGGCGTCTGGATATAGACACATCGCTTGGCCAGTGTGATGGCTTTGAGAAAGACAAACGAGATGTTGTTCCATTGGTTTGCAGGCCCGCTGCCCACCATCTGTATGAGGTACTCACGGGTAATGGGAGGAGTGTCATAGCGCATTGTCGGTGAGGTGAGCAAGGCGCGGGTAGTATAGTCCCAATCGACTGCAAAGGTGTACTGCATGGCCGACACGGCCTCGCCGACGATGCGCAGGTGAGTGTCTCGCCAAGGCGTCCACTTCTTGTCACCAGTGACGTAGCGATCGGCTATATTCATGCCGCCCACATAGCCTACCCTGCCGTCGATGACGGCAATCTTGCGGTGGTTGCGCCAATTGAGACGGAAGGCAAACTTGGTAATCGTCAACTCAAGGAAGGGATGTACCTCGATGCCTGCCTCACGCATCCGCCTCAACACCCGTGGCCGCAGATAGAATGAACCCACATAATCGTACAGCACCCTCACCTTCACGCCCTCCTTTGCCTTGCGTATAAGGGCGTCGATGAATTTGGCACCGACATGGTCATTCTCGATGATAAAGTACTGGATGTGAATATAATCCTTAGCCTCCTCTATATCATGCATCAAGGCGTCAAACTTGTCTCGACCTGTGGTGAACGTCGTGATTTCATTGCCCGTAAACAAGTGGGGGCCCACAAAGTTGTTGACCATCGATATCAGCTGCCGGGATTCATCGCACAGACCAGATTCCAATGACTTATCAAACGTGAAATCATTCATGCGCCTCAGCTCAAGCAGGTGGGAACGGGAAATCAGTTTCTTGCCTTTGAGGCTTCGGCCGAAGATGGCATAGATTATCACTCCCGCGACAGGCAGCAACAGCAACACCAGCACCCATGCCATCGACTTGACGGGATTGCGGTTCTCGCTCAACACCATCACGACAACAGACAGTACAATAATAACATAAAGCGTTAGCAGGATGTCATGGAAATATGGGAACAGTTCGGCAAGAATCATTTCTGTTATCTCTAGGCTCTATATCTATATAAACAGTAACGGACGCGACACAGTCACGCCCATTGCTCGCTTTCATTTCAACTATTCACACAAGATGTCACGCTATCAACGCACCACCACCTTGCGTGACCACTGATTACCGCAGCGCACGATGTAGAACCCCTTCTGGAAGTCCACCGAGACGCGCTGGTCGGCACTCACGCGCACAGTCTTGACCAGTTGACCAGTAATCGAATAGACGTTGAAAGTGGCGTCACTGTTGCCAGCGATGAAGACAATGCGACCCTCGGCCCCTTGGGCGGCAGGTCCTGTCGCAACGGTCTCGACACGTTGCGGCAAGAAATTGTCGGGCACGGGCACTGCATGCAGTCCACCCATTGCCACCAGGCAGGTCACTATGTAAAGCAATCGCTTCATCTTGCGTCTTCGTTCTGTTTCAATCTGCAAAATTACAACTTTTCATCAACAAGTCAAGCATTTTGCCCGATTTTTTTACTTCTCACCAATTAGACTTCCCTAAAAGCCATCGGTTTAAAGAACAGGCCAAGAATCTCTTGACCGAAGTTGGAACTAGCATCCTGAGATAGCCGGTTACCTCCCCAATAATTTGGAAACCATCCTTTTTGCCCTTACTATGAGCTTTTTATTCGAAAGCGTGCCGTAGCGCTTCAGTGACCATCCCGGCCGTTTGTTATACCGCTCCCAAAATGTGTCATAATCAGCTGGACGTCGGGGACAAGCACCGATGCAGGGATTATGCTTCATGAGTGACTCTACATTCACTGCAGTCAAGTCCATACCGCACTGCTCCAGGAATAAGCGGCCACGGCTGCTATATACAATCACGGCACTGGTGCCCTTGTCATCATGCTCAATGCCGTTAACAGCCTCAGCACCCCAAAAGTCGGCAATCAAGAGGTCTGCACCACTTTTTCCCATCTTAGATGGACAAGCAAAGCAGGACGGTCTAAAGTTGTAATTATCCAAGTAGCACGCCATAAAGTCATCATCGTCATGTGGTTTAGCATGCTGACCGATGAGGACCGAATAGTTGCGCCAGCCGGTGGATTTGTCACGGAAATTGATTTGGGTGATGGGGCGGCCTTTGAACCTGGAATTGAGGTATTCTCGCCACACTTTGGGACTTGGTACTCCGTGACAGGCAATCTCTACGGTAAGCAGATTGGGGAAATCTTTACGCAAGAAGCGTTTCAAACCTGCTATCTGGCACGGTGTTCCACTGAAGAGGACCGTTTTGCCCTGGTTCAGGATCTGCTCGGCACGTTGATAACTGTCACCGATGACTGATTGGACATATTTGCTGCCACGAAAGGCTTCAATGCCCTCAAGCGTTTCGGCACAGTCGTGGACAACTGACCACTGCTCATCAAAACGGGCACCGAAAACCGCGCCGCCGTCCTCAATCACTCGACTGGCAAGGATTGAGAATACGCCGCCGGAAGAACTGGCTAGCCGCACCTTTTCATCAGGGTTAATCGCAGCAAAACAGTCACACTGACCAGGCTTTTCTCCTGGATTCAACACCGGGCACACCTGCTCACACAAGCCGCAGTTAATACACGCATCTATATCTACCTTAGGATAAAGAAAGCCCTTCTCATCCTCTTGCATGACAATACAGGACTGGGGGCATCGCTGCGCACAAGCCCCGCAACCGCAACACTGTGATTTGTCCTGAATGTCAATCATTTTTTAAAGAACTTGAGGATACGTTTCACCGTGGGGCGAATCGGCATAGTGAAGTGAAGCAGGTTGTTCTCGAAAATCTTCTTGTCGTAGAGCCGATTGATCTTGTTGATGTAATCGCGCTTTTCAGCTTCGGGCATTTCCCCCATCCGTTCAAGAGTGGAAACGATTGTATTACGGTAACCGTTGATTTGCTTGTTGACCTGCTTGCGCGCAGAGTACTGTCCACGGCTATGGGATGCCCTGCGGACCAGCACCGAGTACATCACACGGTTAACCGTCAGACAACGATGAGAATACAGCACCGGAAGCATGAGCTGCCAGTTCTGGCCAGCATCGTGCTCGGTATAGATCTGAAGGTCAGGTATAACCTCCTTCAGCACCCGCGTCTTCACCATGTGCCCGCCAGGGGTGTACCAGTAAGCGCTGGAGCCATACAGGCAATCTTCAAACAAGGACTCGGAGTAGGTGCGTCCAGGACTCATCGACCGCTGCAGGGACAGGTCAGTATCCAGCAAATATTCCAGCAGGCATCTTGACATTCCCACGGTTTCATCGGTATTTTCCAGCGACTTGACAAGCGTTTCAATGGCATCGTCAGTCTTGTAAAAGTCATCGGCATCGGGCCACACGAAATACTCACCGGTGATCAGATTCAAGTGGTTGTTGATGGCGACCGACTGGCCCTGGTTGACCTGGTAATGATAATGCAATTGATAGCCGCGCTGCTCAAACTTGGGAATATAGCTCTCGATGACAGCCTTGGTGTCATCGGTACTGCCGTCATCAATCACATGCATCTCGATGTCTGGATAAGTCTGCTTGAGGACTGAATCCAGCAACCGGTGGATATACTTGCCGCAATTATACGTTGGAGTCAGTATGCTTACCAAACTTGACATATTTCAGAATCCTTTTGTTGATCAACTCTTTCACCTCAGCCTCGGCTGTAACATAAGTAATCACAAAAATGACTACTGTGGATGCGGCTCCCACAATGAGGAAGCGCACAAAGCCTTCCTGGTAGTATAATCTAGGAATATATGCTACCACAAAAGCCACGAGCGTAATCGGTGCAATCGGCAACAGCACTTTCTTGATGAACCGTCCTATCCTGATTTGTTTCACCGACAAGCCTAAAGTATAGACATTGCACAGGCAGCCTACAAACACGGCCAGGGCATTGTAAATGAACGCCACATAAAGATTGCCGAAAAACTTGTAGGCAATGTAGGTAATAGGTATCACACTCAGGTAGAGGGAGCCATTTATCAGGCTGATTCTTTTCATCTTACCCGTGGCATGGATACCCATAGCCATCACCATTGACATCAGTGCCGAGAAGTTAAAGATAATCATCCACCTTACCAGCCCTACGGTGTGCTCGGGAACTTGCTTGAGCCACAATTCAATGACATAATGTGGCTCCATGAACACAGGTACCGACACCATCAGCAACAACAGATAGAGGTATTTTGCTGACATGTAAACAAGGGCAGACATTCTCTCGTGGTCACCAATCGAATAGGTCTTTACAATCTGAGGTCTTACTGCCGTTGTGATACCCGAGGTGAACTTCATCACAATTCCCTGTACGGCAAATGCAATCGACACCGCAGCATTGACAACAACGCCGAAGAACATATTGACCAAGACAATCACACCTTGCGTCCTCGCCATGTCGCTCATGTTGCCATACAGGTCCCAGCCCGAGAAACTGAGCATGGGCTTAAAGATATCCTTGCGCCACACGAAATGGAAATGGGACTCAGGATAATGCCTGATACAGTAGATGCGATACAGCGTCATCATGAAGATGCTTACCGACAACGAGAGAATCGAGTACAGGATGAGTTTATCGAAGTTCCCGATAATAAGCAAGTATAGGATGAGAAGCCTCAAAGTCACGCCCAAAATATCCAAATAAGCATAAATGCTCATCTTCTCGTGGGCAATGATGACGGCATTGTAGGGCACCTGAGTAATGGTCAGCATCGCGCTGATGATGTTAGCATGATAGACCCACCGGGCCGCCACCATACGCTCAGGCGGGATGACCATTTTGTTTTCAAGGAACCAAAGGCCGACAGTCTCAGCCAAAACGAAGATTATCAGCGCTATGGCAATATGTATCATCATTGCACAGCAGAAGGTGTCGGACAGTTTCTTCTTGTTATTCCGGCCCAACTCAAATGTCAAGAAACGGCTCGTCGCACCGCTCATCGATGCCTTGAGAAATCCCATCATCGAGATGATGCTTCCCACAGCCGACTGAATACCATAGTCCTCAACACCCAGGACGTTCAAGATGACGCGCGAGGCATAGAACCCCACGGCCATCGAGATAAACATTCTGAAGTAGAGCGCTATCGCATTCTTAGCCACACGCTGACCGCTGACGACCGGCTCGGGCGACTCCTCAGCCTTCTCAACGGGCTGACGGTCAACTTGCTCCTCGAGCGGACGTTCCGGTTCGGGCATATGGGACGACGATTGGTTCGTTTCTTTATTCTCTGTATCTGACATTGATAGCTGTATTCTATTCCTAATGGACTGTCACTGACTAGTCCCAAGGTGCTCATCACCCGAGACTATAACGGTTCCTGACTGGCATTAAGCCCGCTTGCTGCGAGGGTTTGGCAACAAGACATGGACAACAAAGGTAGCCACAGTCGGGGACATGGCAAAATAATTTGATGAAAAATTCCCAAGTAGGAGGCTTTTTGACTCCTCGTCGCCACGAGCCTTACGTACGATAGCATCGAGGGGTGCGCCGTCATAAAAGGCACACCCCTCGATGTAAACTAGGGTATTATGTCAGCCCTGATTAACGGGGCCAAGAACCTGCAAGCAGGTAGTCGACAAGCATGGCAGCATCGCCCACGCTGACCTCACCGTCACCATTCACGTCGGCAGCGCTGAGGTTGACATTGCCAGCGCCAGCCAGCAGATAGTCGACGAGCAGTGAAGCATCCATGATGTCAATCACACCGTCGCCATTCACGTCACCCTTGACGGTCTCGCCCTGCAGGAGCAGTACTTCCTTGCTGTTGCTCCAGGAGCTCTCCGTGCCATTGACATAGAATGACTTCACGCGATACAGGTAGGGAGCGCCTGCGGTCAGATTGCGCACGTCGTAGAACTTGTCGGGGGTGATGCCCTCGATCAACAGTAAGTCGCCATTGCCCGTCTCATTGGCCCTGAGTGCAAAGGGCTCAGCATTAGCAATCTCACCACCATAGATTTTGATCTTCTGGATATTGGGATAGTAGCCGGTTGTGAGCTTGAGCGTTTGGTTTGCGCCCACCTCAAGCACTACCAGACAGGTGTCCACATCCCTGGGCAGAACGATGGTCTTGGTTTCAACATCGGTGCTGATGTCAATCGTACTGGAGGTAGCACGTTCGTAAGCCTTACCGACTACGATTACGCTTACCATGTTGTAACCGGTCAGATCACAGTTGGGGTTGAGGACAGCACCACGGTTGGTGGACACGAAGCCGCCGTTCAGATAGAAGTTGTTGCCCGTGAAGGTCCAGTCCTCGGGCAGGTAGTTCTGTACGTCGCTGGCATGGTTGAGCGACTCATCGGGCACCTCGCTCCAGTCAGCCTCGGCAAGCAGCGATACGTCAGGCTTGTTGCGCACCTCAAGGGTGTAGCTGACGACATTCTCGGCGGGGGTATTGTCGCTCCACTCGGCGCGGAACGAGGTAGCAGTAACGTACTGCTCATTGGGAGCCAGCATCACGGGACGGTACAGTTCATATACCGATGTGCCGTGAAGCGTGATTACATAGTCTTCAACGCCAGGAGTGCTCACGGTAACCGTGCCCACATACTCGCCCTCGGCCTTGGGAGCATAGACCACGGTGAAGGTATTCTCCACCTTGCCATCCTCATCAGGAGTGACGGCAGCCTCGGGAAGGATGAACACGCCGTTCTCGTCCTGCAGTGTCAGCGTCACGTCACCCTCAAGGTTACGGCCCTTCACGGTGAATTCGGCCGTATCGGTGTGGTTCTTGAAACAGGACATCGCGAGCTCGTTGGGCGTCGTTGTCAGGCGCGGAATCTTCATCGGGGGCTGGATGCCAATGACCATCTGCTGGTACTGGTTGTAAGTCGAGCCGCCGCCGTTGAAGGCGTTCAACGCATAGTAGTTATTGCTGGAGCCACTCCAGCCGAAGTTGATGTGGTACTTGTTGGTGGTGGCATCATAACCGTCGATGTTGAAGGCATGGCCACCGCCATAGTAACCGCTAGCGATGGCGCAGAACACGATGGGACGGCTCTCGGCGAGTTCCTCTTGAATCAAGGCTGCCCACTCGGCATCGCTATAGAGTGTCGTGCCGCCACTATAGGCGCTGGTCTTCTTGACCATGCGCACGGTTTCCTCATCATAGCCGAAGAACTTGAATGCATCGGAAATCAGGCTCACACTGTCGGCATTCACGCCGCTACCGCCGGCAGCACTCGTGCCATAGGCCATGTGCTCGGCCTGACCGATGTAACGCATCAGCGTGGCCACAGCATTAGCCTGGGCATTATTGTAACTGCTGTTATAGTTGTCGAGCATGTTGTCCCAGTCAAAGGTCACAGGGGGCAGAGCAGCAACGTTGACATAGGAGGAACCACCCCAAAACGAGGTGGAGAGCTCACAGCGATAAGCGGGCACCTCAGGGGTCTCGAAATCGGGATACTTCCAATAATAGAACACCATCGCTGCCGACGTGGCCGGGCAGCCCGTCAAGCACTGGTTGCCATTGATGACACACTGCTTCCAGTAGGGGGCCTCCTGGTCCCAATTGGCGGTCAGCAGCGGAGCCACTGACTCGATGCGCAACGAGGGAGCCATCATCGAGGGCGTCTCGACCTGCATTCCCTCATGGGCCTGCAGGTATTCCAACTGCTCCTTGTAGGTAGCCAGCCAAGCACGCATGTTGCAAGGAATCGCGTTGATGTCCAGCGGAGCATCGCCGTAGCCCAGGATTTCCTCGGCACGGTCGTCACCCGACACAATCACATAGCCGTTGGCCGAATTAAAGATGTAATACGCTACCAGGCCTTGCTGCGTGGAGTTCATCTCGGCATGGGCCAACTTCATTTCGCCAGCAATGGGTGCACGCAGGGTGCCGCCATACAATTTCTGTGCAACGAATTTCTGCGCCTTCATTTGCGCTTGCCTCAGATCGACAGGAGATGCCGACAACTGAATCGCCGCCAGAATCACTGCGGCACATAATAAGAATCTTCTCATATAACTGTTAATGTAATATATTGGTTATTAAGTTAATATAGTCACGCTTCAGCTTGTAAATAATGTAAAAATATGCAAGCAATGGCCTGAGCCAGCCTTAAAACAGTCGCAAAATTACACCAATCAACGCAAAAATGCAACTATTTTTGCAATAAATATTAAAAAGACGAAAATGGCACTTTCCTGTTTTCCAGTAAAACAAATCCCGTTATGACCAGTCATTCAGCCATAACGGGAAACAATAGGGGTTTAATTCTTAAGAATTATTTCAATTGCCGAGCAGGATGTCAATCAAGACACTCACGTCAGCGATAGCCACGCTGCCATCGGCATCCACGTCGCCACAAGTACCGCAGAAGTCACCGATCTCGGTTCCCAGCAGGTAGTCGATCAGGAGGCTCACGTCGGAAATGCCCACGCTGCCATCTTTATCCACATCACCGGGTTGATGCTGATGCTGGGACTCATGCAGCGTTACCGTCTCAACGTTGCTCCAAGCGCTCTGGGTGCCATTGATGTAGTAGGCTTTTACCCTGTAGGTGAAGGTACCGCCCTCAGCCAGACCATTCACAGTGTAGAACTTGTCGGTGATATCGGTAATGACGCGTGAGTTGGCGTCACCTTCCTCGGCACGCAGCGAGAACAGTTTCTTGCTTGAGCTGGGGGTGGAGCTGTAGATGTCCACCTGGGTGATGATCACGCGCTTGCCGCCCTCAACAGTCGAGAAGGTCACTTTCTGGTTCTCATCGGCCTCACACTCCAGGATTACGGTCTGGGTGCCCTCGGCAGTCACCGTAACGTTGGCGATGCTGGTACCGCAGGAGATGGTGACAGGCACATTAGTGTCGTTGTTGTAGGGCTTCATGCTGGCAACAACAGTCATCTTGCCGCCGCTTTGCGTCATATCCAATGCCGGCGTGGTGATGGAACCACTGCGGTCGGCATTGCCCAGGCGCAAGCCACCCTTTGCCTCATAGGCGCGTGTACCCGTCCAACCCGCATTAGCACAATAGTTGTTGAAATTGCTGATTGCTGTGTTGCTGGAGCTATTGCAGTAGGGGAAGGACTCACTGAACTTTTTCTCATACACGCCGGGGTCTCCACCTTCGGCAGCCACCTCGAGGGTGTAGCTCACGACGTTCTCGTCAGGCGTCTCGTCGGTCCACTCGGCACGGAACGAGGTCAGATCGATGTAGCGCTCGTTGGCGCGAAGCATCACGGGGTCATAGGACTCGACGGGAGCAGGGGGCTCAATGCCCATCACCATCAGCTGGCCCAGGGTGTAGCTGTTACCCTGGTTAGCAAATGCGTTGAGGGCGAAGTAGCCGTTACCAACGCCGCTCCAGCCCCAGTTGATGGAGTAGGTGCCGTCCTCGGCATTATAACCATCGACATTGAAGGCATGGCCGTAGTAGCTGTTATAGACCGAACTGTAGGAAATCGCGCAATAAACCACGGGGCGGCCGGCGATGAGCTCGTTCTGGAGCATCTCACTCCACTCGTCGTCACCGATGTAGACGCTGTCAACGCCATTGGCATAGAGAATCGACTTGTAGGCAATGTGTGCATCAACGTAGCCGAAGGTGTGGCAAGCCCTGAGGATATCCTCCTCATAGGCCTCGCCAAAGGTGCTGTTGTAGTCCATGTGCTCGGCCTGGCCGATGTAGCGCATCAGCTGGGCTACGGCGTTCTTGTTCACGTCATTGTAGTGGCCGAAGTTGTAGGTGGGCAGCATATTCTCCCAGTCAAAGGTCACTGAGGGGAGCGCACCAAGCTCGAGGCCCAATGTAGCCGTCGTGTAACCGGGGATAACGGGAGTGGGGTTGGTGGGGAATTTCCACTTGTAGAACACCTGGGCCAGCGAGGTGGCGGCGCAGCCGGTCTGGGCGCGCACGTCGCCCGTTATAGGGCACTGGGAATAATAGGGCGAGCCCTGGTCCCACATGGCCTCGACCATCGGCGCTACAGTCACGCCGCCGCGACGGGCGGGCTTCTCGACAATCATGCCGGGATGGGCCTGCAGGTACTCCAGCTGAGCCTTGTAATAACCCAGCCACACCTTCATGTTCTCGGGCATGGTGTTCATGTCAATGGTCCCAGAGCCATAGCCCAGGATTTCCTGTGCACGGTCATCACCGGCCACAATGACAAATCCCTGGTCGGTGTTGACAATGTAGTAGGCAGCCTGGCTAGCATTGGAGGAATTCATTTCCTGGTGTACCCACTTGACAGCGGGCTTGGCAGCAAAGCCGTTCTTGGTGGCCTTGCCGGCCAGGAAGCGTTGAGCCTTGGCCTGTGCCGTCTGCATGTCGATGTCGGCGGCCGTGAGTTGCAGCACTGCCAGGAGCGCTGCCATGATGATAATGATTCTTTTCATAACGTCACTTGTTTAAATAGTTAATGATTCTTGGTATTTCAGTGATTGGATTGTATAACGATATAGCAGTTGGCCCAAGCCCTGCGGGGGTAATGCCCATTTCACGAATTTAACGAATGATGACGAATGGTGTTATTTCTTCGTGAGGTTCGCCCAATTAGCGAAATTAGCATTGAAAAGAAAAATCAATAGGTCAACTGCCATATCATTGCCTTGAATGTTGTCTACTGCCCGATGAGCAGGCGGTCGATGAGTGCAGTCACATCGGCGATGTCGGCAATACCGCTGTTGTCCACGTCGGCACAGGCGGGACACACAGCATCACCGTCACCACTCAGCAGGTAGTCGATCAGCAGGCTCACGTCGGCGATGTCCACGCTGCCGTTGTGGTCCACGTCACCCATGCTGTGGCTGCCCTCGGCCAGGGTAACGATGAAGCTCTTGCTCCACGGGCTCTGGGTGCCGTCGATGTAGTGGGCCATCACCCTGTAGTAGAAGGTGCCTTCCGCATTGAGGCCTGCCACGGTGTAATGCTTATCGGTAATGCCTGTAATCAACCGGCTGTCGGCATCACCCTGCTCAACAACGTCGCGCAAGGTGGGCTCATCCAGTTCGCCGGCATAGACCAATATGCTTTGGAAGATGGGGAAATTGCTCTTGCCCGCAATGGCCACCTGGTCCAGATCGTTGCAATCAAGTACAGCGACATAGGGTGTGAACGGTGTGCCACCCGCAGCTGAGAACTCCATGCTCTGGGCGTCGGTCGAAACAGTGAACTTGGAGCTGCTCTGGCTCATCGACGATTTGGCGGTCACCACCACCGTCACCTTCTCGTAACCTGCCAGGTCATAGGTCGGGGTGACAATCTGGCTCTTGTTGTTAATCGATATACCTCCGTTCTCATGCCACAGGCCTGTTCCGACAAATGACCATCCCTCGGGCATGAGCGGTTGCCAGTTCTCGGCACAGTTCGACGTGTTCTCTACAAGATTGCTCCAGTCGGCTTCTCCCACCAGCGTGGTGCCGGGCTTGGTAGCCACCTCGAGGGTGTAATCAGACACATACTTGGCATCGGTAGCGTCGAGCCACGATGCGCGGAACTGCGTCAGACCGATGTCATTGGCCTCGGGCGTCATCAATTCGGGCGTGTGGACATCGAGCACTGCATTTCCGCTGACGGCCACGGTAACATCTTCGGCATCAGGGCTGGACAGCACGATGGTAGCAGTGTGCTGGCCACTGGCCGTGGGCGAATAGGTCACGGTGACCAATTTGCCCTCTTCGGCATCATCGACAGTGATGCTGGTCTGGTCCAGGGAGAACACGCCAGCCTCATCGTGCAGCGTCAACGTCACGCCGTCAAGCAGACGCAAACCCATCACGTTGATGGTTGCCGTGGCGCTCTGGTCCACATAGGCATTCATCTCGACCTGGAAGGGCGATACCCTGATAGTCGGGGTGGTCACTGGAGGCTGGATGCCGATGACCATCTGCTGCTCGAGATTGAACGTATAACCGGCGTAGCTGAAAGCGTTCAGCGCAAAGTTACCATTGCCGACGCCACTCCAACCCCAGTTCACGTGATAAGTATTGTCGGCGGCATCATAGCCATCTACATTGAAGGCGTGGCCAGTCCAACCCTTGTCACTCTTGTAGTCAAAGGCGCAATACACCACGGGGCGGCCCTCGACAAGCTCGGTCAACAGCATCTCGGCCCAATCAGCATCGCTGATGAGCACCGTCTCGTTGCCAAAGGTATCGTCAAACGACTTGGTCACCAGTTCGGCACCATCATCATAGCCGAAAAACTTGACGGTACGCAGGATGTCGCTGCCCTGTGCACCGCTGCCGTCGGGCGTGTAGTCCATGTGCTCTTCCTGACCGATGTAGCGCATCAGCCAAGCCACAGCATCGGCCTGCTCGTCGGTGTAATTGCCCTCGATGTATTGATCCAGCATGTTGTCCCAGTCAAAAGTGGTTGACGGCAAGGCAGGCAGGCGTGAGCTAGTACCCAGATTGATGTAGCTGTCCACCTCGGGCGTGGGCCCGGTGGGATATTTCCAGTAATAGAACACCATCGACAGCGAGGTGGCGGGGCACCCGGTCAGGCAGGTGTCACCGTTATACACCGGGCAGTGGTTCCAATAGGGCTCAGCCTGGTCCCACTCGGCAGTGAGCAGCGGCTGGATGGTGGGTGGCGACATACGCTGACTGTGGTAAGGCTTGTCTACCACAAGGTCAGGTCGGTCCTGCAGGAACTCGAGCTGACGCTTGTACTGGCTGAGCCAACAGCTCATGTTGTCGGGCATGCGGTTCATGTCCAGCTGACGGTCACCATGGGCCAATACGGCCTGGGCACGATCATCACCGGCGACGACGACAAAACCGCACTCGGTATTGAAGATGTAATAGGCCGCCTGCTGGGGATGGCGGGAATTAACCTCGGTGTAAATCAACTTCACAGCACCTGGCGCGTTGCCCTGGAATTGATGGTTCGAAGGCCGGCCCAACGCAAAACGCTGGGCAGTGGCCTGAGCAGTCGCCAAATCGACGCTGGCTGCTTCCACCTGAGTGAAAGCCAGCAGCAACATGGCGAGCAAATAAAATCTTCTCATATAAGATCTAATAATGGTTTTAGTTTGATAATGGTTTTCATGAGCAGTGATAGGCATCAGTTACTACATGGAAAAGTGCAAAGGTAACAATAAAAAGCTGTTTTACCGCATAATTGCCCTATTTTTCGAAAACAAGCGGGACAAAAAGATGATTCTTCTTTGTCCCGCTTGGCAGAAAGTTCTCAATTCTTCAGGGCCTTGCCCCTTGCTGAAGTTTCACTAGAGCGTGAGCAGCTTGTCAATCAAGGCGCTGACATCGCCAATGCTCACCTCGCCATCACCGTTGATGTCGGCACAGGTCAGGCACACGCCAGCCTCATCGTCAGTCATCAGGTAGTCGATGAGCAGGCTCACATCCTCGATGCTCACCTCGCCGTCGTGGTTCACGTCACCCAGCATGTGGCCGCTGCCAGCCAGCAAGGTCACCCGCTGAGTGTTGCTCCAACGGCTCTGAGTGCCATCGGTATAGATAGCCTTCACCTTGTAGTAGAAAGTACCTGCCTCGGCAAGGTTCTTCACGGTATAGGACAATCCTGTAATATCCGTGATCAGGCGATAATTGGCATCACCCTCTTCGCCCCTGAGCGTATTCAGCTCGTTGACATCACCAGCATAGACCCTAATCATGCTCATGTCAGGCGAGAAGTAGTTATCGGTCGAGGTGATAGTGATTTTCTCACCGGCGCTGGCGGTTACCAGCCAAGTATAGGTCTGACCGCTGGTGAACTGGTGGCCAACGGGCGCCGTCTGGTCGGAACCAACCGTGAGATTGCCGCTGCCGTAATAGTCGCTGACGGTCGTAATCTGCATCGTGAACACGTCGTCGGTATAGCCATCGGGCACGGTAAAGGCGATGAAGCCGTCCAGGTCGTAGTTGCTGAAATATACCGCATCGTGGCCGCACTTGACGCCGTTGCCGCTCCAGGGCTCAGTGAGCGTCATGTTCTCGTAGCTGCCGGGATAGATGCTGCCATCGATGGAGTCGAGCAGCTCGACTGCAGGTCGCGTAGCCACCTCCAGGGTGTAGCTCTCGACATTCTCAACCGGTGTCTCGTCGGTCCAGTCGGCACGGAACTGCGTCAGGTCAATAAAGGCCTCGTTGGCGGGGAGCAGATTGGGGAGATAGGTTTCCAGCGCAGCCACACCATTGATTGTCACCACCTTGTCGTCAACATCAGGGCTGGACAGGGTGATGGTGGCCGTGTGCTGGCCGCTGGCCTGAGGAGCGTAGGTCACGGTGATGACTTTTCCTTCCTCTTGGTCGGCGACAGCCACCGTAGTGGCGTCAAGCGAGAAGGCTCCGTCGGCATCATTGAGTGTCAGGGTGATGTCGTTAGTGAGTTCGTGTCCCTTGACGGTAAATGTAGCTGTGGCGGTCTTGCCGACAAGGGCTTCGATGTCGAGCTTAGTACGGTTTACCTTGATGCCAGGGCCTTGGGGAGGCGGCTGGATACCCATAATCATCTGCTGCTCGATGGTGAAGTTGTAGCCACCACTAGAGAAAGCATTGAGGACAAAGTCACCGTTACCGTCGCCGCTCCATCCCCAATTCACATGGTAGGTAGCGTCGGCAGGATTGTAACCGTCGACATTGAAGGCGTGTCCGCTCCAGCCCCAATAGGAGTAGTCATAGGCGCAGTAAACCACGGGACGGCCCTCGTACATCTCCTGTTGGAGCATAGCAGCCCACTCCTCGTCGGTGTAATAGACCGCTGTGTCGTTGGCATAGTCGTCGGTGCGCGTCTTGAACTCCAGACGGGCCATCTCCTCATCGTAGCCGAAGAACTCGACCGCACGCAGGATGTCAGCGCCCATGGCACCGCTACCGCTGGGCGTGTAGTCCATGTGCTCCTCCTGGCCCACGTAGCGCATCAGCCATGCCACGGCATCGGCCTGAGCGGTGGTGTAGCCGCTGGTGTACTTGTCGAGCATGTTGTCCCAGTCAAAGGTGATGGACGGCAGCGCAGGCACTTGAAAACCATAGCTCTCGTTGGTATAGCCCTCGACGGGAGGTGTCGGGTCGGTGGGGAACTTCCAGTAGTAGAACACCATCGACAGCGAGGTGGCGGGGCAACCCGTCAGGCAGTATGAGCCGCCATAGGTGGGGCAGTGGTTGTAATAGGGGGCGTCCTGGTCCCACTCGGCAGTGAGCATCGGCTCAACCTTGTCAGCACGTTGGCCGCTTTTCAGCTTGGGCAACTCAACGGCCAGTCCCGGATGGGCCTGCAGGTACTCCAGCTGGCGCTTGTAGGTGCTGAGCCAGAACTTCATGTTTTCGGGCATACGCTTCAAGTCCAGCGGGCGGTCGCCGTGGGCAAGAATCTGGTGGGCACGGTCATCGCCCGAGACGATGACAAACCCCAACTCGGAGTTAAAGATGTAGTACACGGCTTTGTCGGCCTGGGTGGAGTTCATCTCGGTGTAGAGCAGTTTGACTCCCGAAGCAGGCATGGCGCCAAAATTCTTTCCCTTTACGTCACTCTGCAAAAAACGCTCGGCTGCTGCCCGGGCCTGAACCGGACTTACGTCGGCCGCCGAGAGCTGCAAAGCGCCCAACAACAGGGCTACAATCAACAGTAATTTCTTCATAAATGCTTGATTTTGATAGTTTATTGAAAATGGTAAATCGTCACAACAATTATCGCAATTGTCGTTTTGCAACGAAAAGCGCCTGCAAAGTTATAAATAAAATGCCATTTGCAACACTTTCATAGCTTTTTTCTAACCGAAATCGGTTAATTCTTTCATTATGCTCATTGCAGGGCAGCAAGCATGACAAGAAAAACGGGGCCCAAGCGCTTGCAGCGCCCAGGCCCCGGATCAATCGGTCAGTGTGGTATGTTATCAGTTACCCAACAGCATATCCACCAGAGCGGAAACGTCCGAGATGCCAATCTCACCGTCTTCGTCCACGTCGGCGTTAGCCAGGTTGATCGTGTTGCTAGTGTCCAGCAGATAGTCAACGAGGGCCGAAACATCCGAGATGCCGATCTCGCCGTCGTCATCCACGTCACCCAACATGACAGTGCCGCCAACGAGCGTCACAGTCTCCTTGTTGCTCCAAGCGCTCTCGGTGCCATCGGTGTAGAGCGCCTTCACACGGTAGTCGAAGGTGCCCTCGGCAAGCAGGTTGTTCACGGTGTAGAACTTGTCGGTGATGCCGGTAATCAGACGATAGGTCTCATTGCCCTCCTCGGCACGCAGCTGCGGCGCGGTCACCTCACCAGAGTAGATCTTCACATACTGGAGCATGGGATAATAGGTGTTGGAGAAGAACTCGATCTGGTCATTCTCGTTGCAGTTCAGAACTACGGTGTACTCAACGAAGTCATTGGTGAGCTCAAAATACTTCGAGTCAACGCTGGTCTTTACCGTCAGGGCCGATGCGGTCCAGGTGTAGTAGTTCTTGGCCTTGAACACCACGGTCACCTTGTCGGTACCAATCTCGAGCGTATTGGTCCTGATCCAGCTGTCGCTGGTGATAGAGATGCTGCCACCCTCGCAATAGATGCCATACGGGCCAACGGTCCAGCCCTCAGGCAGGTAGCTATCAGCACCGCCCGACGAGGGCACGTTGCTCCAGTCGGCCTCGGCAATCAAGCCACCGGTGCTGGGTTTCTCCTTCACCTCGAGGGTGTAGCTGGTCACGTTTTGAGCAACGGTCTGGTCGGTCCAGTCGGCGCGGAACGAGGTAGCTGTGATCTTGCTCTCATCGGCGGGGAGCATCACGGGGTCATAGACCACGAGGGGAGCGGCCGTGGCGGTACCCGTCAAGTTAACGGTCACATCAGGAGCGCCCTCGCTGCTCAGGGTGATGGTGGCATTGTTGGTGCCAACAGCCTGGGGAGCATAGGTTACAGTGACGGCTCCATTGGCAACATCAGCAAGAGCAATCGTGGTGGCATCAATGCTGAACACGCCATCAGCATCGCTCAAGGCAAGGGTAATGTCACCAGTCAGGTTAGCACCAGTAACATTGAGCGTTGCGGTAGTGGTCTCACCAGCGTAGCACTCCATGCTGAGGGCATCGGTCGATGTGTAGATGCGGGGCTCGGTCGTGAGGGTGGGATCCTGCACGTCGGCAAACAGGATGGGGAAGAAGTCATAGACCGTCATGCCATTGTCAAGGGTGAAACCGTTGAGTGCGTAGTAGGTGTTCTTCTCGGCACTCATACCGAAGTTCACGTGGTACATGTCGGTGGTGGCGTCATAGCCGTCGACATTGAAGGCGTGGCCACCGATACCGGTGGAGTCGCTCGACATATCAAAGGCGCAATAAATCAGAGGACGGCCAGCGAGCAGCTCGGACTGGATCAGCTCACCCCATTCCTCCTCGGTGTAGTTGACGGTACCATCGTCGAAGTCCCACTTCTCAATCACGTGGGCATCACGATAACCAAACGTGCGCAGGGCCTGCATGATTTCCTCGCGCTCTGCACCGCTCTTGTCCAAACCGTAATCCATGGTCTCGGCCTGGCCCACATAGCGCATGAACCAGCTGATGGCGTCAATCTGCGCATCGGGAATCTGGTCGATACCACTCGAACTGCTGGGGTAAGAATCACGCATGTTGGCCCAATCAAAGGTGTATTCGGGCAGGTCTTCGATGACATAGCCAGAGGTCGGGCAGGTGTAGCCAGGAAGAGCGGGAGACACCTTGGGATATTCCCAGTACCTCATCACCTGAGCCAGGGCTACTGCCGAACAGCCCACCTTGCAATAGGGATCCTGACCAGAACCCTTCTTGGGGGTCTTCATATTGTAAGGCTTGCCCTGGTTCCAAGCGGTGGTCAGCAGCGGGCCTACCGACACGCCGCCACGGTTAATACCCTTCTGCACCACCAGTCCGGGATGGGCCTGAAGGTATTCCATCTGCTTCTGGTACATGTCCAGGAACATCTGCATAGCCTCGGGCAGGTCGTTCAGGTTAGTGAGCTGACCTTCGCCATAGGCGAGAATCTCACGGGCACGGTCGTCGCCAGCAACGATGACATAGCCACAGTCAGTGTTCACAATGTAGTAAGCTGCCTGAGTTGCGATCGAGGACTTCACCTCGTGGGTCCACTTCACGGTGGGAGCCGTCATGGCACCCCTAGTGGCGCGACTCTGCAGGAAACGTACAGCTGAGCTCTGGGCGGTGTTCACGTCGATGTTGCCTGCCAGGGCCTGGAAAGCCGCCAACATCAGTGCGGCAAGGAATAACATTTTTTTCATAAATACAAAATTTATAGTTAATATTAAGGACATACACAATTATTGTCAGGTTTATGCCGGAATCAATTCAGATTGATGATGCAAAATTATACACTAATTCACAATCATACAAATAATTTCGGTAAAATGCGACCTATCGCAGCAAAAACCATGAAAAAAGCTAGTTACTAGAGCCGTGGACCGACAAAATGCCAATGCACCAAAAAAGGCAGGTGGCCGCAGCCACCCGCCCCTTCTCTAGCAAGGCAAAAAGATGAACAATCAGGTGTTTATTCCTCAGTCAGCAGCTTGTCGATGAGCGCCGTCACATCGGCAATGGAGGCTTCGCCATCACCATCGAGGTCGGCACATGTCAAGCAGATTTCCATCGACGGGTCAAGCAGGTAGTCAATGAGATCGGTCACATCGCTGATGTCGACCATGCCGTCATGATTAACGTCGCCCAACGCAAAACCGTGGCCTTCACCCTTGAGCACAACGGTCTTGGCCTTGCTCCAAGCGCTCCAGGTGTCATCGGTGTAGTGGGCCATCACCCTGAAGAAGAAGGTGCCGCCAGGAGTCAGATTCTCAACGTTGTAGAATTTATCGGGGGTGATGCCTGTAATCAGGCGGTAGGTGGCATCGCCCTGCTCGCTGGCCGCTGTCAAGCGAGGCTCACTGGCATCGCCGGCATAAATCTGAATGCTCTCGATCTCGCCATAATTGTTGGGATAGTAGTCGCCACGGATGGTAATCCGCTCGATGTCAGTGCAATCCAGGACGAAGACATAATCGGTGAACTGGGTGCCAAGGTCCACATGCACGGATTGCAGGCTAGTAGAGATGGTTACACCCGAGTTGTACCACGAATTATAACCCTTGGCGCGCATCTTGACGGTGACCTTGTCATAACCCGTCAAATCATATTCGGGAGAGATGATGGCACCGCCAGAACCCAGCTGGAGGCAGCCATTGCCGGTGAAGAGCTGGCTACCCTGATACTCCCAGCCCTCGGGGAAATAGTCCTGCCAGTGGGAAATCACACTGCTGCTCTGATAGGTGAGGTCACTCCAGTCGGTTTCGCCCAGCAGAGCGGTGATGGCCTTGGTAGCCACCTCGAGAGTGTAGCTCTCTACATTCTTGGCAGGAGTCTCATCGGTCCAGTCGGCTCGGAACCCGGTGAGGTGGATGAAGTCCTCATTGGCCTCGAGCATCACGGGATCGTGGGTCTCAAACACCGAGGTGCCCACGATGTTGACGACAACGTCCTCGGCATTCTCGCTGCTCAGCGTGATGGTGGCATTGTGGGTGCCCACCTCCTGAGGAGCATAGGTAATGGTGATGTCCTTTCCGCTCTCGACCTCGCTCAAGGCGATATGGTTAACGTCAATCGAGAAGACACCATTGGGGTCGTCGAGGGTAACGGTCACATCATGGTCCAGATAATAGCCGAAGACCGAGAGCACCTGCGTAGCCGACTTCTCGGCATAGGACTCGATGGCCATGTTCAGGGCGCTGGCAGTAATCGTCGGGCCCAGATAGGGCGGCTGGATACCGATGACCATCTGCTGGTCTTCAGTGAAGTTATATTCACCATCGGTAAAGGCATTGAGCGCACAGTAGCAGTTGTAATCACCGCTCCAGCCCCAGTTGATGTGGTAAGTGTCGTCTGAAGCGTCATAGCCATCAACGTTGAAGGCATGGCCTCCGGCATAACTGTCATAGCCGCAATACACGATGGGTCGGTTGTTGACCAGTTCCTCCTGAATCATGGCAGCCCACGTGTTGTTGTTATAGGAGTATTTGTAATAGATCTCAGCCGTCTCGCTGTTATAGCCGAAGAACTTGACGGCACGCAGGATGTCGCTGCCATAGGCGCCGCTGCCCGTGGG
>CADBBK010000002.1 GCA_902792895.1 uncultured Bacteroidales bacterium | reverse complement strand
AGACTGAATTCAATCATGTCAAGGAACGATTTGGTCCCCTCATTCCGGGGCTTTTTGATTAATATTTAACTCGTCCCGATTTTAACGGGACACTAATGAAGCAATCTATCAAACGAAAATTCGTTTTCAACACCAGCCTCCAACTATCTCACGGGAAACCAAATAGTAGTCTAAAATAGTAACCAAGAATATTAGAACGAGAATGAACATAAAAGAAAAAAGCGGCTGAAAATCAGTCGCTTCTTTAATCGCTTGTGGAGCATAGCGGACTCGAACCGCTTACCTCAACACTGCCAGTGTTGCGCTCTACCAGATGAGCTAATGCCCCGAAATGCGGTTGCAAAGGTAATACCATTTTTTGAACTGACAAATTTTTTGGAGAAAAAATTTATGGTTTCTTGGATTTCTCTTGAAAAAAGCAATGAAAATGGCTTGAAAATGTCCTTAGAAGAGTGCAGAATGAGCAAATTGTCATCATTTAGGGAAATATTTTCGGGACAAAATACAAGAAATGAAAAAAAAATAGTAATTTTGCAGAAAATTGGTAACTATGCCTTCGATGGAGTTAAAAGATAAGCTGCAATCGCTGTTGCGCAAGGTGGAGACCTTGGGCAACAGGTTACGCACACTCCAGAATGAGAAAAAGGAGATGACGCGCACGATAGAGCGCCAGGAGTTGGAGATTGCAAGGCTGGAGAAAGAAAATGCCCAGTTGCGCATCGATAACGAGTTCCTGCGCGTAGCGCATTCGGTTCCCAGCAACCCCGAGGTGGTTGCCCGTTACAAGAAACAGGTTGCCAAGATGGTGCGGGACATTGACCGCTGCATAAAACAATTGAACGCTTGACACGACTCTCTACCGTTATGGCCGACAATAATAAAATTAAAATTTGGATTCATTTAGCCGATACTGATAACCCTATCGCCTTGAGCATCAACCCTGTCGAGGAGGAGCGTTATCGCAAGGCCGAAGAACTTGTCAACACATTGTGGACCAAATGGATGGACCGCTTCAGCGGTTCAACCCACGATGTGCTTGCCAGGGTAGCATTCCAGTTTGCGCGCCTCTACCTCGAGGCATACGGTGAAAACCGACAGGTCAATGATTTCCTGACTGATTTAGAACAACGACTCGACGCCCTGTTGGGTGACGAGGCTTGAAAGAAACTGATACTCTCGTCGAGTGTCGTACCTCACGCTTGTGATGCCGGTTGCATGTTGGGCCGTGCATGACTGAGCACAGGGCGAGTCACTCAAGACGTCGAGTTAACGATATTGTTTAGAAATTAGGTTCCTGCACCACTTTAAGGCATAGTGTGAAAGCCTGCTGCATTTCAGCAAGTTATACTACACTAGCCCCGGAAGTGGCGCTTTTTGTTTAATATTTTATCAATTGTAATGAACATTATAGTAACTGTATTTGTAGCCATCCTGGCGATGGCAATTGGCTGTGGCGCAGCGTTGTACATGTCACGCAAGAACGCCAAGTCGCAAGCCAACGAGATTATTGAGAAAGCCCGTCTTGAAGCCGAAGTGCTCAAGAACAACGAGGTATTGAAAGGCAAGGAGGCTGGAATGACCATCAAGAGCGAGGCCGAGAAAGAGGCTAACGCTCGACTGACCAAGGTGCAAACCAGCGAGGCCAAGCTCAAACAACGTGAAATCACCCTCAATCAGCAGCAAGGCGAACTTAAGCGCCGCAGCAACGAGGTCGAGACGCTGAAGGTGAATGTGGAAAACCAGATGGCCGTACTCGACGAGCGCAAGAAAGAGGTTGACAAGATGGAAAAGAGCGTCCGCGACACGCTGGAGCACGTGAGTGGCCTGTCGGCCGAGGAGGCTAAGGAGAAACTCATCGAGTCGCTCAAGGACGAGGCCAAGACCAATGCCGCTAGCTATATCAATGACATCATGGACGATGCCAAGATGACGGCCAACAAGGAGGCCAAGCGCATCATCATCGAGACGATCCAGCGTGTGGCTACCGAGACAGCCATTGAGAACGCTGTCACCGTTTTCCATATCGACAATGACGAGATCAAGGGCCGCATCATCGGTCGTGAGGGCCGCAATATCCGTGCCCTGGAAGCAGCCACCGGCGTAGAAATCGTTGTTGACGATACGCCCGAAGCCATTGTACTGTCGGGCTTTGACCCTGTGCGCCGCGAGATTGCACGCCTGGCCCTGCATCAGCTGGTGAGTGATGGCCGTATCCATCCTGCCCGCATCGAGGAAGTAGTCGCCAAGGTGCGCCGCCAGGTCGAGGAAGAGGTGATTGAAACCGGTAAGCGCACAGCCATCGATATGGGTATCCATGGCTTGCACCCCGAACTCATCCGCCTCATCGGTAAGATGAAATATCGCTCCAGCTATGGTCAGAACCTGTTGCAGCACTCCCGCGAGACGGCCAATCTGTGTGCCATCATGGCCAGCGAATTGGGACTCAATCCCAAGAAAGCCCGTCGTGCCGGACTGCTTCATGACATCGGCAAGGTGCCCGATGATGAGCCCGAACTGCCGCATGCCCAGTTGGGTATGAAGTTGGCCGAGAAATACAAGGAGAAGGCCGACATCTGCAACGCTATCGGTGCCCACCACGATGAAGAGGAGGCTACCAGCCTGTATGCTCCCATCGTTCAAGTGTGTGATGCCATCAGCGGTGCCCGTCCCGGTGCCCGCCGCGAGATTGTCGAGGCTTATATCAAGCGCCTCAACGATCTGGAACGCCTGGCATTGTCCTATCCCGGTGTTGTCAAGACCTATGCAATCCAGGCTGGCCGTGAGCTGCGCGTGATTGTCGGTGCCGACAAGATTACCGATGCCGAGACCGAGAAGCTCTCCAACGAGATTGCCCAGAAGATTCAGGACGAGATGACCTATCCCGGACAGGTGCGCATCACCGTTATCCGCGAGACGCGTGCCGTCAGCTATGCCAAGTAACGAGCGCTCCGCATCATGGACGAGAAAAAGATTCAAGTCAACCCTGTAGCCGATACCGCCGAGACCTGCGTGAAGTGCGATAACGGTGGCAACTGCGGTTGTCCCTGCGACAACGACCGCGGCCGCTGCAATCTCACCAGCACCAATTGGCTCAAGGATGTTCCTGACAACGAGGACGAAGTCGTCGAAGTGTTGTTCAAGAACACCCGCCGCGGCTTTTACCGCAACACTACCCACATTCCGCTCAAGCAGGGCGACTGGGTTGCTGTAGAGGCCAATCCCGGTCATGACATCGGCCGTGTGGGGCTCACCGGACGTCTGGTGCGCAACCAGATGAAACGAGTGAACCTGCGCAAGGGTAACGAGTTGCTACGCGTGTTCCGTAAGGCCAAGCCAGCCGACATGGAACGCTATGAGCAGGCCAAGGCCCGCGAAGAGGACACGATGATCCGTTCCCGCAAGATTGCTGTGGACCTGGGCCTGAAGATGAAAATCGGCGACGTTGAGTATCAAGGCGACGGCAATAAGGCCATATTCTATTATATTGCTGACGATCGAGTAGACTTTCGCCAACTGATCAAGGTGCTGGCCGACGTGTTCAGGATTCGCGTCGAGATGAAGCAGATCGGTGCCCGCCAAGAGGCTGGACGCATCGGTGGAATCGGCCCCTGCGGCAGGCCTTTGTGCTGTGCCACTTGGATGTCCAGTTTTGTGTCGGTAGCCACGAGTGCTGCCCGCTTCCAGGACATTTCGCTCAACCCGCAGAATCTGGCAGGCCAGTGTGCCAAGCTCAAGTGCTGCATCAATTTTGAGGTGAACACCTACGTTGAAGCTATCCGTCAGTTGCCGCCCAAGGACGTGCATCTGGAAACGAAGGACAATACTTATTACTACTTTAAGGCCGACGCCCTCAAGCGCGAGATCATCTATTCCACTGAGCGCAATGCGCCAGTCGATACGGTGACGCTGACTGCGGCTCAAGCCTTTGAAATCATTGCCCTCAACAAGAACGGAGTCAAGCCTGACAGTCTCTTGCCCGATGACGGTAACAAGAGGGGCGGCTCTCCCTTCGGCGACCTGCTGAATCAGGATGCCATCAATCGCTTTGACAAAAAGAAGAAGAAAAAGAAAAAGAAATCGGGCGAGAAATCAGCAGGAAATGGAGCTGGCAAGCCTAATGACGCTGCTAATGGCAAGTCTGACAAGGGTAGTCAGCAACCAACGGGCTCTCAGGAGAGCGGCAATGGTAAACCCGAGCGCAAGCAGCGCCCAGGTAAGTCTAAACGTCAACCTCAACCACAGGATGGCGGCGCCCCTAATGCAGAACGTCAACCCCGTGGCGATAGGCCGTCGCACAAGGAACACCAGCCGCGTCCCGGCAAGTCCTTCAGACCTCGCCAACCTAAGGATGCCGGTGCTCCCAAGAACGACAATGGGCAACATGCACAAAATAGTGGCCAAAAGGATTCGTGACAGTCGCAGACTGAACGGACATAGCATAACGGTGGCAATGATTATCTACATTGCCGCCGTTGTGTTCATTGCCACAGCGTGCCAACATAAGCCGGTCATGGCACATGCCGATTTCAAACACATGCCGTCACAAGGCTGGCAGCGTACACTGCCATTGTGTTTCATGCCCGAGTACGACGACTCTACAGGTCGCTATGAGCTCCTGCTTGCTGTGCGTCACGACAACACCTATCCTTACCGAAACCTTTCACTGGTGGTGGACATCATCGCTGCCGACTCGACCATTCATCGGCAAGCGGTCGACGTGACGATGGCCGATGAATACGGCAACTGGACAGGTGGAGGCTTCGGAACATTGTATCAAAAGCAAGTGACACTATCCCGTGACATCGCTCCTGCTGCCGCCCATTCGGTCGTTGTGTGGCAGGCGATGGAAGGGTGCGATACTTTGCAGGGCCTAGTCGATATGGGAATCACTGCAGTGAGGAGATAGTTATTGGAAATTGTCATTCCTGTTAACATTGATTGAAATTTATTTTGTCAATTCGTTAAAATTACATAATTTTGCCGCTATAATACTGTTATCATGAAGATAGATAAGGACGAAGCCAGACAAACGGGCATACAATTGCTCAAGTATTGTGTGATCGGTGTGTTGAACACACTCATCACGCTCGTCGTTTTCTATGTTCTCAACACCAAGATGGGCTTGGCCTACGGTATCTCCAACGTAGTGGGTTACATCTTCGGCGTCATTAACAGTTTCCTGTGGAACCGCAACTGGGTGTTCAAGACCAAGAACAACTTCAAGCGCGAGTTGCTGCTGTTTGTATGCGGTTTCTTGATCTGCCTGGCGTTGCAGCTGTGCGTAAGCTGGATTTTGCTCGAAGGACTTGGTTGGAAAAACCTGCCCGACGACATCATCCCGTTCTTCCCGATGGAGAAGGCTGGTCAAAACATTGTCATGGTTCTCGCCATGGTGGTTTACACGCTGGCGAACTATGCCTACAATCGCTGCGTCACCTTCCGTGTCGATCCCAAGAACAAATCCGCCAAGTGATTCCACAGGCGGCAATTACCTGTTGACGGGAACCTGGCGAATGGCAATCGTTGCTTGAAGAGCCTTAAATAGTCCCAGTTCAATGTATCTTGTTTCGCATTTCATCTATTCACTATCGCAAATCAACACCTTATCTCATGATGATCAGTTATAGCATATTCTCTAGACGAGTGATGGCTTTCCTGATGATGGCAGCACTCTTGTTATTGTCGCCTCAATGTAGAGCCGCCAATGATCATCCGCTGGCTGTGCCCACGGTTCCCCTGAATGAGTATGGACTAGTCACGATAGAGAATTGCCCGACAACCCACGACGTGCTTGAAGTGAAACTGCTAGATGGCGAATATGCCATTAACAGGGTGGAAATTTATGCCGACGGTATGCTGATGCAGAGTCTTCCTATTAATGAGGAAGATGCCATTACCCGCCACATTGTACATTTCCTCGACGCCAACTTTGACGGCAATGTCGATATCCTGATAGGCCCCGGCTGCAACCGCGAGTACAGCACATTGATTGTGTGGGACAGTGATGTGAACCTCTTCGTTCGTGCAACGAACGACGGTTTCACGGTTTTCAATGGTGAATTCTATTATGAACCGGAACGCTCAGCGGTTTATCGCATGACCTCAAGCTCGGCATTTGAAACGACTTACACGTTAATGTTGTGGCAGGGTACTGACCTGCAGAGCGAGCAAGTTTTCCTACAGGTAGCCGACCCGTCATACTATGACTCCTATCGTGTCAAGAACCGCTACACCGTCCGCGGCTATTATAATGACGAAGACTATATCAGCACCGATAATCCCAAGGAAGTTTATGAACCCTGGGATAAATGGTTAGTATCTCCGTTTGCTGACTAGAGGCTTCAGGCTTTGTGCTCTCGCTCAAGGCTGAGCAAGGCCTGTTTCTTGTCGGGTCCTGGAGCATATCCGCCTAAACTGCCGTCGGCATTGATGACACGATGGCAGGGGATGACTATGGCAATGGAATTGTTATGGTTTGCTTGAGCTACGGCACGTGATCCATTGGGATTGCCTATACGTTTTGCCAATTCGCCATAGGATATGGTCTCTCCGTAAGGTATCTGCTGCAATTCTTCCCACACGCTCATCTGGAACTCAGTACCCGCGGGGTGGAGGGGCAGTGAAAACTCATGACGTGTGCCGTCAAAGTATTCGCTGAGTTGCTTGATGCATTGGGCGAGTAGGGGAGTATTGGCTTCTATTGGCTGTAATTTCAGTTTCCTGGCAATCTTATCGACTTCATCATAGCTCCAGCCAATGAGCGCAATGCCACTGGTAGAAGCGGCAATATGAAGCGTGCCCACGGGTGTCTGCATTGTGGTGTGGCAAAGTTGGCCCTCATGAGCATGAGTGATGCCCAGTTCGCTGGCTTTGTCGAGCATGAGGCGATAGGCCGAAGCATAATCGTTGGTAATCTTGCCGTCGAGGATGGCGTCCTTGATGGCGTCCTTGATGTAGCCCACAGGTCGTGACGGGGCCAGGTTGAAAGTCGTCATGATTTCCTCACCATCGACAGGCGGCTGGAAGTTGCGCACGCGATCTTTCTCCTCAATGTCCACTAGTTTTTGCTTTACCAGGTCGAAATTCTCACGGAAGCGCTGCACCTTGCTCTGGTTTTTGCTGGTAATGTCGGCCTTGCACAACGTCATCAGGTCATCAATATCGTCGCCCGCATCAAACAACAGTCGGCGCACAGCACTGTCAGTGACCTCATCCTCGACTAGGGCAATGGGACGCATATGCAGCCCGACGAGTTTCTTCACATACTTCATGTGCTCGTTCAGCGGCAAGCGCATCTTGGCAAAGATCTTGGGCACCATTTTTTCACCCACGAAGTTGTGGTTGTGGAATGTCCAACCCAGTTGCGGGTCCCAACGCTTGGTGCGCGCCTTGCCCACATCGTGCAGCAGTGCGGCCCAGCGCAGCCACACGTTGTCACTGGACTGAGCCACGTTGTCAAGCACCTGCAAGGTGTGCATGAAATTGTCTTTATGTCCACGGCCGTTGACCGTCTCGACACCCTTGAGTATCGCCAATTCAGGGAAGATGAGTTGCAGCAGGCCGCACTGATCGAGCAATTTCCAGCCACGTGAGGGCTGGGCACTGCGCATGATTTTCATCAATTCGTCGGCGATGCGTTCACGGGTAATGATTTTGATGCGCTCGGCATTATGCTTGATGGCATCAAATGTCTCGGGATAGATATCAAAGTCAAGCTGTGTAGCAAACCGCACAGCACGCATCATCCTCAACGGGTCGTCGCTGAAGGTAATATCGGGATCCAACGGGGTGCGGATAATGCGCCGCTCCATGTCCCCGATGCCGTCAAAGGGGTCCAAGAGTTCGCCATAGCGCTCCTTGTTCAAGCAGATGGCCATCGCGTTGATGGTGAAATCACGTCGGCGCTGGTCATCATCGAGCGTTCCGTCTTCGACGATGGGGTTGCGGCTCTCGCGGTGATAAGACTCACGGCGGGCACCCACAAATTCCAGTTCCCATTGCCGAGTCTTTACCTGAGCCGTGCCATAGGTGCGAAACACAGCGAGATGGGCCCGTTTGCCCAAGCGATGAGCCACGGCCTTGGCAACAGCGATACCGCTGCCCACCGTCACAAAGTCCATGTCATTGCTGGGCCGTTCCAGGAAGATGTCCCTGACGTACCCCCCAACAACGTAGCACTCGCGGTTGAGTTCATCGGCTACCGATCCCACCAGTTTCATCACTGGCAGATTCACATGTTCGGCTATTTTTTGACGGTCAATATCCATGTTTTTTCTCTTTGGGTTGCAAAATTAAGGCTTTTTTCGCGCTTTTTTTGCTCATGTTCCCAAAAATCACTAATTTTGCATCGCAAAACGGCTCTTAAGTAGGCCTTTTGCCTCAAAAATCATCGATTTCGTTTCCCGCCTTTTCCCGAACACATTTTTCAAAACGTGTAGTGCTATTATAGTTGGCATACAGGAATATAGAAGTTAGGGCAGATTCGAAAATTAATATTTAAACTATTGATAAATCATTAACTACGGGTGATTGTGCTTGAGAATGCACATCCACGACTGGCGTAGTATCAGCTTATTGTATTCCCCGCTAGTCAATCCCGATATTATTTTAAATATATGTATAACATTGAACAACTTAATCAGATGAGCGACACGGAACTTCGTGAGATCGCCAAATCAATGGGTCTCAAGCACATTGATTCAGCTACCCATGATGAACTAGTATTTAACATACTGGATCATCAGGCTGAGACCGAAGCCGCCATCGCTCCCGAACCCACCAAACGTCGTCGCGAACGTATCCGTCAACCAGCCGCCAAGGCCGATGGAAATAATGTGACAAAGGATGATGCCGTTCCCAACAAGAAGAAACATAATAAAAAGAATGATGATAGCCAATTAAAGGCACCAGAAAGTGTTGAACCCGCACCCAAGGAAGAACCGAAACCTGAGGTCGTAGCCGAGGAAGCACCTGTCGTAGAAGCCCCGAAGCGCAAACGCGGTCGTCCGTCGGCAGCCGAAAAGGCCGCACGCGATGCTGCTCTCAAGGAAGACGCTTCTTTAGGCCAACCTACTGAGGAGGCAACAACCGAAGCGCCTGAAGCAGAGCCAGTTCCCAGTGAGCAACCGGCTCGCCGTCGTGGTCGCAAAACGAAACAGGTCATCGAGCAACCCGTATTGCCTTTTGATAACATCAGCGAGGAAACGGCAGCCGCACCCGAGCCTATTCAGGAAAACGTGCCGGCCGATGAGCCTGAGCCTATGGCTGACAATTTCGAGCAGCCCCAAGAACAGGCCGCCGAACAGCCTGTCAACGAACAAAGTCCTCGTGAACGCGAAGACGTGTCGCTGAATTCATTCTTCAATACTGGCAGCGGTTTCACTTTCAAACCCCGCACCCAAGAGGAGCGTGAGGAAGCCATGCGTCGTGCCGAGGAAGAGCGCAAACGCAAAGAACAAGAGGCCGCAGCTGCACCGATTGTTATCCAAGAGCCCAAGGTAGTAAAGGAGAGCAAGAAGAACAAGCGCAAAATCAAACAGCAGCAACAGCAGCAGATTGCCGAGAGCAATCCCTATCTGGACCAGCCTTATAATTTTGATGGTATCCTTGAGGGACAAGGCGTGCTTGATATCGCCCCTGAGGGTTACGGTTTCCTGCGCTCGAGCGACTACAATTATCTGACTTCACCCGATGATATCTATGTTCAGCAGTCCCAGATCAAGGCTTACGGCCTCAAGACCGGTGACGTGATTGAGGGAACCATTCGCCCGCCCATGGAGGGTGAGAAATACTTCCCACTGAGCGAGATTCGCCTCATCAATGGCCGCACTCCCGCTTATGTGCGCGACCGTGTGCCCTTTGAGCATCTGGTGCCCCTCTTCCCTGATGAGAAATTCAACCTGGTGAGCCGCACCCATCCCACCGTGTCACAGCGCGTGGTAGATATGTTCTCGCCCATCGGTAAAGGCCAGCGCGGACTTATTGTCGCACAGCCCAAGACCGGTAAAACCATGCTGTTGAAGGAAATCGCCAACGCCATCTCGGAAAACCATCCCGAGACCTATATGATCATCCTGCTCATCGACGAGCGTCCTGAGGAGGTGACCGACATGGCCCGCAGCGTCAATGCTGAGGTAATTGCTTCGACCTTTGATGAACCGGCCGACCGCCATGTCAAGATTGCCGACCTGGTGCTGAGCAAAGCCAAGCGACTGGTGGAATGTGGTCACGATGTGGTTATCCTGCTCGACTCGATTACCCGTCTGGCACGCGCCTACAACACTATTGCTCCCGCATCGGGCAAAATCCTCACAGGTGGTGTGGATGCCAATGCGCTGCAGAGGCCGAAACGCTTCTTCGGTGCCGCCCGTAATATCGAGGGCGGAGGTAGCCTTACGATCATTGCAACAGCTCTTACCGAGACTGGCTCCAAGATGGACGAGGTGATCTTTGAGGAGTTCAAGGGCACCGGTAACATGGAGTTGCAGCTTGACCGCAAGTTGTCCAACAAACGCATCTTCCCCGCTGTTGACGTGATGGCATCCAGCACGCGTCGCGACGACCTGCTCCTGCCTCAGGATACCCTCAACAAGATGTGGATTATCCGCCGTTTCCTGAGCGACCGCACTTCGGTCGAAGCCATGGAATTTGTCAAGGAACGCATGGAACGCACCCGCGACAACGAGGAGTTCCTGCTCACCATGCAGCAAAGCTGATGCCGTTAAATTAATAAATGTGTGATTGTTGAGGACGATGGGACGCATTCTAGCCATTGACTACGGACGCAAACGCTCAGGCGTGGCTGTTACCGATCCGCTGCAGATTATAGCAGGGAACCTGGCGACAGTTCCTACCCACACGCTCATGCAGTTCATCAAGGATTACATAGCGCGTGAGCAGGTGGACCGTATTGTGATTGGCCAGCCATCTCAGCTCAATGGGCAGCCTAGTGAGAGTATGAAATACATCACACCGTTTGTCAACCGCCTGAAAGGTGAGTTGCCTGACATGCCCATTGTGATGTATGACGAACGTTTTACCAGTGCCATTGCTCATCAGGCCATGATTGACGGAGGCATGAAAAAAAGTGATCGACGTGACAAGTCACGGGTAGATGCTATTGCCGCCACCATCATCCTCAACGATTATCTTCAAAGCAGAATGAATCAACCCAATTCTTAATACCACAACTATTGCTATGGTTTTACCAATATATATTTATGGTCATCCAGTACTGCGGGCCGAGAACGCCACAGTTACTCCCGATTATCCTAATCTGCAGGAACTCATCGAGAACATGAAGGAAACCATGTACCACACCCAGGGCATAGGCATTGCCGCGCCGCAAGTGGGTGTGAATGCACGCATCGTCTATATCGACGTCGATGTACTGGCCGAGGACTTCCCCGAACTCAAGGATGTGCGCATGGTGCTCATCAACCCCGAAATCACTGTTGACGAGACGGCGCCGCTCATTTCTCGCGAGGAGGGATGCCTGAGTGTACCCGGTATTCACGAGAACGTGCATCGTCAGGAGAAAATCCACCTGCACTGGCAAGACGAGCAGTTTGAGCATCACGATCAGGATATCGAGGGATATCTCGCACGCGTGGTTCAGCATGAGTGTGACCACTTGAACAAGACGCTGTTCATCGACCGCATCTCACCCATCCGCAAACAGCTTATCCGCAGCAAGCTGAACAATATGGTGAAGGGGAAAGTATCATGCAGCTACCGTTGCAAATTTGCTCCGCACAACCGCAAAAAATAAAAAAGTGGAAGATGTCTCACGACAGCCTCCACAAACCTTAAATCTAATACCATGAAAAACACACGTACAAATGTACAATCGTTTTTTGGAATCTTACAAATCTTTTAAGAACTTTTTATATTTTTATATAAAAATTTAGAATTTAACGATGTAATTCTCCAACAATTCGTGAAAATACATTTGACTGCTTCGGTACATGATCCATTGATCAGCGGGCCGAACATGAAGACAAGAAAACTGTTAATAGACAAAAATGAGTGGCTGTCCCGTTAGATTCAGGACAGCCACCGTTATTTAGATAACTTTCTAATCTATGTCATTCAGCTAAGGCAATCAGAACTTCATACCAAAGGCGATCTGGATGTTACCGTTCTTCTCCTTGTTGTAATCTGCCTTATAAACCTTGGTCAAACCCATGGTGTAACGAGCCTGAACGAAGGCGTTATCAGTGAGATTGTAGGTACCGCCAATGCCGACGCCAACGTCAACAGGCTTAGTTCCGTCCTTAATATCAACAGCTTTGTCTACGCCCTTAACAGAATACTTGCTGTACACATTGAAACCTACTTGAGGACCCAGGTCGATGCTGAACGAGGGAGCTACGTAGTACTTGAACATAATGGGCACATTGATGTAATTGGTGTTGCAGGTTACAGTTCCGGTGGAAACGTCCATATCAAAGAAATCAATTTCCAATGCCTTGAACCTACTACCTTGAGCAGCGAAAACAACCTCAGGTGCGATGGCAAAATTGGGAGTTGCCTTGTATTCCATAATCAGACCGAACTGATAAGAGGGCTTAATACCATGAGCAGCATCCTTACCCCAGAAGTGGGTCAAGTCAAAACCGACCTTTCCTCCAAACTGAACTTGTGCGCTAGCACTCATGCACAGGATTGCAGCAGCAATCAATGTCAACACTTTCTTCATAATCTTTAATTTAATTAAATAGTAATAATAAAACGTTAAACAGTCTTTTGACGAGAAACAAACCGTCAAGTTTAATCCATATAGGGAAAAAATTATTTATTGCGTGTTTTAGAATACTTTAAGGGCAATAAGGAACAGTTTGCTTGTTGTACTGCTTGCAGTATTGCTGGATTCCGCAGTTCAGGCAATCGGGCTTCAATGCCTTGCAGACATAGCGTCCATGCAGCAAGATCCAGTGATGGGCCTTGAAGCGCAGTTCTTCGGGGATGTGCCGCGCCAAGTCACGCTCCACGTCGTTAGGTGTCTTACCCTGTGACAAGCCCAAGCGGTGAGAAACACGGTAAACATGGGTATCGACAGGAATCGTTGCTTTACCAAAGGCGGCTCCCATCACCACATTGGCCGTCTTGCGGCCCACTCCTGGCAGAGAGGTCAAATCTTTCATGTTGTCGGGTACTTGACCGCCAAACTCGTCAACCAGCATTCTTGCCATCGCCTGCAGGTGTGCCGCCTTGCTGTTGGGATAGGATACGCTTTTCACATATTCCAATATGTCCTCAACACTGGCAGTCGCCATGGCCTGGGGAGTAGGGTAGGCGGCAAACAAGGGCGGGGTGACCATATTCACGCGTTTGTCGGTGCATTGGGCGCTGAGCATCACAGCCACCAATAGCTCAAACGGGCCGCCATGCTGCAGCTCGGTCACCGGATTAGGCTGTTCCCGCTGGAAATAGTCCAATATACCCTCAAATCTCTCCTTAATTGTCATAGCTCATTTATAAGTAGAGACGCAAAATCTTGCGTCTCTATATTATTAATCTCTAATCACAAATCTATTTTGCCCAAAGGGCAAAAAATCAATGGGCGCTCTTGAACTCGTCAAGGAAACGCACGTCGTTCTCGCTGAACATGCGCAGGTCCTTCACCATATACTTCAGGTTGGTGATGCGCTCCACACCCAAGCCGAAAGCGTAGCCGCTGTAAACGGTGCTGTCGATGCCGCTAGCCTCGAGCACGGCAGGATCAACCATACCGCAACCCAAAATCTCGACCCAACCCGTGTGCTTGCAGAAACCGCAGCCCTTGCCACCGCACAGCATACAAGTAACATCCATCTCAGCACTAGGCTCGGTGAAGGGGAAGTAACTGGGGCGCAGGCGGATTTCGGTCTCGGTGCCGAACAACTCCTGTGCAAAGTGCAGCAGTACCTGCTTCAGGTCGGCAAATGACACGTTCTTGTCAATGTATAGGCCCTCAATCTGGTGGAAGAAGCAGTGGGCACGAGCAGTAATGGCCTCGTTACGGTAAACGCGTCCCGGGCAGATGATGCGGATGGGCGGCTGCTGGCGTTCCATCGTGCGCACCTGCACCGAACTGGTGTGGCTGCGCAGCACGATGTTGCGCGTCACGTCCTGCTCGTTCTTCTCGATGAAGAAAGTGTCTTGCATGTCGCGGGCAGGATGATCGGCAGCAAAGTTCAGAGCACTGAACACATGCCAGTCGTCCTCCACCTCGGGGCCGTCGGCAATCGTGAAGCCCAGACGTGAGAAGATGTCGATGATCTGCTTGCGCACCACCGAGATGGGGTGACGGGTTCCCAACTCAGCCGGGAATGCGGGACGAGTGATATCGATTTTGTTCTGCTCCTTGGCTTGCTGTTTAGTGGCCTCGCGCAGGGCGTTGATTTTCTCAGTGGCAAGGTTCTTCAGCTCGTTGAGTCTCTGACCAAGCTCGCGCTTCTCTTCGGGAGCAACGTCACGAAACTCATTGAACAAAGCAGTTATCTCTCCTTTTTTGCTCAGATATTTGATACGCAATGCCTCAAGGGCCTCTTCGTTCTCTGCCTTAAGATCTGCAATTTGCGCCTTCAGCGCTTCTATTTTGTCCTTTAACATAGTCTTATTGCTTGTTTTAACGTGCAAAGGTAGTAAATAGTTTTCAGTTAGCAGTTAATAGAGTATAGTTTTTTTCTGCAATCGTCATTGACATAATTCTTGAAATTATCTTGCATACATCAAGAATATTGACGTAATTTGCATATTGGTTGTGCATTTAGTGATTTAGAAATCTCTAATACCCATTCTAGATTGCTTAAAGTCAACGATATGAGTTTATTTTTGCCTTCTTTTATTAACTTTTAATTCCCACAAGGGATAATTTACCGGTATGTATATGATGAAAAAGATTCTGATTTTCTTTATCGCGATGATGTTTACCATGCCCTGTAGCGTGTTAGCCCAGAACTACATTTATGGTGACGTAAATGGTGACGGCGAGGTCACCGTCGCCGATGTCAATGCCGTTATTGGCGTCATCTTGGGAGAACATCACTCTAATAGCGTTGTAGGTAGCTGGATATCGGAGTATGCCATAGATGTTAATGGTGAGAGATTTGAGATTCCTGATCAAATCAAGGTATGTTTTGACTTCTATGAAGACCAAACAGGTCAATATGGTTATTCTACCTATTCCAATCCCAACATAATAATAACATATATCGACATTAAATGGGAGCAGCAATTCAACCGTTTATATCTCTGGTTCGATGATGGTGACCATGAAGAATTGTACTATAAAATTGATGAGAACGGCTATTTGCTGTTGTCGCTCAATGCGCAGTTCACTCAATATACGGGCTACTGTCCTGTCGACCATGATCATCCTCTCGGGACCGGTATGGATTCCCATCACAGCGATAATACCGCTGCAATCAAGTCAATTTCGCGTGCCGTTGGCTTAGGAAAATAGAACGTTTCAGTTGATAATAACCCACTAAACAAACCCTGTACTTGACCGAATCAGTGCAAGTACAGGGTTTATAATATACTATCGCTCAGCGTAAGCTATGCTGCGTGTTTACGGCTCGCGGCCCTCTACGATGGCCTCGGTGTCGTGAGCAATCATGTACTCCTCGTCGGTGAGGACGACAACGACCTTGACCTTGCTGTCAGGAGTGCTGATTTCGCCTTCCTTACCGCGCCACAGCGTGTCGTTGATTTCCTCGTTGATGTTCACACCCAGGTAGGAGAGCTGGCGGCACACACGCTTGCGCGTCTGGAACTGATTCTCGCCGACACCACCCGTGAAGGCAATGATGTCCACGCCATTCAGCTCGGCAGCATAAGCACCGATATACTTCAAGATGCGCAGTTCATACATGTCGAGTGCCAACTGAGCACGCTTGTTGTTCTGCTCCTCGGCAGCGTCAACAACATCGCGCATGTCACTGCTCAGGCCGGTGATGCCCAGCACGCCGCTCTTCTTGTTGATGATGTTGAGCATTTCGGCGGGGGTGAGGTTATATTTCTCCATGAGGAAGAGCAAGGCGCCCGGATCAACATCACCCGAACGGGTTCCCATCATCAGACCCTCGGTGGGAGTGAGGCCCATCGTCGTGTCGATGCTCTTGCCGTCCTTGATAGCGCTGATGCTGGCACCGTTGCCGATGTGGCAGCAGATGATGCGTTTACCCTCAGGAGTGGTGCCCAGCATCTCACACACGCGCTGTGCAACGAAGCGGTGGCTCGTGCCGTGGAAACCGTAACGGCGCACGTGGTCCTGGGTGTAATACTCCATGGGCAGCGGATACATGTAGGCTGCCTGGGGCATCGTCTGATGGAAAGCGGTGTCAAACACGCCCACTTGAGGAACACCGGGCAGCACGGCCTCAATAGCCTCGATACCTGCCATGTTCACGGGATTGTGCAGCGGAGCAATGCCATAGCACTCGCGGATCATGTCCTTCACCTCGTCGGTGATGAGGACACTGCGGCTGAACTTCTCGCCGCCGTGCACTACGCGGTGGCCCACAGCGTCAATTTCCTTCAGGTCCTTGATGCAGCCATATTCGGGATGAACGAGGGCATCGAGGATGGCCTTGATGGCACCCTTGTGGTCGGTAAGTCCCAGGTCGATGTTCTTCTTGCTGCCGTCATCAAATTTCAGCTTGATGAATCCATCGGGAAGACCGATTTTCTCTACGCCGCCCTCAGCGAGGGTCTTGTTCTCCTTGATCTCGATAAGTTTGTATTTGGCAGAGCTGCTGCCGCAATTCAATACTAAGATATTCATTATTATATAGGTTTTAGTTTCTTGTTGTGGGTTTTTGTTTTGCTTTATGTCTAAGCATTCAGCTAATAGTTAAAGCCTGAATGCTGAAAAGCTATTTATCTGTTGATTGCCTGGTTGCAGGTCAGGATGACAGTGCGATAGATGTCATCCTCGTTGCAGCCGCGCGACAAGTCATTGACGGGAGCGGCAAGACCTTGCAGGACGGGACCCACGGCCTTGGCACCGGCGATGCGCTGCACGAGCTTATAGGCGATGTTTCCTACGCCGAGATCGGGGAATACGAGCACGTTGGCATGACCAGCGATGTCACTGCCGGGAGCCTTGCTGGCACCCACGCTGGGAACGATGGCAGCATCGGCCTGCAATTCACCGTCGATCTTCAGGTTGGGGTTCATCTCCTTGGCCAGACGTGTGGCTTCAACAACCTTGTCGACACGTTCGTGCTTGGCACTACCTTTGGTCGAGAAGCTCAACATGGCAATCTTGGGATCATCTATTTCGGCCAATGCGCGAGCTGTACGGTCTGCGCTCACGGCAATCTGAGCCAGTTGCTGGGCATCAGGATCGGGAACGACGGCGCAGTCGGCAAACACCATCACGCCATTGTGGCCGTAGGGCGAACCCTCGGGCAGCAGCATCAGGAAAGCGCCGCTCACCGTGCTGATGCCGGGAGCAGTCTTCAATACCTGGAAGGCAGCACGCAGCACGTTGCCCGTGGTGTTCATCGCACCGGCAACCTGTCCGTCGGCATCACCGGCCTTGATAAGAAGGCAACCCAGATAGAGCGGGTCAAGCACCTTCTTGCGGGCATCCTCGATGGTGACACCCTTAGCCTTGCGCAGTTCATAGAACAGTTGCGCATATTTCTCGACAGCCTCAGCGTCGTTAGGGTTGATTACTTGGGCCTTGTCGATGTTCTTGAGACCAAGTTCAGTGGCTTTGGCAAGGATTTCGGCCTTGTCACCAATGAGCACAATGTCGGCAATGCCGTCGGCGATGATGCGTTCGGCGGCCGTCAGGGTGCGGGGTTCAGTACTCTCGGGAAGAACGATGCGCTGCCTCTTGGCAATCGCGTTGCTTTTGAGTTTCTCAAATAAAGGTTCCATTGTTCTCTTGTTAGATAGTATTTTAGGAAAACTGATTTGTTATTGGTTTCATTGCCCCAAAGGTAGTGCTTTTTTTGCAATTATCATGCAACTGTCAACAAAATCCTCGGTTCTAAATATAAACAGACAACTTGGACAGCACAAGTGCATTGTCCAAGTTGTCTGTTAAATAGATTTCTTAGCGCCTTAACGGCTTTGTGCAAGTCAAATCGTTAGGAAGAATTACTCGCCCAGAATGGCTGCTACGCCGGGCAGGGTCTTACCCTCAATAGCCTCGAGCATGGCACCGCCACCGGTCGAAACATAGGATACCTGGTCGGCAAGGCCGAACTTGTTGACGGCTGCTACGGAGTCACCACCGCCCACGAGTGAGTAGGCACCGTTCTGAGTAGCCTCGGCTACATACTTAGCAATCTCGCCGGTACCATGAGCAAAGTTCTCAAACTCAAACACGCCTACGGGACCGTTCCACAAGATGGTCTTGGAGTCGAGGATGATCTTCTTCCAATTAGCAAGCGATGCTTCGCTGGCGTCCATGCCCTCCCAACCGTCGGGGATGTTGTAAATGTCAACCGTCTGGCGGTTGGCGTCGTTGGAGAAGCTGTCACCGGCAACGGTAGCTACCGAGAGGCTCAAGTTCACGCCCTTCTCCTTGGCTGCGGCGATAACGTTCAATGCCTCGGGCATCAGCTCGTCCTCATGCAGCGAGTCACCGATGTGGCCACCCTGTGCTTTAATAAAGGTATAGCCCATACCGCCACCGATGATAAGGTTGTCCACCTTGTCGAGCAGGTTCTTGATAACTGACAGCTTGGAGGATACCTTGCTGCCGCCGATGATGGCGGTGAAGGGGTGCTGGGCATTCTTCATCACGTTGTCAATAGCGGTCACCTCTTTCTCCATGAGGTATCCCAGCATCTTGTGGTCGTTATCGAAGAAGTCAGCAATGACAGCGGTCGAGGCATGACGGCGATGAGCGGTGCCGAAAGCATCGTTCACATACACGTCGGCATAGCTGGCCAAGGTCTTGGCAAACTCGGTCTGGCGGGCCTTCATCTCCTTCTTGGCTGCGTCATAGTTGGGATCGTCTTTCTCGATACCTACAGGCTTGCCCTCCTCTTCAGGGTGGAAACGCAGGTTCTCGAGCAGCAATACTTCACCGGGACGGAGAGCGTCGGCCTGATTCTTGGCATCAGCACTGTCCTGAGCGAACTGTACGGGGCAGCACAGAGCAGCGGCAACAGCACTGGTGATCTGGCTCAGGGAGAGTTTGGGATTGATTTTACCCTTGGGCTTACCCATGTGTGACATGATGATCAGCGCACCGCCGTCAGCAAGGATTTTCTTTAATGTAGGAACCGCGCCACGGATTCTGGTGTCATCGGTAATTTCTCCTTTTTCATTCAGGGGCACGTTGAAGTCAACGCGCACGATTGCCTTCTTTCCGGCAAAATTAAAGTCATTGATGTTAGCCATTTCTAAAATAGATAAGAATTATTTGTGATTTTGGTTGATTCTTAATTAAAGTACGGCACAAAGGTAGTAAATATTTTGTACATTTCAGATAATGTGCTGTAAAAAACGGCTATTGGGTAACAACGTCACTGCCATAGTGCTTAATCCCCGTAGGGAATCAGCGTTGATAGCCTCTCTTTTCATGGCTTTTTGTTAGAATTACATGGATAAAACTATCTTTTTGGGAATTTTAAGAAAAGATAATGTGCAACATCTCACATTTTTTCCTACTTTTGTCATCAATATAGTTAAATGTTTTAAAAGAAACCCTTATGAACAAAACAATGAGAACAGTGACCATGTTGTTACTGTCGCTGATAGTGATGTCCTGCAGCATGCTGACTCGCAATGCCGATGATATCATCGACGATATGCGTGACGCCAGGCATGCACAGTATGTCAATGTGGGCAGTGGCTTATTGGGTCTTGGACGCCTGATTTCCCCCACCTTGTCCGAAGCCGGTCTTGGCATTAACTCGGTGCAACTGCTTGACCTGAGCAAGTGTAGTCCCAACGTTCGCGAGAAATTCCGCAAGCGCCTTTTGAATCTTTGCAGGCAGCACACCTATGAGGAAATCATGACCACCCAGCATGGCTATGGTGAGCAGAAGACGGTGCTCGTGCGCCGTGACGGCCAGTATGTCAACGAGCTCGTCATCGCCAATGCCAGTGATATGAGCGATGCGATGGTTGTCATCAACGGACATATCAACATCGAGAACCTGGAGAGAATCATCAATGATCCCAGCATCTTCAAGAGGTAGAATAGAATTGGGGGAGTGCAATGATGTCAGGAATTATCCGTTCAGGTAGATTCCTATTGTTGTTGCGGTGATTCCTTTCGGTTAAAACCATTCATTAAGAAATCATATTAAACATCATCAATTAATTATCATGAAAGAGAGAATCAAAGAACAATTCAAGAAGCGTTTCAGCACCGATGGCGTCATCTATGCCTCGGCTGGCCGCATCAACCTCATCGGTGAGCACACCGACTACAACGGTGGATTTGTGTTCCCCGGAGCTATCGATAAGTACATCATGGCCGAAATCAATATCAATGGCACCGACAAGGTGCGCGTTTACAGCATGGACCTGGATGCCTACTGTGAGTTCGGCTTGAACGAGGAGGATGCCCCGAAGGATCAGTGGGCGCGTTACATCTTCGGCGTTTGCCGCGAGACCATCAAGCGCGGCGGCACGGTCAAGGGCTTTGACACCGTGTTTGCAGGCAATGTCCCCCTGGGTGCCGGCCTTTCTTCTTCGGCAGCGCTGGAGTCCTGCTTTGCTTTTGCGCTCAACGACCTGTTCAACGACAACAGGATTGACAAGTTTGAGTTGGCTAAAATCGGTCAAAGCACCGAGCACAACTACTGCGGTGTGAATTGCGGCATCATGGACCAGTTTGCCAGCGTGTTTGGCAAGAAGGACTGTCTGATGCGCCTCGACTGCCGCTCGCTCGAGCATGAGTACTTCCCCTTCCATCCCGAGGGCTACAAGCTCGTGCTGCTCAACAGCAAGGTAAAGCACGAACTCGTTGACTCGCCTTACAACAAGCGCCGTGAGTCATGCGAGCGCGTGGCTGCTATGCTGGGTGTGGATACACTGCGCGACGCCACCTATACCATGCTCGCTGACATCCGCGACAAGGTAAGCGATGAGGACTATCGCCGTGCCCGTTTTGTCATCGGCGAGAAGCAGCGCGTGCTCGACGTGTGCGACGCGCTGGAGCGTGGCGACTACGAGACCGTTGGCCGCTGCATGTATGAGACACACGACGGTCTCTCGCGTGACTACGAGGTGAGCTGCGAGGAGCTGGATTACCTCAACGATGTGGCCCGCGAGTGCGGCGTGACCGGTTCGCGCATCATGGGCGGCGGCTTTGGCGGCTGCACCATCAACCTGGTAAAGGACGAGCGCTATGACCACTTCATTGCTACAGCCAAGGAGAAATTCAATGCAAAATACGGACACGAACCTGAGGTGATCAATGTCATCATCAGCGACGGAGCCCACAAAGAGGAGGATTGACATGAAAAGCATCCGTATTGATACTTTTGAGACCGAGCGTGGCGAAATCACCACCTACGAACTCATCAACGCCAGCGGGGCAAGCGTGAAACTGTCGTCGCTGGGTGCCGGCATCATCGAGATCAAGGTTCCTGACCGTGATGGCAACCTGGCCGATGTGGTGTTGGGCTACAAGGACCTGAACGATTACTTCTTTGACGGCCCCTGTGCCGGCAAAGTCCCCGGCCGTTTTGCCAACCGCATCTGCAAGGGCCACCTTGAGATTGACGGCAAGTCCTACCAGCTCAACTGCAACCATCAGGGCAAACACCACCTGCATGGGGGTAATGTGGGTTTCCAGAACAAAATCTGGGAATGCGAGATGGAGGGTGACACCGTTGTGTTCACGCTCGAGAGCCCCGATGGTGACGAGAACTATCCTGGCACCTTGAATGCGCGTGTTGCCTACTCATGGAGCGACGACAATGTGCTCAAGATTGTGCTTGGCGCTGTGACCGATGCGCCCACGGTGCTTAACCTCACCAACCACACCTATTTTAATATGGCAGGTGAGGACAAGGAGGGAACGGCACTCAACCAGGTGCTGCAGCTAAACTGCTCGCGCTATCTGGTGACCGACTCCGACCTCATTCCCACTGGTGAGATGGCATCTGTCGAGGGCACTCCGATGGACTTCACCCAGCCCAAGGTGATTGCCCGTGACATTAAGCAGGATTTCCCGGCATTGAACTATGGTAAGGGCTATGACAACTGCTGGATTGTCGACGGCTATGAGGATGGCGACTTGCATCTAGCCGCCGTGCTGTGTGACCAGGAGTCAGGCCGCAGGGTAGAGATCAGCACCGACCAACCTGCAGCGCAGGTCTACACCGGTAACTGGCTGGAGGGCTGTCCTGTGAGCAAGAGCGGCAAGCAGTATCATGACTACGATGGTGTGGCCATCGAGTGCCAAGGCATGCCTGATGCCCCCAACCACGACAACTTCATGTCACAACTGCTGCGTCCCGACGAGGAGTACCGCCGCATCATCATCTTTGATTTTAAAAACTAGCTCTTAGCTATTAGGCTTTATTAATTGCACTTAAAACTAACAACATAAAAACTCAATAAATGAAACCAACATTATTTGTGCTTGCTGCAGGTATGGGTAGCCGTTATGGCGGCCTCAAGCAGCTCGACGGTCTGGGCCCCCATGGCGAGACCATCATGGATTATTCGATTTATGATGCTATCAAGAGTGGATTTGGCAAGGTAGTCTTTGTAATCCGCAAGGACTTTGAGGCCGACTTCCGCGAGAAGATATTATCCAAATACGAGGGACACATCCCCGTGGAACTCGTCTTCCAGGGGCTGAACGACCTGCCCGAGGGCTTTACCTGTCCCGCCGAGCGCGCCAAGCCATGGGGTACCAACCATGCACTGCTCATGGGCAAGGACGTCATCCGTGAGCCGTTTGCCATCATCAATGCCGATGACTACTATGGCCGCAATAGTTTTGAGGTCATGGCAGCCGAACTCTCGTCACTGCCCGAGGGCAGCAAGGCCCACTATAGCATGGTGGGGTTCAAAGTGGGTAACACCATGAGCGAGAGCGGCACAGTGGCTCGTGGCGTGTGCGAAACCCGTGACGGCTTGCTCACCGGCGTTGTCGAGCGCACGAGCATTGGATACGATGCAGATCACAATATCGTGTTCACCGACGAGAACGGTGATGTGCAGCAGTTGGCATTCGAGACACCGGTATCGATGAACTTCTGGGGCTTCACACCCGACTACTTCGAGCACAGCGAGCGCTGCTTTATCGACTTCTTGAAGGAGAACATCGACAAACCCAAGGCCGAGTTCTTTATCCCCACAGTGGTCAATGAAATGGTAACCGCCGGCACTGCCCAAGTCAAGGTGCTCACTACCGAGAGCAAGTGGTTCGGCGTGACCTATGCCGCCGACCGTCAGGGCGTAGTGGACAAGTTTGCCGAATTACACGCCACGGGCGTCTATCCCGATAAGATGTTCTAAATCCGATTAATAACTATAATTTCGTACTTTCACAATGAAGAACTATCTATTACCGTTGATTGCGGTCGCTTTTAGTCTGTTTTTGTCATCTTGTGGCGATAACCCCGTTCTGGATGTAAAAGAAGTTACCAAGTCAGACCTGACAACTCCACTTTTTTTAGCATTTGACAACACATTGGGTGAACCAAACAAGAAGATTTGGGCTTTCAATGAGAGTGAGGCAGTGAAAGGCACAATCACTGTAGTGAATGACGACCTGCTGCGCATCAAGACTGAGTGGTATTTCAAGTCATGGACTTATTCCGGTCGAAATCTTACCCTAACAGGTGACAACATTAAAAAGACCTATGAACTCTTTGAAGTGTCGGTGCTGGGGTACAGAGGCATCTCCTTCGGGACAACCTATGTGTGCGTACCGTCCACCAACAAGAGCATCGATGGTGTGAACTATGAAGTAGAATGGTATAACCGCGGGCTGACGGCCAATGCGTTTTGGGATGCCCTACGCAAGTCCAATGACGAGGGCACCATTGTTGACATCAAGCTCAACAAATAAGCATTTCCAGTTGAGACACTTCTGAATTCCGTTCCGGAGTGCACTCACCATAGAAAAATCCCGCATGGATAATTATCTGTGCGGGATTTTTTCTAACTTTGCGACATGAAAGCAATTACGAGACTCAAGACCTCGATGAAGCGAAAAAAGAAGAACAAGGCTTCCCAGAACGGAAAAGCCAAAAAACTTCGCTCCATCGTGAACAAATGCTACCGCAACGTCAAGGCTTGGAACATTCGGCTGAACCGTCGTCTACAGCAATGTACTACGGCCTCGATTGAAGTGGATAACACCCGTCGCACTTGCCTTAACTGTGGCGAGCAATACACGGGACGCATCTGCCCGCAGTGCGGGCAGACCGGCACGTGGCGTCGCTACACCTGGCACCAGGCTATGCTTAATTTTCTGGATATCTGGGGACTGGGTAATCGGCCGATTTTCCGCACGATGGAGGAGCTATTCTGGCGTCCGGGATATATGATTCGTGACTATCTGGAAGGTCACCGCCAATTCTATTTCCCGCCTTTCAAGCTGGTTGCCGTATCCGTTCTGCTGTTGTTATTTGTGGGTTTGCTGACAGGCAATCCTGATCATTCCCTTCTAGGGATAATTACCGAGGATTTAGGCTTGAGCGAAGCCAACGGATGGGAAGACGTGAAGGTGTTTGCCGAAACTCATTTCGCGCGTTTCAAGCTTTCAAGCGCGTTGCTCTCAATTGCCACAGCCATCACGTGGCTGGTGTGGTTCTTATCCCATAATCTGCTCTATGAGTATCTGTTCATCGGAACCGCATTATTCATCTGCATCTGGATCGCTTTCATTCGCGTCAATCGGTACAATTTTGTCGAGACGTACATTTTTCTGACCTATGTGTTAGCACAAATCCTGTTATGCATGATACCCAGTGACGTGATATCATGGATACAGAACGGCATCCAGACCGCCGCTAGTACGGGAACACCATCTGCCTTTATGCAGACAGTATATTCAGGGCTCATGGGAGTTACTAATTTCCTGGCCATTGTCTATGTATGCGCTGTGTGCTTCCTGCTACTGCTTGATTTCCGGCAATTTTTTGGCTTGTCATGGAAATCGACCCTTGTTCATCAACTACTCACTTTTGTTGTCGCAGTGATGTTGGCCGTTGGGGTGGGCTCACTTGCCTCAATCATTGTGGAAAAAGATATCAGTAAAGCTCAGAATTGGGTGATTGCAGCCATTTCAATCCTGTTGGTGGCTCAGGGATTCTATTATGCCGGCAAATTCCTGAGTGCAAACAAGGAACTGGTGCCCAAGTCTGTAATCAATGGCTGCAAGACCGCTATGCTGTCCATCCTGTTCATCAGCAATGTGGATATATTCGATGGGGGCTCCTTCCTGGCGTTTGTGGGCAATATCTTCTCGATTGCTCTATATGGAATGCTCTCGGTAGTCTTGAGCCTGCTTCCAGTTGTCGTATATAAAAAGTATCACCGCAAATGGCTTGCCTTACTGTCGCTATCGGCAGCCCTAATGCTGGTGATACTTGTAGTTTGAGTGATTGTAATCAGGTTGCTAGGCCCTCAACGGCGCAGCAGGTGGTTAATGACCAGCCAACCGCCCACGGCCTGCAGTATCATGCCGGGATAGCCCAGTTTCCAATCCTGCAATGCGCTAGCCAGGCTGCCCGTCATGGCCCATTCGATGAGACCTCCCACCAATTGATAAGCCAACACCACGCCAATGAGTGCCAACAACGAGGCGCCCTTGCTCTTGCTGGCCATCCACGAGGCGGCAGCAGCCAGCAGCACGCCCTTGACCATGATGATGGGCAACGCTGCAACAGGAGGCATGCCGAACAACAATGAGTTAACCAGCGGTGAGAGGACGGCCGTCAACAGTCCCACGCGGAAACCGAACTTGTAGGCAGCAATCAGCGTGAAGAAATAGATGGGCAACAGGATGAGGCCACCTTGCGGGAACAGATGGCACAACTGCGGCAGCAAGATGTTGCCGGCAATAAACAACGCAGCGAACAGATAGGTGCGCATCTCGCGCCACCCCAGTGAATACAATCTGATAGCAGTAGCGTTACTTTCCATACTTGATAACTTTTATTGGTCTGACTGCAAAGGTAATTCAATTTGCCCACATGGACAACAGCTGTCCAAGAAAAAATGATGAGCCGTTTTTTTCCACCAATTTCTGACTGAATATCCCCATCATGATACCGATAAATCGTCTTTCAAGCCCTTCGGGACTCCAAAAATCGTTTTTTTTCATGAATATTGGCACTGAACGGGCCGTAGTTCAATAAATATTAGTACTTTTGCAGATTGGAATCAACAGTGACACATCATATTTTTAAGGTTACTATATAATATTCAAATTTATGGCAGAAACAAAGAAATTGTTCGACCAATTCGCGCCTGTCACTCCTGAGGAGTGGCGTGCCAAGGCCGAGGTTGACCTGAAAGGGGCCGACTTTGAGAAAAAAATGGTTTGGCGGACAAACGAGGGTTTCAATGCTCAGCCGCTGTATCGCAGCATGGACATTGCTGACCTGAAGCAAACCAAATCACTCCCCGGTGAGTTCCCCTATGTTCGCGGAACCCGCTACAACAATGACTGGAAGGTGCGCCAGAACATCGCTGTCGACGATGTTCAGGCCGCCAATGCCAAGGCTCTCGAGATCCTGAACAAGGGTATCAACTCGATTGGCTTCCACATGCACAATGGTGATGTGGACCTGAAGGAGCTCTTTAAGGGCATCGACCTTCCCGCCTGTGAAATCAACATCATGTGCTGCCCCAAGTGCGCTATCAAGTATGCAAAAGAACTTGTTGAGCTTTGTAGGGAGAAAGGCTGCGAGGATACCTTCGTAGGCTCGATTACCTTCAACCCGTTCAAGCGCACATTCAAGCACGGTGAGCCCTTCCCCGGCGACATCGTTGCCATGGCCACCGAGCTGATGAATGCCGTGAAGCCCGTCGCTCACCTGCGCGTGCTCAGCGTTGACTCGCTGGCATTGAACAACGCCGGTGCCTACATTTATCAGGAGCTGGGTTATGCCCTGGCTTGGGGTGCCGAGTGGATGGCCATGCTGACCGAGGCCGGTTTCAGCGCCGACGAGGTGGCCAACCGCATCAAGTTCAACATGGGTGTTTCGACCGTTTACTTCATGGAGATTGCCAAGTTCCGTGCTGCACGCGAGCTGTGGGCACTCATCGTGAAGCAGTTCAATCCCGCTAACGACTACTCGTGCATGATGAACGTCAATGCCGAGACCAGCCGCTTCAACCAGACGATTTACGACAGCTACGTGAACCTGCTGCGCAGCCAGACCGAGGCTATGAGCGCTGCACTCGCTTGCGTGGATTCAATCGTTGTAACTCCGTTTGACGCTCCCTATCAGAAGAGCGATGACTTCAGCGAGCGCATCGCCCGCAACCAGCAGATTCTGCTCAAGGAAGAGAGCCACCTCGACAAGGTCGTTGACCCCGCTGGCGGTTCCTACTATGTGGAGATGCTGACCAAGAACCTCGCTGAGCAGGGCTGGAAGCTCTTCCTCGATGTGGAGGACAAGGGCGGTTTCAAGGCTGCTCTGGAGAGCGGTGATGTCATCAATGCCGTCAACGCTACCGCCAAGGAGCGCTTCGACAAAGTGGCTAAGCGCCGTGAGCAGTTGCTGGGCACCAACCAGTTCCCCAACTTCACCGAGAAGGCCGCCGACAAGGCTGATGCCCGTGAGGCTTGCTGCTGCCACTGCGGCTGCAACCACGAGGAGGCTGAGGGTGCCGTGAAGCTCAACACCAAGCGTCTGGCCGAGCAGTTCGAGGAGGTTCGCCTTGCAACCGAGCATGCTGCCAACACGCCCAAGGTGTTCATGCTCACCATCGGCAACCTGGCTATGCGTCTGGCCCGTGCCCAGTTCAGCGACAACTTCTTCGCTTGCGCTGGCTATGAGCTCATCGACAACAACGGTTTCAAGACCGTCAAGGAGGGTATGGATGCCGCAATGGAGAAGAATGCCGACGTTGTCGTGCTCTGCTCCAGTGACGACGAGTATGCCGCCCTCATCCCCGAGGCTGTGAAGGAACTCAACGGCCGTGCCGAGCTCGTACTCGCAGGTCCCGAGACCGACGAATTCAAGGCTATGGGCATTACCAACTTCATCAATGTGCGCACCAACGTGCTTGCTACGTTAAAAGCCTTCAACGCTAAACTTTTAAAATGACGAGACGACTATGAGACCGAATTTTAAGAATATAGATATTGCTAATGATGCTTTTAATGTAAAGCACAATCCCCTTCCCAAGGGCGAGGTGTGGAAGAATGCCGAGCTGATCGACATTAAGCCCATTTACACGCATGAGGACATCGAAGGTCTGGAGCACCTGGAGTTTGTTGCCGGTATTCCTCCCTTCCTGGGTGGCCCTTACTCACTGATGTACCCGTTCCGCCCGTGGACCGTCCGTCAGTACGCTGGTTTCTCGACCGCTGCCGAGTCCAACGCCTTCTATCGCCGCAACCTGGCATCGGGCCAGAAAGGTCTGTCTGTAGCATTTGATCTTCCCACCCACCGTGGCTACAATGCTGACAACCAGCGCGTGGTCGGTGACGTCGGCAAGGCAGGTGTGTCCATCTGCTCGGTAGAGGACATGAAGGTGCTGTTTGACGGTATCCCCTTGAACAAGATGTCTGTATCCATGACCATGAATGGCGCCGTGCTGCCCATTATGGCGTTCTACATCGTTTCAGGTCTGGAGCAGGGTGCCAAGCTCGAAGAGATGGCCGGTACCATCCAGAACGATATCTTGAAGGAGTTCATGGTGCGCAACACCTACATCTATCCTCCCAAGTTCTCGATGCAGATTATCGCCAGCATCTTTGAGTACACCTCTAAGTATATGCCCAAGTTCAACTCGATCTCCATCTCGGGTTACCACATGCAGGAGGCTGGTGCTACCGCCGACATCGAGTTGGCTTACACTCTGGCCGATGGTATGGACTATATCCGCACTGGTGTGAATGCAGGCCTGTCGGTTGACGCCTTCGCTCCCCGTCTGTCGTTCTTCTGGGGTATTTCGATGAACTTCTTCACCGAGATTGCCAAGATGCGTGCAGGCCGTCTGTTGTGGGCCAAGATCGTGAAGAGCTTCGGTGCTGAGAATCCCAAGTCGATGTCGCTGCGTACCCACAGCCAGACCTCTGGCTGGTCGCTGACGGCTCAGGATCCCTTCAACAACGTGGGCCGCACCTGTATCGAGGCTATGGCTGCAGCACAAGGTCACACCCAGTCGCTGCACACCAACGCCCTCGACGAGGCCATCGCACTGCCCACCGACTTCTCGGCTCGTATTGCCCGCAATACCCAGATCTACATTCAGCAGGAGACCTATATCACCAAGGTTATCGATCCTTGGGCAGGCTCCTATTATGTAGAGGCTCTGACCAACGAACTCGTGCAGAAGGCATGGGCTCACATCGAGGAGATTGAGAAGCTTGGCGGTATGGCCAAGGCTATCGAGACCGGCGTGCCCAAGATGCGTATCGAGGAAGCCGCCGCACGTACTCAGGCCCGCATCGACAGTGGCCGCCAGACCATCGTCGGCATCAACAAGTATGCCCTCGAGAAGGAGGCTCCCATCGACATTCTGGAGATTGACAACACCGAGGTTCGCAAGGAACAGGTTGAAGGTCTCGAGAAGCTGCGCGCCAACCGTGACGAGGCTAAGGTAAAGGCCGACCTCGCCGCTATCACCGAGTGTGTCAAGACCGGTAAGGGCAACTTGCTCGAACTAGCTGTCGAGGCAGCCAAGGACCGTGCTTCGCTGGGTGAGATCAGTGATGCATGTGAGGAAATCGTTGGACGTTACAAAGCAGTTGTTAAAACCATTTCAGGCGTGTATTCATCAGAAACCAAAAACGATCCCGACCTGGAAGAGGCTCGTCGCTTGACCGCCCTCTTTGCCAAGAAGGAAGGCCGTCAGCCCCGCATCATGATTGCCAAGATGGGTCAGGACGGTCACGACCGTGGCGCCAAGGTCGTTGCCACCGGCTATGCCGACTGTGGCTTTGACGTAGACATGGGTCCCTTGTTCCAGACTCCCGAGGAGAGCGCCCGCGAGGCTGTCGAGAACGACGTGAACGTGCTCGGCGTTTCCTCGCTTGCCGCAGGTCACAAGACTCTTGTTCCTGCTGTGATTGAGGAGCTCAAGAAGCTTGGTCGTGAGGATATCATCGTCACCGCTGGTGGTGTAATCCCCATGCAGGACTACGACTACCTCTACAAGGCAGGTGTAGCCGCCATCTTCGGCCCCGGCACCAACGTCATGAAGAGTGCCATCGAGGTGATGCACATCCTTCTTGACGACGCTGAATGATTCCCGTAGTCTGAGTTTGACACATTATTCTATTTGATACGAGAGCGCCGCGACATCCACGTCACGGCGCTCTTGATTTTGAGATAGTATAATAACGGTGCCAACTATTTCCTCGCAATTACAATAGGCTGATAAAAGCCGGAATCCTCCGGAGGTATCCAAGTAACCTTGCTACAACCATTGGCGAGAAGCAACTGTGTGAGTTCACCCTGACGGATGGCTCTGTAGTCACATTCAAACTTGCTTATCTGGAGCGATTCCTCATCATCGATGATGTATTGAATAAGGTGATAACATTCATCATCCCAAACCCACGTCTGAAAAGATACCCGTTGGCCTTTATCCGTCTTGTGGATATAGGGTGGAGAGTATGACGGCTTTTTCTTCAAAAGGCTGTCATAGTCGCGGATGCTGGCAACAAAAATACCACCGTCTTTGGTCTGTCCCACAATGCTCTTGATTGCCGATTCCAGATCGGTTCTAGTTAGCATGTGAGGCAAGGCATTGTCCATGGCAATAACGATGTCGAACGGTTCTGGAAACACCTCCGACAAATTGCGGAAATCAGCGTGTTTAAAGTTAATCTGAACAGCGTTATCTTTAGCTTTGACCATCGCTTCGGCCAGTTCACCGTCGCTAATGTCGGATGCCGAAACGTGATAACCAAGAGCAGCCAATCCAACGGACTGCGTTCCAATCCCGCAGGCACAGTCAAGCACATGGGCGTTTATGTCTAGGCCATTATCCTTAAAAATCCGGTCCAGTATTGCAGCCTGCTCATGAGTCGTTGATTGCCAATCAAGAAAAAGCTTCTCGTATTGAGAGGCCATATCATCGTAGAAAGATTGTGTTATATCCATTTGCCTATTCTCTTTCAGATTACTGATTCATCGTTATAAACTCACGAACAAAGGTAGCGATTATTTCGCTTAATTTTCATTTATTGTTGATTTAATTCGGCGCTTTCCTACACATGTTTTCAGTTTATCGTTCATATCACAAAAACAGCGGTTGATTACTCCCCAGGTGGGGGCAATCAACCGCGTATGCTCAAGAATACGGTTTTATTTCTCATCAGCAAGTTCTTCCAGTCGGTCGAAAATCTCCTCGTCGCGGCGAGTTATAAATTTATCTAATGTATCATCATTAAAGTAGGAGAATATCAACAATGCAATGATTCCGACCTCGGGCGCCAATCTCAAGACAATCAAAGTCCAATCAAAATTGAAAATATCGAACCACAAAATCGGATCGAAAATTATAACTCCCAACATAGCAAGGTAAGCGGCCGTTCGATCATAGTTGAACCTCCTTTGATACCAGTGCAACAGTTGCTCAGGAGTGTCTAGTCTGTCCAGCCTCAGGAGAAACCAAAGATTGTTTACAACCATCCAGCCGGAAGCAAGACAACCAACGAATGTCAAGCAGATGGTAACAACTCTAAGTTCTGAATCTGGCCAAGTAACCTTGATGACTATGAAAACGAGCAAGATCATCGCTGCCAAGCAGAGTCCCTTTATTGCTTGTGACCGACACTCGCCCTTGATTCTATCAAACCATTTATCTCGGCTCAGGTTGTATGATTCTTCTAGTTTCATAATGCGTCGATTTTAATGGTTATTATTCTACTTTTTAGACACATAGAAATGCCAAAAGTTTAAAATTTGGCAGCACCTCAGCAATGCTCAAACGATGGCATTTCGTTTCAATTAGGGATAGTAGTTTTCCCTTTCAGGCGGATGTCGCTGCTTGATGGCCCGATAAGAATCTGATAAGTGCCGGGCTCCACGGTCCATTCCATTTTGGCATCAACGATGGCCAGGTCACCATAATCAAGGTCAAGTGTCACTTGGCGAGTTTCGCCTGGTTCGAGTGTAATTCGCTTAAAGGCCATGAGTTGGCGCTCAGGTTGTACAACCGAACTTGAATGTCGCGTCAAGCCCTGTCACGGTGAGGTCGCTGTACTCAAACGTGGTGTAACTCAAGCCGTAACCGAAGGGGTAGAGTGGCTTGGCTGACATATCCACATAGTCATGGGCTGCTGGTGCGGGCTTGTTGTAATAGACGGGCAGTTGTCCCACATGGCGCGGTACGCTCACGGGAAGCCTTCCGGCTGGGTTATAGTCGCCGAACAGCACATCGGCAATGGCGCTACCGCCTTGCTCGCCGGGATAATAAGCGGTGAGCAGGGCGTTGGCATTTTCATCGGCCCAGTTCTTGTTGAGAGGCCGTCCCTCGATATAGACAACCACGAGCGGTTTGCCCGTTTTCTTTAAAGCTTCAAGCAATTCAATCTGGCGTCCCAACAGGTCCAGCGTGGCGCGGTCAAAGCCCTCGCCGCACTCCATATCGCTGATGAACTTTTGCTCGGCAGTAGCAGCACCCGTGTCCTCGTAGGAGGTTTTGAAATCTCTTGCCGATGAACCGCCCACCACGGCAATCACCACATCGGCCTGCATGGCAGCATTGACTGCCGCATGAATGTCACAGTCCAGGGTGTCACGCACGGCACACCCCTTGGCATACACGCAATTGGCTTCGCCAAGCATCGCCTTAATACCGTTATAGACAGTAACCACCTTGCCGTCGGCCTGAGGGGCAGTATAGTCGCCCAATAGGTTATAGACGTTATCGGCATTAGGCCCGACAACGGCAACTTTTACATTTTTGCTCAAAGGCAATGTACCATCGTTCTTAAGCAGGGTGATGGATTCCAGTGCTGCTTGTTTGGCTGTAGCAACAGCGGCCGTGTTATTGACTTCCTTTTGAGCAGTTTTAGCATTGACATAGGGATTCTCAAAAAGGCCCATCTCAAATTTCAACCTCAGTACCCGCTTCACGGCTTGATCGAGCGCTGCTTCCTTTACTTTTCCGTTTTTAACGGCCTCGATAAGATCATAATAGCAGTTTCCGCCCAAATCCACGTCAACACCGGCCAGTAATGCCTGCATAGCGGCCTCCTGGTAGTTGGCAGCCGTGTGATGGATACCCTTGAGGCCATCGATGCTGAAGAGGTCGCTCACGACGATACCGCGGTCAAACAACCACTCACCGCGCAGCACGTCGGTGAGCAACTGGCGGTTGGATGTGCAGGGCACACCGTCCAGCGAGTTATAGGAGGTCATCACCGACAAGGCTCCAGCGCTGATCACACGTCTGAATGGTTGCAGGAACACTTGGAGCAGTTCCCTGGGCCCGACGATGCTGCGCGCGCCGTTTTGACCACCTTCGGTAGTGCCGTATGCGATAAAGTGCTTCAACGTCGCGATGGTCGAGTAGGGCAGTGATAAGTCACCACCTCCCAGGCCGTCAACCATTGCGGCGCCCATTTCCTCGGTCAGGTAGGGATCTTCGCCCATTGTCTCCTCGACGCGTGACCAGCGCGGATCTCGCGCCAAGTCCAGCACGGGCCCGTAACTGATGTGCCCGCCTTGCAGCCTGATTTCCTTGCCGATTACTTTTCCCTCCTGCTGCACCAAGCCGGGATTCCATGTCGCTGCCATGCCCAGTCCAGTGGGGAACACGGTTGTCCCGATGGCCATGTGGCCGTGGGGGGCTTCCTCAGCCAGGAAAATGGGAATGCCCAGCCGTGAGTGCTCGATGGCATAGCATTGCATGGCATTAGCTGCTTCGGCCGCCAGAGCGGGATTCAGGCCATTGTCAAGGGTCTTCTGCGTCCACGGGTCGGCACGGAATACCGCCCAGTACATGCCCACGTGCAGGCTGTCTATCTCGTGGCGGAATTTGTCGCTGACGGCCACCTTATTGCCACTTCTCACGTAGGAATCCCAGCCCATAAGACAAACCAACTGCCCTACTTTTTCCTCAAGCGTCATGCGTGAAAGCAAATCCTGGGCGCGTACTGAGGGGTGCAAACTGGCGTCTTGATATGGAAATTTAGTCGCTGCAGCCATTGTCAATGACAATAGCAATAATCCCGATATGAGAAGTCGTTTCATCATAATCCAATCGTTGTTTTAAGCACGTTCATGCCGCTGATTTCAACAACAGGCTTGCAGCCTCGGGTGTCTTCATTTTTCCATTCAATGCCGATGGTGCGGCTCTCGCCTGGCATCAAGTGGAAGTAGTTGTCGCTATAGATGACAGGAAGAATCTGCTCCCCGTCGGCGCCCTTGAGGTTCAGACGAATCATCACAGCCGGAACATTGCTATTATTGGCCAACGTGATGCACTTGCCATTGCTTGTTGCGCTTAATTGGGCATGTCTCATGTCATGCAACGAGGTGCGATTACCCTCAATGGTCGTATTCACATAATCGTTTGTTGAGCATTCATGGCCCTTGTCATCTGTCAATGTCAACCGCAGGAAATAAGCGCCTGCAATTACTTGAGGCACTTCCACCTGCATCATTTCAAGCGTCATGTCCTCGTCACAAACATAGCCTTGAACCTGTTCCCACAATGTTTTTCCGTTCAAGTCAATAACCGATGCCTTAACTGTACCCTGCTGATGTCCAGCCGAACGGTTAACGATTTCAACATGGTTGGTCACGGGGTTCCATTGAACATGTAGCGGCTCACAAGCATGCTTCACACCATAGTAGGCTGCCGTGGGTTCCAGGTAGTAGTCGTATGTCTGCCACACCATCGACGGCCAGCAGGGATGGCTCATCCAGATGAGCAGTCCCATGCGGTCACTGCTTCCACTCTCGTACATAGCCCGATAGCCCTCATAGTTGATCCACTGCGCCCATTCGCAGAACTCTTGAGCCGATGTCGACTCACCAAAATTCTCAGCAATGAGTTGGTTGAACGAGGCTCCGCGCTGGGCACCTTCCATCGTGTAGTCATGGCGGCCCCAGTAGATGTTCTGCGGCCACAGATGTTCGGCTTCAAGCGTGCGGCTCAAACCCTCATAGGTCATCACGTTGGGCATACCACGCTCGGTGTGCAGTTTGCCCGTCTGCTTCTCGAAATACTCTTTGGCACTAATAGCCCAATAGGGCCCGTGTCCGCTCACGCCATCATCAGCCGAACTGGAGATGTAGTCAAGTCCGGGATGCAAGCGAGCAACGGCATCACGCAGTCCATCGTCAAGCGTCTTGGGAGGATAACCCTCGTTACGTCCGCAGTAGATGCCGATGCACGGATGGTTGCGGATTTTCAGCACAAAGTCACGGGCGTTATCCATAAACATCGTCTCGTCATTGGGGTCGGGGCCGTCTGCGGGGTTAGCCAGCCAAAAGTCCTGCCACACCATAATGCCGTAGCGGTCACAGGCTTCATAGAATTCCTTGTCGCCGGTCATGCCCACCCAGTTGCGAATCATGTTATAATTCATCTCCTTGTGGTGGCGCACTGCAGCGTCAAACTCCCTGCCACGGTAGTTCAGGTTGTTCTCGCTGAAGGCCCAGTTGCCGCCCAGCGGTATAAGGCGTCGGTTGTTGATGTAAATCCGCAATTTGGTGTCCTTGTCAACGGTCTTCACCTCGCGGATGCCCGCCTTGTAGTTGACAGCATCGCTCTGCACGCTATTAACCGTGAACGAGAAACTGGCATCATACAAGTAGGGTTCTCCATAGCCGTTGGGCCACCACAAGCGCATTGGCTGATTCTTAAGCTGAGGGAATTCATTAGGATTAAAAGACTCTTCAATCCCTTCTCCTGCAGCAAGGGTTACTTGCTTCTCAAAACAAATGTCACCTATATGACCGTGCAGCGTTCCTGTTACAGCGTGGTCGCTATGATTAGTGAGCATCACGGCTGGCGTCATGGTAGCGAGTGTGTCGTTTTCGGCCAGTGTGGTCGTCACGATGGGATCGCTCACGGTCACGTCACTTGATGATGTGAGGTATACGTCGTCCCAAATGCCGATATCACGACCGCGGATGGTCGAAATCCAGTCCCAGCCGATGGTGGCATGGAACGTGGGGTTATCGGCACCGAGGATGCCGCCGTTGAAGTCGGTATTCTTCTCGGTCTTGACCTTCACGCCTCCAGGATTGGCATTGGCGATGATGAGCACCTGTAACTCGTTGCCTTTTTCCTTGAGGTAGGGCGTGATGTCAAATTTGCCTCGCTTGAAGGCGCCCTCGATGCGTCCCAGGTCAGTGCCGTTAAGCGTCACCACGGCTTTCCAGTTGATGCCGTCAAAGTTGAGGAAAACACGCTTGCCCTGCATCTCCACGGGCAGGTCAAATTGTCTCGTGTAGATGAAATCCCCGTTAAAGAACGACTCCGAGGCCAGCATCAGGTTATCGTCGTGGTTCATGTCGGGCAGCGCCCCTGCATTGACGTAACTCGACAATACCGTGGCCGGCACCGTGGCCACAAGAGGCTTGGCATTATGGTGCGAAGCCCGCTTCAGCTGCCAGTCACCACCATTCAGTAGCCACTTGCCATTGTTCCAGCTAGGTCTGCTACCAGGTTGGGAAGTCATACCTCCTCTACCATTAACGACCACCTCTTTCAGGCAGAAAGGCAGTCCGTTGCTACTGGGTTCGGTCATGTTGATGCGCACATATCTCCCTGTCACTTGATGCGTGTTGAGAAAGACCATGGTTGCGTGTTTTTTGTTGAGATCTTTGTCATCAATGGGAAAATGGCTGCTCCAGTGCTTGTTATCGTCACTCACTTGAACGCTCCATTTGCCAGGATAATTAATGCCGTAGATGTGGATATCCTCTATAGTGGCAATCGATCCCAAGTCCACGGTAACCCACTCATTGCTGCTGCCCAGGCTGCGCCAGGCGCTCATGAAGTGCTCTGAGGGCAGTATGCCCGTGGCTCGCTGCCCCGCCTTGCGCATTCGCAACTCGGTAATCGTCCAGTGGACGGCAGCGGGAGTGATCAGTTCCAATTTCATGTGTGAACCATGAAGTAATTCTAATAATCCCTGTAGTTGCCCTCGCTTGATGTGGAATGTGTGGTCGATGTTGCGGGTGGGTAGCAGGTCGCTGCCCGAGTTCTTATTGGGATCGCTGTGCACACGCTGCCATGATGGCTGTCCAGGCAACGAGTCTCCTTTCCATTCATCAGCCACTTTCCATTTTTTGCCGTCTTTAGATGTGAGCAACCTGATTTTGAATCCCGTTGGCGCATCCTCCCGATAGGCCATGCTGCACACCATCTGCACCTCGTCGATGTCGATGCTCATGTTCTCCCAGTCATATTGCAGCCAGGTATCGCTTCCCATGATAATATTGCTCGTCCACTCGTTGCCATCGAGACAAGCCTCGCGCTTCTGAGGAGGAAGCGGCCCGTCAGGAGTGGTGACATTGAGCCAAGCAGGATAATGTTCATCAATGATACCGTCGGTCAACAGTTGTGACGTGAGGTTGTAGTCCCAACACGAGGACTGATACACGGTGCGGTGAAGTGCCAGATTGCGGTAACTGGTGTCTTTTACCAGTGTGGGCCCGTAATACTCGCTGGGATTGCCAGGATATTGCCCGATGGGGCGATTCATCTGTTGAGCCTGGGCCGGGCAGGCGCAGGCGATGAGGGCTGTGATTAGGAGAATAAATCGGTTATGTCTCATCTCTTGTTCGGGTTATGATGGTTTTAATGGGCAAATGTACAAAAATATTGCCGTAATGTCGGGATAATTGTTTAATTTTGCAACAATCAATCTTAAAAAGAGCTATTGATGACACTCAACCTCGATGCACTACAAGCGGCCATCACGGCAATTAACGACGCCCTATGGGCCTATCTGCTGATAGGGGCCCTGATTCTGTGTGGATTGTATTTCACGATACGCACCCGATTTGTGCAGTTCACCATGATTGGCGACATGTTCCGTCAACTCGTGGATTCTTCCTCCAAGAGTGACAAAAAGCATATCTCCTCGTTCCAGGCCTTTGCCGTTTCGATGGCCACGCGCGTGGGCACTGGTAACCTGGCTGGCGTGGCAACTGCTATTGCGGTGGGTGGGCCGGGCGCCATCTTCTGGATGTGGCTGATTGCACTATTCGGCTCAGCAACGGCCTTTGTTGAGGCGACGCTTGCTCAGTTATTCAAGCGCCCAGCAAGTGACTCGTTCATCGGTGGTCCGGCCTATTACATCAGGCATGGTATGCACAACAAGTGGATGGCGGGATTGTTTGCAGTACTTATTACGCTCACCTTCGGCCTCTCTTATAATTCCATCCAGAGCAATGCCATCTGTGGTGCTTTGGATAAGGCGTTTGGGTTCGATCCGTTGGTAGTGGGTTCGATTATTACTGTGATAGCTTTGTTCATCGCTTTTGGTGGTATTCGGCGCATTGCCCATGTGAGCAGTGTCATTGTGCCTATCATGGCTATCGGCTACTTCATCCTTGCGCTATATGTCGTCATCTCGAATATCAACATGATACCTCATGTACTGCAATTAATTATCGAGAATGCTTTCGGCTTTGAACAAGTGGCTGGCGGCGGCTTGGGTATGACTATCATGGTGGGTGTCAAACGAGGTCTGTTCAGTAACGAGGCAGGCGAGGGTAGTGCTCCCAATGTGGCAGCCACGGCCGATGTCTCACATCCTATCAAACAAGGTCTCATCCAGGCTCTCGGCGTGTTTACCGACACTTTAGTCGTGTGCAGTTGTACCGCTTTTATGGTGCTCGTCAGTGGACTCTACAACACCGAAGGGCTTGAGGGCATCCAGCTCACACAGGCCTCATTGGAGTCACAGGTGGGCAGTTGGGGAACAATATTCGTGGCCATTGCCCTTTTCCTGTTCGCATTCAGCAGCATCATCGGCAATTACTATTATGGCGAGGCCAATATCCGTTTCTTGACCGACAAGAAATGGGCACTCACGGTTTTCCGCATTTTCTCGGGCGGTGTGTTCGTTTTCTTCGGTGCAGTGGCCAGCTTCGAGTTTGTGTGGAATCTGGGTGACCTCTTTATGGCTTTGCTCACCTTGTGCAACCTCATCGCTTTGGTTTTCCTCTGCAAGTATGTGTTTAAACTGCTTGATAACTATCGTGACCAGAAGCGCCGAGGCATCAAGAATCCTGTGTTCCACCGCAGTGACCTCCCCGAGGCAGCCGATGATTTGGAGAGTTGGGGATGATGACAAAAGATAAAACCAGAAGTTAAATCTATTGATTAGTGACCAGAGACTTAGACAATGACTGGACTCGTTATAAAAAATACCGGCAGCTGGGTAACCGTCCGTCTTGATGACGGAGAAACGGTGAATTGCCGCATGCGTGGCGTGCTGCGCCTAAAGGGCTTGCGCTGCACCAACCCTGTCGCCGTTGGCGATGTTGTTGACATCGAGGAGCATAGTGGCGACTCACCTGTGGTGGCCGATATCCAGCCTCGCAAGAACTATATCATTCGTCGTGCAAGCAACCTCTCCAAGGAATTCCAGATTATTGCCGCCAATCTCGACCAAGCAGTGCTCGTGGCGACCATTTTCAATCCCGAAACGAGTACCACCTTTATTGACCGTTTCCTGGCTACCGCCGAAGCCTATCAAGTGCCTGCCGTTCTCGTTTTCAACAAGATAGACCTGCTGATCACCGAGGAGTCACGCCAGTACCTTGATGAACTCAAGGTGATGTATGAGAACATCGGCTATCGAGTCATCACGATGTCGGCAACTACGGGCGAAAATGCCGATGCACTGCGCGCCATGCTCGCTGGCAAGGTGTCGCTTCTGTCGGGCAATAGCGGCGTGGGTAAGTCATCGATTATCAATCTGCTAGTGCCCGAAGCCCATGTCAGGGTGGGGGACGTGAGCCACACCCATCACAAGGGAATGCACACGACTACATTCAGCGAACTGCTGGACCTGCCCGGCGGCGGTGCCATCATCGACACTCCAGGTGTCAAGGCTTTTGGAACCATCGACTTTGAACGTACCGAAGTTGCCCACTATTTCCCGGAAATTTTTCGTATTTCGGACAATTGCCGCTTCAACAACTGCACCCACACCCACGAACCGGGCTGCGCGGTGCTGCAGGCCGTGGAGAGCGGGGAGATTGCCTATTCTCGCTTCATGAGCTACTTGAGCATCCTCGACGAGGATCCCGACAACAAATACCGCAAGCCATTTTAATAAACTTGCATCCTACAAGATGATTACCTGATTTACTCTTATCAATCAACTCAACACTAATTATTTAAAATCTAAACAAACAATGAACAATCGTCTCAATTTCACCCTTTTGCTGCTGGTACTCCTGCTTCGAGCCAGCGCTGCCGCTGCCGTCCCACCTACCGGTACAGCCCATAATACTACCTATGACTTCTACGTTGATGGTATCTACTATGACATCATCGGCAACAAGGCAACTGTCACCTGCAAACATTTGAGTGTTAATAAAAATGGTATTTTCTCGATAAGGAGTGATTATCGTGGCAATGTGGTCATTCCTTCAACTGTAACCCACAATGGGACGACATACCCGGTCACCTCCGTCGGCTTCTCTGCGTTCTATGACTGCGATAGCCTGACGAGTGTGACAATACCTAATTCGGTTACCTCTATCGAGAGTGAAGCGTTCAGGGGTTGCAGTAGCCTGACCAGCGTGAACATCCCCAACTCGGTCATCTCCATCGGCCACGATGCGTTCTATGGCACCTCATGGTTCGATCATCAGCCTGATGGACTTGTATATGCTGGCCTGGTGGCTTATAAATATAAGGGAATAATGTCCGAAGGCACGAGTGTTACTATAAGAGAAGGAACATTAGGTATAGCAGATGGTGCGTTCTCTGGCTGCCGTGGCCTAACGAACGTGACTATCCCGAACTCGGTTACTTTCATCAGCGATTGGGCGTTCTCTGGCTGCAATAACCTGACGAGTGTAACCATCCCTAACTCGGTTACTTTCATTGGCGAATGGGCATTCAGTGCCTGTCGTGGCCTGACGAACGTGACCATCGGCAACTCGGTTGCCTCCATCAGCTACGGGGTGTTCTATAACTGCAACAGCCTGACCAGCGTGACCATCCCCAACTCGGTCATCTCCATCGGCCACGATGCGTTCTATGGCACCCCATGGTACGATCATCAGCCTGATGGACTTGTATATGCCGGCCTAGTGGCTTACAAATATAAAGGAACTATGCCCGAAGGCACAAGCATTACTATAAGAGAAGGAACACTAGGTATAGCAGACGGTGCGTTCGATGACTGCCGTTACCTGGAGAGTGTGGCCATCCCCAACTCCGTCATTTCAATCGGCAACGGGGCGTTCTCTGGCTGCAGTGCATTGTCGAGCGTGTCCATCCCCAACTCTGTTACCTCCATTGGTCACGGTGCATTCTATAATTGTAGTAGTCTGACGAGCATAACCATTCCTGACTCTGTCACCTCCATCGGTAGCCAAACGTTCTCTTGCTGCAGTGCATTGTCGAGCGTGACCATCCCCAACTCGGTTGTCTCCATCGACTATGGGGCATTCTATAATTGTAGTAGTCTGACGAGCATAACCATTCCTGACTCTGTCACCTCCATCGGTAGCCAAACGTTCTCTGGTTGCAGTGGATTGACTGACCTCATTTGGAACGCCCGGAATTGTTCTACTAACGGAGATATGGTGACCTCCAATTTAGAGCGGGTAACAATTGGCAATGAAGTAGAAGTGCTGCCCTTATATTTTGCGAAAGGCTCAAAGATCACTTCCGTGACCATCCCCAATTCGGTTACTTTCATTGGCAACTCTGCGTTCTCTGGCTGCCGTGACTTGACCAGTGTGACCGTCCCCAACTCGGTCAATTCCATCGGCAACTCTGTGTTCGATAACTGCAGTAGTTTAACAACCGTGACCATCCCCAACTCGGTTACATCCATTGGCAGCCGTGCGTTCTTTGGCTGCAGTGGCTTGACAAGTGTGACCATCGGCAACGCTGTCACCTCCATCGGTAACTATGCGTTCGATAGTTGCAGTGGCCTGATGAGCATCGTCATCCCCAACTCTGTTACCTCCATCGGTGACTGTGCGTTTTATGACTGCAGTGGCTTGATGAGTGTGGAACTCCCTGACTCGCTTGTCGACATCGGCAGGTTAGCATTTTGCGGCTGTACAAATATCTCGAAAGTGATGTTATTAAATCCAACCCCTCCATTATGTGCTACTGATATGACCACTTTTGACAACGATGTTTTTAATGTCGCCAAGTTATACGTGCCTAAAGAATCTGTCACTTTGTATAAAGCCTCAGACAAATGGGGGCAGTTCACTCACATCATTGGTGTGGATACTCCTAATTGACGTTGATGCCAGTTCTCCGAGGTCTCTGAGGTCTCTGAGGTCTCAGAGTTCTCTGATCAGCTAAATGCTAATTCATGACGATACGTAGTCGTGTGTGGGGCCTTAATGACTGGATATAGTTATTGAGGCTCTCCTGTGTCAAAGCGTCATAGATATGGTCGAAGCCACCGATGATGTCAATGCCCAGTGCCTTGTGCTGCAGGGCACGCAGCCAGTAGGCATTGGTCTGCAGAGCACTCTCGTGTTCGCGTGCAATCCGCTGCTTCATGGCCATGAACAGGTCTTCGCTCACGCCGCTATAAAAGACTGCATTGACCGCATAATCGGCCCAGACAAGCATGCTGTCACGGTCGGCCACGCTGGTCTCAAACTCGTAGTTAATCATCCAACGGTTATGGTAGATGGACAATGAGCCATCGGCTGCCACGTCGTATGTACCATGCTTCTCATGGCGCAAGAAGGTCAACAGCGCCGTCCCCACCGATTCGCCCACGATGTCCATCATAAACTCGTCGTCAAAACTGTATTTCTTGTCACCCATGATGGTGACGTAGATAGAAGACTTGGGGTTGCGCATGGGCAGTTCAAAGAAGTTGTCCACCATGCCCGTTGCCATGGCAGGACGGTAACCGCTACCGTAGGCCTCGCGCTTGCCGTTATCGGGCAATGATGCGAGATATTTCCTGATGAGCGGCCTTACCTCATCGACCGTGAAAGCACCCACCAGCGAGAACGTGAAGTCGCCCGCGTTGGCCACCCGTTGGCGGTAAAGCTGCAATACGCGCTCTCCGTCAAGGTTGTCCACCTCCTCGGGGCTAATATTGCGGTATAACGGATTACCCTGGTAGATGGTGCTGCCGATAGAGTCGCTGTAAACCTTTTTGGGGTTATTGGCTGCTTGAGCCAGTTGGGACATGATACCGGTTTTGAGACCTTGAAATGCCTCATCATCGAGACTCACATCGGTGAAGTAGAGGTAGCACAGTTGCAGCAGGGTTTCAATGTCAGCACTCTGGCAGCCGCCATTGAGTTGCTCGTTGGGATCGTTGAGAATGAAAGACAGCCCCAACTGGTTTCCGCTCAGCATGCGGTTAAGCTGGTTGATGGTGTGACCGCCTAGGGCACACTGCTCGACGACCTGGTCCATCAAACGCACGTTGATGTCAGCAGCGCTGTCGCCGTAGGCCCACTGGCCACCCAAGCTGAAAGCGTTGAACAGTACCTCGTTGTTCTTGAAAGTGGTGGGTTTAAGCCGCACAGTAGCGCCATTGACCAGAGTCATCGTAGTAATGCCCGTTTCGGCATCATAGGTTTCGTTGATGATAGCGCCCTTGGCAGGTTCCACTGCAAGCAGTTTGTCTCCCGCCGACAAATCAATATAGGGTGATTGCGGGGTAGCGATTATGCGTCCAAAATGGGCTATCACGTCGCGTGAGGTGGGGTAGAGGCTCCGGCCTCCCATCGACTGTGGCCCGACAATGAGCACGCTCACGTTGTCCTTGCCGACAACAGAGCGCAGGTAATCGTTCACCTCATCGAGTGTGACACGCTGCACCTCATCGATGAGCAATCGCGACTCGGCCATCACGCCAGGGATATACCCACCATTGACATAATGGTCCATATACTCCTCGGCATAGTCACGGCTCGTGCGGTTTGCGGCCTCGGCCTGCAGGTCGGCATACACGGCGAGAGCATTGCGGCGGGCGCGTTCCAGCTCAGCGGCAGTGAAGCCGTGTTGCACGACGCGTGCAGCATGGGTAATCAATGAGTCCAGTGCCTCGAGCGAGCGGCCCGCCTTAACCATAGCTGCCAACGTGAGGGCATCCCGGGTGCGGGAGATCAGAAAACGGTGGTCGTTGGCCATGGCATAGTCGATGGGCGATGCAGCGGTGCGCACCATCTCATCGAGGCGTTGCGTGAGCATCTCCTGCAACAAAGTCGTCACCACATGGTGACGCAGATAAACTGCCTGGTTGCGCTGCGCCATCGGTACCTGATTATGTTCAAACATCAGGTATACCATCGTGCTCGAGGCCTCAGGATCGGTGCTCAGGGCATAGGTTACTCCACTATGATCGGGAATATAACCTAACGCATCATCACGAGCGGGCACATCACGCTTGGGGAGTGTTCCCATCGTCTGCTTGAGCATGTGCTCCATGTGGTCGGCATCAAAGTCACCCACAATGACTACAGCCTGATTGTTAGGGCAATACCAGCGGTGGTAGAATGAGAGAAGTTGGCCACGCGTCACAGTCCGTATCACGCTCATGTCGCCGATGGGGATGCGATGGGCATAGCGGCTCCCTGATAGCAGGATGGGCAGGGTGTTCTCGTAGGTGCGCATCGTCTGGTCGGCATGCATGCGCCACTCCTCCTGAATCACGCCGCGTTCTTCCTCGATGGCACGGTCGTCGAAGTTGAGTTCGCACGACAGGTCCTTCAACATCAGCAACACGGAGTCAAGTAAACTGGCTCGGTCGGTAGGCACATTGGAAAACTGGAAGCGCGTGTCATCAAATCCCGTCGAGGCATTGATGTCGCGACCATAGGAAACACCGTTGCGCTGCAAAATCTCCACCATCTCGATGCCGGGGAAATTGCGGGTCCCCTGGAAGGCGATGTGCTCGATAAAGTGCGCCAGGCCGCGTTCGTCATCGCCCTCGACGAGCGAACCGGTATTCTGCAAGAGCCAGAACTCGGCCCTCCCTTGTGGCTGGCTATTGTGACGGATGTAATAAGTCATGCCGTTGTCCAGTCGCCCGATGCGGAGCTCGGGGTCAACAGGCAGTTCCTGCTCCTTACCTGCCGCAGCCTGCCACACGGCAAGCACGGCTATCACCACCAGTATCCATCTGTTCATTGCTGCCACTTGTCGTTAGTCTTTACAACTACTCACTCTGGAACAAGGCTTGTTTCTCCTCGTTGAAAATGACCGTGTCGCTGGTAACGACGCAATCCAGAGGACGGTCGTGCGGCTCAACGGGCACCTCGTCCACGAGCTGGAAATCACACGCCACACCGATGGTAGGGCAGGACGTAGTGCTCAGCAGGCGGTCATAGAAGCCCTTGCCACGGCCCAGGCGATTGCGATAGGCATCAAGCGCCACAGCGGGTACGATGATGAGTTCAAGACATGACGGGTCTACACCGTCACCCACGGGTTCACCGATGTGGAACTTGTTGTTGTCGTCCAGACTCTGCGAACCGTGGTATGGCACGATTTCCAGATCATCGCCTTTGACGCGAGGCAGGTAGATGTTCTTGCCATCGTCCAGCCACTGGTTCACGCTCTTGTGAGTGGGCAGTTCATCGGGCAGCGACCAGTAGCACAGGATGTTGCTGATCTGCCGCCATACAGGCATCGACCGTATTGTGTTAAACACCATGTCGGCTTCTACCTCCCGCACTGCAAGTGGAGTGATTGCCTTCAGCTGCTTGATCTGCTGTCTAAGTTCCTTTTTCGTCATTGTAGCGTAGATTATTGTTTTAAGTTCGATTTATCGTTGCAAAGGTAGCGCTTTTTTCCTTTGTTGTTACCCGTAAGCGGGTATTTGTGGAAACAGTGCCAAGATTTCAGCCATCAATCGCCATCCTTTTGCATTATTAGAACAATCGAAAAATGTACAATTTATTTGTCAGAATCAATTATTATATACTTTTGTGCGATAGTAAATAACTTTCTTATACTGAATCGACTACATTGACCAAATCATTCATTGTATAAACTTTTAATACTTACATTTTATGAAAAAATTAACCTTATTTTTATTAACCGTTCTGGCTTTGGCGATGAGCGCCCAGGCTGGCATGTTGCGCCTGAACAGCAACGACCATCACCAACTGAACAAAAACAAAATTGCAGGTCCCTGCATGACTCAAGATCAAGCCCACGACCGATGTCAATGACAGAATCCTGGAACAGGAATTCATCAGCTACAGCATCTTCATCGATGATGACCAGATCTACACCTTCGATGCCAACGACTTCCCCAACGAGTTGAACGACGATGTTACCGAGATTCCCTCGTCAATCTTCTTCAACAGTTGGAACATGTCGACCTATGGTGTTTATCTATATTATGATGAGGCACCGTTGTTCACCCATCAGGTGGGTATTCAGGTGTACTACACGATTAACGGTGAAAGAAATGCCAGTGACATTGTGTACCTTGAAGTCTTCCCCGACACCGGTGTTGACGAGCTCAATGCCACCAAGCAGATAGCCAATGTACGCTTCTACAACATGGCTGGCCAGGAAATGGCACAGCCTAGCGGCATGACAATCAAGGTGACCACCTACACCGACGGCACCCGCACCGCCGCCAAGATCATTAAGTAATCGATTTTAATCACAATCACCTATATCGCCCGGGAGTTCGATGAAGAACTTTCGAGCGATTTTCGGTAATCCGAGGGGTGTTTGCTAGGTGCTGCAACAAGGCCTCAAGATTTACCAAAAACGTCTAATGGGAAATGATACAACCGAAAATAGTTGTTTTTTTAAATGTCTTGAATAAAATATTTGGCACCACTTGCATATTACAATTATTATCCTTAATTTTGAGGCGTTTATTAACATTAATTCCATTTATTATGAAAAAAGGATTTACATTATTACTGGTAACCCTGATGGCTACCACCGCGTTTGCACAATCACCCTATCAAACGATTGAAGAAAAAGGCAACGCCTACGTAAATGCCAGACAGGAGAGAGTGATTAACAAAAATGTGCGTTTTGCCAATGCACCGTCCACGCTTGCCCCCAAGCATGAGAACCCGACAGAACTCGATCCCAGTCTGTTTGTTCAACCCGAAGGAGAGCTGCAGCTGATGAGGCGCTCAGGTATTGACTACCTGCCGGTTTGGGGCAGTCCCGCACCTGCTGAGTACTCCGAGAAGGGCACCTATGTTGTTAAAGGCACCGATGGCAACTACTATTTCAAGAATTTCATCACTAACATGTGCAATGGCGGCACATGGATCAAAGGTGAAGTAGAAGGCAATGTCATCACCGTGAAAACGGGCCAAATCAACGCCCAGCTCTGGTATGACAACGGCAGTACCAACCAACTCTACACCTATTATCTCCATGCATTGAAGGCCGAAGAAGCTACCGGCGTTGACTGGAGCGGTAACGAGTACACCTACACGGTCTATGTTCCCGACGAGGAAGTTACCGAGATCAAGTTCAACATCGAGGAAGACGGCACCATCACCTCACAGGATCCCAATCTGCTCTATGGTGGTGTGGAAGAAGTCGACGGTTACCTCTCATGGCCTGGCCAGGGTGACATGGACTGCACGTTCTATCCCTTTGATGAAGTTCCGCAAACAGCTCCCGAGGGCATCGAATACAGCGACTTTGTGTTCACGCACTATCCCTATGACAGCAATATCTCCTATGAGGTCATCCAAGGTGCTGTCGTTGACGACATTTTCTATGCCAAGATTGCCAAGATTGTTCCTGACGCAGTCATCAAAGCCACTATCGAAGGCGACAAGGCCCGTATCGAGACCAACCAGTTCCTGGGTGTAGACAAGACCTACAGCACGCTTGCTTACCTCAAACCGTGCACCATCGAGAAGGTTGTAGATGAGTGGGGATGGGCTACGCTGTACACCTACGAGACCGAAGAGATGATCCTGGATTATGATGCAGACCTCTGCAAGTTCAACAACCCCGACCTCGGCTTGATCGTCAATGCCGGCAAGGCCGATGTCAGCAGCCATGAGGTTTATCTGCGTCCCACGTTCTACTTGTTCAACGAGCAGCCCGCTACTCCTGCATCGCCTGAGTTCACTTACTTCTTGCCCTACACCGAGACTGAATATTATGCTCACGGCTATGCAGGATTCAACATCTACACTACCGATGTTGACGGCAACTACATCCTGCCCGACAAGTTGTTCTACACCTGCTATCTGGATCAAACTCCTCTCGTGTTCTCGGTTGAGGACTATCCTGACCTGGAAGAGGACATGACCGTAATTCCTTACGGCTACTCCAACTATGACATTGTAGGCGGTGGTTCAACCTCACGTTACATCTACTTCTACACCGGCGACTTTGAGTACTTTGGCGTACAGACGATCTATCGTGGTGGTGGAGAAGAGAGGCGTTCACCCATCGTTTACTATCCCGAGTATAACCCCGATGATACCGGCATCAACGAGATGGGCACCGATGCAACGGTTGTAGAGACCACCTATCTTGACCTGCAGGGTCGCCAGCACAATGGCCTGACCAAGGGCATTAACATTGTGGTCGTTAAGTACTCTGACGGCACCAGCAAGACTGCCAAGATCATGGTGAAGTAACCGATTAGACTGAACTACAAAACTGCATGAAGGACGAGGTGCTCGGTGAGTGCCTCGTCTTTTGTTGTGGTAAAGATAGGGGAAGGGGAGGCGAGACTGTTTTTCTTGAAAAAACACAAGGTTTGCGGATAGATCGGGCGTCAGTTGTCAAACGGGCTTATAGATGGCAGTCATGAAAAATGAGGTTTTTAAAGAAAAAAGTGGCGTTTTTGCTTGTGAATCATTTGATTGGGACGCCTATGAGAAAGGCGAGACCAAAAGAGACAAATCTTTTGAGGAACTGGAAAAAACCTACGACAACTCCCTGAACAAGTTCCAGGAGGACGAAGTGACCGAAGGTACCGTGATCTCGATTAACAAGCGCGAGGTAGTGGTTAACATCGGTGCGAAGTCGGATGGCATCATTCCCGTTAGCGAATTCCGTTACAACCCCGACCTCAAGGTGGGTGACACTGTTGAAGTGTATGTAGAGAACCGTGAGGACAAGAAGGGTCAGCTCGTGCTGTCGCACCGCAAGGCTCGTCAGGCCAAGAGCTGGGATCGCGTTAACGAAGCGCTTGAGAACAACGAGGTCATCAAGGGTTACATCAAGGCCCGCACCAAGGGTGGTATGATCGTCGATGTATTTGGCATCGAGGCCTTCCTGCCGGGTTCGCAGATTGATGTTCGCCCGATCCGCAACTACGATGATTACGTTGACAAGACCATGGAGTTCAAGATCGTGAAGATCAACCAGGACTTCCGCAACGTTGTTGTTTCGCACAAGGCCCTCATCGAGGCCGAGCTGGAACAGCAGAAGAAAGAGATCATGTCCAAGCTCGAGAAGGGTCAGGTACTCGAGGGTACCGTCAAGAACATCACCAACTACGGTGTGTTCATCGACCTGGGTGGCGTGGATGGTCTGATTCACATCACCGACCTGTCGTGGGGCCGCGTTAACAACCCCGCCGACATCGTTCAACCCGAGCAGAAGCTCAACGTGGTTATCCTCGACTTCAATGAGGAGAAGAACCGCATCGCCTTGGGTCTGAAGCAGCTCCAGCCGCATCCCTGGGATGCTCTGGATCCCGACCTCAAGGTGGGTGACCACATCAAGGGCAAGGTTGTCGTTATGTACGACTACGGCGCATTCGTCGAGGTTGCTCCCGGCGTTGAGGGCCTGATTCACGTGAGTGAGATGAGCTGGTCGCAGCGTCTGCGTCCCGCCCAGGACTTCATGAAGGTGGGCGACGAGGTCGAGGCCGTTATTCTGGCTCTAGACCGCGAGGACCGCAAGATGTCGCTTGGCGTTAAGCAGCTCACCAACGATCCTTGGGACACCATCGAGGAAAAGTACCCCGTTGGCTCGAAGCACACCGCCAAGGTGCGCAACTTCACCAACTTCGGTATCTTTGTTGAGATGGAAGAGGGCGTAGAGGGTCTGATTCACATCAGCGACCTGTCCTGGACCAAGAAGATCAAGCACCCGAGCGAGTTCACTAAGGTGGATGCTCCCATCGACGTTGTCGTTCTCGACATCGACAAGGAGAACCGTCGCCTGAGCCTCGGCCACAAGCAGCTCGAGGAGAACCCCTGGGAGACCTACGAGACCATCTTCACCCGTGGCAGCGTGCACGAGGGAACTATCAGCGAGCTCACCGAGCGTGGCGGCCAGATCCGTCTGGATCCCTACGGCGTTGAGGGCTTTGCAACTCCCAAGCACCTGACCAAGGAAGACGGTACCCAGGCCAAGCAGGGTGAGACCCTGATGTTCAAGGTTATCGACTTCAACAAGGACAGCAAGCACATCATCCTGTCGCACAGCCGCATCTTTGAGGATGAGCAGCGCAACGAGGCCCGCAAGGCCCGTCGTCAGTCTGCCGCCAGTAAGCCTGCTGCTGATGCCGCTCCCGCAGCACCTCAGGTGGAGAAGACCACCCTCGGTGACGTTACCGACCTGGCAGCCCTGAAGGCCCAGCTCGAGAAGAACGAGAGCAAGGACGAGACTCCCAAGACTGAGGAGTAAACCGTATCCCAATCTAAATCAACCCGCTATTGCCGGCATCCTGCTTTGCAGGGTGTCGGCAATTTTTATCCCCATCACAAAGGGGTATATAGAGGGCATTTCCATCGGTTTACCCCCTATTTTAGGCCGATTTTGCTTTGTTTGTATAAATATTTGTCGAAATATTTCCGTAATTGAAAAAATCGGAGTAATTTTACACCCCGAAAACCGAACATAAACAAATAATCTCAACTAATAACTAATTCATTTCTACAACGTGAAAATACTTTCTATTAACGACCTCAACAATTTGAGGAAGCGCGCTCAACAGGCGTTAGCGCTGCGCGAGGAAAGTTCTGACCAGTCGTCAGAGCAGTGTTGTGGTCTTGCAACGGGAGCCGAGCATCTGCAGGTGCTGTGCTGCGGTGGTACCGGTTGTAAGGCATCCTACAGCCACAAAATCGTTGACAACCTGAAAGCCGCTCTCGAGGAGAACGGTATCGCCGACAAGGTGGATGTCATCACCACGGGTTGCTTCGGTTTCTGCGAGAAGGGCCCCATTGTGAAGGTGATGCCCGACAACACTTTCTACACCCAGGTGAAGCCCGAAGATGCTGCCGAAATCATTAAGGAGCACATCATCGGTGGTCGCCGCGTGGAGCGTCTGCTCTATGTTGACCCCAAGACCAACAAGACTGTAAGCGACAGCAAGCACATGGACTTCTACCGCAAGCAGATGCGTATCGCCCTGCGTAACTGCGGTCTGATTGACCCCGAGAACATCGAGGAGTACATCGCCCGCGACGGTTATCAGGGTATCGCCAACGCTCTGCTGAACCAGACTCCTGAAGAGGTGATTGAGATCATCAAGGCTTCGGGTCTGCGCGGCCGTGGTGGCGCTGGCTTCCCCACCGGTATGAAGTGGGGCTTTGCCCGTGGCTATGACGCTGACGAGAAATATGTAGTCTGCAATGCTGATGAGGGTGACCCCGGTGCATTCATGGACCGCTCCATCATGGAGGGTGACCCCAACTCGGTCATCGAGGCCATGACCGTCTGCGGTTACTGCATCAACTCCCACAAGGGTCTGATCTACATCCGCGCCGAGTATCCTCTCGCTGTTAACCGCCTGAAGATCGCTATCCAGCAGGCTCGCGAATATGGTCTGCTCGGCAAGAGCATCCTGGGTACGGACTTCGACTTTGATATCGAGATCCGTTACGGTGCAGGTGCATTTGTCTGCGGTGAGGAAACCGCCCTTATCCACTCGATGGAAGGCAAGCGCGGTGAGCCCACCTTGAAGCCTCCTTTCCCTGCCGAAGCCGGTTACAACATGAAGCCCACCAACGTGAACAACGTTGAGACGCTCGCCAACGTGCCCATCATTCTGACCAAGGGCGCTGATTGGTTTGCTTCGATCGGTACCGAGAAGAGCAAGGGTACCAAGGTATTCGCTCTGGCTGGTAAGATTAATAATGTGGGCCTTATCGAGGTTCCCATGGGCACCACCCTGCGTGAGATCATCTACGACATCGGCGGTGGCGTGAAGAACGGTAAGGAATTCAAGGCCGTCCAGACCGGTGGTCCTTCGGGTGGCTGCTTGACGCAGAAGCACCTCGACACTCCCATTGACTATGAGCACCTGGCTGCATCGGGTTCGATGATGGGCTCTGGTGGTATGATTGTCATGGACGAGGACGACTGTATGGTAAGTGTGGCTAAGTTCTACCTCGAGTTCACTTGCGACGAGAGCTGCGGTAAGTGCACGCCCTGCCGTATCGGCAACAAGCGAATGCTGGAGATCCTTACCCGCATCACCGAGGGCAAGGGCACTATGGAAGACCTTGACCGCCTCAAAGAGCTGGGCGAGATCATTAAGGACACCGCCCTGTGCGGCCTCGGCCAGACTTCTCCCAATCCTGTGTTATCGACTATCAACAACTTCTGGGACGAATATGTGGAGCACGTGAAACAGCACACCTGCCGTGCTAAGCAGTGCAAGGCCCTCGTAACCTACAGCATTGAAGCCTCCAAGTGTAAGGGTTGCGGCGCCTGCGCCCGCAAGTGCCCCGCCAACGCCATCATGGGCGATGTTCGTAAACCTCACATTATTAACCCCTTCGAGTGCATCCGCTGCGGTATGTGTAAGTCTAACTGCCGCTTCGACGCCATCTCGGTTTATTAAATTTCGATAGCATCATGGAAGAAAAGAATATGATCACTTTGACGATTGATAAACACGAGGTAAATGTTCCCGCAGGGACCATGCTGCTCGATGCCGCCAAGACCGTTGGCATCAGCATCCCCACCTTGTGCCACATTGATCTGGAGGGCACCTGTGTGCAGAACATGCCCGCTTCGTGCCGCATTTGTGTTGTGGAGATCGAAGGCCGCCGCAATCTGGCTCCTGCCTGCGCTACCCGCGTGACTCCGGGCATGGTGGTTCACACCAACAGCGCCCGCGTTATCCGCGCCCGCAAGACCGTTGCCGAGCTCATGCTCAGCGACCATCCCAACGATTGCTTGACCTGCCCCAAGTGCAGTGATTGCGAATTGCAGCGCCTGGTAATGCGTTTCAATATCCGTCAGATGCCTTATAATGGTGGCGAGCAGAGCGAGCGTAAACAGGAACTCACCCCCGCCATCTCGCGCAACATGGAGAAGTGCGTTTACTGCCGCCGTTGCGAGAGCGTCTGCAACAATGTGCAGTCGGTAGGCGTGCTGAGCGCTATCCGCCGTGGTTTCAACACCACCATCGCTCCCACCTTCGACAAGATGTTTGTGGACACCAACTGTACCTATTGCGGTCAGTGTGTTGCTGTTTGTCCTACCGGTGCGCTCACCGAGCATGACTACACCAACCAGCTCATGGACGACCTCACCAATCCCGACAAGGTGGTTGTGGCTCAGCCCGCTCCCGCAGTGCGCTTCGCTCTTGGCGAGGAATTCGGCATGAAGCCTGGTACGATTGTAACGGGCAAGATGGCTACCGCTCTGCGTGACCTTGGCTTTGACTATGCATTTGACACCGACTTCGCTGCCGACCTTACCATCATGGAGGAAGGCACCGAGATCCTGCAACGCCTCAACAAGTTCCTTGCTGGCGATAAGGACGTGAAGCTGCCGATTATGACTTCGTGCTGCCCCGCATGGGTGAACTTCTACGAGCACGAGTATCCCGACCTGCTTGACTATCCTTCGACTGCCAAGTCGCCCGCCCAGATGTTTGGTGCTATTGCCAAGACTTATTGGGCCGAGAAGATGGGTATCCCCCGCGAGAAGCTCGTGGTTGTTTCCATCATGCCCTGCTTGGCCAAGAAGTATGAGGCCGGCCGTGACGAGTTCAAGGTGGATGGCAATCCCGACGTGGATTACAGCATCTCAACCCGTGAGTTGGGTCGCCTGATCAAGCGTGCCAACATCGACTTTGTTAACCTGCCTGACAGCGACTTTGACTCGCCCCTCGGTGAATCGACCGGTGCTGGTGCCATCTTCGGCATCACTGGCGGTGTGATGGAGGCTGCATTGCGTACCGTCTATGAGGTACACACCGGCAAGACCCTGCCTCACCTCGAGTTCAACGAAGTGCGCGGTTTCGAGGGCATCAAGGAGGCTACGATCGACCTCAACGGCTTTGAGCTGAAGGTCTGTGTAGCTCACACGCTGAGCAATGCCCGCAAGGTGATGGATGCCCTGCGTGCCGGCAAGCTCAACTACCACGTGGTTGAGGTGATGGCATGTCCCGGTGGTTGCATCGGCGGTGCTGGTCAGCCCTACCACCATGGCAACATCGAGATTCTCAAGGCACGTGCCGCTGCCGTTTACCGCGAGGACGAGGGCAAGGCACTGCGCAAGAGTCACGAGAACCCCGATATCCAGAAGCTCTACAAGGAATTCCTGGGCGAGCCCTGTGGCGAGAAGTCTCACCACCTGCTTCACACGCATTACTTTGATAAATCCATTCACTAATTTCGAATCAAAACATCAATAACGATATGAAGAAGAAAGAAGAAATCAAGCTGGCGTGTACCGTTGTTCAACAGGTTGAGGAAATCTGCGACAAGCACGGCAACAAGCCCGGTGAACTGATCAACGTGCTGCACGAGTGCCAGGCTCTTCACGGCTATCTGCCCGAGGAGATGCAGCGCATCATCGCCCGCAAGCTGGGCGTGCCTGCTTCCAAGGTCTATGGCGTGGTGACGTTCTACTCGTTCTTCACCATGACCCCCAAGGGCAAGCACCCGATTTCAGTCTGCCTGGGTACCGCTTGCTACGTACGCGGCTCAGAGCGTCTGCTTGAGGAGATCAAGCGCATCTTGGGCATTGAGGTAGGTGAAACTACCCCCGACGGCAAGTTCTCCCTCGACTGCCTGCGTTGCGTGGGCGCCTGTGGTCTTGCTCCCGTTGTCATGATTGGTGAGCACGTCTATGGCCGTCTCGACGTCAAGGACGTTCGCCAGATCCTCGAGAACGTATCTGCACAGGATTGATCCAGAACAATCATTCATAAAGAGCAGGAGGCCAACTCATGAGGTCTCCTGCTCTTTGTTTATTACACATATTCAAATATTATTATATCCATTTTTTGCAAGATTGGCCGAAAACAAGTAATTTTGTCAATGGATTTGTGTGGAAATCCTGCATAATTCCAAGCCCTAGAACTATTAACCGGTTTATTGTCAATGGATTCTCAACTTAACGACGCATCAAACAAGACGAATGAAAACGTACAATCAGACAATGCCTCGGAGGCTTACGGTCTGATCGCAAACCAGCATATCCAAGTCCTGTGCTGCTGCGGCTCATCTTGCTATGAATCGGGCAGCTTGAAAATCATTGACAGATTTATTAGGGTTATTGCTGAGTATGAACTTGGCAGCCGTGTGGATGTCGTGGCAACGGGGTGCTTTGGCTTTTGTGCCAAGGGACCCATCGTCAGGATTATGCCCGACAACACGACCTACGTGCATGTGCGTCCCGAGGATGTAGAAGATATCGTCAAGACACACATCATTGACGGCAAATTGCTTGACAGACTACAATATGTGGATTTCACCGCCCACCAACTGATGGATGACTCCAAGCACTGGAGTTCCTATCCCAAGCAGTTGTCGATGGACGCCATGTTGCATGACTACATCTACGAGATCGGTGGCAAGAAATTCCTGTCGGTACTGTCTTATGAAATATCGCCAGAGAAATGCAAGGGATGTAGCGCCTGTAAACGCAATTGCCCAAGTAGCGCTATCGTGGGAGACTTGAGGCACCCCCATCTCATCAATCCATATAAATGCACCTGTTGCGGGCATTGTACTACCAAGTGCCGTTTTGATGCCATTCATGGTCCTGTGGGCGCTTTGTGTGAACGCAATTATGTGGAAGACCTGCTGGTCGATGTGGCTGACCCCGACAAAATTGTCGTAGCACAGACGGCTCCGGCAGTACGCTACGCGCTGGGCGAGGAGTTCGGCATGCCTCCTGGTACCATCGTTACAGGCAAAATGATCACGGCGCTGCGCAAGATTGGTGTTGATTACGTGTTTGATACCGATTTCGGTGCCGATATCACAATCATGGAAGAAGCAGCCGAGGTGGTTGACCGCTTGAGGAAGTTCATTGCCGGTGATCGCAATGTCAAGATTCCCATCACCACATCATGTTGTCCCGCTTGGGTGAATTTCTACGAGAATGAGTATCCCGACTTGCGTGAGTACCCCTCGACCTGCAAGTCTCCTGCCCAGATGCTTGGCGCAGTTCTCAAGACTTACTGGGCTCAACGCATGGGTATTCCTCGTGAGAATCTTGTGGTCGTTTCGGTCATGCCATGTATCTCCAAGAAGTATGAGTGTGCTCGCGACGAGTTCATCAACGAGGGCACGCCTGATGTGGACTATTCGATTACTACTATTGAGTTGGCCGAGTTGATTCGACGGATGAACATCAACTTTGACCGATTGCGAGACACGGAATTTGATATGCCACTGGGTGATCCTTCAGGAGCCGGTGCAATTTTTGGCACAACGGGTGGCGTGATGGAAGCTGTGCTGCGCACAGTCTACGAAGAGTTTACGGGTAAGACGCTTCCGCACATCGAGTTTGAGCAGGTGCGTGGTCTTGATGGTATCCGTGAAGCGACAATCGATCTCAACGGATTTGACTTGAAAGTCTGTGTTGTCAACACGTTGGCCAATGCCCGCATCGTGATGGACAAACTGCGTGCAGGCGAATTTGATTATCACGTCATTGAGGTCATGGCATGTCCCGGTGGCTGCATCGGTGGCACAGGACAGCCCTATCACCATGGCGATATCGAGGTGATCAAAGCGCGCCAGCGAGCCATTTACAGCGAGGACGTCGGCAAGAAGCTGCGCAAGAGCCACGAGAATCCCGTCATCCAGCGCTTATATCGTGAATTCCTTGGTGAGCCCCTTCACGGCAAGGCCCACGAACTCCTTCATACCAAATATCGCGATAAATCGATTCTTTAAAGAACGGCTGTTTACGGCAGTGACACCTTCCCTAGGATGCCCTTGATATGGGCAATGGTGATGCCGTAGTTGGTCATCGGTGTGCCTTGACGCCGGCATTGCTCCACACGAGAGAGCATGAACTTGCGATTGAACATGCAACCACCGCAATGGATGACCAGATCATAGCTCGTCACGTCAGGCGGAAAATCCTTTCCAGCCACAATATCCACCGTCAATCCCTGTCCCACACGCTGGCGCAGCATGCGGGGAATCTTTTCGCGCCCAATGTCCTCGGCCAGAGGGGCATGGGTGCAAGCCTCGGCAATAAGCACACGCGACTGTTCGGTCAGCCGGTCAATGGTCATGGCACTCCTGACAAAGAAACGGGTATCTCCCTTGTGGGCTGCCATGAGCACTGAGAATGAGGTGAGCAGAGTGCCCTCGGGCTTTTTCTTCTCAACAATGTCAAACACTTGGGAATCAGTGATGATCAAGTGAGGCGGTTCGTGCAGACTTGACAACGCACGGTCAATGTCCTCGGTTGTGCAGCAGATGGCAATGCAACCTTTATCCATTAGGTCGCGCAACGTCTGCACCTGGGGCAGGATGAGACGGCCTTTAGGGGCCTGCGGGTCTTGTGGCATCACCAGCAACACGGTATCACCTGCCTGGGCAAGATTGCCAGTGAGGGACTGCTTACCGCTCTCGGGCATCAATCCAGCGAGTGTGCTACGCAGCACATCGAGTCCCGTTCCGTTCATAGCACTGACGGGAATGACGTCACAACCCAGCCGTTTGGCCATGTCAGTGAGTAGGGTAGAGGGCACTTCAGGCATCAAATCCACCTTATTCAACGCAGCAACATAGGGTACGTTGGCCTGCTTGAGCAGTGTGGCCCACGCCACCTCGTCGTCGAGCGTAGTGCCGTCGGTGACAAGAATGGCGATATCGGTCTGCTTGATGACTTCGCGGGTGCGCTCGGTGCGCAGGTCTCCCACAGCGCCCGAGTCGTCAAATCCCGCCGTGTCGATCAGCACACACGGGCCCAATGGCAGAATTTCCATCGATTTGCTCACCGGGTCGGTCGTAGTTCCAGCCACATCGCTCACGATGGCAATCTGCTGTCCCGTGAGTGCATTGATGAGCGAAGACTTGCCCGCATTGCGTCGACCGAACAATGCAATGTGCAACCGTTCACTCCTCGGGGTATTGTTTAATCCGTTCACAACCAATTATATATAAAACAAGAAATACAACAAATACAGAATAAAGATTTGATTTATTTGTCTTGTTGTATTTCTTGATGTTTCGGTTTTTAAAACTTAGAAGTAGAAGTCTCGTTGACCGCCAACAATGTCGTTGATGTGCTGGGCAGCGATCTCACGCACACGGGCATTTTTGATCTTGGCCAACTCTTTCTCGATGAGGGCATTGCCCTTAGCAACTGTGTCCTCGCTGGCAAAGTCCATGAGGTACTCCTTGAGCGTCATCAGTGCATTGGGCGTGCAGATGTCGCCAATCTTACCGGCCTTGCACAGTTCCATGAAACGGTCGCCAGTGCGTCCCGAACGGTAGCAGGCGGTGCAGAAACTGGGCAGGTAGCCGATGGAGAGCAGCCAGTTGATGACCTCGTCGAGGGTGCGGGTGTCGCTCACGTCGAACTGTGCCGTCTCATCATGACGCTCGACGGTAGTGTAGCCACCCACACTGGTGCGGCTGCCGCCGCTGATCTGCGACACCCCCAGGTCAAGCACCTTGGCGCGCACGCTCTGGCTCTCGCGGGTAGAGATGATCATGCCGGTGTAGGGCACAGCCAATCGAATAACGGCGATGATGCGGCAGAAGATGTCGTCGGGAAGCACATCGGGGAACTCGTCGAGGGTGATGTCCTCGGCAGGGCAGATGCGTGGCACACTGATGGTGTGCGGTCCCACGCCGAAACGAGCCTCAAGATGCTCGGCATGCATCAGCAGGCCCACAAAGTCGTAGCGGTAAGTCGTCAGACCATAGAGCACACCGATGCCCACATCGTCACAGCCACCCAATTGAGCGCGGTCCATAGCCTCGGTGTGGTAGCAATAGTTGCTCTTGGGGCCCGTGGGATGCAGGGCCTCGTAGTTCTTGCGGTTATAGGTTTCCTGGAACAGGATATAGGTACCGATGCCTGCCGCTTTCAGCTTCTCGTAGGCCTCGACTTCGGTAGCGGCGATGTTGACGTTCAATCGACGGATTTCGCCATTGCCCACCTTGGTGCTATAAATCGTGTGGATGGACTCCAGGATATACTCTAGCGGGTTCATCACGGGGTGCTCACCTGCTTCCAGGGCGATGCGCTTGTGGCCCATCTTGACCAGCGCCTCGACCTCGGCACGGATCTCGTCCTGGCTGAGTTTCTTGCGCGGAATGGTTTTGTTCTTGGCATGGTAGGGACAATAGACGCACCCGTTGATGCAATAGTTGGACAAATACAGCGGGGCGAACATCACGATGCGGTTGCCGTAGAAGCGCGTCTTCACTTCACGCGCCAATTGCTCGTAACGTTCAATCAGGTCGGGCTGGTCACAGTCGAGCAGCACGGCAGCCTCGCGGTGTGTAAGGCCCTTGCACAGGGCAGCCTTATCGATAATCGCCTCGATCAGAACACGGTTACTCTTGTTTTTCTCGGCATAGGCGAGCGTTTCCAGAATCTCGCTATCATCGATAAATTCATCGGCATGGATAGACTTGACGTTATACATATAATATAGTCATTAGTGAATAGTTGATAGTAAAGTAAATCGTTACATCCGGGAAACGGGACATCACAGGATTGTCCGCATTGCACGTAACATAACAACCTGCAAATTTACGAAAACTCACGAGAAAAGCCAAAATAATTTCGAGGTTTTCCCATACTCAGGTTGGATTTTGATTCTCTGCAGCTGCTTCATTCTTTGTTCCATGGGGCGGGGGATGCTAAAAAAATCAAATTTGGCACAATTCTTGACAATAAATCCCTGCTAAGTGGCGCACCTTGCATAAAAAATAAGTAATTTTGCCGTTTGATAGCTCTATTTTGACGAAGAAGACACTTCATATCATCCTAGCGATGGTGGCAGCATTCATGCTGCTGCCGGGTTTGTCGCATGGTCAAGTGAGCGGTAATGCGCTCGACCTGACGCAGATGGTGGACTCTATTGTCAACAGTGAGGGCGACACAACCGTCACGCAGGCGGTGACAAAGCAGGGCACTGGCGCTGTGCGCGACACGAGCCGCTTTGTGCGCGAGCGGGTGGATCTGGACCATGTGGTGGAGTTCAATGCCAAGGACAGCGTGATTCTGCTGGGCAGGAGCCATGCCACGATGTACGGCAACACCAAGGTCGTGTATGGCGACATTGACCTGACGGCGGCCCAAATCAGCATGGACATGGACAGCAGCCAGGTTCATGCCATCGGAGTTCTTGACAGTGTGGGTGAGCTCAACGGCAAGCCCGTGTTCAAGGATAAGAGCGGCGAATATGAGTCGCGCGTGATGAAATACAACTTCAAGACCAAGCGCGGCTACATCACCGACATCGTCACCGAACAGGGCGAGGGCTACCTGACCGGTGGCATCACCAAGAAGACCGAGGACGACTACTATTACATCAAGGACGGAAAATATACCACCTGTGATGACCACGAACACCCGCATTTCTACTTCCAGCTGACCAAAGCCAAAGTCAAGCCCAAGAGCAACGTAGTAACGGGCCCAGCCTACATGGTGCTTGAAGACCTGCCGTTGCCCATTGCGGTGCCCTTTGGCTACTTCCCCTTCAGCGAGAAATACCAGAGTGGTATCCTGGTACCCACCGTCGGCGAGGACTATAACCGTGGTTTCTACCTGCGCAATGGCGGCTATTACCTAGCATTGGGCCAGCATGCCGATCTGGCGCTTACAGGCGAAATCTACACACGCGGCTCATGGGGTCTGTCGGCACAGTCGTCCTATGCCAAGCGCTACAAGTTCTCGGGTTCAGTGAGCATCAACTACCTGACGACGGTGACGGGACAGAAGGGCGATCCCGACTACAACAAGATGAAGAACTTCCAGGTCTTGTGGAGCCACAGCCAGAACCAGAAGGCTAATCCCTACCTGACATTCTCGGCAAGCGTGAATTTTGCCACAACGGGTTATTCGCGCAATAGCCTGAACACCTATTACACCAACGCGTTCACCGAGAACACCAAGAGCAGCACGGTGAACCTGACTTACAAGATTCCCAACAGCCGTTGGACCATCTCGACCAATGCCAACGTGTCACAGCGCACTGCCGACTCGACGATTACCGTTTCGTTCCCCAATCTGACCATCAACATGGCCCAGATGGCACCCTTCAAGCGCAAGCATGCCGTGGGCGACGAACGATGGTACGAGAAAATCAAGGTGAGCTATTCAGGACGTTTCCAGAACTCCTTGACCGCCAAGCAGGACGAGTTCCTGCACAAGAGCCTAATCAAGGACTGGCGCAACGGCATGAGCCATACCATACCTGTGCAGGCCACCTTCAACGTGTTCAAGTACTTCAACATCACACCGTCGCTGACGATGAACGACCGCATGTACACCAGCAAGATACGCCAGCAGTGGGACCCTAACGCCAGTGCTGTGGTAAGGGATACGACCTACGGTTTCTATAACATCTTTGACTTCAACTTCGGCGTGACACTGAGCACCAAGGTTTACGGCTTCTTCAAGCCCATGAAGTTCCTGGGCAAACTTGGAGAGAAACTGCAGATGGTGCGCCACGTGATGACGCCCAGCATCACATTCTCGGCGGCGCCCGAATTCGGTGCTCCGTTCTGGGGCTACTACGGCAATCTTGATTATGAGGACCAGAACGGCAAAGCGCACCATTCACGCTATAGCTATTTCCAGCACGGAATGTTCGGCAACGCTCCTGAGCACAAGTCGGGAACCATCTCGTTCAACATCGCCAATAACCTGGAGGCCAAAATCAAGAGCGATAACGACAGCACCGGTTTCAAGAAGATTTCGCTCATCGAGAACTTCACCTTGTCCCAGTCGTGCAACCTGGCTGCCGACTCACTCAAGTGGAGTAACCTCAACACCAGCATCATGCTGCGCATCACCAAGGGTTTCAACCTCAACCTGAGTGCGACATGGGACGTGTACAAGTATGGACTCAATGCGGCCGGCACCCCGGTACGCATTAACAAGCTGCGCCTGTTCAACGGCGGCGGTTGGGGACGATTGTCGAGCACCGGCACCTCGTTCTCCTATACCTTCAACAACGACACCTTCAAGCGCAAGCGGGACAAGACCAAGTCACAAGACGAGAAAAACCAGTCACAGCGTAACGCCCGTGACCGTGACGATGAACAAAACGAGGAGTCAGAGGATGGCCGCTCCGGTCCCACCACCGACCTGGAACTCATCGATGGCTATGCCAAGTGGGATTTCCCGTGGAGCTTGACCGTGAACTACTCGTTGGCCTACGGCTACGGAACATTCAACTACGACAAGCTGGAGTACAACGGCAAGTGGACGCAGAACCTGAGCCTCAATGCCAACATCAGACCGACCAAGAACTGGTCATTCACGGCATCGGCCAGCTACAACTTCGATACCCACAAGATTGCCTACATGAACTGCACCATCTCGCGTCAGATGCACTGCTTTGAGATGAGTGCCAGCTTTGTGCCTGTGGGCCCCTACAAGAGCTACAATTTCCATATCGCCGTCAAGTCGTCGATCCTGCAAGACGTGAAGTACGACAAGCACTCCAGCATGAGCAATGGCATCACCTGGTATTAAAATAATTCTGTGCTTGTTGCTGTCGGCATTCTATGCCATGACTCTATCGGGAGTGGAGCTGCAGGAAGGTGACCTGCTTTTTTGCCGTGCCGAGTCACCTAATGCCATTACCGATGTCACCTGTGAAGCCGGAAACATGCCCATTGACCATGTGGGCATTGTCCACCGCATCGGTGGCGACAACGGACTGATATATGTCATCGAGGCAAAAAAGCCCGCTGTATGCCTTACACCCATCGACACTTTCTGGTGCGAGAACCCCGGTGGCGTGCTCATCTGCAGAGTGAATGCCGATGTGGATATCCCCAAATCAATCAAGCGATGCCTCATGATGGTGGGAAAGCCCTACGATGACCTGTTCCTGCCAGGTGACAGCGCCATCTATTGCAGCGAGCTAGTTCAGCTCAACTATGTTGATTCTCAAGGCATTCTTGTTTTTGAGCCAGTGCCGATGTCATTCCATGATGCCTCGGGGCAGGTGACTGACTACTGGCGGGAGTTTTATGCCTCGCGAGGCATGACAGTACCCGAAAGCGCCCCAGGCACCAATCCAGGCGAGTTGTCGCTACGTCCGCAAATCACAAGAATCGCGTTCCGCCTATCATCAGTTGACGCCAATTTAGCGAACAAGCGATTAAAAAAATCCAGCAACCAGTAATCCGCAATCGGGACTTTTTAGTACCTTTGCAAGTTGTAACGTGACGAACCTCCAGAGGTGGGTACAATTATATCCATAATAATCGGTTGTGTGTCGATTGGTATCTTCCTGTCGGCACCGATGGGACCTATCGGTATCCTATGCATCCAGCGTACCCTGAACAAGGGGCGTAACTCGGGGTTTTTCACCGGTGTGGGTGCTGCCGCCAGCGACTTGTTCTATTGCCTGCTGGTTGGTCTGGGCATCTCGCTCGTGACCGAATTCATCGCCGACCACGTCAACATCCTTCAAATCATCGGCAGCGTGATCCTTATTGCCTACGCTGTTTACATGATCTTCCACAACCCTGTCAGCCAGATCAAAGAGAACATCGACCAACGCGATGACTACTTGCGCGACATGATAACCGGTTTCCTGTTCACGTTGAGCAATCCGCTGATCATGTTCCTTATCATCCCGCTGTTTGCCCGCTTCGGCTTCCCGTTGCCCGAATACAAGTTCTATCATGTGATCCTCGGCTACGGGTTTATCGTCGCTGGAGCACTGCTATGGTGGGCCGTCATCACCTTCTTTGTTGACAAGGTGCGCAGCCACTTCAACATCCGCTCGATGTGGCTGATCAACCGCATCATCGGCATCATCATCATGATCTTATCACTCTTCGGCCTGGGCACCGGCATCCATGCCTATCTGCTGGAACTGGGCATCCTCTGAGAACGTATTTTTCAGCAATCCGCTTAGTAGAGACGCAAAATTTTGCGTTTCCAATTGTTTGCAATTTCCCAAATGCTGACTTTGAGCCGCAAAATTTTGCGGCTCTACATGCTTGTTGGAACTAAAGTCATGTAAAGATAAGACATCGGGCGATGACGTTGTGGTCACCGCCCGATGTTATCGTTACAGGAAATCGGTATATCAGTACTTGAGAACCTCTACTTCCTCGTTGAGGGCTGCAGCGGCATTGGCAGCCAGTGCCGACATCTCATCCTCTCCGGGATAGATGTGAACGGGAGCCATCCAGCCCACGCGTTTGGTCAACTCGTCAGTCATGTACTTCCAGTAAGCAATGCCACCAGTGATGAGGATAGCGTCAATCTTACCACACAGCACGGCGCCCTTCTCGGCGATGGCCTTAGCAATATGGTAAATCATGGCATTGATCACAAGCGTGGCTTTCTCGTCACCAGCCTGCATGCGCTTCTCGGCCTCGATCATGTCGGTCGTACCCAAGTGAGAGAACACACCGCCCTTGCCTGAGATCATCTTAAGGATCTCGTCCTTGGTGTATTCACCGCTGAAGCACAGGTTAATCAGATCGCGGGCAGGCAGGCTGCCAGCGCGTTCAGGTGAGAACGGGCCCTCACCGTCCAGGGCGTTGTTCACGTCAACGGCGCGGCCATGATCGTGGGCAGCTACCGAGATACCGCCACCCAGGTGGGCGACAATAAGGTTCAGGTCCTCGTAGCGCTTGCCGTTCTCCTTGGCAAAGCGGCGGGCGATGGCGCGCTGGTTCAGGGCGTGCCAAATGCTTTCGCGCTTGAACATGGCCAGTCCACACACGCGGGCATAATCGTTTAATTCGTCAGTTACCACGGGATCAGCGATGTAGCAAGGGCAACCCAGGTCCTTTGCAATCTCGCGTGCAATGACGCAACCCAGGTCGCAAGCATGCTGGTGCTCACTGGCGTAGGTTGCCTGTATCATGTTCTCATCCACGGCATAGACACCGCCAGGCAGGGGCTTGGTGAGGCCGCCACGAGCCACCACAGCGTCAAACTTCACGGGGATACCGGCTTTCTCGAGCTCGCCCAAGATCATCTTGCGGCGGAAATCGAACTGGTCGGTAATCTTTGCAAACGGGGCCAATTCCTCGGCCGAGTGACGGATGACTTTAATCAAACGGGGTTCACCATTCTCAACGACTGCCATCTTGGTGGAAGTCGATCCTGGATTGATAACAAGGATAATCATATTGTGAATATAGTTTTTTGTGTATTGTGTTTAGAAATTCTTGTTTAGCGTTGATTACTCAGCGGCCATAGTGGCTACTGCCAGGCTGTAGAACTTGGACTGGCTGCTGTCGGCACGCGAGGGCACGACTGCCGGGCACTTGGCACCGAGCAACAGGCCTGCAGTGCTGGCTCCAGCAAACAGGGTGATGGCTTTATAGAACACGTTACCAGCCTCGATGTCGGGCATGATGAGCACGTCACTGTCGCCCTGCAGGGGAGAAGTCAGCCCCTTGGCCTCCATAGCGTGCATGCTGCAAGCGCACTTAGCGTCGAGCGGACCGTCAACGATGCACTTGCCCAGTTCGCCCTTGCGAGCCATATCGATAATCACGGGATAATCCTCGGTGAAGGGGAAGTGCTTGCCATTGACCTTCTCGGTGCAGTGGATTAGGGCAACCTTGGGCTCGTCGATGCCGAAGTTGCGGGCCACATTGGACATGTACTTCACCATCTCGATGCGCTGAGCCTGGTTGGGGTAGGGAATTACGGCAGCATCGGTGAAAATCAGGAACTTGTGGTAGGTGGGGATAGAGGCGACGGCGGCATGTGTCAGCACGTTGCCCTTGGGCAGGATACCGGTTTCCTTGTTGAGGACGGCACGCAGCAGGTTGTCGGTGTTGATAAGACCTTTCATCAGCACATCGGCCTGGCCTTCACGCACGAGGGCGACAGCCTTGGCAGCGGCATCGTCGGCGTCGGTAGCATCAACATAGCTGATGTTGCCGGCAAAGGGCTTTAAAGCCTCATTGGCCTTGAGTTTTTCCTCACAGCCCACGAAGATAGCTTCAATAAAACCGGCTTCAAGAGCCATAGCACAGGCGGCGGGAGTCTTCTCGTCGGCAGCCCATACAACGGCTACACGTTTCTTCACATTGTTCTCTTTGAGATGAGCGAGCAACTCATCGAAATTCTTAATGGTATTCATTAATTTTAAAAGATAAAAGAAGTTAATGGTTTTCGATGCCCAAAAGTACTACAATTTTGCCACATGGCACAAAATTTTGGGGAGATTTTCTTGAATTGGCCTAGGAGTGAAAAAAAAGTATTAAATTTGCGACAGTATTAATGTCTAAAAGATGAGTAAATATGATACTTAACGGAATACTGGCTATGTTCAATTTTGGAACAGGCGAAATTATCGTGATTGTTCTTGTCATACTGCTGCTCTTCGGTGGCAGGAAGATACCCGAGCTCATGCGCGGCCTGGGCAAGGGCGTCAAGAGCTTCAAGCAAGGCATGAACGAGGTCGAGGATGAGCTGAAAAAGCCGCTCGACAACCTCGATAATGACAAACCAGGCTCTAGACCCGACAATCCCATCAGCTAACATCGCCAAGTAATGGCACAGGAGCAGCCCCAGTTACAGGAGATGTCGTTCTGGGACCACATCGACGCGCTGCGCGCAGTGCTGGTCCGTATTGTCGTAGCTCTGGTGGTGGCTACGATAGGCCTGTTCTGTGTCATGCCATCGATTTTTGACACGGTGATTCTCGCGCCTTGTCATGGTGATTTTGTTCTTTATGGCCTGTTTGAGCGCATGACCTCGTCGGTGTCATGGTTGCCTCAGTTCACGACCGATGGTTTCAAGGTAGAGTTGATCAACATCAAGCTGGCATCTCAGTTCTTTATCCACATGTCCACCTCGTTCTGGCTGGCTTTGGTGCTGTTGTTTCCGTTTGTGCTCTACGAACTGTGGATCTTTATTGCTCCAGCACTGTATCCCAACGAGAAACGTGGGGTAAAGACGGCTTTTCTCATCGGTTGCATAATGTTCTTTGTTGGGGTAGCGGTGGGGTACTTTGTCGTATTCCCCGTCACGCTGCGTTTCTTGGCCGATTATCATGTGAGCCAACTGGTGCCTAACCAGATTTCGTTAGACAGCTATATGGACACGTTCCTGATGCTCATCTTTGTGATGGGAGTCATCTTTGAATTGCCGCTGGTGGCTTGGCTGCTGGGGTCGTTGGGTGCACTACATCGCGGCTTTTTTCGCAACTATCGCCGTCATGCCATCGTAGCACTGTTGGTACTGGCCGCCATCATCACGCCGACGGGCGATCCCTTCACGTTGATGGTCGTATTCCTGCCCATCTATCTGCTCTACGAGGTCAGTGCCTATCTTGTGCCTCAATCCGCTACCGACTGACACCTGTTACCATCTACTGCTATTCTCTTTTATTGAAGAAAACTATCATTTATAGTAGTTTTCTTTGATTTTTATTAACATGTAAAAAAATATCGTTTTATTTCTTTATTGATTTCAAATATTTGTTTTATTTTTGCGATTGATAATACTTCCATATTTATTATTATGTGTTCTTGTGAGAAATTGCAAGTGGAAGCCATAGCAATTTGGAGGTAACATAACCAAAAAAGACTATTAATTCATGTATTTATTAACTTTATTACTAACTAAAAACTTTTAACTTATGAAGAAATTTTTATTCTTAATGTTAAGTTTTGCTGTAGCAGTTTCTGCTTCGGCTGGTGTGACCAAAAACGCCCTCCAAAAGAAGGTTACTAAGTTTGACGGCAACCAAACCAAAATTGAACAGGTTGTTCGCAAAGCCGCTCCCGGTACGGTATCTACTCCTTACACCGGCGTGGTAAATAACCTGCGCGATGATGTACCCGAGGGCTATGCAATGGTAACCCTTACCGCAGGTGACGTTTGGCAAGATGGCTCAGGCTACCAGATGCTGCTCGATGCCGATGCCACCGCTTATGGCACGCTCTTCCCTGAAACCGGTCCTATGACCACCTCTGGCAACGCATCTGATGCTACCTATGCAGAGTTCGAGTACAAGATTCCCGAGAATGCTGATGGAGACTTGTCCACAGCTAACATCATCATTAACAACAGCGTTTCAATTTTGGTTCCCGCTGGCGTTTATGACTGGTGCATCACTAACCCCACCCCCGGCGACAGGATGTGGATTGCATCTGATAACGGTAATGTTGGTGGCCGTTCTGACGACTATGAGTTCAAGAGCGGTTGCACCTACATTTTCACCGTTTCATTAGGTGGCTCTAACGACCAGACCGACGTGCAGATTATCAATCCCAATGCTCCTGGTGTTCCTGAGATTGCTGTTACTCCCGCAAGCAAATCTGCTTTAGTAGAGTGGGTTGCCGATGCCAAAGCTACAGGTTACAACCTGCGTTACAGGCCCTGGACTGACCTGTCAGGCAATCCCAAATTCTGGGATTTCGCTCTGGAGGATTATGAGGCAGACCTTGATGAGGGCTTCGCAGTCTATGATGCAGACGGTGACGGATACAATTGGGAACTTGCATATTCCAGCAGCGCTCAGGACGATGTTTGCTTCAGCTCTGGTTCGTATATCAGTGGCGTTGGCGCACTCGATCCCGACAACTATCTCTTTACCCCTGATGTACCCTTGAAGGGCGAACTCAGGTTCACCATGTGGGGCCAATCAAATAACTACCCCGAGAACCTTATGGTTTATGCAATGGTCGGTGAAGAAATGACTCCGCTCTATGACGCAGACCTTCTCTCCACTACGACCCACACTGAGTATACTGCAGACCTTAGTCAGTTTAATGGTGAGATCGGTTGCATCGTCTTCCGCAACTATGGCACTCATGACATGTGGACGATTTTCGTCGATGACATCTTCGTTGGTGATCCCAATGATGTTGTCGAGGAAGCTGAGTGGATCAATGTAAATGGCATCACTGATCCCAACTACAACATCGAGGGTCTGAATCCCAACACCAAGTATGAGGTTCAGGTAATGGCTTATAATGAAAATGCCGAAAGCGATTGGTGTGACATCGTTGAGTTCACCACGCTGGCCAACGATGTTTACATGCTTGGCGGCAACGACCAGCCTTGGGATTGCACTCAGGGTACCATGTTTACCTATGAGAACGGTGTTTACAAGTTGAACTACACCTTCAACGCTGATCCCAGCTACTTCTCCTTCACCACTGAACTTGCCGAGAACAACGACGACGGTGGCTGGGCTTACATTGAGCCCTTCCGCTTCGGTGCTATTTCTGATGGTGACTACTGGTACACTGGCGAAGAGGACTTCATCTCACTGACTTGGGATGAGTATCATGCAATCCGCATCCCCGCTGGCGAGTACAACATGACCATTGACCTCAACGAGATGAAGCTCTACATCGAGAAGGTTGGTGCCGAGGTTCTGCTTGGAGATGTTGACAATGATGGTGAGGTTGCTATTGCCGACGTTGCTGCTTTGACCGACTACCTGCTGGGTAACGACGTTGATCCGTTCAACGCTCTGAACGCCGACTTCGATCAGGATGGTGAGATCGCTATCGCCGACGTTGCCGCATTGATCGACTACCTGCTGAACAACTAATCCAGCATTCGCATCAACCCTATAGAAAAGTTTCTGTAGGTTGAATCACATCGAGTGCCTTTGCACACCAGTGCAGGGGCACTCTTGTTTTTCATCCATCAACACTGTTCATTGTTGAACACACATGCTTATAACAGTGAGGGTTAAAACTAAAAAACGATTCTAAATTGTTGCATTATTTGATATTTCGTTGTAGTTTTGCAGTTGAATTATACCTTCGGATGCTTAAAAGTGTTTATTAATATCCTTATAACTACTATTAAATTCAATGTATTTATGAAAAAATTATTCTTATCCTTAATGGGCCTGGCAATTACCGCGAGCGCCTATGCCGTGACTCCTGCCGACCCCACCAATGTAACGTGGTATGACTGCGGTGATGAAAGCGGTAACAGCTACTTGTCCTTTACGCTGCCCACTGTCGATGTGAATGGCAATCCTCTTGATATCGAGATGATGGGTTACCGCATCTACACCGACGATGACCAGATTTTCACTTTCAACAGCGCCCAATATGACAATATATGGGGTAGCACGACCGACATCTACCAATACAGCTGGGAGTCAGGCTCTGATCTCCAGAGTGGTGGCGTTTTCTTCTACCGCACTAATGCTGATGGTTTTGAACGCTTCTTCAATTACCGCATCGGTGTCCAGGTATTCTACCTGAATGATAATTTTGCTATTGGAGGTGTTTCCAACATTGTCTATACCGAGGTCTTCCCCCAGACCGAACTGCCAACGCCTGGCAATCCTAGCCTCTCAGAGTTTATCGACTACGGTTTACCTGTCGGAATCAATTTAGGTTACGAGATCGCTCAGGATTTTGATGGAAATTATGTCGGTAATGACTATACTATTGACAAGTATTTTAATGGCGAAGAATACACTAAGCTGGATGCCTCAAAACTGAGTTTCAGCATCTATACCGACAACGATCAGATTTTCACCTTCACTCCTGAGATGTTCCCCAATCAGGTCAATGAGCCATTAACCCAATTCCCCTTAAGCAGTGTTACGGATAATGGTTATATTGGTAACTGGGATATTCACTTTGGTGATTTGACCAGTTTGGTTGACCAGGTCGATGAGCCGTTCTTCACCTGGCGTATCGGTATTCAGACCAACTATACCGATGGCGGCCAGACCAATTCTTCGGACATCATTTACATGGAAATCTATCCTCAGCTGAAACCTGCAGCCGAAGTGACCTCGACCTCCTTCCTCGCCGACTGGAGCTGCAACGCCGAGAACACATTTATCATCAATAACTTCATCGGTGATGGTTGCGGTTATTTCCTGTATGTCGTTGACAAGGCCACTCAGGAAGTGGTGCTGACTCAAAATGTTGCTCCCACCAATACCACTGTTGACGAATGGGGTTATACTGTCCCCCTGCCTGGCGCTACCTATATGGTTGAGGGCTTGACTCCTGGCACTACCTATCAGTTCTATGTTGTCGTTAAGCAGAATACCACCAAGTCTTATCAGTCGATAGTTCAAGAGGTGACCTTGCCTGCTGCTGGCCACGGCTATGAAGTGGGCGACGTTAACCATGATGAGGAGGTTTCCATCGCCGATGTTTCGGATCTTATTGACTACCTCTTGGGTAACGGCACCGTTTGCCAGATTTGTGCTGATGTTGATGAGGATGGCGAAGTAGCCATCGCGGATGTTTCGGCCTTGATCGACAAGCTGCTCAATTAAGCCTTTTACATAACCCTATAACAAAACCATGCGCCTGCCCAATTGGGGTATGGCGCATGATTTTTGTTTAATAGCCCAAATGGTCTCTACTCTCCCTTGAGGGCAGCCAGACGCTTGGGATTGCCCACAATCCACAGGATGTCTCCAGGCTTGAACGTGAGGTCGGGGGTGGGGGAGATGTAATCGTCCTCGCCGCGCTGCACAGCGACCAGCAGTGCCCCGTAGTCTTCGCGCAGGCGCGTATTCTCGAGCGCCACACCGACGATGGGTGATCGATTACTGATGGCAAAGTGGATGAATTTAACGTCCTCGACGGGAGCCTCGACCTTGTCGCTCTGAGCCTCAACCATCGGAAGTAGGTTTTGAATCTGTTCCTCGGTGGCAATCACGCCCAGCACATCACCGGGGAAGATGCGCATATCACCCGACGGAACTGGATGCAGGCGTCCGGCACGCTGGATGTTGACAAGGTTCACACCATAGCGCGACCGCAGGTCGAGGTTACGCAACCTATCACCGACAAAGGGGCAATCGTATCCCACCTTCATATAAGCGAGATGCAGGTCACTTACCAGGTTGTTCTCGTGTCCGGTGCGGCGGTTCTCACGCTCGTTGATGTTGCTGATGAAGCGCTTCTCAATATTGTTCAATCGCTTGCGCAGCGGAGTAGGTATTACGGCCACCGCAACCACCCCAACAGCGACCAGCAGGATTGCTATAATCATTGCCGTAGCACTTTGATAGACACCCTGCAGCAGCCAAGCCACAAAAATGATGGACAGCAACAGGCTGATGATGGTCATCACCACGAAGGGGACATAGGAGACTGTACCTCCCTTCTCGACCAGGCGGTCGTGTTCGTTGCGCTTAACCGTAGGCATGATGATTGACACGATGAAGGGGCCAGTAGCAGCCAGCGACACCACGGCACAAACGAGCCTTGCCCAGTCCCCATCACCCAGCAACCGCAGGATCCATGGCATGACGTATGTGCGACACACCACAATCAGCGCCACGATGACCACCGAATACACTAAAAGACGCACCAGATAGCGTGAAACGATGGATTTCCATATCATGCGCGTCTCGCTCACCTCACTCTGGGAAGCGTCATGGCTGTAGCCGTTGAGCAGGCGCGTCCAAGACTTGGGCAACACCTTATACAAGGCATTGTAGCACGGCACTGCCTGCTTGATGAAAAACGGGGTGGTGAATGTGGTAATCACCGAAACGGCCACTATAATGGGATAAATGGTCTCATCCAGCACACCCAGGCTGGTACCCAGAGTGGCAATGATGAATGAGAACTCACCAATCTGCGTCAACGAGAAGCCCGATTCCATGGCCAACTTAAGGGGCTGACCAGTTGCCAGCATGCCGAAGGTGCCAAAGATGATCATGCCCACTACTACGACAACGGCCAGCAGGGCAATAACGCTCCAGTGCTGGGTTATCACGGCGGGGTTAACCATCATGCCTACCGAGATAAAGAAGACGGCGCCAAACAAGTCCTTGACCGACGAGACGAGTCGCTCGATGCGCTCGGCCTCGACAGTCCCCGCCAAGATGGAGCCCATGATAAAAGCGCCCAATGCTGCCGAGAACCCTGACATAGTCGAGAACAGCACCATTGCGAAGCACAATCCCATAGCAATGATGAGCATCTGCTCGTCGCTGATGTAACGCTTGAAGCGCTTGAACAGGGTGGGGATCATGAAGATGCCCACTGTGAACCACATGACCAGGAAGAAGGACAGTTTGAGGATGCTTCCCACCATTTCATCACCCTTGACGCTGTTGTTCAAGGCAATAGAGGACAGAATCACCATCATCACGACGGCAAACAGGTCCTCGACGATGAGCACGGCGAAGGTCATGGGCACAAAGCGCCGTTGTCGCATGTTCAAGTCGGTCAACGCCTTGAGAATGATGGTTGTTGACGACATCGAGATCATACCACCCAGGAAAATGCTGTTCACAAGCCCGAACCCAAGGAATTTGCCCACGATGAATCCCAGGCTCATCATGCCCAAGACAATGATTAAGGCAGTCAGTATGGCAGAGCCGCCCACATCAACCAATTTCTTGAAACTGAATTCCAATCCAAGGGAGAAAAGCAACACAATGATACCAATCTGTGCCCAGAACTCGATATTGGCCTCGACGACAACCGAGGGGAGCAGTGAGAAATGGGGGCTGGCAAGAAAACCGGCTACGATATAGCCCAATACAATGGGCTGCTTCAACATTTTAAACACTACGGTGGCGATTGCACCAAGTATCAGTATCAGCGCCAAATCGCTGATTAGACTGTTGATATCAATTGATTCCATTTGTTGTTGTCAGTTAACTAGAGGATAGCGACCAAGGGCTACATGTTCATCTCGTTGGTAATAGTGATGGAACGCGGATTGCCCAGCTGCTTGATCTCGGCAAACAAGGCGGGGACATTGACCTTGCTCGTGCTACGCACCATGAAGTTGACAATGGTGAAGCCGTCCTCGTAATCATATTTCATGAACTCGTCACTGATGTGTACATCGTTGCTTGTGATGATGTCGCGCAGGGGCTGGATGTCGTCGAGAATGCCATCCATCTTCACGCGGATGATCTTGGTCTCCCACAGGAAATTATGCCGCATCTCTATGCGCTCGATATTCACCAGGATAAAAATGATGAGCAACGTGGCAATGACGCTGATGAGGTACATGCCCGCGCCGACGGCCAAACCGATACATGCTGCCATCCAGATGCCGGCAGCCGTTGTCAAGCCGCGCACCGAGCCTTTCATCTGGATAATGGCTCCAGCACCCAGAAAACCCACACCGCTTACCACCTGGGCAGCGATGCGACCGGGATCACCATTCTTTAACCCCATGTACTCCTGTGGGATATAGATGGAAATGAGCATGGCAAGTGTGGCGCCCATCGAGATGAGTGCAAAGGTGCGCATACCGGCAATCTGCCCTTTGCGGCGACGTTCCAGGCCGATGATGGCGCCCAGCATCAGGCTCAGCACCAACTTGGCGACAGCCCCCACAAGATTGACATCGGGACTCATGATGTCTTGATAAATACTCTCTAACATAGTTTCGGTCAGTTTCCTGCAAAGATAGTGTTTTTGGGCCACCGTAGCAATCCCGTGTCTATTTTTTTTGCTACTTTTGTGCCAAAATCCATAATATACTGCTATGAAGAAGTTTTTGTTTATCATTTCACTCTCGATATTGGTTTCAATGTCAACGTCGGCCCAGATGCTCGTGGGCTCCTACAACATCAGGTTAAAAGTCAGCAGTGACAGTATTAATGGCAACGTCTGGCAGAAGAGATGCCAAGTCATCTGTGACCAGTTGAACTTCATGTCGCCCGATATCTTCGGTACCCAGGAAGTGCTGCATGTCCAGTTGCTTGACATGCTGAATGGCCTCAACGGATATGACTACATCGGGGTAGCGCGTGATGACGGCGCCACTGCAGGCGAGTATGCCGCCATCTTCTACAAGAAAGACCGTCTGAGGCTCCTGGACCAAGGCAATTTCTGGATCAGCGAGACCCCCGACAGGCCCGGTCTGGGATGGGATGCGGCCTGCGTGCGCATCTGCACTTGGGGTAAATTTGCAGGTCAAACGGCAACCAATGATGATGCCTTCTACTTCTTCAACCTGCACATGGACCATGTGGGTGTGGTTGCACGCCGTGAGGGAGCCAAACTCATCGTGAGGAAAATCCGTGAGATTGCCCAGGGAGCGCCTGTCATTGTCACCGGTGACTTTAACGTGGACCAGAATGATGAGATCTATACTATTTTCACCAATTCGGGACTATTGGCAGATTCTTATCACAAGTCACAACTGCGTTTTGCCGAGAATGGTACGTTCAACTCCTTTGACACCGACCTGTACACCGACAGCCGCATCGACCACATCTTCGTTTCACCCGATACTGAGGTCGAGGCCTACGGTGTGCTCACCAACAGTTACTGGGTGGCCAACGAGGCATCGTCAACCCAACTCAAGGGCCATGATGCCCCGCAGCAAATCAACTTCAGCAAATACACCCGCCGACAGCCGTCGGACCACTATCCCGTATTTGTCCGCCTCACACTCAAGCCATGATGACTCGGCTCATGCATTAACTTTAATTAAACCTGTCATTGTGGGCCCATGTGACGAAAAAGCAGTAACTTTGCATTCTGCATTTATAAGAAACTAATGATTACTCCGATAATTGACGAGAAGGCCATCGAGCGCCTGCGTGCCATGATCAATGGCGTGCAGCGCATTGCCATCACCTGCCACAAGTCACCCGACGGTGATGCACTGGGCTCTACACTGGCCCTGTGCCATGTGCTGCGGCGATTGGGAAAAGATGCCGTTGTCGTCACTCCCGATATGGCCCCGCGTTCGCTGGAGTTCATTCCCGGCGTGCATGACATCGTGGTCTTCACCAAGCATGAGCTGCGTGCCCGCCATGTGCTGCAGGAGGCTCAACTCATCTGCTGCCTTGACTTCAATGCCATGAAGCGCATCGACCGGCTGGCCGAAATCATTGAGCCGCTCAAGACGCCTCGTGTGCTCATCGACCATCACCTTGGACCTGAGGATGTGTTTGACCTGGCAATCTCGTTCCCCGAAGCCTCATCGACATGCGAACTGGTGTTCCGTGTGTTCATGCAGTTGGGACTGCTCAAGTTCATGGACCGCTATACTGCCAGCTGCCTGTATGTGGGACTGCTGACCGACACGGGCGGCTTTGCCTACAGCTGCGAGAACCCTGAGTTCTATGAGATTGTTGCTTCGGTCATGCGTCGCCGTTTTGATCGCATCACGCTCTACAACAAGGCAATGAACACCTTCAGCGCCGACAGCCTGCGCCTGCAGGGCTACGCCATCAACGAGAAGATGGAACTCTATCCCGAATGCGGTGTTGCGCTCATCACGCTGGACAAGGAAGAACTGGAACGCTTCAACTATAATCGTGGCGACACCGAAACCCTCGTCAACAAGCCGCTCGCCATCCCCGGCATCTACTGGAGTGTGTTCATGCGTGAAGATGCCGACAAAATCAAGTTGTCGTGCCGCTCACAGGGAGATTTCTCGGTGAGTGACATCTGCGAGCATTATTTCAATGGTGGCGGCCACAAGAACGCTGCCGGTGGCGAGTTCGACGGCACCATCGACGAGGCTGTGCAGGTGTTTCATCAAGTACTCGCGGACCTCTTTCCCGATGTAACCGAACAAAAAACTGAAGAACAACAATAATCATCATATAATGAAGAACATTATCTATCGATCACTCTTTGTTGGGCTCATTGCCCTCATGACACTCTCAGCATGCAACAACGACCAGAGTTATGCCGACAGGCTTAACGACGAACGCAATTCCGTCAATGCCTATCTCGCCAACCACCGCGTGTGCATGACTGTGCCCGAGGACACCGTGTTTGAGGTGGGGGAGAACGCTCCCTTCTATCGGCTCGACCCTGACGGCAACATCTACATGCAGGTCATCAAAGCAGGCAACCGCTTCACCGACAAGGCCAAGGCAGGCGAGCCCATCTACTTCCGCTACTCGCGCTATAACCTCTCGTCCTGGTATGCCGACGGCATGTTGACCCTCTACAGCGGCAACGAGAACACGATGGACGAAGCGCCGTGCACGTTCAACTTCAAGGACTACACGCTGCCCTCATCGTCACAGTGGGGCTATGGCCTGCAGTATCCACTGCTCTTCCTGGGCGTGGGCTGCGAGGTGAACCTCGTCATCAAGTCACAGTTTGGCTTCACCAACGAGATTTCCTATGTGATTCCGTTCCTCTATCATGTGCGCTATTTCCATAGCCAGATTTAGTCAACCACTTCTATTATCATACTTTAAGAAACATGTCACTCATTAAGTCAATATCAGGAATCCGCGGTACCATCGGCGGCAAAGCCGGTGATGGTCTTTCACCGCTCGACATCGTCAAATTCACTTCGGCTTATGCCACGTTCATGAGACGCAACTCGCCAGTCAAGTCAAACGTCATCGTCGTCGGGCGTGATGCACGCCTGTCGGGACGCATGGTGCTCAACACGGTGGTTGGAACGCTCATGGGCATGGGGTTTGACGTGGTCAACATCGGCCTCGCCACCACGCCCACGACCGAACTGGCAGTTGTCGGTGAGCACGCATGCGGCGGCATCATCATCACGGCATCGCACAACCCCAAGCAGTGGAATGCCCTTAAACTTCTCAATCACAACGGTGAATTCCTCACCGATGCCGAGGGCAAGGAAGTGTTGCGTCTTGCCGAAGCCGAGGACTTTGACTATGCCGACGTGGACCACCTGGGCCGTGAGCAGAAGAACTATACCTGGTTGAGGCGGCACATCGACCAAGTGCTGGCATTAGACCTGGTTGACGTGGAAGCTATCCGCAAGGCCGACTTCACGGTCGCTGTGGATGCTGTCAACTCGGTGGGTGGCGTTGCCATCCCGCAACTGCTCGATGCACTGGGCGTGAAGCGTGTGGAAAAACTCTTCTGTGACCCGACGGGCAACTTCGGTCACACCCCCGAGCCGATTCCCCAGAACCTGACTGCCATCAGCGACTTCATGCGTCAGGGCAAGGCCGATGTGGGCTTTGTCGTTGACCCCGATGTGGATCGTCTGGCGATTGTCATGGAGAATGGTGAATTCTTTGTCGAGGAATATACGCTCGTTGCCGTAGCCGACTATGTGCTGGCCCACACACCGGGCTCCACAGTGAGCAATCTGTCCTCCTCACGCGCGCTGCGCGACGTGACCAATAACCACGGCTGCACTTACACGGCAGCTGCAGTGGGTGAGGTGAACGTGACCACCGAGATGCGCCGCACCGGTGCCGTCATCGGTGGTGAGGGCAATGGCGGAGTCATCTATCCCGCCAGCCACTATGGCCGTGACGCCCTCGTGGGTGTCGCTCTGTTCCTCTCGTTGCTTGCCAAGAGCGGCAAGACCGTCAGCGAGCTCAAGCAGACCTATCCGCAGTACAGCATCGCCAAGACCAAGCTGGAACTCAAGCCCGAAATGGACGTCGATGCCATCCTCAAGGCTGTAGAAAAGCACTATCAGGGCGAGCAGATGACAACAATCGACGGTGTGAAGATTGACTTTGCCGACAGCTGGGTACACCTGCGCAAGAGCAATACCGAGCCCATCATCCGCATCTACAGCGAGGCCCACACCATGCAGGAGGCTGAGCGACTGGGCGAAGATGTCAAGCAAATCGTCCTTTCCCTGATTTGATCTGATTACGACTATCTACTGGCCGCTCGCTACCCTGGTATCACGAGCGGCCAGTTTTTTGTTCAAGGCGCTGATGGGGAGTTTTGCGGTAAGTAGATAATTATAGGCACCTAGCGGCCCTGAATGTGGAAAAAAAGTGCTATCTTTGCACTCCAGAACAAGAAAAACAACAAGACAATCCAACGAATGAAGACAATACGCAACTTCTGCATCGTGGCTCACATCGACCACGGCAAGAGCACGCTCGCCGACCGACTGCTCGAGTACACCAACACTGTTGCCGGCAAGGACATGCAGGCGCAGGTGCTCGACGACATGGACCTGGAGCGCGAGCGCGGCATCACCATCAAGAGCCACGCCATCCAGATGGACTACATGAAGGATGGAAGCAAATATACGCTCAACCTGATTGACACCCCGGGACATGTTGACTTCTCCTACGAGGTGTCACGTTCGATTGCGGCATGCGAGGGCGCTCTGCTGGTAGTGGACGCTACCCAGGGCGTGCAGGCCCAGACGATCTCCAACCTCTATATGGCGATTGACAACGGTCTGGAAATCATCCCGGTCATCAACAAGATTGACATGGACAGCGCCCATCCCGACGAGGTAGAAGACGAGATTGTCGAGCTGCTGGGCTGTGACCCCTCGGATATCATCCGTTGCAGCGCACGCACCGGTGAGGGCGTACCTGCTATCCTTGACGCCATTGTTGACCGCATTCCGGCACCCGAGGGAGACCCCGAAGCCCCGTTGCAGGCGTTGATCTTTGACTCGGTGTTCAATTCTTTCCGCGGTATTATCGTGTACTTCAAGATTTTGAACGGATCGATTGCCAAGGGCGACTTCGTGAAGTTTGTCAATACCCAGAAGGAGTATAACATCGACGAGTTGGGTGTGCTCAAACTGCGCCAGCAGCCCTGCGACCGTCTCTCGGCAGGCAATGTGGGTTATATCATCTCAGGAATCAAGAACTCCACCGAGGTGCGCGTGGGTGATACCATTACCCACGTACAACGGCCTTGCGATCATGCCATCGAGGGTTTCCAGGAGGTCAAGCCGATGGTGTTTGCTGGTGTATATCCCATTGATCCCGAAGACTTCGAGAACCTGCGAGCATCATTAGAGAAGCTGCAGCTCAACGATGCGGCCCTGACGTTCACGCCCGAGTCCTCGGTAGCGCTGGGATTTGGTTTCCGTTGCGGTTTCTTGGGGCTGTTGCACATGGAGATTGTGCAGGAGCGCCTGAGCCGTGAGTTCAACATGGAAGTCATCACGACTGTCCCCAACGTATCCTACAAGGTATACGACAAGAAGGGTGGGATGACCGAGGTCCACAATCCAGCAGGCCTGCCCGACATCGCCATCATCGAGAAGATTGAGGAGCCTTACATCCGTGCCTCTATCATCACGCAGAGCGAGTTCATGGGCCCCATCATCACGTTGTGCCTCTCCAAGCGCGGTGAACTGGCTAAGCAGGAATATATCTCTGGTAACCGTATGGAACTCACGTTTGACATTCCGCTGGGCGAGATTGTCATCGACTTCTATGACAAACTGAAGAGCATCAGCAAGGGCTATGCGTCGTTTGACTACTACATCAACGGCTACCGTGAGTCCAAACTGATCAAGCTGGACATCCTGCTCAATGGCCAGCCCGTGGATGCCCTCAGCACGCTGACGCACGTGGACAATGCCGTGCCCCTGGGACGACGCATGTGCGAGAAGCTGAAGGAGCTGATTCCGCGTCAGCAGTATGACATCGCGATTCAAGCCGCCATCGGTGCCAAGATCATTGCCCGCGAGACCGTCAAGCAGGTGCGCAAGGATGTGACCGCCAAGTGCTATGGCGGTGACGTGAGCCGTAAGCGCAAACTCCTCGAGAAGCAGAAGGCCGGTAAAAAGCGCATGAAGCAGATTGGAACCGTTCAGGTCCCTCAGAAGGCCTTCCTTGCCGTCCTCAAGTTGGATTAACCCCCCTGATTGTTAAAGGCAGGTTTGCATCGTGGCCGACGACTTGCAGCATATTGACCTGGACAACCCCGAGTTTCAGGACGCTTGGAGCATCATCAGAAAGACCAACCGGTCGGTGTTCCTCACGGGCAAAGCAGGAACAGGCAAGAGCACGTTCCTGAGGTATATCCGTGCCACTACCAAGAAGAAACTCGTTGTGCTGGCCCCAACTGGCATTGCGGCGGTCAATGTGGGAGGGCAGACGATGCACTCCTTCTTTAAGATTCCTTTCAAGCCCCTGCTGCCCGACGATCCCGACATTTCCAACATCACGCGATTGCGCAAGATGTTGCGCTACACCAAAGAGAAAATCAAACTCATCCGCGAGCTTGAGCTCATCATCATCGACGAGATATCGATGGTGAGGGTTGATATCATCGACTTTGTCGACCGTGTGCTGCGCGTCTATTCTGGTAATATGCGAGAGCCCTTTGGCGGCAAGCAATTGCTGCTGGTGGGCGACATTTTCCAGCTGGAGCCGGTTGTGACTCATGACACACGCGACATCTTGCGCCGTTACTACCCGAATTTCTTCTTTTTCAATGCGCGTGCTTTTGGGCAAATCAACCTGGTGCCCATCGAGTTGCGCAAGATCTACCGCCAGAGCGACAACGATTTCATTTCCTTGCTCGACCGGGTGCGCATCAATCGTGCCACCCATGCCGATATAGCCCGTCTGAACCAACGTTGTGACCCCAACTATCAGGAAATCAGCGACAACTTCTCCATTACCCTGGCCACTCGTCGTGATACAGTGGATGCCATCAACGATGAGCACATGAAGGCATTGAAGACACCAGAATTCACTTATCTTGGCAATATCGAGGGTGATTTCCCTGAGAATAGTCTTCCCACTGCATTGAATCTTACACTCAAGGAGGGCGCTCAGGTCATCTTTATCCGCAACGATAAGGAGGGTCGATGGTACAACGGCACAATCGGCAAGGTAACCCGTCTAAGAGACCATGAAGTCTATGTCACACTCGAGGATGGCGCCGAGCTGGAAGTACTGCCCGAGGTGTGGGAAAACATGCAGTATTCCTATAATGAAAAGGAGAAGAAAGTCGAGGAAAAGGTGCTGGGAACATTCATGCAGATTCCCATTAAACCAGCCTGGGCACTCACAGTGCACAAGAGCCAAGGCCTGACGTTTAATCATGTTGTCATAGATTTCGTCGGTGGGGCATTTACCGGCGGGCAGACCTATGTAGCCCTGTCGCGATGCACATCGATGGAAGGCATCACCTTGCTCAAACCGTTGAGCGAACGCGACATCATTGTCAATTTGGCCGTTGTGGATTTCAGCCGGCAGTTCAACAACCGCCAAATCATCAACGATGCGATGGAACAGGAACGTGCCAACCAACTTTATCGACGTGCGGTGTATGCCTTTGAGCACCAGGACTTTGAGGAAAGTGTTGAGTGCTTCACCCAAGCAATGAAAATCAAGGACAATCTGCAAAATCCATCAGTAAAGCGTCTGATTTCCAGAAAATTAAGCACATTCAAGAAACAGTTAATGACCATTGAACGACTCAAGGGAGTGATTGAAAGCCAAAAGAAACTGCTTCACGAGCTTGCGCTGGAATATGCGTCGATGGGTAATCAAGCACTTGATATGGATGAGAGTGGGGTAGTGGGCGAGGGGAGCACCCATTACGGTAAACGGTTGGATGACATAGCAATACGTTCAGCTCTCGCCAATTTCAACAAGGCACTGCGCATCATGCCGGACTGTATCGAGGCGATGATCGGTAAAGGACGCCTGATGATGGCCATTGACTTGCTTGACAGCGCGGAAGAAGAATTGAAACGAGCAATTGAGTTGGACGAGAGCAGTTATCCGGCACACATGGCGATGGCTGAATTAATGGAACTGAAGCGAGACGTTCCTGAGAGCATTAAGTCATATAAACGCGCGGCAAAGGCTGACAAAAAACGCCCTGAACCGCACGATCACCTCCAGGCCATCTATGAAAAGATCGGGCTAGACGAACTCGCTGACGAGGAGCATGAGATTGCTGACCGCCTGCGAAAAGCGCTTTATCGTGCTAAATCTAAGAGAAAGAAAAAGTAGTTTCTTACCTGATCTTCCTGATTAACTCCTTTTTTCCTTGATTCTCTCAATGGGGGACAATCCAATTAAATAAGAGATGTTGTATTTTACATAATATCAATTATGGTCTTTTTAGGGCATTCTGTCATTATTAGAGTATATGTGTTTAATATGTCATTTCTCATACCATCCATTCCTCGAATATTTCGATAAGATGATCAGTCTGATGAAAAATTTTCAATTCTCGTCGAGTTAAACATGAGTTATTTGAGTTGTTTTCTCCTATTTGGCTGGCGCTTCAAGAAAAATTCAGGAAGTAAATGTTGAGCATTTATAAATTAACCGTCAGCAATCTACCAAACGAGAATCATGAGTCTGAATCTAAAACGCAACTGCTGACACATGAACAACTATAAAACTGATAAAGAGTTTAATACCTTTATTATCATCGATTAAATATTTAAGATATTTTTCTATGTTTTGCTTCTCAATTCAAGCCAGCACCATGAAACGAACAAGATATAGCACTTATTAGATAAGTCAAAAAGTGTAAGCACCACATTATATTATTGTACATCAATTATCTATAACAAATTACTAAACTAATAGTTTAAATATTTTTATACTCATTATATAAAATTGTAACTGAATAATGCCGGCTCATCACTTCCAGATGCGATAATTTAGTGATTTTTGAGATAATAGTATTTATTATTTATCTATATATCAATTAGTTATATTTAGTTTCTTCAACTAAACGTTTATATTATTCTATTTTTTCATTTCTACCCTACTTTTCGGTCGTTTTTCAATCATTTTATGAGCATTTTCAGAAATGTTTTATAACTTTGTGGATTCAATTTTCACTCACAATATCAAGATGTTAAAGACACTACTCAAACAGGTCAAGCAGTATAAGACGGCGTCGTTGCTGACACCCGTATTTATCATGCTTGAGGTGGTGCTTGACGTGCTCATCCCGTATGTGACCGCCAAGCTCATCGACAACGGCATCAGTGCAGGCCACATGCCCAGCGTCTATAAATACGGGCTGATTATGCTCGTCATGGCGTTCCTGAGCATGATGGCAGCGATTATGGCAGGCCGATATGCCTCCTACGCTTCGTCGGGTTTTGCCTGCAACCTGCGCGATGCCATGTACAAGAACATCCAGCGTTTCGCCTTCAGTGACATTGACAAGTACAGCACTTCGGGCCTGGTAACACGCATGACGACCGATGTGACCAACCTTCAGAATGCTTACCAGCAGATCATCCGCACCTCGGTGCGCGCTCCGTTCAATCTGTTGTCTAGCATCGTGATGTGTTTTATCATCAGTCCTGACCTGAGCCTTATCTTTATTGTCGCCAGTGTGGTTCTGGGCATCATTCTAGCGCTGATTATCAGCAAAGTATCGAAGATGTTCGCACTGGTATTCAAGCAGTACGATGTTTTGAATGGTGTCGTCCAGGAGAATGTCACTGGTATCAGGGTTGTCAAAGCCTTCGTGCGTGAGGATCACGAGAATTCCAAGTTCTGGATGGCAGCCAAACACCTGTATGACCTCAATGTCAAGGCCGAGAGCCTGATGGCCCTGAACCGGCCACTGATGAATATCGTGGTCTATGGTTGCATCATCGCGCTGTCGTGGTTTGGCGCTCAATATATTGTTGCCGGCAACCTCACTACGGGTCAGTTGACGTCGCTGTTCACCTATGTAATGAGCATCTTGATGTCCCTGATGATGTTGAGCATGATTTTTGTAACCATTACTCAAAGTCTTGCAAGCGGACAGCGTGTGGCACAGGTGATTAACGAAATCCCCGATATTGTCAATCCCGAAGATGCCGTGACAGAGATACCTGATGGCTCCATCGACTTCAACCATGTCTATTTTGCCTATAAGGGAGGCAGCGGTGAGTATGCCCTTAACGACATCGACCTGCACATCGCCAGCGGAGAGTCTGTCGGCGTGATTGGTGGCACAGGCAGTGGCAAATCGTCACTCATTAATCTGATGAGCCGCCTGTATGATGCATCCAAGGGCGAAGTCCTCATCGGTGGCAATAACGTGAATACCTACGACTTAGAAAGCCTGCGCGATAATGTGTCGGTGGTTTTGCAGAAGAATGTCCTCTTCTCGGGTACCATTCTTGACAACCTGCGCTGGGGTGACGAGAACGCCACGCTGGAACAATGCCGTGAAGTATGTCGTGTGGCATGTGCCGACGAATTTATCATGGAGATGCCCGACGGTTATGATACGCGCATCGAACAAGGTGGCACCAACGTCTCGGGTGGTCAGAAGCAGCGACTGTGCATCGCTAGAGCCCTGCTCAAGCACCCCAAGGTCATGATTCTCGACGACAGCACCAGTGCCTGTGACAATACGACCGACGCGCGTATCCGTGCTGCGCTGCGTAACAACCTGCCAGACATGACCAAGATCATCATTGCGCAGCGCATCAGCAGCATCAAGGACTGTGACCGCATCCTCGTTCTCGACGACGGCAAGATGGTCGGCTTTGACAGTCACGATAACCTGCTCAAGACCTGTAAGATATATCAAGAGATCTGCGCCATCCAGGAGGAGGCCGGAGGCGACTTTGACAAACCCCAAGATAACAGAAAGGAGGCCCAATCATGAGAATGCCAGGAGGACCCGGAGGACACGGACGCAATGTGGTAGTGGATACCACTGGTGTGGACAAGCGCAGCACCTTGTGGCGTCTGTTCAAGATTGTGATGAAGAACTACAAGTTCTCGTTCCTTGCTGTGGCGGTGTGCATTGTAGTGACAGCCTGCACTACCCTCGCCTCTACCCTATTCACCCGTACCCTCATTGACGATTACATCACACCGATGATCGGCCAAGCACATCCCGACTATGGCCCGTTGGCCGAGACGCTTGTCAAGCTGGGCATCATCCTCGCGTTTGGTGCTTTGTGCTCTTATCTGCACAGCCGCCTGATGATCAACGTGACGCAGGGCACTATGCTGAAGTTGCGAAAAAACATGTTTGAGCACATGCAGAAGCTGCCCATCAAGTACTTTGACACCCATGCCCACGGCAACGTGATGTCGGCCTATACCAATGATGTGGACACCCTGCGCCAGATGATATCCAACAGTCTGCCGCAAGCGTTCAATTCGCTGATCACCTTGGGCATCACCTTTGCCAGCATGATTGTCATGAGCGTGCCCATGACCATTCTCTCCATTGTCATGGCACTGATTATGGCATGGTCCACAACCTATCTGGGCAAGCGCTCGCGCAAGCACTTCCGCGTACAGCAGCAGAAACTGGCCGAGGTCAACGGCTTTATCGAGGAGATGATGACCGGACAAAAGGTCGTCAAGGTATTCTGCCACGAGCAGAAGGCCATCGAGCAGTTTGAAGTCATCAACGAGGAATTGCGCAGCAACACCTACGACGCCAACCGCATCGGCAATATCGTCATGCCCGTCAACGGCAACCTGGGCCACCTGAGCTACGTGCTCATGGGTGTGTTGGGCGCCGCGCTCATCTTGAACGGTTACAGCGGCATGACATTGGGCACTCTGGTAGCGTTCCTGACACTGAACAAGAGCTTTGCGCGCCCCATCGCCAGCATCAGCCAGGAAATCAACAGCGTGCTGAATGCCTCGGTGGGCGCCGACCGCATCTTCAAGATTATGGACGAGCAGCCCGAGCCCGATGCCGGAAACGTCAAGCTCGTTAACGCCAAGCGAGGTCAGGACGGGCTGTTACATCCCTGCAACCACCACACTGGCATCTGGGCGTGGAAGATTCCGTTGGACGGCGGCAAACTGCGCTACATCAAAGTTTCAGGCGGTGTCAAGTTCAACAATGTGGACTTTGGCTATAACGAAGAGAAGCAGGTGCTGTTTGACATCGATATCGATGCCATGCCCAACCAGAAGATTGCCTTCGTGGGCGGCACCGGTGCCGGAAAGACGACCATCACCAACCTGATCAACCGCTTCTATGACATCCAGGACGGCAAAGTCCTGTTTGACGGCATCAGCATCAACGACATCAGCAAGCGCGACCTGCGCCACGGTCTGGGCATGGTGCTCCAGGAGACACACCTGTTCACGGGCACCGTGATGGACAACATACGCTACGGACGCCTCACGGCAACCGACCAGGAGTGTATCGAGGCTGCCAAGTTGGTCAATGCCGACAGTTTTATACGCCGCTTGAGCGATGGTTATCATACCGTCCTTAATGCCGACGGAGGCAACCTTAGCCAAGGTGAACGCCAGCTATTGGCTATCGCCCGCGCAGCCGTTGCCGATCCTCCCGTGCTCATCCTTGATGAGGCAACCAGCAGCATCGACACACGCACCGAGACCTTAGTGCAACGCGGCATGGACTCCCTGATGAAAGGCCGCACGACCTTTGTCATCGCCCACCGTCTCTCGACTGTACGCAACAGCGACTGCATCATTGTCCTGGAGCGCGGCCGCATCATCGAGCGCGGTACCCACGAGGAGCTGTTGGCCCTCAAGGGCAAATACTACCAACTTTACACAGGCGGCGAAATTGCATAACCCCGTTGAATGAGAGTAGCTCACAGTGCTCAGTTTAGCTGCCTTTACATTAAATACAATGACATCCGCATTCTACCTATTTGCGGATGTCATTGTTGTCTTTGATCGTTTTGAGCCTTAGCCAATATCGAGTTTTATGAAGGGGGAGAAAATTTATTTGGATGGATTTTGACATTATAATAAAATTAATGACTAATTTTGCAGATTGTTTGAACTCTAACTATTAACCGTACTATTGATATCAACGTAAAGACATGGGAAAGAAACTGACCGAGAGAGTGACTTGGGTTGGAAAAGTGGACTGGGAACTGAAGACGTTCCATGGCGACGAATTGTCCACTCATCGCGGCTCGAGTTACAATTCCTACTTGATCCGTGACCAGAAAAATGTGCTGATTGACACATCGTGGCTGCCTTATAGCCGTGAGTTCGTCAAGAATCTGAAGGCCGAAATCGACCTGAACGAGATTGACTACATCGTGATGTGTCACAACGAGATAGACCATAGTGGTGCCCTCGTTGACCTCATGCGCGAAATCCCCGACACACCCATCTACTGCACCGCCAAGGGTGAAGCCATCATCCGTGGCCACTATCATCAGGACTGGAACTTTGTAAACGTCAAGACCGGCGACAAGCTGGAACTGGGCGACACAACGCTGACCTTTATCGAAGCGACCATGCTGCACTGGCCTGACACGATGTTCTGCTACCTGAGCGGTGAAGAGATCCTGTTCAGCAACGACGGTTTTGGCCAGCACTATGCGACCGAATCGCTCTACGACGATCAGGTGTGCATGGCCGAAGTCCTGCAGGAAGCCGAGAAATACTATGCCAACATCATCGCGCCCTTCAGCCCGCTGTGTAACCGCAAGGTGAAAGAAGTCGTGGGCATGAATCTGCCGCTGAAGATGATTTGCCCCAGCCATGGCATCATCTGGCGCAACAACCCGGGACTGATTATCGAGAAATACCTGCAGTGGAGCGACGCCTATCAGGAGGATCAGGTGACCATCGTCTATGACACCATGTGGCAGAGCACCCGCCTGATGGCTCAGGCAATCGCCGAGGGCATCCGCGAGCAGTCACCCACAACGACTGTCAAGATTTACAATGCAGCCTTGAACGATAAGAACGACATCCTCACCGAGGTCTTCCACTCGCGCGCCGTGCTCGTGGGTTCTCCCACCATCAACAACGGTTACAGCTACGCGATTGCCGGCATCCTCGAGATGCTCAAGGGCATGAAGCTGAAGAAGAAAAAAGGTGCCGCCTTCGGCAGCTTCGGCTGGAGCGGTGAAGCTACCAAGCTGATTACCGAACACCTCAAGGCCGCCGGCATAGAGCCCGTGAACGACGGTATCCGCGCCCAGTGGGTTCCCGACCAGGATGCCCTGGAACAGAGCCGTCAGTTCGGCAAAGAGTTTGCCGCAGCTCTTTAATTACCCGAAAACAACTAATACATACTACAATTCAACTAATAACTAAAAGAACAAATGAACAAAGTCGTTAGTAAAGAGCAGTTTTCTGCTAACGTGACGAAGCTTGTCGTTGAGGCTCCCCTCATCGCCAAGTCGCGCCGTGCGGGCCACTTCGTGATTGTCCGCGCCGGCGAAAAAGGCGAACGCATCCCCCTGACCATCGCCGACAGCGACCCCAAGGCTGGCACCATCACGCTGGTCATCCAGAGTGTGGGCGACAGCACGCGCAAGATCTGCGCCCTGGAGCCGGGTGAATTCCTGAATGACGTGGTAGGTCCCCTGGGCCAAGCCACTCACATCGAGAAGTACGGTACCGTGCTGTGTGCCGGTGGCGGTGTGGGTACCGCTCCCCTGCTTCCCATCATCCGCGCGATGAAGGAGGCCGGCAACCGCGTTATCAGCGTGCTGGCAGGCCGCACCAAGGACCTCATCATCCTTGAGGACGAAGTGCGTGCATCCAGCGATGAGGTCATCATCATGACCGATGACGGCAGCTACGGCAACAAGGGTGTTGTCACCGTCGGTATGGAAGAGGTTCTCAAGCGTGAGAAGGTTGATTATTGCGTGACCATCGGTCCCGCCATCATGATGAAGTTCTGTGCCCTGTTGACCAAGAAGTATGAGGTGCCCACCGAGGCCTCTCTCAATGCTATCATGGTTGACGGTACCGGCATGTGCGGCGCTTGCCGCGTGACCGTGGGCGGCAAGACGCGCTTCGTGTGCGTTGAGGGTCCCGAGTTCAATGCCCATGAGATTGATTTTGACGAGTTGATGATGCGCCTGAAAGGTGCTCAATAATTCTATTAATGACTAAAATTGACATTCTATAGAAATGGAACAGAACAATATGGATTCGCGTAACGAACAATGGCGCATCGACCTGCGCAATGCCAAGACTCCGAAGGAGCGCACCGCTATCCCCCGCGTGGAGATGCCGCAGCTCGACCCCAAATACCGCATCACCTGCAATGAAGAGGTGAACCAAGGCATCACGGCCGAACAGGCTGTCGTTGAGGCTAGCCGCTGCCTGGACTGCGCCAACCCGCAGTGTGTGACCGGCTGCCCCGTTAACATTAACATCCCCAAGTTCATCAAGAACATCGAGCGTGGTGAGTTCGGTGAGGCTGCTGCAACCCTCAAGGAGACCAGTTCACTGCCCGCCGTTTGCGGCCGCGTGTGCCCGCAGGAGAAGCAGTGCGAGTCGCGCTGCATCCACACCAAGATGAAACACCCCGCAGTAGCCATCGGTTACCTGGAGCGCTTTGCCGCCGACTGGCAGCGCGACAATCTGCCTCAGGAGGTTCCCGCCATGGCTCCTGCCAACGGTATCAAGGTGGCTGTTATCGGTAGCGGTCCTTCAGGACTGTCGTTTGCCGGTGACATGGCCAAGAAGGGCTTCAGCGTGACCGTCTTCGAGGCATTGCACGAGATTGGTGGCGTGTTGAAGTATGGTATCCCCGAGTTCCGTCTGCCCAACCACATCGTGGACTACGAAATTGAGGGCTTGAGGAAAATGGGTGTTGAGTTCGTGAAGGACTGCCTGGTGGGCAAGACCATCAGCTACGAGGACCTGCACGAGATGGGCTTTAAGGGCGTATTTGTCGGCTCCGGTGCCGGTTTCCCGCGCTTCATGAACATCCCCGGCGAGAACCTCAATGGTATCATGTCGAGCAACGAGTACCTCACCCGCATCAACCTGATGGAGGCTGGTCGCGGTGGTGACACCCCCGTGCTGCGTGGCAAGACCATCGCAGTCATCGGTGGCGGTAACACAGCCATGGACTCGACACGTACCGCCCTGCGTATGGGCACCGAGCGCGTTATCCTCATCTATCGCCGTAGCGAGGAGGAAATGCCCGCCCGTCGCGAGGAGGTAGGCCACGCCAAGGAAGAGGGCGTCGAGTTCAAGACCTTGCACAATCCCATCGAGTACATCGGCGACGACAAGGGCCGCGTGGTAGCCATGCGCGTGCAGAAGATGGAACTGGGCGAACCCGATGCTTCGGGTCGTCGCAGCCCTGTCCCCATCGAGGGCGCCATCGAGGAAATCCCCGTTGACCTGGTAATCGTGGCTGTCGGTGTATCGCCCAACCAGCTCGTGCCCCGCTCCATTCCTGGACTGGACATCAGCAAGCGCAACACCATCGTTGTCAACGAGGAGACCATGCAGTCGTCGGTTGATGACCTCTATGCCGGTGGCGACATCGTGCGTGGCGGTGCTACCGTAATTCTCGCTATGGGTGACGGCCGTCGTGCCGCGCTCAACATGGCCAAGGCACTGCTTTGATTCTTGTTTAGAGACAGAGAACTCTAAACTGTTCTTCACCACTGCGGGCAACAGTCCTATCATCGGCTGTTGCCCGTAGTTATATTCAGACGGGGCGAGCGATATAGCCCTTGCGGCGAAGATCGAGCGAGGGATTAGGATGATAGGCGTGGGGAGGGAGTTGTCGGTGCTTTAATATCTGGGTTTTAATATCTGACTTCTTCATATTAAATCTACTTTAACCAATCAATCATTGTCACTCATTTCATGACCAATATATTTCAGGATTATCATCCAATCATATATACTTGAAAAATCGTGACAAAAGTTCATCTTTTTCGAAAGAATACAAATATTGTGCCAAAAATCAGTTATCTTTGCCAGTGAAATGAATGAAAATAGGATGCGGAGCATTACACTTGTGCTTGCGGCAATTGTCGTGGGCTTGTTATTGTGTGCCTGCCATGGGCACAAGCCCATGAGCAACAGAGTGATTGTCCAGAACGACGATTTCACCCTCACCGGTGATAGTGTCATCGAGGATACCGTCATTGCCTACTGCCCTACCCCCAACCGCATCGAGTCCAACGTCACCCTGGCACGCCTAGACAGTCTCTACAGGGATGTTGACACAGCGCGACTGCGGTTTGTAGCAGGCAGGCCTTGGCGCATGCACAGCAAGCGACCTGAGACGATGCCCGAGTACGAGAGCGGCCAGGCCCTGATTGACGCCCTGTACAAGATGTCAGTGGACCGAATTTCAGAAGCCGTGGACAAGACAGGCCGTTTTTCCCCTTCCCAGAACAACTACAGTCGCCTGTACTGCTCCATCTTTCTCTCGCTGGCAGCCCTCAAGCCCCACCAATCGATGGCCACCCTGCGGACAATCGTCGACAAAGACAGCATCATCATGCAGCGCGAGGGGCAATGGCCCGTTGTGAGCGACCACATCGGTTGGGCTACTGCAGCATGGGAAGTCTACAAGGCCACAGGCGACCGCAAGTGGCTTGCCTACAGCTATCGAGTGATTGAGAAAACGCTCAACATCAACCGACAAGTACTGCTCGACAACCAGACGGGGCTCATACATGGTGCCGGCTACACCTCGGCGCGTCCGCTGGGAGTGCGCCGCATGACATGGATGGGTTACAACGACCTATTCGGCTGCATGTCACTGGGTAACAACATTCTCACAGGTAACGCCTATGCCATTTTGTCAGAAATGGGTGACGAGCTGGGCATTGAGAACAGCTACCAGGACGATGCATTGAGCATCAAGGATGCTATCAACCAACACCTGTGGAATGAAGATAAGAGCTTCTATAGCTCATTCCTCTACGGCTTGGCCTACCTGAGGCAGTCCCCGCTCACCGACAACACCTCCCAGGCCATGTGTGTGCTGTGGGGTATCGCCGATGTGGGACGCGCCGAACACCTCATTGCCCACACGCCGATATCTAACCGAGGCGTCAACGTCTCTTACCCCGCTGCCAACCGACTGGAGCCCTACTTCTCCAATGCCTCATGGGCGACCACCCAGGCGCTGTGGAATTTGGCCGCCGCCTATGTCGGTAACGAGAATGCACTGCGTCGCGGTTTGGGTGCACTGTACCGCGCCCAGGCCCTCTATCAGTCGCGTGATATCCACCTGCATGGAGTGGGCACCGATCAGTTGGGCACCAGCGCATCCAATGTCGCCATGATTCTGCGCGTCATGTTGGGTATGAACTATACTGCCGAGGGCATTGAATTTGCGCCTGTCGTCCCCGAGTGCTTTGCTGGCAAGAAAACTCTCAAGGGGCTGAATTACCGTAAGGCCGTGCTCGACATCACCGTTACGGGAACAGGCAACGACGTGGAAACCATTACCGTTGACGGCAAGGCGCTTGAGAGCCCCTTTATCCCTAACGACATTGAGGGCCATCACCATGTCGCCATCCATCTCAAGCAATCGGGCCACGCGTCACAACAAGTCACGCTCCACCCCAGCGATGGATTCCTCCCCCTCACTCCCACAGTCGTCTGGACGGGTGATAGTGGCCACATCCAGGACTTCGTGCCTGGAGTTCCCTACCGCCTATCGGTCAATGGCCAACTGACAGCACTCAACGACTCGGTTTTCGCACTGCCACAGTCCGAGGACTTCACTGAATTTTCGGTTGAGATTGCCGGGAAGTATGGCAATGGTTTCATGTCTAAACCACTGATTCGCTTCGGCTTGACGCCGCAGATTGTCTTCTTCCCCGACAGCCCCGACGGCAGTGCCACGGTAACGGTGAACGTCGCCAGCGGTGGAGACTACCTGCTTGACATCGGCTACCGCCCCACTGGCACGCTCGACGTGCGGCGTGTGAGCGCCAACACCCATCCCATGGGCACGCTCGTCATGGCACAGGGCAACATGCTCGATGCCAATGGTCTGGCCTATAGCAACATGGTTCACATGAAATTGCTTAAAGGCAAGAACACCATCGAGTTCTCCCAAATCAGGCTGCCCAAGTCTTTCACGCCCTGCACGCCTGTCGACATCAGAATCATCAAGCAGTAGCAAGAACGCATCTGCCTCAACTAAATCGCAACAAACTACTCATTAACAATATAACAATCAATTAACAAGCAAAACCCAATGAACACTAGACTATTCATCATGGCAGCCATGGCTGCTGCGGCCTTGACCTGTCAGGCCGACGAAGGTCGCCTGCTGCGTTTCCCCGGCACCAACGGCCGTGAAGTGGCATTCAGTTATGCGGGCGACATCTACACCGTGCCCATCACCGGTGGTACAGCCCGTAAACTCACGTCCCACAAGGGCTATGAGGCGTTTGCACGCTATTCGCCCGACGGACGCACCATCGCTTTCACCGGGCAGTACGACGGCAACACCGAGGTTTACATCATGCCCGCCGAGGGAGGTGAGCCCACCCGCATCACCTATACTGCGAGCAATCCCCGCGATGACTGGGGCGACCGTATGGGCCCTAACAACATCACCATGACGTGGACCCCTGACGGCAAGGGGGTCATCTACCGCAACCGCATCAGCGACAGTTTTGACGGCAAATTGTGGTGTGCTCCCATCGATGGCAGCATGTCCCAGCAACTGCCGCTGCCCGAGGGCGGTTTCTGCTCCTACAATGGGGACGGCACCAAGATGGCCTATAACCGTGTCTTCCGCGAGTTCCGCACCTGGAAGTACTACAAGGGCGGTATGGCTGATGATATCTGGATCTATGATACCCAGGCCAAGACCGTAACCAATATCACCAATAACATCGCCCAAGACATCGACCCGATGTGGATTGGCGATGAGATCTACTTCATGAGTGACCGCGACAACCGCATGAACATCTTCGTGTACAACACCCGCACTGGCAAGACCGAGAAGGTCACTGACTTTGTCGACTATGATGTGAAGTTTGCTAACTGCGGCGGCGGCAAGATCGTGTTTGAAAACGGTGGCTACCTCTATGTACTCGACCCTGCGACCAAGCGCAGCGAGAAGATTACCGTGTACCTCAACAGCGAGAACAACTTTGCCCGCGAGGAGCAGCGCAAAGTCAAGGATTTCCTCACCAGTGGCAGCCTGGCGCCTGACGGCAGCCGCATCGTCATCAGCGCCCGAGGTGAGGTGTTTGACGTTCCTGCCAAGCACGGTGTGACGCGCAACATCACCCACACCCCCGGTGTGCATGAGCGCGATGCCGCCTGGAGCCCCGACGGCAAGAATATCGCCTACATCAGCGACCAGACCGGCGAGACCGAAATCTGGGTGCGTCCCGTGGACAGCGACATGGCCAGACAGTTGACTTTTGACAACGACACCTACATCCGCGACTTTGTCTGGAGCCCCGATGGCAGCCAGATTGTCTATACCGACCGCAAGAACCGCATGGTGATGGTCAATGTCAACAGCAAAACCGTCAACAAGCAAATTCTGCTCACCGACGAGATGGGTGAAATCCCCACCCCTAGCTTCTCGCCCGACGGCAAGTGGCTCACCTACTACCGTCAGGGAGCCAACGAGTATAGCGTAGTTTACCTGTACAACCTTTCCGAGCGCAAGGAATATGCTGTGACGGACCGTTGGTATGACAGCAATTCTCCTGTGTTCAGCAGCGACGGCAAATACCTGATTTTTGCCTCGGCACGCGACTTCAACCCCATCTACAGCAGCATCGAGTGGAACTTTGCCTATCGTGATATGGAAGGCATCTACCTCGTGATGCTCTCTAAGGACACCCCCTCGCCCTTCCTGCCCAAGGACGACCAGGTGAACGCCGGCGGCGAGAAACCCAAGGATGCTCCCAAAGCCGCTCCTAAGGACAAGAAGGCCAAAGGCAAGTCACAGGTTGACGAAAACGCAGTGCGCATCGACATCGACGGCATTGCCGACCGCATCGTCAAGGTGCCCGTGGGTACCGGCAGCTACGGCAACTTTGTGTGTGACGGCAGTCACCTGTGGTACAGCGGACGCGGCAGCGTACGCGTGTATGACTTCGCCGAGCAGAAAGATGAACTGGTTGCTGACCGCGCCTTCATGATTCCTTCGGCCGACCTCAAGACCGCAGCCTTCATGAAGGGCGAAACGCTCTATATCGCTCCCCTGGCACCCCGCAAGACCGACCTGAGTGATGCGGTCAATCTCGACGACATGATTGCCACGGTCAACTACGATCAGGAGTGGAACCAGATCTTTAACGAGGCATGGCGCGCTTACCGCGACGGTTTCTATCTCGAGAACATGCACGGCGTTGACTGGCAGGCCATGCACGACAAATATGCCGCTCTGTTGCCTTATGTCAAGAACCGCCTGGACCTGACCTACGTCATCGGTGGCATGATCAGTGAGTTGGCCGTGGGTCACGCCTATGTTGACGGCGGTGACCACATCATGCCCGATACACACAACATCGGTATGCTGGGAGCCGAGCTTGAACAGGTGGCCAATGGTTACCGGATTAAGAAAATCCTGCGTGGCGCCCCCGACCGCGAGTCGCTGCGCTCACCGCTGCTGGAGCCCGGCATGAACGTCAACGAGGGTGACGTCATCACCGCTGTTGACGGTGTTTCCGCTGCCGGCGTGCCCAACATCTACACCCTGCTGCGCGACAAGGCCGACGTGATGACCGAGCTGACCATCAACGGCAACCGCAAGGTCGTTGTAAAGCCCATCCAGGACGAGTATCCCCTCTACCACTACGAGTGGGTACAGCACAACATCGACTATGTGAACGAGAAGACCGATGGCCGTGTAGGCTACGTCTATATCCCCGACATGGGACCTGAGGGACTGCGTGAATTCTCGCGTTACTTCTTTGCCCAGACCGACAAGGAGGCCCTCATCGTCGATGACCGCGGTAACGGTGGAGGCAACATCTCCCCGATGGTCATTGAGCGACTGTTGCGCCAACCCTACCGCCTGACGATGTACCGCGGTAGCAACTACAACGGCACCACGCCCGAGCGCACCATCGTCGGTCCCAAGGTGCTCCTGGTCAACAAGTACAGCGCCAGCGACGGCGACCTCTTCCCCTGGAGTTTCAAGGAGAACAAGCTGGGTCCCGTTATCGGCACCCGCTCGTGGGGCGGCATCGTCGGCATCTCAGGCTCCCTGCCCTATATGGATGGCACCGACATCCGCGTTCCCTTCTTCACCAACTACGACACCCATGGCAACTGGATTGTCGAGAACCACGGCGTGGATCCCGACATCGTGATCGACAACGATCCCGTCATGGAGTTCAACGGCATCGACCAGCAGTTGGACAAGGCCATCGAGGTCATCCTCGAGCAGCTCAAGGACCGCAAGCCCATGCCCAAGACCCCAGCACCGCGCACGCTCAAGGACCTTGGTGTAAACTAAACCAAAACCTTGTGCAGCTCGGTGGATAATGGTTAATGGATAATGTTTAATGAGGCATCCGCTTGTGGTAAGCACTGTCAAATCATTAAGCATTCTCCATTATCCATTCTGCACGGCTGAAAGCCTTTATCAACTTGCGATAATTAAAAAAATAATATGAGCAACGTCAAGATCCTGCGTCATGCTGACATCGTCAAGATGGGCATCTCGCCACTGCAGTGCATCGATTGGGTGCGGGAGTCCTTCATGATGAAGTATGAGGCCACCCTGCCCCCCAAGATCAGTATCCACCCTCAGGGCGATGACTTCTTCAACACGATGCCATGTCTGCTTCCCAGCCGTTTCGGGCGGTTTGCAGTGAAGGTTGTCCACCGCATCCAGGGCGGGGAGCCAGCACTGGGCAGCGACATCCTGCTTTACGATTCGGTGACAGGAAATCTGCTGGCAGTCATCGACGGGGATTGGATCACCAACATGAGGACCGGGGCGGTAGCAGCCCTCTCGGCCAGCGTCATGAAGGCCTCGGGCGTCAACGAGTACTCATTCATCGGGCTCGGGAACACGGCAAGGGCCACGGCATTGTGCATCCTGGAGAATAACCGCGATAGCATGGTGACGTTCCGCCTGCTGCAGTACAAGGACCAGGCTGACCTGTTCGCTGAGCGCTTCAAGGACTACAGCAACCTGAAGATAGAAACCGTCAGCAGCGTTGATCAGCTTGTCAGCCAGTCCATGGTGCTGATATCCTGCATCACCTCGGCCAACGGCCTGCTGTGTCCCGACGACAGCCTGTTCAATGCCGGCATGCTGCTGATTCCCGTGCACACCCGCGGTTTTCAGAACTGTGACCTGTTCTTCGACAAAGTCTTCGGCGACGATACCGGTCATGTGCAGGGTTTCAGGTATTTCGACCGATTCAAGCAGTATGACGAACTCAGCCAGGTGCTGTTGGGGAACAACCCGGGGCGCGAGAACGACGCCGAGCGAATCATCTGCTACAACATCGGGCTGGGCTTGCATGATGCGGTCTTTGCTAGCCACATCTATGACATGATGCCCGACGACGCGCACGTGATGACCTTTGACCAGAACAAGGAGACAGCCAAATTCTGGGCATAACGCCAACACCACTAGAAAAGAATGAGAGGGTGACATGAAGCCGCCCTCTCATTCTTTTTCTTCATCTTATTCGTGTAAGCCGCAGAAGTCAGAAAAGGCTCCTGAGTGCCTCGATGAGCCGATCGTTGTCATCCTGGTCCCGCACGGCAACGCGGATGTAGTTCTTACCTGTCAAGCCAGTCTTGTTGTTGCAGTCTTTGACCAGGATATTGTACCTGTTCAACAGCAGTTGGGTGAGCTCGGCAGACGTGTATCGTGCAGTCACCCGGCATAGGAAGAAGTTGGCTTGCGACGGAATGACCTTGAGGAAGGGAATGGCCGACAAGGCGTCGGCGAAACGGTTCCGCTCCTCGACAAACTTGTGGCAAGCAACCTTATAGAAAGACTCATACTTGTTGAAAATCTGCATGTAGAACTCAGCGAACGAGTTGATGTTCCAGATGGCGACATCCTTTTTCAGGTGGTCGAGCAGCGCCGTGTCGGCTCCCGCCAGCACCCCCAGGCGCAATCCCGGCACGCCATAGGACTTGCTGATGCTCTTCATCACCAGCAGCCATGGGTGGGCTTCCAGGATGTCATCGTTGAGCAGCGTGTTCGCTGCCCCGCCGCCGGCGAAGTCCACAAAGGACTCATCCACGATGAGCCTGACGTGTCGCTGGTCACACCAGTCGGCCAGCGCCAACACGTCATCACGGGGGATGAAGTTGCCCGAAGGGTTGTCGGGGTTGACAAGCACCAGCGCCGTTATCCCCTTATCGGCATAATGTGACATCAGGTCACGGGCCGTGTAGCGCAGGTCGTCGCCAGCCGGGAAGAACGGAACGACAGCCTCGTGAGGCAGACGGTGCGGGTACTCCTCGAAGGTGGGATAGACAACTCCCACCTTGCCGCCTGATGCCACGATATGTTCCATCAGGCCCTTGATCAGCTCGGCTGCACCGTTACCCACCACCACATGTTGGTCACTGATGCCGAAATACTTGCCCGCCAACAGGGAATTCACCGCCATGCCGCTGGGATACTGCGTCAGGAGCACGTCAAAGTTGGCCCGCATCTCTTCGCGCATGCGCTTGGTCGGGAAAAACGGATTGACAAGGTAGCAGAAGTCCAGCATTTGGGGAAAACGCCAGTAGCCGCCATAGCGGACCTGATACTTGCGGAGTTTGTCCTGCTCGGGCGAGAAAATGGTCTCGGCGATGTCCTTGTCCTGGACGTCATCAATCTCGTACCACGGCTTGTCACCGATGGGCAGGGCTTTGAGATTGGCCTGATCCAACAACGTGATGACACGCAGCACCTGCTCATAGTACTCGTTGTCGCCCATCACCTTGCAATAGGCGTCGAGAAAAGGTACATAGACCCGGGTTGAGAACTCCTTGCTGAATTTGTACACGTTCACCGTCTTGTAGTAGGCATCGACCTCAGAGTAGCGGAAGGCTTTCCTGGGCACAAAATTCACGATATTGTTCTCCTTGTCGATGCGGACCATCGTGCCGTCCATCCAGGTTTCATATTTGGCCACCAGAGCCAAATTGGGGAACGGATTGTCGAGAATCATGGGGAACAGGCTGTCATCAAGTATCAGGTCACTCTCGATGAGCAACGTGTCGTCCTCCATCATCTTGTCCTTGACCAGCGCCAGCGAATAAATGTTGTTGGTCTTGTCATAGATGGGATTCTCGGCATATTCAATCTTCAACCTCCCCTCATAACGGTCACCGATGTGGTCGATGAGTTCCTGGCCTTTATAACCCACTACCATCACCAGACGAGACAACTGCAACCGACACAGTTGCTCTAACATCCGGTCTATGAGCCGGACTCCGTTCACGGGCAGCATGCACTTGGTGTTGTCACGCGTGTATTTGCCTAACCTGCGGCCCATTCCAGCCGCTAAAATGATCGCTTGCATAGTGTTATAGCGTTTAGTCGTTAGATGATCGAGAGTAGTGTAAAATGTTTAGAGATGTCAGTCATAGAATTCCAGGCGCTCGACGTGGTGATAGACGTTGTCAAGATCCCTGGGGAGCTGCATGTAGTCACCGAACATGACCTGGAGCATGTGATGGCTGTTGCCAGGGACAGGCAGTTGCAGGCCCTCGAAATCATGCGTTGTCAAGGGGAAGATATCCTGCAAGTCGTAGACATTGTGGAACGGGATGCCCAGGTCACACATGAGTGCCCGGGTACCGCTCAAGCGGCTGATGGTCCTCAATACAGGAAATGAAATATGGCGGTTAAACCACGTCAAGGCCCTGATGCGTCGCATTGCGGCACCACTGCCGTTGCCCGAACGGAAGATATTGTAGGCCAGACTCTGCAGTCGCAACCGTTGAGTCCAAGGCAGCAGTCGGTCTAGCGGAAAGATATCGATGAAGATGCCGTGTTCCTTAAAGACCGTGTCAAAGCCGTCCTCGCTCAGGTAAGAGCGTTTGTCCCTGAGTTTGGCGATGAAGAAGAAATAATTCTTATCCGTGTCGTTGGTCTGGAGCACGATATGCTCGGGCAATTCGTCGGGCAACACTTTCACCAGCCTCTGGTAGTCACTGCGCAACATCGCCACGTCCAGATCATCGTCCCAAGGGATAAAGCCGTTGTGGCGTATGGCCCCAAGCAGCGTCCCCCCATACAGGAAATAGGGGATGCCGTGCTTCTTGCAGATGCCGTCCAGCACCCGGACCATGTCGAGCATCACCAGTTGCTGGCGGCGCAACGGGGAGCCCTCGGGGTTGAATCTGGCCCTGAGATCGGCAGCGTCAAATGTTGCGTTGTCGTGCATATAGCGTAGCGGGGGGGTGATGATTTACATGATGCCGCGTTCGCGGAGCTTCTTCTGCCAGTTCCAAGCGCTGAGCATGGTGTCGTCGAGCGAAATCTCGGCATGCCAGCCCAGGACCTCGTTGGCGCGCTTGGGGTCGGCCCAGATCTGGACGATGTCACCCGGGCGGCGCGGAGCGATGCGGTGAGGCACCTTCACACCCGTGGCGCGCTCAAATGAGTGCAGCAGCTCGAGCACCGAAGCGCCGTTGCCCGTGCCGATATTAAAAATCTCCAATGCCTCGTCGCCCTTATCCTCGAGCATGCGCTCCAGGGCCTTGACATGGGCCTTGGCCAAGTCCACGACGTTGATGAAGTCACGGATGCAGGAGCCGTCGCGCGTGGGATAGTCGTCACCAAAGATGCTCAACTCCTTGCGCACACCGATGGCCGTCTGCGTCAGATAGGGCACCAGGTTCTGGGGCACGCCATTGGGCAGCTCACCGATTTCGGCACTGGGATGGGCGCCGATGGGATTGAAGTAGCGCAGCAGGATGGCCTTGATGGGGCTGCCGCTGCGAATCACGTCGGCAATAATGTCCTCACAGATCTGCTTGGTGGCGCCGTAGGGCGAAGTGGCCTTCTTGGTGGGGGCGTCCTCGGTGATGGGGTTCTTGTCGGGCTCGCCATAGACCGTACACGACGACGAGAAGACGAATCCCTTGACACCGAACTCGGGCATCAGCTCCAGCAGATTGAGCAGGATGTTGAGGTTGTTGCGGTAGTACATGATGGGCTTCTCGATGCTCTCGCCCACCGCCTTGCTGGCCGCAAAATTGATGATACCGCTGATGCCGGGATGGTCCTCGAACAAGCGGCGCACGACAGCGCGGTCAGTGCAGTCTCCCTCGACGAAGGCGGGGCGCACACCCGTGATGCGCTCGATGCCGTCAAGCACCTCGATGTTGCTATTGCTCAGGTTGTCGATGATCACCACCTCGTAGCCGGCCTGCTGCAGCTCTACCGTGGTATGCGAACCGATAAAGCCGGTTCCGCCAGTCACTAAAATTTTACCTTTCATTGTCTTTGTTGTTTATTTTGGTTAGTTAATGTTTGGATTTCTTGGAACGGATAAACTCGATGCACTCCTCCAGGATTCTAGCCCGCAGCAGTTTCATCGTCAGCAGATACACTGCCGAGGCCACGGCCACCCTCACCGCCAACACGACATACATGTTGCTCAGCGGCAGCGTAGCAAGGTAGGCAACGCACATGGCCGCCACAGCGATGAGCATGAACGGCAGCAGGTCACGGCCCATGCTCATGAACCGATAGCCGATGTAGCGGCGGGCAAACCATTGCCAGGCCAGCAGCCACAGGATGTTGATACAAGCAAAGGCCATGACCATTGCCCGGATGCCCATCGTGTGACAAGCCAGCACCGCCAGGAGCATGATGACGATCTGCCCTATCGTGAGCCACATGTAGCTGGTGGAGCGTCCCCGGCTCAGCAGCAGATTTTGATAAACAGCATACAGCGGGAGGAAAGCACCGCTCACACACAGGATCTGCAACAGCGGGATGCTGTCGATCCACTGCTCGCCAATAGCAGCAACGATCAGCTGAGGGGCCACCAAGGCCAGACCGAACATCGCAGGAAAAGCCATGAACGCAGTGAATCGCAGCAGCTTGCCGAAGGCTCGGCGCTGGCGCTCCTCGTCGTCGTTGATGCGCGTGAACACGGGCTGTGCCACTTGCGACACGGTATTGGTTACCAGTTGGTTGGCCATGGTGTTCCACTTGTTGGCCTGAGTGAAGTTACCCACCGATGCGGCAGGGAAAATGCGGCCGAACACCACGGTCAGCATATTGTTGTTAATGGTGGTCAATACTGTTGTTATCAGGACTTTGTAGCTGAACGAGAACATCTGCCGCACCGGCGTGAAGTCCACTTTCAAGGTCGGGCACCAGCGGGTGTAATAGAAACGGCCGAAGCAGATGACCACATTATATAGTACCTGCTGCGTCGCCAGGCTCCAATAGGAGAAACCCTTAAAGGCCATCACCACGCCCACGGTGCCCGAGATGATCAAAGCCGACAGCGACGTGTAAGCCTTCTCTTTCATCTTCAGGCCACGCACCAGCATGGCGTTGGGCGAGATGCAGAACGAGGCAATGATAAAAGCCAGGAAGACGAATCTGGACAGCGGCACCAGACAAGGCTGGTGGAAAAAACCGGCAATCAACGGGGCACACAGGAACAAGACGGCATACAGCAACACGCTCACGCACACGTTGAACCAGAACACCGAGTTATAATCGTTGTGCGTGATGTCCTTGATGTTGACGAGCGCGATGCCAAAACCACTCTCCTGCAGATTGTTGGCCAGCAGGGTGAAGATGGCCAGCATTCCCACGATGCCATACTCCCCGGGCGACAACAGTCGCGCCAGGAAGATGCCGATGACCAGGTTGAGCAGCTGGATGCCACCGCTGCTGAGGAAAGCCCAGAACAAGCCCTGGGCGGTCTTCGCCTTTAGGTTATTGCTGTCGATGCCCTCGCTGCTGTTCATCACTGTGCCAGTATCATGTCAATCCACTCGCGCACACAGGCGTCACCGCCACGGCGCTCCAGAATGCGGATGCCGGGGATAGCCTTCACCTTATCGCAGGCATCGGCAGGGCACGCGGCCCACCCCACTGCAGCCAGCAGGTCATAACAGTTCACGTCATCGCCCACATAGGCCACCTGTTGCAGGGTGATGCCCATCTCAGTGCAGATCTCACGCGCAGCAGCGAGTTTGCCGCCGTCACGAGCGCTCTGACGCAGGTAGTCCAGCCCCAGCTTGCGGGCCCGGTTCACGTTGATAGGCGTGTTCTCGCTGGTGACAATTCCCACCTTGACGCCGGCACGCTGCAGCAGCTGCAGGCCCATGCCGTCGCGGGTGTTGAACTTCTTGAACTCCGTGCCGTCGGTGCCGTAGTACATGCCGCCGTCGGTGAGCGTGCCGTCGACGTCGGTCAGCAACAGGCGTATGTCCACCACAGGGCGAGGCAGCGCCCCGCAGTCACGGATATTGGTTCTTGATAAATCTTCACTCATAATCATTCTATTTAACCTCGCGTTGCTCGGTGGTTAATGTTTAATGTTTAAAGTTTAATGAGGCATCCGCTCACTTCATTAAACATTCTCCATTCTGCACGGCCGTAAGCCGTTTTATTATCATTTAAGGTATTGTTCAATGTTGTAGCGCGGACGGTGCTTGCCCTCGGTGTAGATGCGGCCGATATAGGCGGCGATGATGCTCATGCAGATGAGCATGCACCCGCCCACAAACCAGATCGAGAGCATCAGCGAAGCCCAGCCCTGGACGCCATTGCCCTGGAACAGGGACACCAGCACATAGACTAGAATGGCCAGGCTGATGACCAGGAATGCCGTGCCCAGATAAAAGATCAGGCACAGCGGCTTGACGCTGAACGAGGTCACGCCATCGACGGCCAGGGACAGCATCTTGCTCAACGGGTATTTGCTCTCGCCCGCCTGACGCTCCAGACGGTCATACAGTACCTGGTCGGTCTTGTAGCCCAGCAGCGGCACCAAGCCTCGCAAGAACAAGTTGCGTTCCTCATACTGGCACAAGGCATCCACGGCACGGCGGCTCATCAGCCTGAAATCGGCATGATTATAGACCGACTTCACCCCCATGCCAGTCATGAACTTGTAAAACAGTTGGGCCGTCGTGCGCTTGAAAAACGAGTCGGTCGACCGCTTGCGACGCACGCCATACACAATGTCACAGCCATCGTCGGCCCACCGGCTCACCATCTCGGGGATAACACGGATGTCATCTTGCAGATCGGCATCGATCGACACCGTGGCAGCGGCATCATGTCGCGCCGTGTCCAGCCCGGCCAACAGGGCATTCTGGTGACCCACATTGCCCGCCAGCTTCAGACCTCGCACGTGGCTGTCGGCCTCGCACCAGGCAGAGATTAGCGCCCAGGTGCGGTCACGGGAACCGTCGTCCACATACAGGATAAAGCTCCCCTCGCCCGCCTGCCCGCCACGCATCATGGCGTCTAGCAGGGCACGCAGCTGCGCGTTGGTCTGCGGCAGCACCTCCTGCTCGTTGAAGCAGGGCACAACGATTGCTATTGTCGAGTTTTCCATTTCACAGTCTGTCATCGCAATTATGTTTAACCTGCAAAGATATAGATTTTAAACCGATTGCGCAAAACAAATGTCTGGTTGAGCGCATTTTTCTGCTCAAGGGGCCTCCCAGCAAGCAGCACTGCGGCACAGGATTCCCAACGACAAAGCAATTGCCGCCGCCCCTAGCATAAAAAAGAAAAAATTCTTTTGTCATGTTTGCGGCTTGCACTATCTTTGCAAACACGAAACAAAAAAAACTGATTGACAATGATACTATCCATGACCGGTTTTGGCAAGGCAGAAAAAGTCTATAACAACAAGAAAATCACTGCCGAAGTCAAATCACTGAACAGTAAGCAACTGGATTTCGGGGTACGCACGCCCGCGTGTCACCGTGCCATCGAGATGCAGCTGCGCAACCTGGTGTCGGCTGCGCTGATGCGCGGCAAGATTGACCTGCTGGTCTACTGCGAGCCCATCGAGGGCGCTCCGTCGGGAACCATCAACCTGCCGATGCTCAAGCAGTACAAGGCCCAAATCGAGGAAATGGCCGAGCAACTCGGTCTGCCGCAACCCAGTGACTGGTATGCCACGCTGCTGCGAATGCCCGATGCCCTGAAGACCGATGCCAAGGCCACTGAGGCCGACGAGCAGGAGCTCGACGTGGTCAAGGAAGTGGTCACGCTGGCCACCGAGCAGCTGATTGCCTTCCGCCGCCAAGAGGGAGCGCGACTGGCCGCATTCTTCGAAGAAAAGATTGCCGCCATCCAGGCGCTGCTCGACGAGGTGCCGCGCTATGAGGAGCCCCGCATTCACAAGATCAAGGGCCGCATCCTCGACGCCCTGGCCAAAATCAAAGAGGTGGACTATGACAAGAACCGCTTTGAACAGGAGTTGATCTACTACATCGAGAAGCTGGACATCACCGAGGAGAAGATCCGCCTGCAGAACCACTTGAAGTATTTCCTGGAAACGATGCACGGAGAGGAGCCGGGCCAGGGCAAGAAGCTGGGGTTCATCAGCCAGGAAATCGGGCGCGAGGTGAACACCATGGGCTCCAAGGCCAACCAGGCCGACCTGCAGAACCTGGTGGTGCGCATGAAGGACCACCTGGAGCAGATCAAGGAGCAAGTGCTGAACGTCCTCTAAGCCCTCATCAATGGGGTAAAAACAACGAATTACACGGACCTTTAGCTCGGCGAAGCCAATTTTACGAATTGATTCGTTTAATTAGCGAAATTCGTAGTTTAAAAAAGATGACGCTGACTGGGGCCAACAACAGCTAAACAACAACATAATACTAAATTGTAACGAATATGAAAAAGTACATTTTCCTGGCCATCATGGCCATCGTATCAACCCTCGGCCTGCGCGCCGAGCAGGGCGAATTTTCGGTAGCGGGCCAGTTTGCCTATGCCACCAAGCACTCCATGGCAGGCCTGGGCGCCCAGGTGCAATATGAGCCGATCACCAATTTGCGTCTCGCCCCCGAGTTCATCTATTACTTCAAGACTGACGGCCTGAGTGCCATCAACTTGAACCTGAACGTGCATTACGTCATTCCCACGAGCAGTGCGTTTGCCATCTATCCGCTGGCGGGCTTCTCTTTTGCCCATTTCATGCCCGAGATAGGCCATGACGTGGACCGTTGCGGTGCCAACGTGGGCCTGGGTGCACAGTACCGCATCAAGGAGCACCTGTACTTCTTCACCGAGGAGCGTTTCCAGATCATGAAGAACTTCAACCAGTCGGTAACCCTACTGGGCATGAAGTATGCGTTTTAAGCGCCAGGTTGAGCTACGATACGGCAGCTAGCCCCATCAATGGGTTAAAACTACGAATTACACGAACCTTTAGCTCGGCGAAGCCAATTTTACGAATTTATTGCTTTTGCGAAGCCAAAATTTATTCGTTTAATTAGCGTAATTCGTAGTTTAAAAAAGATGACGCTGACTTGGGCGGATGCCTCATTAAACTTTAAACATTAAACTTTATCCACCGAGCAACGCGAGGTTTAAAAACGGCTTTCAGCCGTGCATAATGCAGAATGGAGAATGTTTAATGAAAAGGGCGGATGCCTCATTAAACTTTAAACATTAAACTTTATCCACCGAGCAACGCGAGGTTTAAAAACAATGAAAGAGGGTAAATTGATTATTATTTCGGCGCCGTCGGGGTCGGGAAAATCGACCATCATCGGTCGCATCATGCAGGACGAGTCGCTCAGGCTGGCTTTCTCGGTGTCGGCCACTACGCGCCCCCGTCGAGGTGAGGAAGTCCATGGTGTGGACTACTACTACAAGACCGTGGACGAGTTCCAGCAGATGATTGAGAACGACGAGCTGGTAGAGTACCAGGAAGTGTACGAGGGCCGGTATTACGGCACCCCCAAGAGCGAGGTGGAGCGTATCACAGCCCTGGGCATGAACGTGGTGCTCGACCTGGACGTGCTGGGCGGGGTGAACGTCAAGCAGATGTATGGCGACCGCGCCATCAGCATCTTTATCCAGCCACCGAGCATCGAGGTGTTGCGCCAACGACTCATCGACCGCGGCACTGACAGCATGGAGGACATCAACGCCCGCCTGGCCAAAGCCGAGTTTGAAATCTCGATCGGCCCGCAGTTTGACCACACGGTAGTCAACGATGACCTGGAGACTGCCGTCAACGAGGTGCATGAACTCATTGCCGAGTTTGTCGGCGATTAGCTATTTGGCTTTAAACATTATCCACCGAGCAACGCGAGGTTTAAAAACGGCTTTCAGCCGTGCATAATGCAGAATGGAGAATGTTTAATGAAGTGGGCGGATACCCCATTAAACTTTAAACATTAAACATTATCCACCGAGCAACGCGAGGTTAAAAAAATCATGAGGATAGGAATTTTCGGGGGGTCATTTGACCCGATACATACTGGCCATGCAATCATCGCGCAGCACATCATCGGCAGCGGCGCGGTGGATCGGCTGTGGATGATGGTGTCGCCCATGAATCCGCTCAAGGTGGACAAGAAGCAACAGGTGGCCGACACCGACCGGCTGCGCATGGTCGAGATGGTCACACGTCCCATGGAGGGCGTGGAAACCTCAGCCTTTGAGTTCACGATGCCGCGCCCGTCCTACACCATCGACACGCTCAACGCGCTGCAGGCCAAGTTCCCCGACGATGAGTTGTATCTTGTCATCGGCGGCGACAACTGGCAGGTGTTCGGGCAATGGCGCAACAGCGAGGAGATTCTTGCCAAATACCATGTGCTCGTGTACCCCCGCCTGGGTTACGAGGTGAATATCCCCGACGATATCAAGGACCGCGTGTCGCTGGTCAATGCTCCCATCATCGAGCTGTCCTCGACGCAAATCCGCGAACGCCTGGCCCATGGGCACAGTGTGCGCTACTATGTGCCCGACGAAGTGCTTGGCTACATCGAGCGCCATCAACTGTACTCGGAGCCTGCCCCAACCCAAGAATAAATTAGCTACTGAGCGTTCAAGTTATTAATCGATTGAATCATGGATAAATTGACACCCAACGAGTTGGCGTTTATCGCCCTGGCCAACGAATATTGCCATGTGATGGAGCATGCCCACCAATGCGAGACACGAGACCAGTTTGTGGCCCAGATGCTCAAGCTGCTGCCACGGCTGTACATCACCATCAACGATATTGAGGACGACAGCTACATCGAGGAGTACATCGACTCGGCGCTGGAGGAAGACGTGTATGACCTAGTGCGCGAGCGTGTGGCCATGATCATGGCCGAGGAGGACATCTACCTTGAGGTGTTCATGGAGGACATGAAATATAGTGACACGCCCATCTCGGCATCGGTGTCCGAAAATCTGGCCGACTTGTACCAGGAATTTTTCAATCTCATCCACTCGATACAGGACGCCCTGACCGAAACGCAGCACGAAATGCTGTGCCAATGCAAAATCAACTTTGTTAACTACTGGGGCCAGACGCTGTGTAACGTGCTGCGGGCATTGAACGCCATCTACTACGGAATTTAAAACATCAAACAACATATCGCACAATGAGCAAGAATAACGACTATGTGAGCTCGCTGCTCGAGTTCCTGGATAACAGCCCCTGCAACTTCCTGGCAGTGGACACCGTGAAGAAAATCCTGAGTGCCAACGGATTCAAAGAGAAAAAGATTGACGACAAGATGTCGGCCAAGGCCGGTGAGAAGTTCTTTTTTACCAAGAACGACAGCGCCATCTTTGCCGTGCAAGTGGGCAAGAAGAAACCCGCCGACACCGGATTCAAAATCATTGCCGCCCACAGCGATTCGCCCTGCTTCAGAATCAAGCCAGCTAGCGAGATTCCCAGCGAAGGCGGCATCCTGAGGCTGAATACCGAGGTCTATGGAGGCCCGATTCTTTATACCTGGTTTGACCGTCCCCTATCGCTGGCAGGCCGCGTGATTCTCAAGGGTAAGGACTCACTGCACCCCGTGACCCGCTTGATCAAGATTGACCGTCCCCTGATGTGCATCTCCCATCTGGCGATCCACTTCAACCGCGCCGTCAACGAGGGTAATCATCTCTCAAAACAAAAAGACATGCTGCCCATCCTCGCCAAAATCAACCGCGACTTTGAGTGGCAGAATGCCCTGCTCAACCTCGCTGCCGACGAGCTGCAGGCCGATGCCGCCGATATCCTGGACTTTGACCTGATGCTCTATGACGTGAGCAAGGCCAGCCTGTTCGGACTGAACAACGAGTTCATCTCGGCCGGCCGCCTCGACGACCTGAGCATGGTGCATGCTGCCATCACCGCCATCACCGAGGCCGAGGACAAGAACGCGACGCTGGTGGCCGCCATCTTTGACAACGAGGAGACCGGCAGCGGCACCAAGCAGGGCGCCCATTCACCTGTGCTGGGCAACATGCTGCTGCGTTTGGTCATGGCCCTGGGCGGCGATTTCGAGGACTTTGGCCGTGCCGTGCACCGCACCTTTATGATTTCGGCCGACAATGCCCATGCCTTCCATCCCAACTACCCTGAGAAATATGACCCGACCAACCATCCCTCACTGGGAGGTGGCCCGTGCATTAAGGTGAACGCCAATTGCAAGTACATGAGTGACGCCCACTCGGCAGCCATTTTCAGGAGCCTGTGTGAGGAAGCCGGCGCACCATTCCAGTATTTTGTCAACCACAGCGATGTGGCCGGAGGTTCGACGCTGGGCAACATCCTCACCGGACAGCTCGACATCGAGGGCGTGGACGTGGGCAACCCCGTTCTGGCAATGCACTCGGTACGCGAGACGGGTTCGTGTGAAGACCACGTGAACATGATCCGCGTGATGAAGAAATTCTTCAGTTGATAGATTCAACATTTATTTGATCCATGGTAAGTTACCTGCAGGTTGAGGGATTGAGCAAGGCGTTTGGCGTCGATGTGCTCTTCGAGGATCTCACTTTCGGCGTGGCCGAGGGCGAGAAAATCGGGCTTATCGCCAAGAACGGCACGGGCAAATCCACCCTACTCGATATCCTCGCCGGTGTAGCCTCGCAAGACAGCGGCACGGTCATCTACCGTAACAACCTGCGGGTGGGTTACTTACCACAACTGCCAGACTTAGGCGGGGCGCACACCGTGCTCGATGCCTGCCTGCATGGCGATGACCCGCGCTCAGGGGCCATCCATGCCTATGAGGAAGCCCTGCGCACTGGCGACAGCGAGGCGATGACCGCCGCGATCCAGGCCATGGATGCCAACACGGCTTGGGACTACGAGGAGCGATTCAAACAAATCCTCACCCAACTCAAAATCACCGATTACAACCAGCCGGTCAAGGAGTTGAGCGGCGGACAGGTTAAGCGCGTGGCGCTGGCACGACTGCTTATAGACGAGCCCCAGATGCTCATCCTCGACGAGCCCACCAACCACCTCGACATCGACATGATCGAGTGGCTGGAGAACTACCTGCAGCGTAGTCGCGTCACGTTGCTGATGGTGACACACGACCGATATTTCCTGGACAACATCTGCAACCGCATCCTCGAGATGGACCAACACAGCATTTTCTCCTACAACGGGAATTACAACTATTATCTGGAGAAACGCGCTGAACGCATCGAGGCTCAGAATGCCCAGGTGGAACGGGCTCGTAACCTGCTGCGCACCGAGCTCGACTGGATGCGGCGCCAGCCTCAGGCTCGAGCCCACAAAGCCCAATACCGCATCGACGCTTTCTACGACCTGCAGGAGCGTGCCCAGCAGCGGCGCGACGACGGAGAGGTGGAGCTGAACGTCAAGAGCGCCTACATCGGCAAGAAGATTTTCACGGCCCACCATGTATGTAAGCGTTTCGGGGACAAAGTGATTCTAGACGACTTCAACTACACGTTTGCCCGTTACGAGAAACTGGGCATCGTGGGCGACAACGGCGTGGGCAAGACCACATTCATCAAATTGCTGCTCGATATCGTCAAGCCTGACAGCGGTTATTTCGAGATCGGTGAGACGGTTAAGTTTGCCCATTACAGCCAAGAAGGGATGCACTTTGACGAGGGCAAACGGGTGATTGACGCCGTGCGTGATGTGGCCGAATACATCTATTTTGACGAGAAACACCACTACACCGCCATGGCGTGGCTGAACCACTTCCTGTTCTCACCTCAAGACCAGCAGAAGTTCATCGCCAAGCTGAGCGGTGGAGAGCGGCGTCGCCTCTACCTGGCGATGGTGCTGATGACCAAGCCCAACTTTCTCATCCTCGACGAGCCGACCAACGATCTGGACATCTCTACGCTGGAGATTCTCGAGGAATACCTGTCGCAATTCAACGGCTGCGTCATCATCGTGAGCCACGACCGATTCTTTATGGACCGCACGGTGGATCACACATTTGTGTTCACCGGTAACGGTCATGTGAAGGATTTCCCAGGCAATTACAGCGAATACCGTGCCTGGAAGCAGCGCCACGAGCAAGAGGCGGCCCAATTGGCCAAAGAGCAAGAAACAGCCAAGCCCAAAGAAAACACATGGGCCAACCGCAGCGAACAGAAACGCCTGTCATACAAGGAGCAGCGAGAGCTGGAACAGCTCAATGCCGACCTGGAAGCACTCAATAAGGAGAAAGACGAGCTGGATGCCCTGTTTGCCAGCGGTGAAACCCTAGACGACGTCGCTGCCAAGGCGGCCCGTTATCAAGAGGTCAAAGACCTGATCGACGAGAAAGAGCTGCGTTGGCTGGAACTCTCCTCATAAAAAACGAACTTTAAATAGCTAAGAGAAAATGTACGGCCTGCTCGACTGCAATAACTTCTTTGTGTCCTGTGAGCGCGTGTTTGACCCACGGCTCAACGGGAAAAAAGTCGTTGTGCTATCGAACAACGACGGCTGCGTCATCGCACGCAGCAACGAAGCCAAAGCAGCCGGCATCCCGATGGGCTGTCCTGCTTTTAAAATCAAGGAGCACACCGATCCCCGAGAGATTATCCAATTGTCAGCCCGCCATATCCTGTACCGAGATTTGTCCAATCGTGTGATGAAAGTCCTTGGCCAGGAGGTCGAGAATCTGCAGGTCTATTCGGTTGACGAGGCTTTTTTTCTCCTGCCTCATGAGGATGTGGAAACGAGCCACCGGGTGATGGCCGACGTGGTGAAACGCGTCAAGCAGTATGTGGGTATTCCCGTGAGCATAGGCTTCGCCCCGACACGCACGCTTGCCAAGATTGCCAACCACATCGCCAAACGCGACCGTCGCATTACCGACGGCGTCTATTGGCTCATGCGCCCCGAGGCCATCGACATCATCCTGCGACGAACGGCCATCGAGGACGTGTGGGGCATCGGCAGGAGGCTTTCGGCCAAACTCAAGGCCCGTGGTATCAACACGGCGGCCGACTTCGTGAAGATTCCGCCGTCGCTGGTGCGCTCACAATATTCGGTAACACTCGAACGCACCCAACGCGAACTCATGGGCCATGACTGCCAGATAGCCAACCCGGTTACCATCGCACACAAGAGCATCATGACATCGCGCACATTTGGCAAAGTGTTGACGAGCCGCGACGAGATTGCTGATGCCATCGTTTCGTTTGCCGAGCGCACCGCACGCCAGTTGCGAGACGAGGGCAGCGTTGCGGGCAGCGTGATGGCCTATGTGCGCGGGGACTATTTCCGAGAGGACCTCCCCTTCTATTCCAATTCATGCCAATTGCAGCTCGATACCCCGACGAGCGATACGATGACCATTGTGCGCCAGGCACTCAATGCTTTCAACCTCATCTGGCGCGATGGATTCGGCTACCGCAAGGCGGGTGTGATGGCACTAGATATCCAGCATGGAGGTGGCATCCAACTCAATGTGTTCGACCCCGACGACCACGGCAAGCTGAGGCGTCTGATGTCCAGCATCGACGGCATCAACAACATGTATGGTTCCCGCTCGGTAAAACTCGCTCCCGGACTGCAACGTGGCCAGTGGTCACCTAACCAGAGTCATTTCAATACCACCAGCCAGACGCTCCATTTCTTCACCGGGATGATCAACTCATAACAACTCTATAGCAGTTCACTCAAAAACAAATAAAGATCATGAATGAAGGATTACTACTTGTACTGGCAATCATCGGCTTAGCGGTACTGCTAATCGCAGCAGCCATGTGGTTTTACAACAAGTCTGATACGGGGAAAACACTCATGTTGATGTATACCATGCGCGGGCATGGCCCAAACTCGATTATCACCATCAACTTGTTGCAAGACATCGTGAACAAGGCCTTATCGAGAGAGGGCCATGTGGTATCAGACATCAGTCTAGCATATGAAATGGGGTATCGTTATCACGCCATACTCACCATCGATGGTGAGGCCCACCAGATGACAGTGATTGCTGACAATGCCGGTACCGTTCATTATCAGATGATAGGCTAATACAAAAAACTGAATAGCCTGATACTCTCTGGGACCAGCCTCAGATTTCTCGGACTATTCAGTAGTCGTTCTTGTTGTGGTTTTTGGTTTTCAGTCCTTGAGCGAGTAGGTGACGGTGGTCACGACACGGACTTTCTTGATCCAAGGGGTGTACTCGTCGCGGTTCTCGATGGAGAACTGGCCCTGGTCGGCATTCACAATCTTGTTGAGCTTGCTGTGGGAGTTCTTGGCGAACTGCTCGGCAGTAACCTGGGCATTCTCGATTGCCTCCTGCATCATCTTGGGCTTCATCTCCTTGAAGGCTACAAATTCATACTGCACCTGGTTGTCATAGCTGTCGCCAGCGATGGCAACACCCTCACGCAACAGGTCGCCTTGCTTGGCAATCAGCTTGCGCACCTGGTCCACATTCTTACTCGTCACGGTAACCACCGAGGTAACGATGTAACGGTATGCCCTATTACCCGTGTCATACTCTCGGGCGGTAAGGTCAGCCACCTGGGGTGCATTGAGACTGATTTCATCTTCTTTCACGCCACCCTTGATCAAGAACGCCTTGATCTTGGACTGTGTGGCACCGATGCGGTCATAGAGTCCAGGCAAGTCATTGCCCACCTCCTTGGAAACAATGGGCCAAGTTACCTTGTCGGCCTGTACTTCCTGCTCAGCGAGACCCTTGACACTGACCTTGCGGTCCTTGCTTGCGAAGTCATCAATACCAGCCTTGATGAACCAGCCCAGACAGAAAACGCTCAGAGCGATGAGGGCTGACGAAATAATCATTTTCTCTTTCATAATAGTGTCATTAGTTTAAATAAAAAACCATTATCGCATCAATAACTGCAAAAAGTGCGCCATATTGTGTATAATGCGAAAAAAAAATAATTAGAAACAGCTTTCAGCCGTGCATAAAGGATAATGGATAATGTTTAATGAATTGGGCGGATGCCTCATTACACTTTATCCATTAAACATTATCTACCGAGCAAAGCGAGGTTTCAGCAAGGGCTTCGGCGCAGCGTTCACCATCGATAGCGCTGGAAACGATGCCGCCAGCATAACCGGCTCCTTCACCACAGGGATAGAGGCCCTTGAGCGTCACATGGTGCAATAGCATATTGTCGCGAGGGATGCGCAGAGGCGACGAAGTGCGGGTTTCTACCCCAATGACGATGGCATCGTTGGAGAGGAAGCCACGGGCATTCTTACCAAACGTCTGAAATCCCTTGCGCAGGCGGTTGGCGACAAAAGGTGGCATCCATTGGTCGAGCCTTGACGGCTGCACACCAGGCAGATAAGACGATGGCGGAATGTTGCGGGAAGCCTTTCCATCAACAAAGTCCTTCATGCGCTGGGCTCCGGCAATAAGCGTGTTGCCCGCTTCGGCAAAGGCCCGTCGCTCCATGTCGCGTTGGAACTCCATCATCGCCAATACACCATATTTCTTATATTGGCCCGGCAAATCCTCGGGATGGAGTTCGACCACCATACCCGAGTTGGCCCAATGCGAGCCACGGTTACTGGGCGACATACCATTGACGACAAGTCCGTCGGGTTCGCTCACGGCCGGCACGACAAAGCCACCGGGGCACATACAGAAGGAATACACCCCACGATGGTCCACCTGAGTGACAAAATTGTATTCGGCTGCAGGGAGGTCCTCGCCACGGCCCAGGACGCTGTGGTATTGAATATTATCGATGATGCGTTGCGGATGCTCCAGGCGCACTCCCACGGCAATGCCCTTGGCCTCAACGGTGATGTCGCTGTCATACAGCATCTGATAGACATCACGAGCCGAGTGGCCAGTGGCCAGGATGACAGGGCCTGAGAAGCTCTCGCCTGTCGCCGTTTCCACACCCGTGACCGTTTCCCCGTCAACGATCAGTCGCGTGACACGCGTCTCGAAATGCACCTCACCACCACAGCGCAAGATGGTCTCGCGCATCGCCTTGATGACGCCAGGCAACTTGTCACTGCCGATGTGAGGATGGGCATCGATAAGAATATCCTCGCGTGCCCCATGCTGAACAAAGATGCCCAACACACGGTCCACCGAGCCACGCTTCTTGCTCCGGGTGTAGAGTTTGCCGTCACTATAGGCTCCTGCCCCACCCTCGCCATAGCAATAGTTGCTCTCGGGGTCAACGATTCCCTCACGCTGGATGCGCGAAGCGTCGATACGACGTTCCATCACGTTCTTACCCCGCTCGAGCACGATGGGCTTGATGCCCAACTCGATGAGGCGCAATGCCGCAAACAATCCTCCAGGCCCCATGCCCACGACCACTGCCTGACGCTTGCCGTCAACAGGCTTGTAATCAATGGGTGGCACCAGATAGTCTTGTGTCATGGGTTCGTCGATATAGACACGCACCTTGAGGTTGACCACCACCTGCCGCTGGCGGGCATCGATAGAGCGCTTCAGAATCCTGATGCCCTGGATGCTCTGTGCAGGAATGTCGTGATGTCGGGTAAGGTACTGGGCGATGTCACCCATGCTGGCCGCGGTGCGCGGGCTCACGCGCAATTGCAATTCCTGGATCATAAACGATTAAATGTATTTTGTCGCACAAAATTACATCATTTTTCATGAGTTTTCGCTACATTTGCAACTTAATTTATCAAGATACCGACCTATCATGAGCGAAAATACAGAGAAACCCTGCGGCGTGCTGTTTGACCTCGACGGCGTGCTGCTTGACAGTGAGGGACAGTACACCATCTTCTGGGCAGCGATGGAAGAGGAATACAAGACCGGAATTCCTGACTTTGCCCGCTACATCAAGGGCATGCACCTGGCTCGCATCTTAGGCTACTTCGAGAGCGATGAGGTGCGCCAAGATATAGTGGACAAATTGACGGATTTTGAGCGCAACATGAAATACGAGTTTTTCCCTGGTGCACTTGATTTTATCCAACAGTTGCAGGATGCCGGTATCCCCATGGCCATCGTCACATCGAGCGACCGCAAGAAGATGCAATCCATCTACAGCCAGTATCCAGAGTTTCCCACTATGTTTGACCAGATTATAACGGGTGATATGGTCAAGCATGCCAAACCCGACCCAGACTGTTACCTGATGGGTGCCCAAATGATTGGAATCGACATCAACGACTGCATCGTGATTGAGGACTCACGCAACGGCCTGCTGGCAGGACAGGCTTCGGGCGCACGCGTCATCGGCATCGCCACGACCTTGAGCCATGAGCAGGTGAGCGCACTCAGCGACCTGACCGTCGACACAATAGGCCAACTGAGTGTCGAAATGATGCTCAACACACAGCGAACTGTGAAATAATTTCAAAAGCACATTTTTCTTTGCTTGATTGCAAAAAACGTTGTACTTTTGTCACACCGATGAGAACCGATCCAAATATCGAAGAATTCGCCAACAGCAACAACCCCGTTGTCCGCAAGTTCAGCGAATACCTTGATGCCCACGAAATGCGCAAGACCACTGAGCGTTATGCCATTTTGCGCCGTGTCATGGACATCAACGGGCACTTCACCATCGAGGACCTGCAGAAGATGGTCGATAGCGACGGTTATCGTGTGAGCCGCTCCACGGTTTATAATACGGTAGAGCTGCTGATGGATGCCAAGATACTGCGCCGCCATGTGTTTGAAGGCATGCAGGCTCAGTATGAACGCATCACCCTGCCCCACACCCACCTAATCTGCACCACATGCGGAAAGGTCAAGGAGGTGAGAGATCCCAATTTTGCCGCTTTCATGAATGCGCGGCGCTTCAATGCCTTCAACACCGACCACTACAGCCTGCACGTTTATGGCACTTGCAGCACCTGTGCCCGCAAAGCCAAGCGCAGCCTAGCAGCCGATGACAAGAAGAAACGACGTAAATAACCCATCTATAAACAACTAAAAACCTATTTAACACTTTTAAAACCGTTAATTTATCATGGCTAAAGTAAAACCGTTCCGTGGCGTAAGACCGCCGAAAGAGTTAGTAGAGAAAGTAGCATCCAAGCCCTACGACGTCCTCTCCAGTGAAGAGGCACGTGCCGAGGCCGGCGACAACGAGATGTCTCTGTATCACATCATTAAGCCGGAAATCGACTTCGAACCCGGTACTGGCGAACATGAGCCCAAGGTCTATGACAAGGCTGTCGAGAACTTCAAGAAGTTCCAGGACAAGGGTTGGCTCGTTCAGGATCCCGAGGAGTACTACTATATCTATGCCCAGACCATGGACGGCCGCACTCAGTACGGCTTTGTGGTAGGCGCCAACGTTGAGGACTACCTCACCGGCCGCATCAAAAAGCACGAGCTTACCCGCCGCGAGAAAGAGGCTGACCGTATGCACCACATCGAGATCAACAATGCCAACATCGAGCCGGTGTTCCTGGCATTCCCCGATAACAGCATCCTGCAGGATATCCTGATCCGCACCGCCCAGACCACTCCCGAGTATGACTTCGTGAGCGAGGACGGCATCGGCCACACCTTGTGGGTCATCAAGGACAAAGAGACCATCGACACCATCACCCGTGCATTCGGTGAGATTCCTTACCTCTATATCGCTGATGGTCACCACCGCACCGCTGCTGCTGCCCACGTGGGCGAGGAGAAGGCTAAAGCCGATCCCAACCACAACGGCACCGAGGAGTACAACTACCTGCTGGCAGTTTGCTTCCCGCAGTCTCACCTCAAGGTTATGGACTACAACCGCGTGGTTGTTGACCTGAACGGCAACACCGAGGAGCAGTTCCTTGAGAAGCTGGGTGAGAAATTCATCGTCGAGGAGAAGGGCACCGAAATCTATAAGCCCGCCAAGCTGCACAACTTCTCCCTCTATCTGGGTGGCAAGTGGTACTCGCTGACTGCCAAGGAAGGCACCTATGACGACAACGATCCCATCGGTGTTCTCGACGTTACCATCAGCAGCGACTACATCCTGCGCGACATCCTGGGCATCACCGACCTGCGCACCGACAAGCGCATCGACTTCGTCGGCGGCATCCGCGGCCTGGGCGAGTTGAAGCAGCGCGTCGATAGCGGTGAGATGAAGATGGCTCTGGCTCTGTATCCCGTAACCATGAAGCAGATCATCGACATCGCCGATAGCGGCAAGATCATGCCTCCCAAGGCCACCTGGTTCGAGCCCAAGCTGCGTTCGGGTCTCATCATCCACAAGCTGGACTGATGCTCAGTTGACAATCGGCAGTTTTCCTGAAACTGGAAACTGAAATGCTTAAAAAGCGTTATCGAGGCAATCGATGACGCTTTTTTTCGTTTTTTTATCAACAGCTACATCTCATTAAAGAAAAAAACACTATATTTGTAGGTTAAAAGAAAGAACAACAAATTAATAATGCTATAAAGAGACATAACTGTATGAAATTCAACGTTCAAAGTAAATTATTGCTCAACCGCTTGAACGCGGTGAGCAAAGTGGTGAGCAGCAAGAACGCCTATGCTATTCTTGACAATTTCCTGTTTGAATTGCAAAGCGATCGCCTCGTGGTTACCGGCAGCGACATGGAAACTCGTCTGACGACCAACATCGAAGTGCAGAATGTAGAGGGAAGCGGCAAATTTGCCCTTGATGTGAAACGCACCATCAACTCACTGAAGGAGTTACCCGACACGGCACTGACCTTTGAGATCAACGATGAGACCTTGGCCGTGAAGATGACCTACGTCAATGGTTACTACGATGCCGTGGCCCTCAATGGCGACGAGTACCCCGAGAAGGCTGCCAATGCCAATGACGTGCGCCAGTTCACGCTGCCCTCCAAGAGCATTGCTGCAGGTATCGGCCACACGCTGTTTGCCGTGGGCAACGACGACATGCATCCCCAATTCATGGGAATCTATTGGGACATCAAGCCCGACATGATCGTGTATGTTGCCAGCGACTCACACAAGCTGGTTCGTTACCGTCAGACCAATGTAACTCCCAACTTTGAGCGCAATTTCATCCTCCCCGCCAAGCCTGCGTCTATCCTTGCCAACATCATTGAGCGCAACAGCGAGGAGCCGGTGAACATCACCATCGACGAGAACAGCGCCACGTTTGAGAACGCCGACTACCAGTTGTCGTGCCGCTTCATCAACGGACGTTATCCTAACTATAACTCGGTAATCCCCGAGGACAATCCCTACACCATGGCCGTTGACCGCATGACGCTGCTCAATGCCGTGCGCCGTGTGGCTGTGTTTGCCAACGTAGGCGGTCTGGTGCGTCTGGACCTGCGTCCCACCGAGGTGGTACTTACCGCCCAGGATATCGACCACTCCACCTCGGCCGAGGAGACCATCACCTGTGAGTACAACGGTGAGCCCATGAACATCGGCTTCAAGAGCGCTGATGTCATCGAGGTAGTGAGCAACATCGACTGCGACGGCGTATTCCTCAAGTTGCTCGATCCCGCACGCGCAGGTGTGTTTGTTCCCAGTGAGCAGAAGGCCGGTGAAGATCTCATCGTGCTGCAGATGCCCATGATGTTCTAAGAGTTTTTTGAAGTTGTAAGTTTTTAGTGTTAAGTACCGTTACTTTTGCCTAAAACAGACAACTAGCGACTCAAGAAAGAAAACACCAACGAATAATGGAACTGAACCTGAAACGTCCGCTCGTGGTATTTGACCTGGAGTCAACCGGTCTCAATATCACCGAGGACCGCATCATCGAGTTGTCCTATGTCAAGGTATTTCCTGACGGACACGAGGAGAGCAAGACCTACCGTTTCAATCCGGAGAAGGTAATTCCGCAGCAGGCCATTGACGTGCACCACATCACCAACGAGATGCTCGTGGGCGAACCGACCTTCAAGGAGCGTGCCCACGACATTGCACGCGTGTTTGAGGGCTGCGACATTGCGGGCTTCAACAGCAACCACTTTGACATCCCCCTGTTGGCACAGGAGATGAGCAAGGCGGGAGTGGAATTTGACCCGTCACAGCACAAGTTCATCGATGTGCAGACCATCTACCACAAGCGCGAAAAACGTGACCTGGAGGCAGCCTGCATCTTCTACTGTGGCCACCCGATGGGGAATCACCATTCGGCAGCCGATGATGCCAAGACCACCCTTGAGGTGCTGAAGGCCCAGCTGGACCGTTATGCCGATGACGCTGAGCCCCTGCAGAATGACGTTGAATATCTCTCACAGTACTCTTCCCACAACCGCAATGTGGACTTGGCCGGACGCATTATCTACAATGAGCAGAAACAGCCAGTGTTCAACTTCGGCAAGCACAAGGGAAAAACCGTTGAGGAAGTACTCACCAAACTCGACTTCGGTTACTACGACTGGATGATGAAGAGCGACTTCCCCGAGAACACCAAGCAGGTGCTCACACGGTTGTATATCCAATACAAGAAAAAATAATAGCATTCAACCATCACTCCCCTATTGCATCATGTTGAAAGGCAAGCACATCATCCTGGGCATCACGGGCGGCATCGCTGCCTACAAGTGCGCCACACTCACGCGACTGCTCGTCAAGGCTGGCGCCGAGGTGCAGGTTATCATGACTCCCAATGCCAAGCAGTTCATCCAGCCGTTGACACTCTCGACATTGAGCGGCAAACCCGTCATCAGCGAGTTCTTCACCGCCAACACCGGTCAGTGGAACAGCCATGTGGACCTGGGACTGTGGGCCGATGCCCTGATTATCGCTCCGGCCACTGCCTCGACAATCGGCAAGATGGCAAATGGCGTTGCCGACAATATGCTGGTAACGACCTACCTGTCGGCAAAAGCCCCGGTATTTGTCGCTCCGGCTATGGACCTGGACATGATGCGACACCCGAGCACAGTGCGCAACCTGGAGTTGCTGCGCAGCTACGGCAACCACATTATCGAGCCTGCCGAGGGCGAACTGGCCAGCCACCTGATTGGCAAGGGTCGCATGGAAGAACCCGAGAACATTGTCAAGGCCCTTGACGATTTCTTCACTGCCAGCGAGGACCTGCAGGGCAAGCATGTGCTCATTACTGCCGGCCCCACGGTAGAAAAAATCGATCCGGTGCGTTACATCAGCAACTTCTCATCAGGCAAGATGGGGTTTGCCCTTGCAGAGGAATGTGCTAGTCGCGGTGCCCTTGTTACGCTGGTCGCTGGACCAGTAAGTCTCAAAACCGAACATCCCAATATTCAGCGCATCGACGTGACCACTGCCGAGGAAATGCACGATGCCGTGATGGCAGCTTTGTCCGACAATGACGCCATCATCCTGTGTGCTGCGGTGGCCGACTACCGTGTGGACAACGTGGCCGACAAGAAAATCAAGCGCGAGAAGGATGCGGCTCCTGTGCTTCGCCTCATCCCCAATCCCGACATCGCCCGCGCTGTGGGACAAGCTAAACGTCCCGACCAGGTGACGGTGGGATTTGCCCTGGAAACTGATAACGAAAATGTCAACGCACAAGGAAAACTTGAACGTAAAAACTTGAATTTCATCGTTATGAACTCACTGCGTGACAAGAATGCCGGATTCCAGGTCGACACCAACAAGGTGACCATATTTACCGACAAGGGCGAGGCCATTGAGGGCCAATGCAAGTCAAAACGCGCCGTTGCCCATGACATTGTTGATGTATTACACAAGTACCTGTCTGAACAATGAAGAAAACATTATTGATGCTGCTCGTGGCGCTGTCGTGCGCCTTCAGCGCCGTTGCCGATGAGGAGTCGTTTGAGCTCAACTGCGATGTTGATGTCAACAGCGACAAGGTCACCAACGGCAGCAAGGATGTGTTCGCTGAGTTCAAGCAAGCCGTTAGCGACTACATGAACGTCGACCACAAGTGGACCAATGCGACCTTTGGCATTAATGAGAGAATCTATTGCAAACTGTTATTCACTATCAGTTCATGGGACGACGCTACAGGTGTCATGCAAGGTGACTTACAGATTCAATCCCAGCGCCCCGTGTACAACAGTACCTACACAACGGCAATCATCAACTTCAGGGATACCAAGGTGAAATTCACCTATGAGCGCAACATGCCGCTGGTATTCTCGGAGGAGGAGATGAAGGACAATCTGACGGCGATCCTCAACTTCTGGGCCTACATGATCATCGCGATGGACTTTGACACATTTGAACTCAATGGCGGAGACCCGTACTATGAACAGGCGGCCAAAGTCGTGCGCCTGGCACAAAGCACTGGCGAGAGCGGCTGGAAAGCCTTTGAGGACAACAATAACCGCAGCGCCGTGTTGAGCGCATTTACCGACAAGGCAACGTCGCCCATCAGGCAGTTACTCTACGACTACCACCGCATGGGCCTCGACCAGATGGTCATCACCGTTGACAAGGGACGCTCAGCCATCACCCACTCGCTTGAGAACCTGGGCAAAATCTATGAGGTGGCCCCTCTGTCGATCTGCCTGACGATGTTCAAAGACGCCAAGCTCGATGAACTGATCAATGTATACAGCAAGGCCAATGCCACCGAGAAAGAGTCGGTGTACGAAATGCTGTACCAAGTCTTTCCTAGCGAGACCAATCGTCTGGATCAAATCAAGAAAGTCCAGAACTAAGCGCATGCAGGCGTAATGATCAAGCAACTGCACATTTCCAATTATGCCCTCATCGACAGACTCGACATCGCGTTTGCCGAGGGCTTGACCATCATCACCGGCGAAACCGGTGCCGGCAAATCCATCATCTTGGGCGCCTTGTCGCTCATCCTGGGTGAGCGCGCCGACAGCAAGGCCATCCGCGACACGTCGGCCAAGACAGTTGTCGAGGCAACCTTTGACATCGGCGGCTATCAGCTGGAACGCTTCTTTGCTGACAATGACATTGACTGGGACGAGCACGAGTGTCTGCTCAGGCGCGAATTGAGTCCCAGCGGACGTTCCCGCGCCTTCATCAATGACATGCCTGTGCCGCTGAATGTGCTGCGCGAGTTGAGTACCCAACTGCTTGACATCCATTCCCAGCACAGCAACATGTTGCTTTCGAACCCGGCATTCCAACTGTCAATCCTCGACAGCATTGCAGGCAACAACGAACTGCTTGACCAATACCATAGCCACTATCAGGAATACCGCGATGCTGTGCAACTGCTCGACAAGACACAGCAGGACATGGAGCAACTGCGGCACAACGAGGACTACATCCGATTCCAACTCGACCAGCTACAGACCATGCAGTTGCAGCCCGACGAGGATCAGCTGCTGGAAGCCGAACAAGCCAAGTTGAGCAACGTCACATCGCTTAAGGAGGCATTGTGGACCGTAGAGAATGAGCTTGACGGAGAGGAAAACGGCATTCTGGAGCGGCTCAAAGGCATTGCCCAGCGACTCGACGAGGCTGAGCATAACCTGCATGATGTAGAGGGGATGGGCGAACGTGTACGTACGGCCCTCATCGAGCTCAAAGATATTGCCCAGAGCGCAGGAGCCATCATGGAGTCACTCAACGATGACCCTGCTGAACTCGCTCGCATCGATGACAGGCTGAACAGCATCTATGCCCTGCAACGCAAGCATAATGCACAAGACGTCAACCAATTGATTGCCATCCAGCGTGACTATGAGCGACAGTTAGGCGAAATCGAGCACAACGATGACATCATTGAGGAACTCAGGGCCCGTGTCGATGCCGCCCACAAGGCAGCCATGGAACTTGCCGGAAAGTTGTCGCTTAAGCGCCACGAGGCAGCCAAGCGTTTCGGCACCGAACTGCTGTCGCTGGCAGCGCCGTTAGGCATGAAGAACATCGCCTTTGACGTGGACTTCAAGCAAGGTGCACTCATGCCCAGCGGCATCGACAACGTCAATTTCATGATGGCGTTCAACAAAAACCAGGCCCTCATGCCTGTCAAGGATACCGCCTCAGGGGGCGAGATATCGCGTGTGATGCTTTGCATCAAGACCATCATCGCACGGCACATGCAGCTGCCCAGCATCATCTTTGACGAGGTGGACACCGGAGTGAGCGGCGATGTTGCCACGATGATTGGCGAAATGATGGCCGACATCTCACGCTCTATCCAAGTCATCACCATCACGCATCTGCCCCAGGTGGCTGCCAATGGCGACCACCACCTGCGGGTGTACAAGGCCGACACCCACGACGAGACACTCACCCATGTGGAACCGCTCGATGAACAGGAGCACGTCATGGAAGTGGCACGCATGCTCAGCGGCAAGGACCTGAACCAGGCCGCCATCGACAATGCGAAATCCCTCATCAACCACAAGCACAGGACTGACCATGACGAGTAACCCGATAAAGACCGATAACCCAAACAACCAGTGATATTATGATTGACAAGACACAATACATCTATGGCATCCATGCCGTGATTGAAGCCATTGACGCCGCTAAGGATATCGACAAGATCCTGTTGAGCAAAACCCTCAACCCCGAGGTTGCCCAGGACATCATCGAGCGAGCCCGTCAACTGCATGTGCCCGTGCAGCGAGTGCCAGTCCAGAAGATTGACCGTATCACCCGCCGCAACCACCAGGGTGTGCTGGCCATGCTGGCAGCCGTCACCTATTATCGCGTCGAAGACCTCGTGCCGCAACTGTTTGACCAGGGAGCCAACCCGTTTGTCGTGGTGCTTGACGGTGTGACCGACGTGCGCAACTTTGGCGCTGTGGCCCGCACCTGTGAGTGCGCCGGTGTGAACGCCATCGTCATCCCTGACCGCGAGAGCGTCAGCGTCAATGCCGATGCCGTGAAGACCTCGGCGGGAGCGCTCAACTACCTGCCGGTGTGCCGCGAGCACAATCTGGTGAGCGCCGTGCGCCTGCTGCGCGACAGCGGTTTCAGGATTGTAGGCACCAGTGACAAGAGCGAGATGTCCTACACTGCGGCCGACTTCACTGTTCCCGTGGCTATCGTGCTGGGAGCCGAAGACAAAGGCATTTCGCCCGAAATCATGAAGCTGTGCGACACCCAGGTGGTCATCCCCGAGTTCGGGCACATCAATTCGCTGAATGTGTCGGTGGCTGGCGGCATTATGATTTATGAAGTGGTGCGCCAGCGTCTCGCAGACCATCAAATCATGGAATAGGCGCCTTTTTAGTTGCCCAAGCCGCCATTTTTAACTAACTTTGCAAGTTCAAACGATGATATTATGATAAATCGAGTTTTAATCCGAACTAAAGTTGTACAGAATCTGTACTCCTATATGCTTACCCGTCCTGACCGCACGCTCGACAGTGCGCTCAAGGGGCTTGAGACATGCCTCGAGAAGACTTACGAACTGTACCATTATCTCATGCGCCTGCCCGTGGAGTTAACCCACATCCAGGAGATGCACCTCGATGAGGCCCGTAACAAATATCTGCCCACCGAGGAAGAGAAAAACCCCAACATGAAGTTTGTCAACAACCGCCTGGTTGCCGCCCTTGCCGACAACGAGCAGTTGCAGCAGTTCGCCAGCGATCACACCGTCACCTGGAACGATGATCCCATCTTCGAGCGGCTGATGCTCGACAAGGTGCTCAAGAGTGACCTGTACAATGACTACATGAGCGATGACGACGACACCATGACGGGCGACAGCCTGCTGTGGCAGCAGCTCATGAAACTGGTGATTATCCCCGACCCCAACATGACCGATGCCATCGAGCAGCGTTCACTGTTCTGGACCGAGGACGACACCGAACTGATGGGACAGTTTGTGTGCAAGACCTTCAGGCGCATCGCCGAGGGTGACGAGGATGCCATCATGCCCATGTTCAAGGACGAGGAGGACAGCCAATTCGGCAAGGAGTTGTTCAAGGCTACCGTCATGCAAATGCCCGAGAACAACGCCACCATCGACGAACTTGTGGAGAACAGCCGTTGGGACAAGGACCGCATCGTGCTCATGGACCGCATCATCATGTGCACCGCCATGGCTGAGTTGCGCAACTTTGAGAGCATCCCGACTGCAGTGACGCTCAACGAATACATTGAGCTGGCCAAAAACTTCAGCACCGCTGGCAGCGGCCAGTTTGTCAACGGCATCCTCAACAATGCCCTGAAACTGATGCGTCGCCAGGGCAAGGTTGTCAAGCCCTGACATTCATCAAACACTATAGATATCACATTATATTAATAACCAATAACAAGAAAGAATTATGCTTAACACGATTTTATTGCAGGCAGCTCCCGCTTCTGGTGGCGGCTTAGGTGGTATATTGATGATCGTTCTTATTTTCGTCATCTTCTATTTCTTCATGATCATGCCGCAGCAGAAGAGGCAGAAACAACAGCAGAAGAAGCTTGACACCTTCCGCGACGGACTCAAGAACGGCGACAAGGTGGTTACCGCTGGTGGTATCCACGGTCGCGTGCGCGAGGTTAAGGACACGACCATCATCCTCGAGGTAGCCGATGGCGTCCGCATCAAGGTGGACAAGACCTCCATCTATGAGTCGATGGAAGATGTGGCTGGTGCCAACGCCGCCAACAAGTAATTGACCTAACAACAGACAGACTAACGGTATAGTGACATCTCAGCAGGCATCATGAAACTTTGGGAACGATTACAGAAGAAAATGCAGGAGTCACCTCGCGCGAGGTCGATTGCGCAATACCTGTGCTTTGTGATCATCGCGGCCGTCTTCTGGGGATTCCTGACCTTTAACAACGACGTAAAACTCGATGTTGAAGTGCCTGTCAAGATGACACTGCCCAAAAATGTCCATCTGCTCTCAAAGGTGCCCGACACGCTGACGGTGACGATGAACGTCCGCGGGTACAAGTTCCTTACCTACATGTTCAAGAAGACGCCGACACTTAATCTGCGCTTCACTGATTATGTAGACGGGACCAGCTACACCTGCAAGATAGACCAGGGCCACCTGAAAAAGGCGATAGCCGCACTCTTCAATAAGCGCGCCAACATTATCAGTGTGCTGCCCGAATCCATCACAATAAGGTACACCGACCAGCCAGGCAAGAAGGTCCCCATCAGACCTGACATCATTGTCGATCCCGGCGAGGGCTTTGCCAAATATGGCTCATTGTTTCTGAGCCAGGACTCGGTATATGTTTATGGCGACCCCACCTCGTTGAACGAGATCAATGAGGTATATACCTCTCACATCGAGGAAGTGGGATTGACCGACACGCTGCGTCGCAGTGTGGGTTTCGCCCCCATCAGTGGAGCCATCACCGAGCCTCGTTCCATCGAAGTCATGGTTCCCATCGAGAAGCTCACTACCAGGAAGCAGATTGTCAAGATCGATGTATGCAACGCCCCCGCCGGTGTGAAGATGTTGCTCTTCCCCAGCGATGTGGAGGTTACCTATCGCTCACCTGTGAGCCGCAGCAGTGATGAGAAAGACATCACTATCGCGGTTGATTACAACGAGGCGAACACGGCCTCAACGAGCAATAAGTTAGAATTGATCATCAGTAAGGCGCCTGGAGTCTATGAGGACATGCGCCTGTCGCACGACAGCGTGGAATACGTCATCGAGAAACCCAGATGACAACTGAGATGAAACTGATTGCACTCACAGGAGGAATCGGCAGCGGCAAGAGTGTTGTCGCGCACATGGTTCAGGTCATGGGCCATCAGGTGTATGACTGCGACTCGCGGGCAAAACGACTGATGGTGGCTGACGAGCAGGTGCGGCAGCAATTGAAACAGGCCTTCGGAGAAGAGACCTATCTGCCCGACGGTTCGTTGAACCGCCAGCACCTGAGTGCCGTCGCCTTTGCCGACGACCAAGCCCTGGCACGCCTCAATGCCATTGTCCACCCTGCCACCGCCAGCGACATACGACGCTGGGCCGACGAGCAGGGACGCAGCGGAGCAACAGTCGCCTTTATCGAGACCGCGCTGCTGCGCACGGCAGGCCTCGACCGCGTGGTGGACGAAGTGTGGCACGTCACCGCTCCTGCCGAGGTGCGCATAGACCGCGTCATGGCACGCAGCGGACTCACGGCACAGCAAGTCAAGGACCGCATGGCGGCCCAGAGCCTCGAGGAGACCGTTGCTCCTGGTGAGCGAGTCATCGTCAATGACAACTGCACCGCTCTGGTGCCCCAGGTCACACGGCTGCTCAGCCAAAAAGAATAATACAATAAGAAACAACAATATCAATTAGATTCAATCAACATTATTATTGACATTATGCTGAAGAAAATTTTATCCATTTCGGGACGTCCCGGACTCTACAAACTCGTATCCTACGGTAAAAACATGCTGCTCGTCGAGGGACTCGCCGACGGCCACCGTTTCCCCGTGCACTCACGCGAGCGCGTGATGTCGCTGGGTGATATTTCCATTTTCACCACCAGCGAGGACCTGCCCTTGTCTCAGGTCATGGAAAACATCGGTAAGAAGTTTGACAACAAGGCTATCGACGCCAAGGCATACAGCACGCCCGACCAGCTGCACGAGTTTTTCGGCAGCGTCCTGGAGAACTGGGATCCCGACCGCGTGCACAACAGTGACATCAAGAAAATCATTTCGTGGTACAACATCCTCATCGGCGCCGGCATCACCGACTTCACCGCCAAGGAGGAAGAGGAGCCCAACGCTGAGGACGCTCCCGCCGAAGAGAACAAAGACTGATGTCTAGACACGGCAAACAGATACTCTACCTGGCAGCGGCGATATTCTTGTCGCTGCCAGTGGTATCGTGCCACACTACAAGCCATGACACACACACCTATCGCCCCTACCACGAGCGCCGCAACCGTGGCGGCTCGTCAAGCGACGACAACACCACTGCCCCCTCCACAACCGACCGCAAGAAACCCATTCCGCAATCGGGCCACGACCTCGTGAGCGACGAGTGGGCACGGCTCGACATTAAACTGGGCCGTAAAGACAACAAGAAACTCTATCATGAACTCAAGCGCTGGCTGGGCACGCCCTACGCCTACGCTGAACACACCTGCGGCGAGGGCACCGATTGCTCGGGCATGGTCATGGAGGTGTATCAGGCAGTTTATGGCATCAAGATGCACCGCAACAGCGCCAAGATGCTCGAAGTCAACTGCCGCATTATCGACCTCGACGACCTGAAAGAGGGCGACCTGGTTTTCTTCATCACCAGCAGCGACGGCCACGTTTCCCACGTGGGCATCTATCTCAAGGACAATAAGTTTGTCCACGCCTCCTCATCCCGCGGCGTCACCGTCGACGATCTGCGCCAGAACTACTACGCTACCCATTTCCACGCCGCTGCCCGCGTCACCACCCGCCCCTAACCCCACCCTCCATTTTTTCAGACAACAAAGAGTGTCCCGATTGCACTAACCGGGACAACCGTTCTCTTGACATCCGCACTCCATTAGATGAGTGCGCGATAATTAACAATTAGAGTTTTAGGTGGCGCCAGAGGGGGCGTGGGAGACGGCGCCAGCAGGCGGTCAATAGGGAGTATTTCCAGTCGATGACCTGGATGTGGCGCTTGCTTTTCAGGGCGCGGACAATCTGGCGGGCGACCTTCTCGGGCTTGAGCATCATGGGATAGCGGAAGTCACCGCTGAGCAAGGCGGTATCGACAAAACCGGGACGGATATCAGTAAAACGGATTTTTAAGCCTCGGGCATTTGACTGCTGCTCCAAGGCCTGCAGATAAACGTTCTGCATCGCCTTGGTAGCAGAGTAAGATGGTGCGGGGCCGAGGCCCTTGGTGCCCGCGATAGACGTGATGGCGGCTATGTGTCCCTCGCCTCGCTCGGCAAAGTAACGGTAGGCCTCCCCGATCATACGGGCAAAGCCCATGGCATTGGTGTTGAAGGTGTTGAGTTCGATATCGGGCTCAAGGGTGCGGTTCTGCTTGCCGATACCCGAGGAGTAGAAGAACAGGTCCATACCGCCCATTTCGTCGATGAGCGAGCGCAAGCGGTGAGGGGCATCCTCGTCGGTGACGTCGATGGTCGCTGTCACTACCCTATCGGGTGCAAACTGTTTCAGAGCCAGCAGACGGTCTTCACGACGTGCGGCCACACCCAACTGGCAGCCCTCGTCGAGCAACAGTTTGGCCACTTCCATCCCCATCCCTGACGAGGCTCCGATAATGACGACTTTCTTATTCTTGCTGTTCATCTGAGGTATTGTTTTCGGTCGAATCGTTGACGAGATTCAACTGCTGGCTAACGCTCTCCTCGTGAATGGCTTGCATGACGTGCTGGGTGAATGCGGTGTCCAGCCCCAGCGAAGCGCCTTCTTCAAGGCGGGCACTGATCATGTCCTGGTAACGGGCAGGCTGCACGACGCGCAGGTTGTGGGCCTTCTTGAATCGACCTATCTCGCGCGACACACTCATGCGGCGCGCCAACACCGCCAACAGTTCGTGGTCACAATCGTCAATCTGCTGGCGCAGCAAGGCCAACTCATCGTCAACAGGCAAACCCGAGCGTACAACCAGTCGCCCAAGGATAGCGGCGAGGTCGGCGGGTGTCACCTGCTGGGCGCTATCGCTCAGCGCCTCGTCGGGATGACAATGGCTTTCAATCATCAAGCCGTCAAAGCCTGTGTCGAGGGCAATCTGGGAGAGACGTTCCACATATTTGCGCTTGCCACCGATGTGCGACGGGTCACAGAGGATGGTCATCATCGGGGCATGACGGCGCAACTCAAAGGGGATGTGCCACTGCGGATCGTTGCGGTAGAGGTGGGCACCGGCCGAACTGAAGCCGCGATGCACGGCCCCCAGGCGGGTGATGCCCGCTCCCATGATGCGCTGCAAGGCCCCGAGCCACAGGTCCAGGTCGGGATTGACGGGATTCTTGACCAGCACCGTCACCTCGTCATGGCCCGACAACGCATCGGCGATGTCCTGCATGGCAAAAGGATTGGCACTCGTGCGGGCCCCCATCCACAGGATGTCGATACCCGCATCAAGAGCGGCCTGCACATGGCGCGCTGTCGCCACCTCGGTCGCCACTGCCATACCCGTCTCGCGCTTGACCCTCTGCAGCCATGCCAGGCCACGGTCGCCCACGCCCTCGAAACCGCCGGGCATGGTGCGCGGTTTCCAGATTCCGGCCCTGAAGACGTGCACACCCATCGCGCTCAATGCACGGGCGGCATCGAGCGTCTGCTGCTCGGTCTCGGCGCTGCAAGGCCCCGCAACGATGACGGGAGCATCCTTCTCGACGCCAGGGAATGACAGCGGCTGGATGTGCTGGAGGGTGGTCATTATTTAGATTGCGCAGTGACTCAGCAGGCCTTGAAACTCATGTCAAGGGACTTGATGGAGTGCGTGAGGGCACCCACCGAGATGTAGTCCACGCCACACTCGCCATACTGGCGCAGCGTGTCGATGGTGATGCCGCCGCTGGACTCGGTCTCTACCCTGCCGTTGATGATTTCCACCGCCTTGCGGGTGTTCTCGACTGAGAAATTGTCGAGCATCACGCGGTCCACACCACCGTGGTCGAGGACCTGCTGCAACTCATCGAAGTTGCGCACCTCGATTTCAATCTTCAGGTCCTTGCCATTGTCACGACACCACTGACGGGCATTTTCAATGGCGGGCACGATGCCGCCTGCAAAGTCCACATGGTTGTCCTTGAGCAGAATCATATCGAACAAGCCGATGCGGTGGTTGCAACCGCCACCAATCTTGACCGCGTCCTTCTCGAGCAAGCGCATGCCCGGAGTGGTCTTGCGGGTGTCGAGCACACGCGTCTTGAGTCCTTCCAGGCACTTGGCATAGCGTGCCGTCGTGGTGGCTACGCCACTCATGCGCTGCATGATGTTGAGCATCAAGCGCTCGGTCTGGAGCAGGGAGCGAACCTTGCCAGTCACGACAAAGGCCACGTCGCCCGGCTTGACATGGGCACCGTCGCCGATCATGACCTCCATCTGCAATTCGGGGTCAAATTTCTCAAACACGCGGCGCGCAATCTCAACACCAGCCAGGATGCCTTCCTCCTTGACAATCAGTCGCTGGCGGCCCATCTCGTCGGCAGGGATGCAACACAGGGTGGTGGCATCGCCATCACCGATGTCCTCGGCAAACGCCAGGTCAATCAACTCGTCAATCAGTTCTTCTCTTGTCTTCATATCTTCCAGATTATTGAATCGTATTTTCTCGCCTACAAAGTTAGGCAGATTTCGGCGGAATAACTAATTTTGTGGCAATAATCATCAAACCAACGGCAGAATATGAAGATAACACTTACCGTCATCGGCAAGACAGAGGTCGGTTTTGTCCGTCAAGGCATCGAGGAATACATGAAGCGGCTGCAGCACTACGTGCAGTTCAACATCCAGTATGTCGGCGACGTAAATGGCACCCGCAACATGAGCGAGGCGCAACAAAAGACCGCCGAGGGCAAGGCGCTGCTAGCCACGCTCGAGGCCAGCGACTACGTCGTGCTGCTCGATGAGCACGGCAGCGAGCGCACGTCGGTCGACTTCAGCCAGTGGCTCCAGCGGCGCATGGCTGGCGGCGGCAAGCGGCTGGTGTTTGTCGTTGGAGGACCGTACGGATTCTCGCCCGAAGTCCATCAGCGCTCCAATGAGAAAATATCCCTCAGCAAGATGACATTTCCCCACGAACTGGTGCGCCTCATCTTCGTCGAGCAACTCTACCGGGCATTTACCATCCTGCGCCACGAGCCATACCACCACGAATAGATCATAAGCAGCAATGAATAAGATACGGTTGATATTGATAGTTGCCCTGATGGCACTGACTGTCCTGGACGGATACGGGAGGTCGTACTACAACTCGGCCAGCAATGGCTTCGGTGGACTGTTCACACACCCAGGTATGAGGATGCAGGGACGCTACCGCAGCATCGAGGATGACCGCCTCGTGGAGGAAAACGCCACCATGGCCACTGCCATCAGCATCGATACGGTCCGCATTGCCAGCCAGACCTACCGCTACCAGCTGAAACTAGCCAACCTGCACAACAAGCAGGGCAAAACCCATTCGGTGAAAGATCCCATGCGAGGCGGCAAAACCCGGGTGACCAACACCCAATGGGGACTGGTATTTAATCTCGACGAGGACTATAACTACTGCGCCGTCGTGCTCAGCTGCGACAACAGCGCCCCGTTTGACGACATCACAGACCGGCGCTCGATGCAGGTGTCTCTTGTCCAGAACATCAACGGCACAGTGACGCAGTTAGCCCAAACGAGCCTGACAGCAGGAGTATCACTCGAGGACGACATGAATACCCTGGCTGTAGATGTTGATGAACGCGGAGTGACGGTATCCATCGGTAAGAATGAGCTGGAACAGGTGCTGGAAGCCAGCATTGCCCGCCCCACTGGCCTGGTGCAGGTGGGTTATCTGGTAGGACCAGGAGCCCGTGTGGCCATTGAGCGGGCCGTGCTCACCATCGGGAACGAAAAACAAGCCGAAGCGACTGCCACTTGGACGCTCGAGGAGCTAGACCGATATCTTGAAAACAGCAGCGATCCCGTCGAGGGCTATTGGAAGTATCTGGACCGCGACATGGAAGACAAGTGGCTGCGATTGGGCGGACGCTACACGCTGGCCGTGGTGCAGGCCGGTGACGGCTACGACCTCATCTATGTGTCAGGGGCCCAGGTGATGAAGCAGCAGTGGCAGCCGGGCATGACCAAAGGGCACATCAGCAAAACTGCATTCACAGGCAATTATGACCTCGTGTGGACCGACGCCACGATGGAGGCACTGGGCGAGGATGCCTATGCCACAGTGGAAAACGGCGTGATACTGACGCTGAATTTTCCCGTGTACAAGAGCCAAGTGCGCTTTGCCAAGGTGATGAATCTTGATGATTGAAAAGGGTCAAAAATCGAAGATAATTTGGCGGAACGGGAAAAAACTACTACTTTTGCGCCCAAAATTCACAAAAATTCAATTTATAATCAATTTTTAAGATGAAAAAGATTGCATTAATTTTCGCTGCCATGCTTGCTATGGCACAGATGAATGCGGCTACCAGTGATGAGGCCGCCGTGAACAGTGAAGCCAGCAACCCCACAATCGCAACCGCCACCCAGTCGGAAGATGAGGACGGCGAGAGCATCTACCAACACACCTTCAAGGACGATAGCGAGAGGACCAAGCACTGGGCCATCACAACCAGTGGCTTCTATGTGGGTATGGGCGTTAAGCACAACTGGGAGACCATCAACAACAGTTTTGAGGTCGGTATGCTCAATTTCATCGCTGTCAGCTACAACAGCCTGCACGGCCAGCACCTTTCGCTGGGCGCCGGTATCCATCACCGCTCCTATAGCATGAAGCGCCCCAACATGCTTTTCCGTGACAATGCAGGCGTCGTGCTCACCAGTTCTTATCCCAGCGAGAACGTTGACAAAATCAAGCATCGTTCGTCCAACCTGAACATGTGGACTGTTCAGTTCCCGCTGCAGTTCTCCCAGAGAATCGTCAAGAAACTCGACATCACCGTTGCCGGCATCCTCAATTGGAACGCCTTTGCTCGCGTGGACAACCACTACGAGCTCAACAAGACGGACTACGACACCCGCTTCAAGGGCCTCAGCCAGAACAAGATCAACTTTGACTTCATGGGCGCTCTCACGTGGAATAAGACCGGTGTTTACTGCCGTTACAGCCCCGGTAAGTTCTTCAAGGACGGCTTCGGTCCCGAAATCAAGAACACCTGGACCGTCGGTTTCGTACTCGGAATCTAATCGATCCCGCACAATCATCAACTCACAGGACGGAAATCCCCGAAAAAATGGCGGGATTTCCGTCTTTTTTTTCATTAATTTTGTTGCAAATAGCCATCACCTGCGTTTATTGAATAGAAACAATTGTTGACGATGAAGCAAACCGACCGCATCACCACCGCATTCATGTCCTTACGGGAGCAAATGCTCTCGCTGGCCGAACGCATCACGGGCAACCGTGACGATGCAGCCGATGCGGTACAGGACGCCTTCGTCAAGCTGTGGCAACAACGGGAGCAGTACGAGAGCGCCAGCCACGCCCGTGGAGCAGGAATGATTACCGTGCGCAACTCGAGCATCGACCTGGCTCGCCGCAGCAGCCACGCCAGTGAGCTCCCTGTCGAGCAGGCCGCCGATGCCGCCATCGAGACAAGCAATGAGGAAACTGATGCGGCTTACCAGCAGGTGCGCCGCATCATCGACAATGAACTCTCGCCCAGACAACGTGCCATTATCGACATGAGGGAGATCGAGGAAATGGAATTTGAAGACATCGCCAAGCGATTGGGCATGCAACCCGCTGCCGTGCGGGTGGAACTGAGCCGAGCCCGCAAGCGGGTGCGCGAAATGTACCATAACAGAAAAAAGAACAACTCATGAAGGACTTAGAACAAATAACCACTCAGGCCCAGCTAGAACAGCTCATCGAGCGCTACTTCGACGGCATGACTAACCTCCAAGAGGAAAATGCCATGCGGCAAGTGCTTGCCCACTGCCCGTGGCAGAGCGACGCCATCGATGATGCTAAGGTGGTGATGGGCTATTTCTCGGCCCACAGCAAGCAGCATCGCCATGCCACGCGGCGGGCAGCCCGACTGCGCATGACAGGCCTCGCGGCCTCCATCGCTATGTTGCTGGCGGTTGGTGCCTACGCCCTGTGGCAGCACCAGCAGCCCGCGGGCCAGGACTTGTGCATCGCCTATGTCAACGGCCAGGCCATCGACAACGACGAGGAGGTGATGCGCCTGATCGAAGACGACCTGAACCATATCAATGCGGCATCGCAGGGCATGGCAGCACAACTGTCCACCCTGGGCGAAGCCCTTGAACTTGACAACGAATAAAAAACGCGACGAATCATGAAACGGACTACAATCATCATCCTGACCTGCCTGCTCGCTACCATGACAGCCATGGCACAAAACGGGTTGAACATCAACCGCCTGTTCGACGGCCGGTTCAAGAAGGCCGCCGGCGCCACCGAGATTATTGTCACAGGGCGACAGGCCCATGAAATCGGGCTAGACGTCTATCACAGCTTGAGCGTGACCGACAAGGGTCAGGCCGAACTCATTGAGAGCCTTGTGGTGAAAGACGGTGCCAAAGCCATCGACAAGGAGGTGGAATACCGCAACGGGCAACTGTACTACGGTTTCTACACAATGAAGAAGAACAAGCGGGACAACCATTACATCTTCTTCCTCAACCAGAACTTGGCCCGCAAGTCACCCAAGAACGTTGTTACGCTCATCTACATGGAGGGCAGCGCCAACTCCGAGAAAATCAAGAAACTTATCCGTAAATAATCACCTAAACATATCAACGACATGAAACAGTTATTATTCACTCTCGCCGCCATGCTCACCATGGCTCAAGTACAGGCCATTGCCCCCGACACGGTGACCGTCATCCAACAACCCAGCCAGATCATTATTACCGAGACCTCAACAGGGTCCCACGTCAAGGTAATCGGGTCGAAGGGTAACGAGGACTACAGCTACACCTACACCGTCAAGCACTCGGCCAACGACAGCGTCGGCACATCACAGTCAACCGACTGGGAATTGAATCTGCCATTCATGAAGAGCAGCCATAAGGACTACCATTGGTCTATCGTCTCCTCGGGCATTTACTTCGGGGCAGGGCTCAGCACATCCTATGATCTGGTCAACAACAGCTTCAACTGGGGTTGGCTGAACATCGCCAGCCTCAATTACAACACACTGCACGGCCAAAATTTCTCGATTGGCGTGGGCTATGACTACAAGCGGTTTTCGCTCAAGCGCCCCAACTGCTTTGTCATGGACGAAGCGACCAATATCGTGGGCACCAGTTTCTACCCCGAAGGAACGATTGACCGTTCCTCGGTTCTCTCGGTCAGGGCCCTCCAGTTCCCGCTCCAATTCCAGCAATTTATTGGAAAAGACTTCCATATCACACTTGGCGGCACCATGAACTGGAACGTGTATGCCAAGTGTAACACCCATTACAAGGTCAACAAGACGCACCACGACGTTTCCTATCGCGGCATCAAGCAGAACAAGTTGACGTTTGATGTCTATGGCGCGCTCTCTTATAATCGCTTTTCCCTCTACTGCCGCTACAGTCCCTGCAACATGTTCAAGAAGGGTTATGGTCCCGAGATCAAGAACACATGGATGCTGGGTGTAGCCCTCGCCCTGTAGGCTGATCATCATCGCCCCCACAAAAAACGGAGATGACCGAATTCAAGTCATCTCCGTTTTTTGGTTTTGCTACAGGAAAGGGTTGCAGCGCTTCTCGTCGGCGACGGTCGTTGTCGGGCCATGGCCCGAGGCGATGACCGTCTCGTCGGGGAGCGTCATGATTTTCTCGCGGATGCTGTTGATGAGTTGGGCCATGTCTCCGCCCCACAGGTCGGTGCGTCCCACGCTGCCGTTGAAGATGGTGTCACCGCTGATGAGGAGTCCACTCTGCGGCAGGTAGAAAGCCAGTCCGCCCGGACTGTGGCCAGGGACTTGCAGCACCTGGATGGTCTCCTCGCCCAACATCAACGTGTCACCCTCCTGCAAGTGGCGGTCGATGGTCAAGGGCTCACACTGCAGTTTAAGGTGAAATTCTTCGACTTGCCGGGGCAGTTCCAGCCCCAGCTGAGCGTCTTGGTCGTTGGCACACACGTCGGCACCCGTCTGGTCGGCCAGCCAGCGTGCTCCCGTGACATGGTCGAGGTGCATGTGAGTGAGCAGGACGTGCTTGACATTGAGCTTTTGGCCCTCGATGAAATCGGTTACCATCTTTTGCTCAGCCTCTCGCATCATGCCAGGGTCAACAACCACGGCGTCGCGGGAAGCCTCGTCCCACAGGAAATACATATTCTCGCCAAACATGTTGACGGTCATCATTGTAGCATTCATCGGTTATTCGGTTGATTGTAAATTGCAAAGTAATCGCTGGTGCTGCCCTGCGGGGCTAATGCGAATTTCGCGAATTTTTCTAATTATAATACCATGCGAATTAATATTCTTGGCTCGTGGAACATGCCACGCCAAGGCGAGGCCCTACAAGGGCAGGTAGAGGATCTTCTTGGTTTTGAAAAACTCCTCCTTGAAGTAGCTGGAGAGTTCGTCGATGAGGACTTGGTTCTTGAATCGGGCCACCTCGGCGGTCAGGTCACCGCCCTTGAGGCACAGCAATCCGTTGGGGACGGCATTGCGGTCCTCGTTGTCGATGAGCCGGCGCACCAGGGGCACCATGTCGCCCAGGTCCATCACGGCACGGCTCACCACGAAGTCGAACTTGCCTTTCACCTCCTTGACATCGCCATGCTGGAAAGTGACATTCTGCAGGCCGATGCGTTCGGCGATGTCCTGTGCCACGCGCAGTTTCTTGCCGATGCGGTCCACCAGGTGGAAAGTCACCTCAGGGTAATAAATGGCCAGCGGTATAGCGGGGAATCCCCCACCCGTCCCCAAGTCCATCACCCTCGTGCCAGGAGTGAACTTGACGAACTTCACCAGTCCCAACGAGTGCAGGATATGGTTCACCTCCAGGTTGTCGATGTCCTTGCGGGAGATGACATTAATCTTGGCATTCCACTCGGGATACAGCACCTCGAGCTGCGCCATCTGCTCACGCTGTGTCGCGGTAAGCTCCGGAAAGTATTTCAGTATATATTCCATCACTGCAGTCGGTCAAGGATACTGTCGTCACACTTGTAATCGCTCAAGTCGGCATAGGGAACCGTGATGCGGGGCTCGCCGACGGCCTCAACAGCCAGTTCGTTGGGCAGATAGCTCCAGGTCACACCCTTGTCGTCGAAGAAGAAGTTGCGCGTCACCGTGATGTTCTCCACATTGAAGTAGCCCATATCGTTCAACTGCTCATTGCCCGTGGCATTGTTCTGGGCGAGCAGTTGCTGGCGCAGCAGCTGGCAGACGTCGGCCACCGCATCGTCGCGGAAGAGGCGGTTCACGTCGATGTAAGTCTGGTTCTCAACATCAAAACTATAGTAACGATGGGTGACTGAGGTCACCTTGTCGTTTTTCTTCACCACATCGACACGCTCAAAGGTCACCACCCCGTTCTTGTTGTAGATGGGGGCCACACGTGTGCTGGTCACATACTTGAGGGTGTTCATCTCGGCTGCCTCGTCAGCCACAGCCTCGGTCATCGGCTCCTCCATGAAGTCGTACTGATGCATGCTGTTGGCCACTACCTGACGCATCGCCTCCTGCAACGACAAGGAGTCGCCCGATTCCAGGACGTAGGCAGCAAACAGGCGCTGCAGGCTGTCCACAGCCACGCCGTTGGTGCCCGTGACAGGATAATCGATAGTGGCCTCGGCAACAATCGAGCAGCGCTCACCGTTGGACAACGTAAAACTGGAAGCGTCACTCAGCTGCTGTGACTTGACGGCAACGGCCGGCTGGCCGCCACCGCCTGGGGAGGACTTGCTGCATGATGCAAGTAATGCCGTGACAACCAATAATATAGCTAGTTGCAGATAGTGGGTTTTCATTGTGGTTTGTTAGCCTAAGTGATGAATAATTTTGCTAAGGTAGTACAAAATTAGGTAAAACCAAGCTGATAAACGGATTTTTTTACCGAACTTTGCAAAAAATTCAGGTCTCACCCTAATTACGGTATCGAACGATGAAGATTGGAGAATACAACGTGTTGCGCATCAACCGTATGGTTGATTTTGGTGCCTATCTGATAGATGATGACACCCACGAGGTGCTGTTACCCAAACGCTACCTGACACCCGAAATGAAAGTGGGTGACCAGATCAGCGTGTTTGTCTATAACGACAGTGAGAACCGCCCCGTGGCCACCACCGAGCAGCCCCTGGCCGTAGTGGGCGACTTCGCCCTGCTGCGCGTCAAGGCGGTGAACAAGGTGGGTGCCTTCCTGGACTGGGGACTTACGGCCAAGGACCTGCTGGTGCCCTTCGGCGAGCAACGGGTGGACATGCAGGCCGGGCGCAGCTACGTCGTGCGCGTCTATCTCGATCCCGCCAGCCAGCGCATCGTCGCCAGCGCCAAATTGGCCAAGTTCCTCAATCAGACCGAGCCCGATTACTACCATCGCGAGAAGGTGGAGGTGCTGGTGGTGCAACGCAGTGACCTGGGCTACCGCGTCATCATCAACAACTCCCATTGGGGGCAGATTTACCAGAACGAAACCTATCAGGAGGTAAACATCGGTGACCGCTTCACCGCCTTTGTCAAGCAAGTGCGCCCCGACGGCAAGGTCGATGTCACCCTCGCCAAGATTGAAAAGATGCGCGTCGATGACCTAGCCGAGCGCATCGAGAGCCACCTCAGGGCATCAGGAGGGAAAATGACGCTGACCGACAAGAGTGACCCTGAAGACATCAACAAGGTGTTCCAGTGCAGCAAGAAGGATTTCAAGAAAGCCCTGGGCCTGCTTTACAGACAGCACAAAGTCACCCTCGGCGATTCCGTCGAGCTGGTCCAATAATCATCGCCTGCCACCCAGAGCAGGCTAAATAAAATATCCTATAGCAGATTGTTCTCGTCGATGAGACCGTTGAGCATGGCATAGACCGTGAGGCCAGCCACGCTCTTGATACCCGTCTTGTGGGTAATGTTCTTGCGGTGGCTGATGACCGTGTGCACGCTCACGTTGAGGGCATCGGCAATTTCCTTATTGGTTTTTCCCTGTGCCAACTGAACGAGCACAGCGGTCTCACGCTTGGTGAGTTCATAATTGCTCCTGCCGGCACCGCTGTCGCCGGGTGACGCCTGAGCCAGTGTCTCGATGATTCCAGCACGGCTGTCACGGATGTCCACCACGGCATCGTAGTCCTTAATCACATCCCGCTCGACATACTGATAGACCAGAGCCACCACAGCCATGGGGTACTGTCCGCGCAGCCGCGACACACTGCCCGTGAGCGTGGGGTTGATGAGCAAGATGTCGGGCCGGGAGGCCACCAGACGCTCGGACAGGTTGTCGGCCGTCGCCTCAGGTTCAAGGACCTTGAAACGGACCTGTCCATCGAGGATGGCCTTAAGGCCAGCAACGATGAGCTCCGAAGGCTCCACTATCAACACGCGCTGCTTCATGGCATGATGGCATTTTCGAGATGTTTAACCAGCGGCACCATGATTTTCTCCTCGATGAAGGTGTGCTTCTTGAGGTCCTCGCTCAAGCGAAGGATATCGTACACCACGTCGAGAACGTCATCGTCATCGACCTGCGGCGGCAGATACTTGAACACGATGTTGAGCAGATCGTCGAGTTTGCCCTCGATATCGCTATGGGTATGCAGGAACTCGCCGATACTGTAGGTGGTGTCACGCCGGCCACCCATCAGGGCCTGGATGTGCGGGAACACGTCCTGCTCCTCATGTGAGAAATGCGTCTCGACTTCCTGCTTGTACTGCTTGAAGAAGCTGATGAAAACCTGCCCGATGCGGCCCTGCAGCTGGCAGGCAATGGCATCAAGGTGGCGCTCGATGTGCGGCAAGCGCTTGTCGACATAATAGCGGTGCGACTTCTCAAGATAGGGCACCAGCCCCGTCATGTCAGTTCCCAGGATGGCTGCCGTTGATGGCACATAATTATTGAACGTGTACACGTTGCAGATGAGCAGGAAGAAGTCGGTATCCACCCCGCTGGCATCACAGACGTCGGCAATCGAGCGGTCGCCGAAACCCAGCGAGAGTCCCAGCCTCGTGAGCAGGGACAGCAACGACGGATGGGCTGTGATCAGGTCACTCAGGCGGCTATCACTGGAGAACAGACGCGATTTCATGTTTGTCTTCATTGTCGAGATGTTGTTGTCATTTAAAGCTAACAGCTAATCAAGACGCAAATATAGCAATTTTTGGACTTACGGGCAAGAGCCAGCCTCGATTACAAGGCCAGACGGAAACCCTGGTTGTTGTACGTTGCCGTAGGCGAGCGGTCAAACCGGTAGGTCACACGACAACTCCTGGCACTGCCGTTCCAGCCGCCGCCACGATACACGCGATAGGTACCTACTGTCGTACCAGTTGGATTCACCTGAGGGGCATCGGAATAAGTACCATAGACATCCTGGCACCACTCCCACACATTGCCACTCATGTCGTAAAGGCCAAGCTCATTGGCACCCATTGTGGCGACCGGATGCGTGGCGTCCTCGGCATTATCAACGTACCAAGCCACTGCGTCGATATCGTCACCACCGGCATATTTCCAACCGTGAGTCATGCGGCCTCCACGAGCGGCAAATTCCCACTCGGCCTCGGTAGGCAGGCGGAAGTGTTGCCCCGTCAAATCATTCAGCCGGGTGATGAACAACTGGCAATCGTTCCAGCTCACCTTCTCGACAGGCAATGAGGGATTGCCCACAAAGAAACTCGGATTATAGCCCATCACGGCCTGCCACAGGGCCTGAGTCACCTCGGTCTGGGCAATGCAGTAACTCGACAGCGTCACCTGGTGGGCCGGTTTTTCCCACTCCCAGGCATCGGCATCCTGCTCGTCGGTGGCACCCATCATGAATGAGCCACCCTCAACCCTGACCATGGTAAATTCCACCCCATTGACATTAAACGAGCGGGTGGTCACCGACTGCTCGTCGGTCCAAGTGCCGCGCAAGAGGTAGTTAACGAGTTCGGACACATCATTGATGGCCACTTCCCCGTCAAAGGTCACATCACCCCGCAGATCAATCAGCGGTCCCGATTGTCCATCGGACCAATATCCCCTCATCAGGTAATTAATCACTTCGGACACGTCACCGATGGAGACTTCGCCGTCGCCGTTGACATCACCACGCAAAGCCATCGCGTTAACACGCATGGGAAAAAACAGCATCACCAACAGTAATGCCACAAGTGAGAAATCAGTGCTTTTCTTCATCAATATCTGTTTTACAAAATGACGATGCAAAATTACTGATTATTATCCATTATAACAAAATAATAACCACTTAATTCAGGCACTTCTAACTAAAAAATTAACGGATGATGGGCGAGGATAAAGAGAATCCGCCATGGTGGATGATGAGGCGGCTGATGTCCCAAGCCTGACGCTGGTGAGGTGTCAACGACGTGCTGTCGCCGATAACGGTCATGTTGCGCGGCTGGATGGCGCCGGCCACAGGATAGCGCAGAATGCTGTAGCCCAAACCTTTCCATGGATAATCATTGGCACCCATGATGTCAAGCAGCGTGGGATAGACATCGACCTGGCCGATAACGGCATCGTAGCGCAGTGTGGTATCACAGCCGGCGACAATCAACGGAATACCCCAGTCGTCGGGGACAAAGTCATAGTCGGAGCGGCCCACGATGCGGTTATAGTACATCTGGGTATGGTCACTCACAATAGCGAGTTTGGTATTAGTCATGAGTCCCTTCGCCTGCAAGTCATCGATAAAGGCTCCAATGCAGCTGTCAGTCAAGTTGACACAGTTCAAGTAGCAACGGGCCTCGGCGTTGAGGGTGTCGCTGGCAGTAATCCACGACGGACGGACCTTATCGGGAGGATAAGGGGTATGCATCGTCATGGTGACCATCTCGAGGAAAAACGGCTGGCGCATCTGCGGCACCAGTTGAGCGGCGAAATCGGTCAGCGCAGCGTCATCAACATCGCCATGCCGAGCCAGCGCGCCGTTGGCAGCCAGATGCTCACGCGAATAAAGCGTATCAAAACCATAACTGCGCGACGTGACCGTCTGGTTCCAGTAACCCTTGTCATCACAGACCAGCATACGGCAATCATAGTCCGGCAGAGCCTCTGCCAAAGACGGATAGTTTCCATCGCCGTAGTGCACAGCCACCACGCCGTCACGCAGGGGCAGAAGGCCCGTATTGTAGATGAAATGGGCATCGCTGGAGTGGCCGTGACTGGTCTGGAACAAGACATGAGGGGCATAGAGTACCCCATCGCTCGCAACAAGGCGGTTCAACACAGGCGTCACCTCACGCCCATCGATTTCCATGCCGATGGGCCAGGAATGGAGCGACTCCACGATGATGAGCACCAGGTTGGGGTGCTCTGCCTTGCAATAGGGATTATCAGAATAATGCGGGCAATCTTCGGCCAGGAAACGCTTAACCATCACTTGTTCTTCGTCGGTCATCGTGTGACGGTTGAACACGTCCTGATAGAAGGAAATTGCACCGTAGGGAATCAAGCCGTTCTCGGCAAAATAAACCCGATTGCTGAAGTTCTTGCTGAAGCGCTCGCTGTAATCTTCGGTTCCGTTGATGTATCCCAATGCCCCAATGACGAGGGCAGCCAACAAAGTTAAGCCCAAGGGCTTCAGGCGTGCTCCCGTGGCCGTGTTGCGACGACCGATCAACGTCAACGCTATGAGCAAGAGATAGGGCACCAGAACCAACAAATCCTTCCACTGCAGCAAAGCCCATGTACTGGACATCAAAGTAGAGTTCACATTGCCTGTCATCGTCAGGCTGCGCCAGGGCATCAGGTCATCGTAAGCACGGCAATAGCACATCTGCATCAGGCACCACAGCGTGAGCAGAGTCATGGGAATCCACACCAACCATCGCCACCGACGATTCAGCAGCCAATAGGGGGAGAGCAGCAACAAGGCATTGGCGAGCGAAATAGCAGCAACATGCCACTCATGCAGCATGCGCCCCACTCCACCCAACTGCGTGTCCAGAGCGACGATAAAGCACTGCCATGCCGCCACTGCTACACAGGCCACAAAAGTCAGTGCGCCATAGCGCTCGATATTTGCTCTGCAGCAGGCCACTAAACCTTCTTGATGATGTGAGAAACCACGCCCCAGACCTGGAAATTGCTGTCTTCCTCGACGCGCAACTCAGGAAAGGACGCGTTGGCCGGGGTAAGATAAACGCCGTCGTCACGGATGCTCAGCCGCTTCACGGTGAAATCTCCGTCGATGAAGCACACGGCGATGTTGCCGTCGTGAGGGGTGAGCGAACGGTCGATGATGAGCAGGTCACCCTCGTTGATGCCGGCATCGACCATCGAGTTACCGATAACCCGGGCACAAAATGTAGCGGCCGGATTGGTGATAAGCGCTCGATTCAAGTCGATAGTGTCGGCATACTCACCCTGAGCAGGACTGGGAAAGCCAGCCTGCACTCGGCTCTCAAAGAATTGCAGACCAGACGTTTTCTCGTCGGGTTTTACCTCTGATATCTTGACTTCATCCATGATACTTTACACTTTAACGATCAGCCCGTCATAGGCCAGTTCCACTCCTTGGGGCAAAAAACGATGCGACTCGGCATGTAATCCCATGCCATCGCTCATGTGGATGAGATAGGCACGGCCAGGCTTGATGCGGTCTATCACGTCCAGCGTTTCGCTGAGGCACATGTGGGATAAATGTGGGTCAAAGCGCAGCGAGTTGATGACCAGCAAGGGAATGCCCTCGAGACTTTTCACAACGTCGTCATCGATGGTTTTGGCATCGGTTATGTAGGCCAACGGGCCAATTCTGAACCCATAAATCGGCAATTTGTAGTGCATCACAGGAATGGGTTCAACGCGCACGCCCTCGACCAGGAATGGCCTATCATCAATCACATGCTCCTCGAACTGGGCCACACCGGGATATGGATCAGATGAGAAACAGTATGGGATGCGCTTGTGCAGGTTGTCCAGCACATCGGCCCGTGCATAGAGCGGAAACGGACGTTCAAAACAATAGGTGCGCAAATCGTCCAACCCCGCCACATGGTCGTAGTGGATGTGCGTCAACAAAACCGCATCCAGGTTATCATCACTGGCGCGGAGCATCTGTGTGCGGAAATCGGGACCGCAATCGATGAGCAATCGTGCACCCTGATAACGGACAATGGCCGAAGTGCGCAACCGGTTGTCGCGCGGATCAGCACTCAAGCACACGGGGCACTTGCACCTCAGCATGGGTACACCAGTCGAAGTGCCAGTCCCCAGAAATTCTATTTCCAGTGTGGTCAACATGTGGATAACTATCTACGGAATTGCCTCAGCAGTCCATCCTCGAAGTAAAGGTAGGAGCCGCCGTCATAATACCAATATTCCCTCATACCCGCCTGGTCAGGGCGCTCATTGATGCGCTTGGGGCTACCCAACGACAGGCGGCATTCCTCTTTAGTCATGCCCTCGACAATCTGGCCTCGGGTGATGCGCTGCCAGTTCTCGTCACTGATGGCCGGATAAGCCTGGCGCGGGTCACTGGCGACAAACAGGGCATCAAAGTCGCGGCCATGCATCGTCGAGGCATTGTCGCTCATCCATACCATTGCCCGTTCACGAGTGTCGGCCGTGGTGAACAGTACACGCAGGGGCATCACGGCATTGCCTGGCAGCACGCTGTCGATGTGAACCTTGATGAAATGCCGCCCGGCTATCATCTGCTCGTTCTGGCGGTCATACCAGATGGGGGTGCGCACATAGTAGTCTTTGCCCTGGACCTGACGGGCCACATGCTGCACCATATCCAAGTCGATGAGCATGGGGATGGAGAAACCCGGGCGAAACTCGTCAATGGTCTTGCCGGTCCGATAAACGAAGGTATTGCCGGGGAACAAGTCATCGCGAAAGATGAGATTGACCGTCTGGCGGTTATCATACAAGCCACCAGTGTCAAATCCCACATAACTCAGCGAGCGTCCTGCCAACGTGACGGTGTCGATGTCATAGTCGAGCGAATGGGCAAACAGGAGTTTGACTTGATTGTCAGTAACCCAAAAACGCTTGCCATATTTCCATGACGGGACCGAGTCGACAAAGGGCTCCAACGTCACTACCGTCTGATGGTGATCCACCTGGTCGATGACGCGGCGCACATCCTTGTCGGTGACGGGGTTGGTCATCTCGATGCCCGTGCCGCACGACAGCAGCAGCACGCAAAGCATGCTGCCGAGAGCCACCTTACGGCCACTACAATCGCCCAACCATGCCAGCACCTGCCACATGGAGATTACTTTTTCTTTTGTTCAGCCTGTTTTTTCAGCGCCGCATCGACCGATGATGAAACGGCGTCAATATCAACGCTGCCTTCCAAAGCATCGTTGACCACTTCCTGGATGGCTTCATCCTTGGCCTTACCGCTCTCCATCTTGACAACGGTAATGAAGGGGGCACTCTTCTGGCGCGCTTCCTTCAGAGCATTGCGGAAATCAACGATACCAACCGAGTCACCGGCAGCAACAATAGCCTCTTCCTGGGTGCGGATGGTTTGCTCGAGTTCGAGCACAGCAGCGGTATCCTGTTTCTCGCACAACTCGGTAAGTTGCTTGGCAAGAGCCTCGCCCTTAGCCTTGTAGTCGGTCTTTTCAGAATTCACGCAAGCAGTCAGTGCTGCGATGGCCATGACGGCCAATAAGATCTTTTTCATGTCTCTCTTAGTGAATGATATTCAATGATTATAGTTTGGATTTCACGCTTGTTGTTTTTCCAGTGCCTGACGCAAAGCCGTGGCCAGTTGGTCAGGGCAGGATGTGTTCTTGTAGCCGCAACGGATGCCCTGCAACTTGCTCACGACATCGGCAGCCTTCATGCCGCGCACCAGAGTCGAGATGCCTTGCAGATTGCCATGGCAGCCACCATAGAACTGAATGTCCTGGATATTACCTTGCTCGTCAATCTCGAAGTCAATCTGTGAAGAGCAGGTGCCTTGGGTGTAATAAGTATATCGCATTGTATTCTAATTTCCATTTCTAATGATTTCAACCAGTCTGGGCAAATCCAGAATCCTCAGGTTTCCGCTGTCATACTCCACAATGCCATCGTCGCTCAACTTGTCGAGCGTGGCTACCAGCGTAGTGCGCTGTGTACCCAGCAAAGAGCAGAGGTCCTTCTGCTTATAAGACAGCATGATGTCGGTAGCGCCATTCACCACCAACGTGTCGATCAGCGTAGCCAAGCGTTCGGTAACCGACCCGTCGGCAATCGCCATAGCCGACGAAATGCTGCGCTGCCCTGCCGATGACAGATAGTTCAGGATATTGAACAAGAACACCTTGTCGCCTGAGACCATCTTGACGTAGTCGCTCTTGCGCAGTTGCAGGATGCCGCATGCACCCTCGGCAACAGCGGTATAGGGATATGTGTTCTCGACACCGAACAGGTACTCGGGTGCTAACACATGAGGTGTGGTGAGCGTCTGGGACAAGGTCACACGCAGTTTGCGGAACGGCATCTCCAGGCGCGCTTGACCCGACACGATGAACTTGATGTGGGTGCAGGGTTCGCCAGCAGCAAATATCTGATCCCCGTTGCGGAACTTGAGGAAGTGGAACGGCAGTTTCTCGACCAGGGCCGTGATTTTCTCGGTGCTCACACCCTGGAAGAGCGGCAACTGCATCAACTGTTGGTACATGCTGTTCATGACCTGATGCGGTTTATTTCGCCAGATGCTCTATTACCTGATCGACGGTCAACGTCTGCTGCTCGCCTGTTGCCATGTCCTTCAAGGCAATGGTGCCATTGTTCACCTCGTCGGCGCCCACGATGGCCACAAAGGGAATCTTGCGGTCATTGGCATAGTTCATCTGCTTCTTCATCTTGGCGCTATCGGGATAGAGCTCGGCACTGATGCCGGCACGACGCAATGCCATGATGTGCTTGAGCGAAGCGGTTGCTTCCTGCTCACCGAAATTGACGAACATCACCCGAGCCGTGGCCATGGTGTCGGCAGGATAAAGGTCGAGGGCGTTGAGCACGTCATAGATGCGGTCGGCACCAAAACTGATGCCCACACCCGACAAGCCCGGCATACCGAACACGCCGGTCAGGTTATCATAGCGTCCGCCACCCGTGATGCTGCCGATGGCAACATCCAAGGCCTTGACCTCGAGGATAGTACCCGTGTAGTAGTTCAGGCCACGGGCCAGTGACACATCGAGTTCAACACTGGCGCGAGTGCCCAAAGCAGCTACATGATCGAGCACATAACGCATCTCCTCGATGCCCTTCATGCCCGTCTCGCTGGCAGCAAGCATACCAGACAGAGACGCCAAGCGCTCTTCGTTGGTGCCATCGAGTGCCAGCAAGGGTTGCAGCGTGGATATAGCCTCATCGCTCAGGCCTTTCTCCTTGAGTTCGGCATTGACATTGTCAAGACCGATTTTGTCGAGTTTATCAATAGCGACAGTGATATCGACAATCTTGTCGGCGGCACCGATGATCTCGGCAATGCCGCTGAGGATTTTCCTGTTATTGAGTTTGATGGCCACATTGATATTGAAGCGGTTGAACACTTCATCGATCATGGTCACCAGTTCCACCTCATTGAACAGTGAATCACTGCCCACAATGTCGGCATCACACTGGTAGAACTCGCGATAACGCCCCTTCTGGGGACGGTCGGCACGCCACACGGGCTGCACCTGATAGCGCTTGAAGGGCATCTGCACGTTGTTGCGGTGCTGCACCACATAGCGCGCGAAGGGCACCGTCAAGTCATAGCGCAGTCCCTTCTCGCTGATGCGGGTAGTCAGATGCAACGAGTCATGTGCCTCCAGGAGGTCATCGGGAGCATCCTTGAGGTAGTCGCCGCTGTTGAGGATTTTGAACAACAGTTTGTCTCCCTCTTCGCCATACTTGCCCATCAGTGTGGACAGGTTCTCGATAGCGGGAGTCTCTATCTGCTGAAAGCCATAGAGCAGGAAAACGTCTTTAATTGTATTGAATATATAGTTACGGCGCGCCATCTCGATGGGCGAGAAGTCGCGCGTCCCCTTAGGGATAGAGGGTTTTTGTGCCATTATCTGTTTTTTTATATATAAATCGATGTGTTCAACTGTATTATCTTCTGTTTCCTCCAAATATAATAGCTACATAATATAATAATGTAGCAAGGGAGCCGATGGCGGCCACGACGTAGGTGTAGGCAGCAGCACGCAAGGCGTCCTTGGCATATTCCAACTGCTGGCCAGCAGCCAAGCCTGAACCCTCGAGCCACTGGATAGCACGACGGCTGGCATCGACCTCGACAGGCAAGGTCACGAAACTGAACAGCACTGTCGTTGCGAACAGGGCTATGGCTATGTACAAGGGAATCGGGGTCCAACTCACAACAACAATGCCGGCGAGCAGGAGCCACTGGATGGTGCTGGAGGCAAACTGCACAATGGGCACCATCTTGGTGCGCAACTGGAGCATGCTGTACCCCACCCTATGCTGGACAGCATGTCCGCACTCATGGGCGGCAACGGCTGCTGCCGCGATGCTATTGGTGCCATAAACCGGCTCACTGAGGTTCACTGTCATGTTAGCAGGGTTGAAGTGGTCCGTCAGCTGTCCACTGACGCTTGTCACCTGCACATTGCCACAACCATTCTGTTGGAGCATGGCTGCTGCAACGTCCCTTCCTGCCATGGGTACACCTAGCGGAATTCTGCTGTACTTGGCAAATTTCGACTTGAGGGAGTTCTGAACTATCATGCTCAGAATAAAGATACCTCCCATTATGATCCAAATGAACATATTCTTCAGTATATTTAATAGTTAGTTTTCAATTTTGTTGTTGCAAAAGCAACAGTTGGCACGAAAATTGTAAAGACCAATGCTGGACAAAATTCTGCACCGCAAAGTTATAGAAAATTAGTTCAAGTTGAACACAAAAACACAAATATATTATCGGGTTTTGTCTAAACAGGGACTAATTTTCAGGATTTTGGCACCAAAAGAGCCCCAAAAGGGTAAGAAAAGTATTAAAAAATGAAAATTAGGAGCAAAAAAATTTGGTAATTCAAAAATAGCCGCTACTTTTGCGGCGTTGAATCGTTTTATTATTATTTATCATTTATTTATTTAAAAAGTTGTTTTATTATGAAGAAGTTTTTATTGATGTTTGCAGCTGTAGCTGCTATCGCATTTGTTGGTTGCAAGACCGAGACCAAGCCCGCTGAGGAGGTTGTAGAAGAGGCTCCCGTAGCTGAGTACACTGTTGACGGTGTAGCTGCCGACCTGCTGAACTGCGCCGATGAGGCTAGCGCTGTAACTCTGCTCGATGGCATCAAGGCCAAGGCTGAGGAGTTGCTGAAGGGTGGTGACCAGGCTGGTTACTTCAACATCATCAACATCCTGAAGACCGTTTGGGAGAACAACAAGGAAGCCATCCTGGCTAAGATCCCGACCCTGGCTGAGAAGATGACCAACTACATCGACGTTCCCGAGGACCTGAAGGCTGGTTTTGCTGACTTCGTAGCAAAGCAGGCTGCTGAGAAGGTTGGTGAGGCTGTTGACGGTGCCGTTGACGCCGCTAAGGATGCCGCTAACGCTGCTGCCGACAAGGCTGGTGAGGCTGTTGACGCCGCTAAGGACGCTGCTAAGGATGCCGCTGCCAACGCTGTTGACGCTGCCAAGGAGAAGGCTGCTGACGCTGCTCAGAAGGTTGCTGACGATCTGAAGAAGAACTAATCAATCGCGAACAGAACGCAACACAAGAGTAAATCCTTATAACAAATCAGGGCCGGCCAATGATGGCCGGCCCTGATTGTTTTATAGCATGAGGATGATGGGGATTAATGGGGATTAACTATGACGGGCGTTTAACTGATAGGCTAAGCGCTCGTCCCCATTGAGCAAGTAGATGATACCGCAATAGGTGAATCCGTACTGGTTGATGACGTGATGCATGATGACATTGTCGCGGTGGGTATCGATGCGCAGGTTACCCGCGGTAGCCATGCAATAGTCCATCACGTCCTTGAACACACCGTGACTTGAGGCCGTACTGGCCAAGCGGTGCACCACATGGTAGGGTTCGTCGTCGAGCCACTTGCCCTCGAAGATTTCCTTATAGGTCGGTTCCGGTCCCGGAATGAAAGCAAAAGAAGCCAGAATTTCTCCACCCTCTTCCACCAGCAGATAGCAGTGGCCGTTGTTGATGTCCTCGACAATGGTTGCCTCGCTGGGATAGCCATCAATCCACTGGTTCACGTTACCGCACGAGCGCATGATAGCGCGGGCCTCATCGATGAGCCGCATGATGACCGGCACATCTTCCATCCTTGCTCTCCTTATTGTCCTGTTCATCCTAGTATTCTTTATTTTGTGAGTTGGATACCGTCGCGGCGCATCATGGCGTCGATGTGGGGTTCCGAGCCACGGAAGCGCTTGTAAAGCGTCATCGGTGCCTCGGTGCCGCCACGGGAGAGGACGTTCTCGACCCATGAGCGTGCTGTTTCACGATTGAAGATGCCGTCCTGCTTGAACTTATCGAAGGCATCACACTCAATCATCTCGGCCCACTTGTAGCCATAGTAGCCAGCCGCGTAGCCCCCCGAGAAGATGTGGGTGAAGTGCTGTGACATCATACATCCCTCAACAGGTTCAAAGGCCTGCACGTCCTTGACAGCAGCGTATTCAAAGTCATAATCATCGCCCTCGTAGGGAGCCGTGATGCTGTGCCAAGCCATGTCGATGTAGCCAAATCCCAACTGGCGCACGCAGGCATAGGCAGCGCCATACTGAGAGGAGGCTATCAGGCGGTCGATCAACTCCTGAGGCACGGGCTCACCCGTCTGGTAATGGCGCGCGAAACTATCGAGGAACTCCCGCTCATAGACGTAGTTCTCATTGAACTGAGAGGGAACCTCGACAAAGTCACGGTAAACATTAGTGCCCGAGAGCGACTGGTACTTGCAACGGCTCAGCAACTGGTGCAAGGCATGTCCGAACTCATGCATGAAAGTCTCGACCTCGCGCACGGTGAGCAACGAGGGCTTGGACTCGGTGGGACGAGTGAAATTCATCGTCAAGGTCACCAGCGGGCGCACGTCATTGCCGTCATCATCGACATACTGCTCGCGGAAACTTGTCATCCACGCCCCACTCTGCTTAGTGGCACGCGGGAAGAAATCCACATAGAGCATGCCCACAGCACGGCCATCCTCGTCGGTCACGTCATAGACCTCGACCTCGGGGTGGAACACCTGTGCATCGTTGTTGGGAACAAAGCGCAGGCCGTACATGCGAGTGGCAAAGCCAAAGACGCCCTTGGTTACTTGTCCCAGTTCAAAGTAAGGACGCAACAACTCATCGTTGATGTCAAACATCGAATCCTTCTCCTTGTTGCTGTAGTAGGCATAGTCCCACGGCATGATCTTCACGGGTTTACCTTCCAGATTGGAGGCAAAGGCTTCCAGCCGCTCCATCTCACTTCGCTCGACAGGCAGATAGGCATCACGCAAACTGTTGAGCATATCATAGACATTAGCCGGCTGCTGCGCCATCGTGTGCTGCAACTTGTATTCTGCAAAGGTCTTGCAACCCATTAACCGGGCGACTTCAAGCCTGGTGTTGGCTATCTCACGCAAAATGTCGAGATTGCAATATTCGCCAGCGGTGCACTGGCGGTTGTACATCTTGTACAGTTTCTCACGCAAATCGCGGCGGTCACTGTACTTCATGAACGGACCATAGCTGGGTGCCTGCAAAGTCACCAGCCACGCATCGTCACGGCCCTTGTCCTTTGCAGCTTGACGGGCAGCATCCAAGGTGCTCTCGGGCAGTCCGGCGAGGTCGTCAGCAGTGAGCCAGAGCTCGTATCGGGGTGTTTCCTTGAGGGCATTCTGGTCAAACTTCAGCGTCAGTTCGGTCAACCGTTTTGACAACTCACGGTAGCGCTCACGGTCCGCTCCTTGCAGATTGGCACCGCTACGCACGAAGCCGTCGTAGGTTTCCCTCATCAGCATCCGATCCTCCACGTCATATTTTTCCTCATCGAAATGATCATGGACATATTTCACGCGCTGCCACAGTTGCTCGTTGAGCGTGATGCTGTTGAAGTGCTCACTCAGCACGGGCGCCATGAGTTCGCTCACGGCAAGCAGGGCGTCATCGGCGTTGGCCGACAACATCGGATAAAAGACGCCCAAGACACGGTTCAGCATCGCTCCGGAGCGATCGAGAGCCACAATGGTGTTTTCGAAGGTCGCCTCGGCCTCGTTATCGGTGATGGCTTTGACCTCGGCATCATGCTCCTTGATGCCCTGCAGGATGGCAGGTTCGTAGTCGGCGGATGTGATGCGGTCAAACGGCACAGCACCACCTGTTGTCCTGAACGGCTTGAAAAAGATATTGTTTTCTATCATCTTTATTGTATTATTTGATGGCCGCGACTGAAGTCACGGCATAGATTGACATAGACTCAACGATGCTTTATTATTCCAATTCAACGACAGTAATGCCCGCCCCACCGAATTGCACATGCTCGTCACGATAGGACTTCACGCCATTGACGGTATGCAGATAGTTGCGGATGGCCACCTTCAGGGCACCCGTGCCCGTGCCATGGAGGATACGCACACGCTGGGCGCTGAACTGGATGGCATCATCGATAAAATAGGTAATGGCCTGCAGCGCTTCATCGGCCCTCATACCGCGCACGTCGATGTCGGGCTTGAAATTCAGCTGGCGGGTACGGATTTCGTCGGTCGTACTGCGGCCCAACGACTCGGGCTTAGGAGTCTTCTCCTTGCGCATAGTGCGCTCCACCTTGTCGGCCTCGATACGCGTCTTGATGTTACCGAAAGCCACGAGGGCATATTTCTCGTCAATGCTGATGAGCGAGCCTACGGTCGTGGTGCCCTTGATGACCACATTGTCGCCAGCCTGTAACGGGCGATCCTTGGCAGGCTGCTTGGCGGCAGGGCGTTTCTTGGGCTGTTTGCGATGCGGCTTGTCCTTGGGGGTGAGTTCCTTGAGGCGCGAGGGGTCTTCAGGTTCCTCGGCATTGAGACGCTGCTTGAATTCATCAAGTTGCCGACGCAGTTCCTTGGTACGTTCTTTCTCGGCCTGCTGCTCACGTATCTCTTTGATGGTTCTCTCGATTTGGGCATTGCTCCCACGAAGGATTTCCTGTGCTTCGGCACGAGCATCGTGGATAATCTGGCGATGCTCAGCCCTGATGTTGTCCAAGCGCTCGTCATAGTTGGCAATCAGCTGGTCGAGATGCTTCTCCTTGGCCCGCACGTCTTGGCGCTTGTTCTCCCAGTAACGGCGGTCACGCACAATGTCGAGCAGGTATTTATCCATATTGATGTAGTCGCTACCTACAATCTCGCTTGCCTTGTCGATGACTTGTTGGGGCAAACCCGTCTTACGGGCAATCTCGATGGCAAATGAGCTACCCGGATAACCGATTGACAACTGGAACAGCGGCTGCATGTGCTGGCGATCATAGAGCATAGCACCATTGACAACACCATCGGCCTCGTCGGCAAAGTGCTTGAGGTTCTGGTAGTGGGTTGTCACTACGCCCATCACCTGATGGTCGTTGAGTTGTTCGAGTATGGATTGGGCTATTGCACCGCCAATCTGCGGCTCGGTGCCACTGCCCATCTCATCGATGAGAATAAGAGTTTCTTTGCCACCTTTAGCGAGGAACAACTTCATGTTCTGCAAATGGCTGCTATAGGTACTCAAGTCGTTCTCTATGCTCTGCTGGTCACCGATATCGATGAAAATATCATGGAACAAGCCGATGTGGGAATTGTCACGCAAGGTGGGCAACAGACCGCACTGCACCATGTACTGCACAATGCCGACAGTCTTGAGACACACCGACTTGCCACCGGCATTGGGGCCGGAAATCACCAGGATGCGCTGCTGCTTGTTCAACGTGATGTTCAATGGCACCACTTCTTTGCCCTGGGAACGCAGCGATAGCAACAGGGCGGGATGTGTCGCCCCGTACCACTCGACGACGGGCTTACGGTCCACATGGCACATCTGTGCCCCGATATCCTGAGCAAACAGTGCCTTGGCGCGAATGAAATCCAATTGTCCCAACGTGTCGAGCACGCTGGCCAAGTCATCGAGGTGAGGACGTATCTGGTCGGTCACAGCGGTGAGGATGCGGATGATTTCGCGAGCTATCTCGGCCTCGGTTTCACGGATACGGTTGTTAGCCTCGACAATGGCATCAGGCTCAATAAACACAGTCTTGCCCGTAGCACTCTCGTCATGAACGATACCATGGAGTTTGCGCTTGTTCATGGCACTCACGGGGAGCACCAAGCGTCCGTCGCGCAACGAGGGCTGTACATCGGCCTCAAGAATTCCCTCTTGCTTGCCCTGAGAAATGATGCGGCGCAGGGTGCCATTGATGCTGCTGGTCACGCGGGCTATTGCAACGCGCAGTTCCTGCAAGTGAGGTGAGGCCGTGTCCTTGATGTTACCGGCTTTGTCCAGGACGTGTCCGATGGCAGTGCTCAACTCGGGGAAGGACTGCATGCCGCTGGTCAGTTCCCGTAATCGCGGATAAGGTGAATTACCGTCACCATCGACGGCAAAGAAGCGCACCACTTGAGTCACAGTCACCAACAGACGTTGCAGGTCGAACAGCCGCTCAGCCGACAGAAAAGTGCCTGGGGTCGAAACTTCCTTGAGTACGACACGCAGGTCGAAGTAGTAACTTAATGGAAATTCCTTGCCTGTCTGCACGATGGAGAGGAACTCGTTGGTCTCCTCCAGCCATCGCAACACCTCATCACGGCGCGTCGAGAAATGCAAGCGCGGCACGTTGGCAGCACCCAACGCACTCACACAATGGCGTTCCAGTTCGCGCCTCACAGCGTCAAAACCTATCTTAGTCTCAAAATTAGAGGGATAAATCATAGTACAAAGGTAATCATTTTTCTTCATTTGGCCAATCGTCAAGGCCCAAAAGTTCTAGCGGTGTTGTTATAGTACGTATATAGGACCTCGGAAATGCTCAAATAAATTTGGCATTCCGCTCGGCTTGCACTACGTTGACCTGACGGTCGAAGATAGGCGGCGCCTCGGAAATGCTCAAATAAATTTGGCATTCCGCTCAGCTTGCACTTCGCTGACCTGACGGTCGAAGATAGGCGGCGCCTCGGAAATGCTCAAATAAATTTGGCATTCCGCTCGGCTTGCACTATCTTTGCGGCATCATCAATCAAATCTTATCTATCTGATTCTAGAAAAAACAGTGCCTTTGCCATGGTTCAACAGACCACAGCAGGGCACTTTTTTTAAATAATTAGACAAATATTCTACCAAAAACCGAGGATATCAAAAAAAATGATTACATTTGCAAGTTACATCAAGAAATACAATTAACCTAATCACATTAATAACTAACTCAATTCACTTATGAAGAAGTTTTTATTCTTACTGCTTGCATCGGCTATTTCGTTCAACATGATGGCTGATGACAAGGTTGTCGTGCCCGACAGCACTGGTTTCAAGTTCACCGACACCAAGGAAATCCGCCACACTCCCGTCAAGGACCAGAACAAGTCCGGAACGTGCTGGTGCTACTCGACCAACTCATTCTTTGAGAACGAGATTCTGCGCCTTACCGGCAAGGAGGTTCACCTGAGCGAAGGCTTCGTGGTAAACCACTGCTACTATGATAAGGCCATCAAGTACATCCGCATGGATGGTGAGATCAACTTTGCCGAGGGCGGCGCAGCCGAAGACGTTCCTTACGTATGGCGCAAGTACGGTATGGTGCCCAACGAGGTTTATACCGGCATGACCTATGGTGACAAGAAGTTTGACACCGGCGAGCTGACCTCGCTGTTGAGCGGCTATGTAGGCACCATCAACAAGCACAGCCGCGGCAAGCTCACTCCCGCTTGGAAAGACGGTCTGAAGGCCATTATCGATAGCTACATGGGCAAGATGCCCGAGACCTTCATGTATGAAGGCAAGAGCTACACCCCGCAGACTTGGGCTGCCAGCCTGGGCCTGAACATGGACGATTATGTGCCCATCTGCTCGTTCACCCACCACCCCTTCTATCAGCCCTTCATCCTTGAGGTGGCTGACAACTGGTTGTGGTCCAGCTATCAGAACGTGCCCATCGATGAGCTGCTGGAGATTGCCAACTATGCCATCGACAACGGCTACAGCATCGCTTGGGGTGCCGACGTCAGCGAGAAAGGCTTCAAGTGGCGCAACGGTTATGCTATCCTGCCCGTCAAGAAGGAAGTTCCCGATGCTGAGGGTACCGACATGGCACGTTGGGCTCAGCTGAGCGACAGGGACCGCGAGGCCGAACTGTGGGACATCAAGGGCCCGGTTAAGGAGCAGTGGGTAACCCCTGAAGAACGTCAGGAGATGTTTGACAACAAGGAGACCACCGACGACCACGGCATGGTAATCATGGGTAAGGCCGTTGACCAGGAAGGCAACAAGTACTTCAAGGTGCAGAACAGCTGGGACACCAACCAACTGTATGAGGGCTACTTCTACTGCAGTGAGGCCTTCTTCCGCGCTAAGACGTTGAACATCCTCGTCCACAAGGATGCCATCCCCGCCAAGATTGCCAAGAAGCTTGGTATCAAGAAGTAATTAATTCACATCGTTGTCAGTCTTCAGCCCTCAGCCGCACATTGGCTGGATGCCGAAGACTGACAACTTTAAACACTAAACTATAAACTTTAAACTAAGAAAAATGAAAGCATTAAACACTGACAAGGCTCCCGCCGCCATCGGTCCCTACAGCCAGGCTATCCGCACCGGCAATCTCGTCTTCGTATCGGGCCAGCTGCCCATCATCCCCGAGACCGGCGCATTCCCTGAGGGAGGTATCAAAGAACAGACCAAGCAGAGCCTGCTTAACGCCCGCGCCATCCTGCAAAGCGAAGGTCTCGATCTCAACAATGTGGTGAAGACTACCGTCTTCCTGAGCGAGATCGCCAATTTCGGGCCCATGAACGAGGTGTACGCTGAGTTCTTTACTGCACCCTTCCCCGCACGCTGTGCGTTTGCTGTCAAGGATCTCCCCAAGGGAGCCCTCGTAGAAATCGAACTCATCGCCGAAGCCCAGTAAATAAGCCTCGGAAACGTTCCATAAACAGGACGGTGCCCCATGCGATATCTCGCCAAGGCGCCGTCCTGATTTATATAGTTGCCAAAAAAGAATTGCATTCTCTCCTGCTAATGAGCCAATAACCAAAAAAAAATCGTATCTTTGTGGTCCCAAAATCAGGTTAAACATCAAATTAGGTATATTTCTATTATGGTAAAGAAATCTTTATTAATTATTCTCGACGGCTGGGGAGAAGGCCCCAAAAGCCGTAGTAACGCAATTTACTCGACTCCTACCCCATATCTTGACTACCTGCGTGCCACATGTCCCAACAGCACATTGATGGCCAGTGGAAGGGACGTGGGCCTGCCTGACGGACAGATGGGTAACAGCGAGGTAGGTCACCAGAACATCGGTGCCGGTCGTGTCGTTGACCAGGACTTGGTAAAAATCAGCAAGAGCATCGAGGACAAGTCCATCCTGGAGAATCCCGAAATCGTGAGTGCCTACAGCTATGCCAGAGATAATGACAAGGCATTGCACATCATGGGTCTGACGAGTCCCGGTGGAGTCCACAGCACCCAAGAGCACATCATGGCCCTGTGCGACATCGCCAAGGAGTATGGCTTGAAGCGCGTTTATGTACACTGCTTCATGGACGGTCGCGATACCGACCCCAAGAGCGGCAAGGGCTATGTAAATACCGTGGCTGAGCACTGCAAGCAGAGCACAGGAGCGGTTGCCACCGTCATCGGTCGTTATTATGCCATGGACCGCAACAACAACTGGGACCGCATCAAGATTGCCTATGACATGCTTATCGAAGGTAAGGGCAAGCAGAGCGACGACATGGTGCGCGCCATCCAGGAGTCGTATGACGAGGAGGTGACCGACGAGTTCATCATGCCCATCGTCAACTCGACCGTCGATGGCCGTATCCAGGAGGGAGACGTAGTGATTTTCGCCAACTTCCGCAACGACCGAGCCCGCCAGCTGACCATTGCGCTGACACAGGAGGACAAGCCCGAATTCGGCATGAAGACCATCCCTGGACTGCAGTACTACTGCATGACGCTCTACGACGCCTCGTTCAAGGGGCTGCATATCCTCTATCCCAAGGAGGTAATCGTCAACCCGATGTCTGAGTATCTGTCCAAGCTGGGCCTGCGGCAGCTGCACATCGCCGAGACCGAGAAGTATGCCCATGTGACCTTCTTCTTCGGTGGCGGCCGCGAAGAGCCCTTCGAGAACGAGGACCGCATCCTGGTACCCTCGCCCGACGTGAAGACCTATGACCTCAAGCCCGAGATGAGTGCACCTGAGGTGTGTGAGAAACTTGTCGCTGCTATCCGCGAGGACAAGTATGATTTCATCGTGGTGAACTACGCCAACGGCGACATGGTGGGCCACACTGGCAAGTACGACGCTATCTGCAAGGCCGTGAGCACCATCGACGGCTGTGTCCATGATACCGTTGAGGCTGCCCGCGAGATGGGCTATGAAGTCCTCATCATCGCAGACCACGGCAATGCCGACCACGCCTACAACGTTGACGGTAGCAGCAACACCGCGCACTCGCTCAATCCCGTGCCCATCATCTACGTTACCGACGACGAGGAGCGCATCATCACCCCCGGCCGTCTGGCCGATGTGGCCCCCACCCTGCTGCACATCATGGGTATTCCCCAGCCTAAGGAGATGACCGGCCGCAACCTCATCGACGTGTCGAAGTAATCCATCGGCAACACTCAAAGTTGCCTGCAACAACGAGCCAGCCAATCCCTTGCGAGGGATTGGCTGACTCAGTTATAGTAGGAACTACTCTTAAAGTACGTCTATAGAGATTGCCCTGTCAACAAAGCATCGACCAACAGCGACATATCATTGATTGCGATTTGGCCATCGCCATTGATGTCACCGGCCCTGAGGTCAAAAAACAAATTCTCTTTGCCCAGCAGATAGTCAATAAAACGGCTCACATCGATGATATCGACCTCTCCGTCAAGGTTGACATCGCCCTTGTGCACGGGAATACCACTCAGCACGACTTGGAGGCCGGCCAAAGCGTCAATCTTACCATTGGGGCCAAAGCGGTCCCGCTTGGACCCGTCTGTATATTTGTCATGCACACCAGTCTGGGCAAGTATGTCCATCACCTGAGATACCGACAGATTGGGATTAGCCTGCAGCCACAGGGCGATGATGCCTGCCACAGTGGGAGCCGCCATTGACGTGCCCGTCATCACTCCCCAATAACTGCCGTCGGCAACCATCGACGTGTAGGTACTGCCGCTAGCAAAATAGGAATACCGGCTACCTGCCGCAATCACACACACGCCAGGCGCACAGATTGTTGGTAAGGCCTTACCTGTGGGGCCTGCTCCAGGCACCTGATAGCCCGAGAATGAAGCGATATGGCCGACAGACTCGGTATAGTCGGTTATCACCTTGTTCTGAGACAGTGAAAAATAGGTATTGCGCGCACAATAAGCTCCAGCCGAGATGATCGAGTCACCCACGGCATAGTTGTTGATGGAGCAGGAGTCGCTGGCAGCAGCATAGTAGTTGCTCCACACCCTGCCGTCGAGTTCGGTCACCATGCCACTATAGGTGCCCAATCCAGAATGCGAATTACAAATCCAGGCATCAATCTCAGTGGAAATATCTCTGCGTGGATAGATACTCAGGCCAATGGCATAGCGGCTCTTTCTCACACCATTAACAGGCGTGTAACTGGTAGATCTCAAGTTGTGGATGCTGATGCTCAGGCGGTATTTCTTGCCATCGGACGTATAAGCTGTCGTGCACTTGATGTAACCGACCGTGTCATTTGGGGTATAGCACTCGTAATAGCCACCCAACTCAGATGCGTCAATGGTCTGCTTGGAAGAGAATTGATTAGATTCCCAGACGATGTTGCCCGTCTGCAAGTCCAGCACATGAATCTTGTAATAGTAATTCTGTAATTGCTGACGCATCCAAATATCGGAAATCAAGCCGGCATAGTAATAAGAGGAGTCACCTCCAATCTTATTCTCGTACTTGTACAAGAGATGCAAGGGATCCTGCGGAGAAGCCAATTTGTGTGCATAGGCTTTCCGGTTGCCGTTGTTGCCCGCCGCAATCACGAAGATGCGGCCCGGCCCCATAGTCTGATTGATGACTTTGGACAGATAGTCTTGTCCATCACGCTGTCCGCTGGGAGTGCTCACACTGAGGCTGATGACACAGGGCTGACGCACACTGTCGGCATAACTATCGATATATCGGACGCAGTTGGCCACCTCGACAGCCGACATCGTGTTCTCCAACTCGGATACGGCACACAGGACGATATCAGCACCAGGTGCCATTCCGCCATAGCCGTTGACATGAGAGCCAGCCGCGATGCTCGCCGTGTGCGTGCCATGAGTTTTTTCCCGTTTGTCGGTCGTGAGATTATAAATCTCCGCTCCCATAAAGACCGACCCCGGCAACCTCATGGACGTGTTATAATAGGCAGTATGCCCAGTTTTGTCGGTCGTGGAATAGACGCGCACAATGCGGTTTCGGGAATTGTCCTGGTTAGACCTGAAAGCACGATGCTGATAGTCAAACCCCACATCGATGACGCCGACGATGACGCCCGTGCCATCATAGGAGCGAGGCAGGCCATTGGACTGCCCATTAAGAATCTCGTTGACATGAGTGACATCCAAAGTGGTGTTAGTGGACAGTTCCAGTTTATCGCTTACCTGCACATCGGTCACGCCATGCAGCCGGCAGATATCAGTCAAACGGTCAACGGGAACCTGGGCCGTCACAAAACCGTCAAAGATGCAGTTCACGACTACGCCATGGGCCTGAAGGCCCGATATTGCCGCCTGGCTTTTAATCCCGATGAAGGCATCGACCATTTCACAGCCATCAATCACCCTTGATGGGAAGAAGCGGGACGAGTATCCATCAGCCATCGATGGCATGCACGCCCTCTCCTCAAGGAACTGTTCTACCGACAACGGAAGCAGACGTTGAGCCTTGGCGCTGAACAAAGCCGTCAGCACCAGGACAAACAATATAGCTATTTTTTTCATTTTACTTTTTTCAAATACATATTCATCAAGAACTCACATCTGCCTATGAGTTACTCGTGAAAATCCTGGTTTAACAGGATGTCAACCAAATCGGAAACATCGCCTATCTGCACCAATCCGTCACCATCCACATCTGCAGCCTCGAGGTCTATGTATTCCACATCACTGCCCAGGAGATAATCTAACAATACAGATAGGTCACTAATGCCAATAATACCGTCGCCATCGACATCACCCTTCAAGACGGTGATGTGCGGCAAGTAATTTTCGATGATGTAACTCGCACCGGCCATGGCATCAATTTTGCCGTTGGGGCCATAGTGGTAGTATTCGTCAGGATTGTTGGTGAAGCTGTCTTTGATGGCCGTTTCGGCAATGATATGCTTGATGTCACTGGGGCAGAGGTCAGGCTTGATCTGCAGCCACTGGGCGATGATGCCTGCCACCGTGGGCGCAGCCATCGAGGTGCCAGTCATCACACCCCACAGGCAGCCATCAGACGTCTTCAACACGAGGCCCGTGTTCCAGGGTTGAGTTCCAAAGTAGGAATAACGGCTGCCGGCAGCGACAACTGAAGAGCCGGGAGCCATCACAGTAGGCAATATAGCATTAGTGGGGCCCTTATCAGCGGTTTTAAAACCAGAAAAGCCGCAGTACTTGCCTATCACGGTACTCTCGGTCGTATAAGACCAGGTATTCCATGAGAAGTACTTGTTACGAGCCACATAAGCACCCGCTGAGATCACTGAGTCATTAATCGTATAAGTACCTGCAGAGCAGTCATCGCTGGGACGAGCGTAGAAGTTCTCCACTGGACGGGTGATGGTGTCGCCATTTTCAGTAACCTCATCAACATACACGACGTCAGTGTATAATCCGCGAGTGCCATTAGCCATACACTGCCAGGAGTCAATATAGCAACTGTCGGGCTGGCGGGGATATTTCACTGAAGGCGGATAGATTGATACACCGATTTGATAACGGCTGACATACTTACCATCAGCGTCAACCGTGTAGGACTTACTCCTCAAATTATAGGCATGGCTGGTCACCTCATACTTGCCCGCGATGGTCTGAGACACCAACGCATACAGGTAACCGACACTGTCAACAGAAGTGACTGGCTCATAGTACTCACTAAACTCATCTGAGTAAATCGTCTGACGAAGCGTGATCAGATCTGACTGCCAAACTATTCGCTTCTTCTGTTTGTCAAAAATATGGAATGCAAGTATCGGCCTGACATTCTTGGCTCGTACCCAGTTATCAAACCACATTGATTCATAATAGAAGGAATTGTCGGAATTAGTGTAAATCCGCTTGTTGATATAGCCCATGAGCATGTTCAGCGGCTTGGTGGCTTTAGCAGGGCCATGAGCATAGAAATACTTGTAGCCGGCATTATTACCTGCAGCGATTACAAAGATGCGGCCGGGTCCGACTGATTGGGCAATGGCTTTAGAAACGCGGTCTTCTCCGTCATGCGGGCCATAGGAGGTGCTCACACTGACGCTGATGACGCAAGGTTTGCCCACACTATCGGCATAGGAATAGATGTACCTCATACTGCTGATCACCTCGGTCTCAGACATATAGATGTTCAATGTGCGTGACGAGCACAGGACGATATCAGCTCCAGGAGCCATTCCGCCGTATCCATTGACATGGGCACCTGCGGCGATGCTTGCCGTGTGAGTGCCATGCGATTCAGGGCAGTCGGTGGTCAAGGTGTCAATCTGGTCACCCATGAAAATTGACCCTGCAAGCGTATTGGTACCCACAACCAGCGGGTGGCCGGTGGAATCCATCGGGTCATAAACTCTGACGATGCGGGTGGCCGTAGGATCATCGGCTTTGCGGAATGCACGGTGCTGGTAATCGAAACCGTTATCGATAATTCCAATAATGATGCCTGAGCCATCGTAGGCTTGGGGCAAGCCATAGTCAGCGCCATTGAGTACCTGGAGAGCATGTGTCTTGCTCAAGGTGCTGTCGGTACACAGTTCCAACAGACGGCTCATCTGCACATCGGTCACGCCAGGCAGGTTGCTGACCCTCTCCAACTTGTCAACGGGAATATAAGCCGTCAAGAAGTCGTCAAATACACAGTTCACGCGCACACCCAGGGCCTTGAGCATCGTTTCCGGTGCCGTGCCTGTAAAACCGATAAAGGCATCGGCATACTCCACGCCGTCGATCATGCGCGTCGGTGCGAACTGGCGGGGCATCTCATCGGGCCTCATTTCTCCGGAAGCCAATCGGCGCTCCATAGCAGCGCGTTCGTCATTAAACTGCAGTACCGATGCCGGCAACACGTGCTGCAACTGGGCAAACGCAAATAACAGTGTCAAAACTGAAAGCAGGGCTAAAACAATTCTTTTCATAGATATCTAATCATTTATTTTTTGTGCAAAAATACTATAAACAAAGTTCCTGTCACCATGACCGCCTCACCAATAACTTAGACTCCATTCAGGATCACGTCAATGAGGAGGGACACATCGCTAATTGAAATTTGGCCATCATCGTCAACATCAGCATTGGCAATGTTAAACACCGCCACATCAGTCCCGAGCAGATAATCGATAAACGTCGATACATCGCTGATGCCGACCTCACCGTCATCATCCACATCTCCCAGGAGGGTTTGAGGTTGCGGCTCAATGACGTCGAGCCTGAAAGTGAGGTTGTCAGCATCAAACGTGAACAAGTAATCGCTGCCATCACCGGTGAAGTAATAGGAATAATTGTTATCGCGCTTGGCCGTAGTATACTGAGCGCCCGTCGTGATGGTCGTCGTCGCCGTGGGGCCGTAACGATAGGTGCTGTTGAAAGCGGTCCAATCGTTGTTCCACTCATCGGGGCCGCCGTCGGCAAACACAAAGTAAATGGACGAGTTGATGGTCAATGTATCCACATAGATGCCATTGCCGCAATTTGTCATCCTGCCCATGGGCTCCGTGAGGCTCCAGTTGCCTTCTCCGCCCACGATAAACATGGATGTGCTGTCGGTAGGAACAGGATCATCTCCGCTACCGACGAGGAAGTCGGGCATCACAAACAAGGCATCCATCACCTGTCCGTTCTGGTTGTCCCACCAGCCGCAGTTATACCAATCGGTGGTCACATGATTGGTGTAGTTGATGCCGTACTCGTTGGCCTCGGGGAACCACCAGTACAGGCCGTTGACGCTGCTGTGGGCGTTGAGTGTCTGAACAAGCGCCGTTGCATAGGCTTGCTGGCCGGCCTCGGTGGCGGGCCATGTCGATTGCAGGTCGTAGGAAGCCCCGCTGGGATAGTAAGCATGAGGATAGCCCGTTTCCACAATCTGGATTTTCTTGTTAGGATAGGTCGTTTCCAGCGCTGTCAGCAGATTGTCCAGCACAGCGAGGTCACCATGCCAATAGGGGTAGTAACTCAACCCGATAATGTCATAATCGCTCGTGTGGCTCTGCAGCGACTGGTAAAACGCGGTTACGTTGCTCGCACGGCCCATCTCGGTGTGGACAATGACCTTGGCTGCCGGGCACATTTCACGGCAAGCCTGGATGCCCCGCTTGAGATAAGATGCAAATGTGGCAAACGAGCCATTGCCATAGTTGCCGCCATTGGGGTAGCAATGCCCCGTGGGCCACAGCATGCCGTAGGTCACCTCATTGCCCACCTGGATGAAGTCGGGCTGTGCTCCGGCGGCTGTCATGGCACCCAGCACGCGGCGAGTGTAGCTATATACACTGTCGGCAAGGGCACTGGTCACCGTCCATGATGCAGGCGTGGAATGCTGGCCGGGATCAGTCCAGGTGTCACTGTAATGGATATCCAGTAACAGGTCAAAGCCAGCAGCCTTGATGCGCTGTCCCAAGGCAATCACATAGGGCAAATCCTGGCAGACGCCCTCACCCTGATCCTCGGCATTGGCCTGTGACGGGTCAACGAACAGGCGCACGCGCATGGCATTGAGGCCTTGATCCTTGAGATAGCCCAGCATGTTAGTGATGCGGGTGCCATTCTCATTGTAATATATCGCCCCATGTTCCTCATACTTAGTCAACAGTGAGATATCACCACCGACATATTTTATTGTAACGGCGCTACCCGACACACTGACCAGCAGCAGGCAGACAAACACGTAAAAAAGTCTTTTATTCATATAAGTCCTGGTTTTAAAGAGCAAAAGTAACTAAATATCACCAATATAGCATCAAAAAATGGTGATTTTAACAAAAAAACCACCATCTCGAGCCTGCAATTGGCTATTCTTTTGGTCCCGCCATTCCAAGTTGCATCAGGCATGCAGGATTTTGTAAATCAGCTCCTTGAGCAAGGCATAAGCGTCCTGGCGGGAGCCTATTCCCTTGCTGCGCGTGTCACACTCCCGCAAGTAGCCGATGATGTTCACCAGCGAGCGGGTGTTATACATGCGTGTGGTGTCGATGAACTTGCGTGCACGCCACTCGCTGCGGGTTCCCACTAGGTTCATGACAGCCTGCGGTGACTTGTCGCGTGCCGTGGCAGCGAGCAGGACCCCCGAGAAGAAATTAAACAGCATTCCCACGCTCACCACGGGCGGGTTGTTCTTGGGGTTGCGCTCAAAGTAGTCCACGATGCGCAGGGCCTTGACAGCATCACGCTTGCTCAAGGCATCCTCCAGCTCAAAATTATTAAAATCCTTGCTGATGCCGATGTTGCGCTCGATGAGCAGGGGTGTGATGTTCTTGTCCTCGGCAAGAATCGAGAGTTTGTCCAATTCGCTGAACATGCGGGCAATGTCGGTGCCGATGTGGTCGGCGAGCATGCTGGTTGCCTTGGTGTCGATGTTACAGCCCAGTGAACTGGCATAGTTGACAATCAGCGACTCGAGGTCGCGTCCCTCACGCACCTTCTTGGAATCAAAGACAACGCCCGTCTTGTTGGCCTTGAGGGCTTCGGTGAAGGGTTTGCTCTTGAGTGTCTCGCCCTTGTGGCAGATGACCAATATCGTCGAGGCCAGGGGTTTCTCGGCATACGAGGCGAGGATGTCCAGGTCGTTTTTGTGGCCCGGTTGCTTGGGGATGAGTTGTGCCTCACGCACGACCACCACCTTGTACTGCGAGAAGGCGGGATACTGGCAGCAGGTGCTCACCACCTCGCGCACGTTGGCCGTGTTGCCGTAGAACAGCGACAGGTTGAAATCGCGCTGATCCTCGGTCAGTGCGGTATCGATAATGAGCTGCTGCAGGTGGTCGATATAATACGGTTCCTCGCCTTGCAGGACATAGATGTTCCTGAATTTGCCGCTCTTTATCTCTTTGCTCAGTGTGGTGAATGTCACCGTCTCGCGTTTAACAGCCATTGTAAATTTTTAGTTAAAGTATGATTATTAACGCCTAAAGCGTGATTAATGACTCGTGTAGAAGTCAGTGATGCGCTGGATGGCACGGGAGCAGACGGGGCAGAAATTGGTCACCTCGTTGATCTTCATGCGGCACTCCTGGGCGGGGCGATAAACGCCCTTGGACTGGTATCCCCCACCCTCGAACACGCCCACGCGCTGCGTGGCGGCGTCGAGCATGCGTTGCTCCTTCTCGTTGGTGATTTTGCGGTAGTTAGGCACCTTGGGATCGGGAGGTGTGGGAACGGGAGTGCCCTTGGGCAGCATATCGGCCCACTTGCTCTGGAAATCTACAAGCGTGGTTAGGTTGGGTTCCCAAGGCTCGGTGTCGGCGGGATACATCGACTCGTAGCCGTCATCGTAGAAATACTCGTCGCCCAAGCCGGCATAGGCATGGCCGAACTCATGCACGAGCACCTGATGGAAGGTGGGATGGTCGCTCGTGGTCACCGTCAACTGGTTGTAGATGCCACCGCCGCCGTAGGTGTCGCTATTCACCAGCACAATTATGTGCTCAAAGGGAACGCCCGACAACACGTCATACAGGCGATGGATGTCCTGCGTCATCAGGTAGCGGTCGCTGTAGAAGGTGTCATAGTGGGTGCCCACGGGTGTGTTGCTCCAACGTCCCAGGTGGGGCACGCTGGGGCCACTGGTCAGTGACTCGGCAGCCACAGCCACGACATTGAAGCGGTCCTTCATTGAGGTGAACGGCTCATGGGCAAACAGCGCATCTACCACCCGCTGGCAGTCGGCATAGAACTTACCCATCTGGGCACGGGTGTAACCCTCGGCCACAATCGCCAGGTCGATGCACTCGGTGATGTCGGGCTCGCCGCCAAGGGGCCCCTCGGTGGGCGTGTAGTTGCGCTGGCCGGGCTGGTCGGGAGACGCAAGATTTTGCGTCTCTACAGTCTTGCCTTTCCAGATGTAATGATAAGGGATGCCGTTGTTTCCGATGTGACGGATGAGGATATCGGCAGGGTCAACGGTATGGGTCAGGCTTGTCACCACCTTGCCGTGAAAGTCGGTGAGGGACACCGTCACGTCAACAGGCTGCTTGGGCATGGGCACATTGTAACTTGTCGCGAAAGCCTTGCTCACCTTGGTCGCCTCCTCGGTCGCCAGCCACTCCTGGAAGAGCGTCGAGAAGGTGTGTACAAACAGCACCTGGCCTGTGGCATGGTCTTTCACCTGAATCTGGCCGTTGCCGTGCAAGGGGACGTCGGCGAGGCGACTCTTGCGACCCGCCCATTGCGGGGTGACATACATCTGCTCCAGGTAAATCTGCTGCGCATCGTGATTTCCGGCAAACACATAGTCCAGCCGCAACGTGCGTCCGTCGAAATAATCGTCAAACTGCTGCGCCATCGCCGATATAGTGATAACAGCAGCCGAGAGAAAAAGAATGAGTTGTTTCATTGTTATCAGATAGTTTTGAAACCACAAATATACATCTTTTTTCTTATTGCTGCGGCCGATTAACAAGATTAATTAAATTTGACAATGACAAACATAAGCGCAAAACACGGTTGAGCAACTTATACCAAAATTATAAAAGTCTGAGCAAACACCAGCGCCTCATGAACACCAATGCGAGTAAACGAGCGCAATGTCATGCTTGCATGAATATTGCCGAGCGTGA
>CADBBK010000001.1 GCA_902792895.1 uncultured Bacteroidales bacterium | reverse complement strand
AAGTTAAGCCTCACCACGCCGATGGTACTGCGAAAGTGGGAGAGTAGGTAACCGCCCCCTAAGAGGGAGTCGATCGCAAGGTTGGCTCCCTCGTTTTTTATAGAAACCATAGAAGCTATAGAAACTATAGCAGCTATAGATGCTATAGTTTCTATCACTGGGATAAAAAGGTAACGCCTGGCTCGTGTGGTGAGCCAGGCGTTGCGCTTGTTTTGTTAGATGTTGAAATGATTACCAGATGATGACACGGTCGGCAGGATCACGCCACATGTTCATTCCGGGCTTGATGTCGAATGCGTTGAAGAACTCCTCAAGGTTGCGGATAGCAACATTCACGCGGTTGATGCCCAAGCTGTGGGGATCGACCTTAGTGCGGCGCAGCATCTCCTCCTTGGTGATGTTGGCTGCCCACACATTAGCATAGCTGAGGAAGAAACGCTGGTCAGGAGTGAAACCGTCGATGAGCTGGTTGCCCTTGCCTTGATCGGTCTTCTTGAATGCGCTGTAGGCAACACGCAAGCCACCATGGTCGGCAATGTTCTCGCCCATAGTAAAGGCACCGTTGGCATGGATGTCATCGGCAACGATTTCGGCGCTGTACTGTGCACCCAGCTTGTTGGCGAGCTCCTGGAACTTGGCTGCGTCCTCGGCAGTCCACCAGTCCACCATGTTGCCATTGTGGTCGAAGTTGCGACCCTGATCGTCAAATCCGTGAGTCATCTCGTGGCCGATTACCACGCCGATTGCACCATAGTTGCAGGCGTCATCGGCATTGGGGTCGAAGTAAGGCGACTGCAGGATGCCTGCCGGGAAGCAAATCTCGTTGCTTGACGGCTCATAGTAGGCATTGACGGTCTGCGGGGTCATGAACCAGCGCTCCTTGTCTACGGGCTTATCCAACTGGTTGTACTCATAATCGGCCTGGAAACGGCGCGCTGCGAGTACGTTCTCCCAATAGCTCTTCTCGGGATTGATATCGAGTGCAGTGTAGTCAAACCACTTGTCGGGATAACCAATCTTAACGGTAAAGCTGTTGAGCTTGACGAGGGCATTGACCTTGGTCTTGGGGCTCATCCAGGACAGGGTGGCGATGTGCTCACCGAGGGCCTTCTTGAGGTTATCCACGAGCAGTTGCATCTTCTTCTTGGAGTCGGCGGGGAAATACTTCTCGACATAGAGCTGGCCGACGGCTTCGCCCAGCAAGGTGTTGGGCACGTCAAGCGAGTGTTTCCATCGCGGCATCTTCACCTGCTTGCCCGACATGGCACGGCTGTACATGTCGAAGTTGGCATCGGCAAAGGCATCGCTCAGGTAGGGTGATGCAGCGTCAACATACTTGAAAATGAGATACTCTTTCACCTCATCGAGCTTGAGCGTCTTGAGCATCTCGTTGACCTTGGCCAGTGACTTGGGCTGGAAAACGCACACCTTGTCCAGGTTTTTGATGCCCAATACAGAGAAATAGTCGTTCCAGTTGATGTTGGGATAGTCAGCCTTGAGTTGATTCATGCTCACCACGTTGTAGAGCTTGCTGTAGTCGCGTGTCTCCTCGCGCGTCATAGCCACACGTGCCAGAGCGGTCTCGATAGCCATGATGTGCTGTGAGGCCTTTTTGGCGGCCACCTTATTGTAGCCGATGAGTTGGAACAGCTGCTGGATGTAGTTGGTGTAGGCATTGCGCACCTTAACGGTGTTGGCATCATTCTCCAGGTAGTAGTCACGGTCTCCCATGCCCAGGCCACCCTGGGTAAGATAGAACATGTTGGTGTTGGAATCCTTCAGGTCGGCCATGACCGATGAGTTGAAGAAGGGAGCTGCGATGCCCTTGTGCTGATTGGCGATAGCAGCCATGTAGCCTTCGCGCGTGAGTTTCTTCACCATGTCGATGTATTCGCGCAAGGGAGCCATACCCTCTTTGTTGAGCCGCACGCTGTCCATGCCCAGGGCATAGAGGTCACCCACCTTCTGCTTAATGCTGCCGCGCGGGTTGTTGGTTCCCAGGTTGGTGATGATGTCCTTGACCTGGTTGCGGCTGTTCTCGGCCAGCTGGTCGAAGGTGCCGAAACGCGCATACTGCGGGTCGAGCGGATTGGCTTGCATCCAACCGCCGCATGCGTACTGATAGAAGTTCTCGCCAGGATGCGTACTAGGATCGAGATTGCTGCGGTCAACGGCTTTCACCAGGTTGCCGGCAGCCGATGTCATTGCAACGAGTGCCATGAAAAGAATAGAAATTTTTCTCATATTAATAGTATTATGGTTGATAAATGGTTTCATGCGTGATGATGTCAGCCGGGCTGCTGAGCCAAGGGTGCTACAGTGTCAAGGACTGTAACCAATAGCGGTTCCATGACCTGGTAGCCCGTCGAATTGGGGTGGACTCCATCCTCGCTGTAGGCGGGATTGATGGCTCCACCGTCAACGACCATGGCACTGTAGTAGTCGATGTATGGCAATCCACGGTCGGTAGCATAATTGATGATGCGTTGGTTCAGGGATTGGATCTTGGCAGCGGCATCGGTGACCGATCGATTCCATAAGAAACCGTCACACGGTAGCACCGAGGACAGCACGACCTTGATGCCGTTGCTGATAGCCAGTTCGCTCATGGATATGATGTTGTCCATGGTGATGTCCTCGTTATAGGGCCCGTTGTTCTCGGCGATGTCGTTGGTGCCGCAGTTGATGACAACCGCCTGTGGCTTGAGGTTGACGACATCCTGCCTGAAACGCACCAGCATCTGACTGGATACCTGGCCGCCGATGCCGCGACCTACTAGTTGCTGTTGCTTGAAGAAAAACGGCCTCAGCTCAAACCAGAATTCTGTGATGGAATTGCCCATAAGAACGGCGCGCACCTGTTGGCTGTCGGCCATCAGTGCCTGGTTTTCGAGGGCATAGCGGTCCTTGTTTGCCCAATCGATGGTATCGTGGCAACTGCCGAATAATAGATTCCAGAACATGACAACAAAAATCAATAAACGTTTCATGAGTGCATTATTATTGATAATTGGGTGCTCAAAGTTACTACATATCCTTCAAACCCACCAATATTTGGCCTAAAATCGTTGTTCTGACAGCATCAGATGGCATGATAACGCTGTTTAACGCAGCACCAGCCTGCAGAGAAATCGTTTTATCCTACCGCGCGGCAGCGGCTTGCTGCTGGCGCCTTAGCTCCAGGGTGGGGTAGTGCTGATATCGTCCTGGCTCTTGCGGTACTGCAGTGGGCTGACTCCGAACTGCTGCTTGAAGGCCTTCGAGAAGTGTGAGAGGCTCTGGAAACCGCACTTGCTGGCGATGACCGTGAGGGGCGTGTTATCAAGGGATATCATGCGCCGTGCATAGTTGAGCCGGACTTGCAGCACATAGGCCGAAGGATTCTGCCCCGTGATGGCCACAACGCGTGAGCGCAGCTGCTTGCTGCTGATTGACAGGGCTGCTGCGATGTGTTCCATGTCGATGTCGTCCTTGGCCATCTGGGCATGGATCACGTCAATCAGCTTGCTGATGAATTCCTTGTCCTCCTTGCTGTAGGGCTCGTCCGACGAACCGTTGCCTGATGTCTTGAGATAGTGTTCACGCACTATCTTGTGTTGCTTGACGAGTTTCTCGGCAAGCATGCGCAACTCGCTGGAGTTAAATGGCTTGACAACTACATTGTCGGCCCCGGCAGAATAGCACGACATGCGTTCCCGCTCGGTGGTCTTGGCGGTCATCGCGATGATGGGTATGTAGTTAAGCGCCGGGTCCTCTCGCAACCGCCTGATCAGTTCCCATCCGTCCATGACGGGCATCATCATGTTGGTGATAATCAGGTCGGGCACCAGGTCCTGGGCATTGCGCAGTGCTTCGCTGCCGTCGCGCGCAAACCTGACGTTGAATTTCCCCTTCAGGATATTGGCGATGAAGTATGCTACCTGTTCGTTATTCTCGACGATGAATGCCATAGGCAAGTGCTTGATGTCCTTGGCCGTGGCGGAGTCTTTCCAGGTCAGTGATGGTGTGATGTCATTGCTTTCCACCATCCCTACAGGGATATCGAGGATAAACTTCGTGCCTTGATTGGGCTTACTCTCGACCGTGACGGTGCCGTGTAATGACTTGACGAGTTGGTTGACAAGCGATAAATCCATGCTCGTACCTACACCATCGTCATCCCCGTTGATGGACTGATACATGGGCTCAAAAATGCGCCCGATCTCCTCAGTGGGTATTCCCTTGCCGGTATCGCTGACGATCAGGCGCATTTTGCCCGGCTCGATGGCAGCGAGGCTGACGGTAACGTTGCCATTGCGGGGCGTATATTTCAGGGCGTTTGAGATGAGGGCATGGCCGATGCGTCGAATGTAGTCAGGAGCAAATTCTACCATCCACGATGTCATGGGCGAATTGAAGTCCAGTGTAATGAGCTTGCAGTGCGCATCGTTGGTGAAATTCTCGACAAGCAGGCGCACAAACATCACGACGTCTCCAGTCTTGAGCTCAGGTTGCTGGACAGCCGATTTCACCTTCTCCAGGTCGAGCATCTTGTTAACGAGTGTGAGCATGTTGTTGCCGTGGTTGACAATGATCTCTCCAGTGCGCTTGCTCTCCTCGGCGCTCATTTTCCCGGCATCTTGCAGTTGGTGGCCGGCATTCATGATAACGGTGAGCGGGGTCTCCAGCTCATTGGTGATATTGGTGAAAAAACGGTCACGCATGGCTTGGGTTTGCCGTTGCAGGTCCAGGGCCCCTTTGCTCTTGCGCCAGGCGTAGAACAGTCCTGCAATCATCACCGCCATCATGATGGCAAAGATGATGGCAACCCACTGTATCAGGCGGCCCATCCGGTGGGTGTTCTCGTTGAGTTCGGTCTGCTCGATATACTTGGTAGTCGCTTCCATGACCTCGGTGCGTACCAGTGCCATCTTGTTGTACATCGAGTCGGTCAAGGCCGTGTAGCGCTCCAGATGCAGCATGGCGACACTTGGATTATCGTCGCGCATGGTCTCCCACAGGCCGCGCTCGGCATCGCGCTCGGTCTTGGGCGAACCGCTCTTGATGCTCAGCGCCAGGGCTTTCTTGTAGTATTCCATGGCGGTCTTGCGGTCGCCCAGCTTGTCGGTCACGGCTCCCAGCTGGTTGTAGCAGTCGGCGAGCGAATAGGTATTGGTCGATTGCTCAAGCACGGGGAGCGCTTTGAGCAACGTCTTGTGGGCCTCATCGATGCGGTTCTGGTGCTGCAGGATGGATGCCTTGACGATGAGTCTCACCGCAGCTTTCTCGTCCTTGCCGTTGCGCTTGTCCAGTTCATAGGCCTCATTGATCATTTCCATGGCCTTGTCGGGCTCATTGTTCATCAAGTGCAGCTCTGCACCCAATCCCAATCTGATGGCCAGGCGGTCGGGCCGTCTCATCTTGCGCTCGAGTGCGATGGCCTTCTCGATGTACTTGATGCCTGGCTCGGGCTGCTGCACAGCCATATATATGGCTGCTAGCGAGTTCAGGTCGCTGCTGATGAGCTTGTCGTCACCCAGTTCCTTGTCCACCTTATAGGCTTCGAGCAGTGTTTTGAGTGACTCGTCCAGACTGCCCACCCTGAACTGGGCGCTGCTCACGAGTCCCAGCACGTCGCTTTGCAGTTTGCTGGCTTTCTCCTTGGCCATGAGGTTTCTGGCGGTAGTTCCCACCTCCAGGGCCTCGTCATATTCACCCTCGTTGAACAGGTATTCGGCCAGCAGGTAGTGCATCATTGCATCGACCATGGCCGGGCGGGTATTCTTGTTGCACTGGTACAACGAGTCGGTGATGTCGCTGTCATGTAACGTCTTGGAAACCGTGTTCACGATTTTCACACGATGGGCATCGTCGGCGGTCAGGAAAACCTGATACAGCGAGTCGATGTCCTCGCCCCACATGGGCTGGCACAGGACAAGCAACAGGATTACAGCCAACATGCGCAGCGGTTTCAGCATGCGCATCCTGTCGGCAGGTTGTGCTATTCCATTCAAGAATCTCCTCATGCACCGCAAATTTACGATATTTTTGATAATTATTGGTTTTGGCGCCTGAAAAAACTCAATTTATCAAATCCTTTTGTAAAACTGTAGTGCTCATAGCAGGATAGTATTTTGGGCAATGACATGCTGGCAGATGGCACAATACTTGCATTTGTCAAAAATAATAGCTATATTTGCATTCAGTAATTATCAAAGCATCCTAATCATGGCAGACAAAAACCAGCAGGGTACAGGCATCGGCACTAAAACCCGCGAGCGAGTTCTTATCGAGGAACCGCGTCAGTACAAGGTGATCTTTTATAACGACGACTTCACGACGATGGAGTTTGTTGCCCATGTGCTGCAGGTGGTCTTCGGCAAACCCGCCAACGACGCGATCCTGCTGATGCTCAAGGTGCACCGCGAGGGTCAGGCCGTGGTGGGCGTGTACACCTATGATGTGGCGATGACCAAGGCTGCCGTAGCTACTGCAATGGCCCGAGACGAGGGCTATCCGTTGAAAATAGTATGTATACCAGAATAAACAGAACAATTATTAATTTGTCACAACATTAAATCGGATTATGGAACTGAAATACACCACTGCACTCGATGATATCTTGACCGGTGCAATCTCATTGGCCAGCTTGAACAGGTCTCGGATTGTTACCCCCGAGCATATCCTGATGATGGCGTTCAGCAATTCCAAGGTGATGGAGGCACTCAACCATGTATCATCGGTTCCCGTCATCTGTGAGGTCGCCAAAAAAGTGCGTGAGCGCGTCTACGACATGGAGCGCATCCCCGACGATGATGATACGACCCAAGTCATGCTTTCCTATCAATATCAAGTACTGCTGAAGGAGTTAGATCTTCACTGTGCATCAGCATCCATTGAGGAGGCTGATATTCCTCATTTGATGCATGTGCTGTACGAATTGAAGGACTCTTATGCCGCCAACAGTCTCCATGTCCTCGTCGAGAAGGCCAGTAAGGGCGAGTTCATGCGTTACCTGACCGATGCCTGCAATCAGGAGGAATCTGAAGATGACGGGACTGGAATTTCAGATGACGATGAGGACGATTTCCCCTTCTTGGATGACCCCATTATAGATGATGATGACGATGATGACACCGAAGGCAGTATGATTGGTCCAGGAACTGACAGGAGCGCTGCTTCTGGCTCTTGGCGGGATTATGTGCTGTGCATCAATGACCATCTGGCTGACCACAATCCACTCATCGGGCGTGAGGCCGAACTTGACCGTACCGTCCAAGTACTGTGCCGCAAGGACAAGAACAACCCGTTGCACATCGGAGAGCCTGGCGTGGGCAAGACCTCTATCGTCTATGGCTTAGCGCAGCGCATCGAGGACGCTAATGTCCCCGAGTCGTTGAGGAATGTCAGGATTTATCAGCTTGACCTCGGGTCACTCATCGCCGGAACGCAATACCGCGGCGACTTTGAGAAGCGTCTCAAGATGGTCATGAAGGGTGTTGCCGCCGAAAAAGGGGCCATCCTTTATATCGATGAAATCCACAATATCGTGGGCGCAGGCCAGACCGGTGAAGGCTCGATGGACGCCAGCAATCTGCTCAAGCCCTATCTCGAGGGCGGCAAGGTGCGCTTCATCGGGGCAACGACCTACGAGGAATACAACCGCTACATCATGCGCAACAAGGGGTTGATGCGCCGTTTCCAGCAGGTGGCCATTGACGAGCCGAGCATCGACGAGACTTTGAAGATCGTGCAGATGCTCAAGCCGGGCTACGAGGCGTTCCATCATGTGGAGTATGACGACGATGCATTGGAGTTCGCTGTTACGGGCAGTGCTCGCCACATCACCGACCGTTATCTGCCCGACAAGGCCATCGACCTCATCGACGAGGCCGGTGCATGGGTGCAGATGAACCGCAAGCCCGATGAGAGCCGCCGTGTGGATAAGGCGCTCATCGCCAGCGTGCTTGCCCGCATTGCCAAGGTCGATTCGCTGACCATGGACGAGGAGGACAACGACAAGCTCGAAACCTTGGAGCCGCGCATCATGGCCAACATCTACGGCCAGGATGCTGCCGTCAAGCAAGTGGTCGAGGCCGTGCAGATGTCCAAGGCTGGACTCACCGACGAGAACAAGCCGCTGGCGTCACTGCTGTTTGTCGGCCCAACGGGTGTGGGCAAGACCGAGGTGGCACGCGTGTTGGCCCGTGAGATGGGCGTGGAGCTCGTACGCTTTGATATGAGCGAGTATGTTGAGAAGCACACTGTCGCCAAGCTCATCGGTTCGCCGGCGGGCTATGTGGGCTATGAGGATGGCGGACTGCTGACCGATGCCGTGCGCAAGCATCCTGACTGCGTGCTGCTGCTCGACGAGATAGAGAAGGCCCACGACGATGTCTTCAACCTGCTGCTCCAGGTGATGGACTACGGCACCCTGAGCGACAATAAGGGACGCAAGGCGGTCTTCCGCAACGTGGTGCTCATCATGACCAGCAACGCCGGAGCCCAGTTTGCCCACCAGGCTTCGGTCGGCTTTGCCTCGAGCGTTACCGCCGGCCAGGCGATGCTCAAGCAGGTAAAGAAAACTTTCAAGCCCGAATTCATCAACCGCCTGTCGTCGATTGTCGTGTTCAATGACATGGATCACACCATGGCAGGACTGATTCTGGACAAGAAACTGCGTGAGTTGCAGACGATGCTCAGTGCCAAGGGCGTAACGCTCAAGTTGGGCGACAAGGCCAGGGAGCAGCTGCTGCAGGAGGGTTACAGCAAGGAATATGGCGCGCGCGAGATGGATCGTGTGATTCACAACCGTCTCAAGACCAGGTTGGTGCGTGACATCCTCTTTGGCCCGCTCAAGCAGGGTGGCGAGTGTGTAATCGACGAGATTGGTAATGAAGAAATAGGGTAGAGCGATGGTGTTTCAACTAACTGATGAGATTGCTTTCCCTGATCCGCGTCTGGGTGAGCCCGATGGTTTGCTTGCCATCGGAGGCGAACTGAACGAGGACTGGCTGCTGCTGGCTTACAACTACGGCATTTTCCCGTGGTTCTCATTCCGTGATTGGCCGTGTCCAGCATGGTATTGCCCCTTGCAGCGCTTTGTGATTTTCACCGACGCGGTCCATATTTCACACTCCATGCGCACGCTGATGAACAAAGGCGAGTATCGCGTGACCTTCAATCGTGATTTTGAGGGAGTTATCAAAGGGTGTAGCGAAGTGAACGGTCGTTATTACTCCGACGGAGCATGGCTCGGCGAGCAGGTTATGGAAGCCTACACCGATATGCACCTGTTGGGCTATGCGGTCAGTGTCGAGGTATGGAACAAGGAGGGAGATCTTGCCGGAGGCCTCTATGGGATGTCGATGCCCAATGCTTTCATCGGCGAGAGCATGTTCTCACGAGAGCCTAACACCTCTAAATTGGCTCTGATTTGCCTGGCGCAACGTTTACATAGCATCGGGATCAAGATGATAGACTGCCAGCTTGAGACAGCGCATCTCAAGTCGATGGGTGGCCGCTTCATCTCCTATGAGGAGTACATGAAAATCCTCAATCCCAAGGGACTTAAAGCAATAACCGATGCCCCGTCAACTGATGATGCGTGAACAGAATTTCCGTTTCTTTAATCACCTGTTAGAAGATAATACTGATTAATGTAAATCATTTAAATGATAGTTGATTATAGAATATGTTTTAAAGTAAATATCTAAAAAATGATAGCTTAAGGGTGGTGGAGATGTTTAAGGCATCGTCACCACCTGGTTTTTAGGAATGCTTTTTAATAGTTATTGTGGATATTATTTATCAATAAATAAAATACTTAATATACTATATCTAAATTGATACTTTAATATCAATTGTCGCTCGATTTGGGGGCAATATACATGAGATTTGGCTATTCTGGTGTGAGTTGGCCAGAAGCAGTGATCAGGTCCCAACATTGGGCTGTGGCGCCTCGTAACGATGCGGAAACGGAGGGCGTGTGATGCTATACCGGCTGCGGAGCAATGTTGCCCCTGGAACTGATGTCAAGATGATGATTGCCGAGATTGCCGTCCACACTTAAAGGCATGCAGCTGTTCTATATATTATATATAATGTGTAATTGCGTTTTGTCTTAAAGGATGGGAACGATATATCAGTTGGCCCAAAACCCTGCGGGGCTAAGCGAACCTTTAGCTCGGCGAAGCCAATTACACGAATTTATCAAATTTTATACGAATAGATTTTTATTTTTTCGTGAAATTAGTCTCATTAGCGAAATTAGCAATAAAAAACTTTCAGGGCCAACAGCTATATGATTGCCTAAAGAATCTACTGTTGTTGAGAGGTGTGTTGTTAGCCGTGAAAGCGCTACAGCCGCTGTGGAAAAGGGTAGGGTTGAGGCGTGCTCCGGTAGTGATTTTACCCTAAAAACGGGCATTTTTCAGTTAAATGATGTTAAATGATGTGAAGTTTCGTAATTATTTGCACCTTTTCAAGTGCCTGAAAACTATGGTATTATGCTTACTTTGCTGTGTGTCAGTGAATTGCGTTTTACATTATATATAAAAAATAATAAGTCGAAAGTTTGGCTATGTGGAAAAAAGTGTGTAATTTTGCATCGCTTTTTTGCGCCGATTGGTCCAAAAATGAGGTCTAACCGCTTGATAACGTGATAGATTAGGTGCCAATTCCGCAAGGAGCAAGAACTGAAATACAAACTAAAAAATTAATTTAAAACAAAAACGTAAGATGCCTACTATTCAGCAATTAGTAAGAAAAGGCCGCACAGCGCTGGAATCGACCAGCAAATCGCCCGCCCTGGACTCGTGTCCGCAGCGTCGCGGTGTATGCGTTCGTGTTTACACGACCACGCCCAAGAAGCCGAATTCGGCTATGCGCAAGGTTGCACGTGTGCGCTTGACCAACGGTAAAGAGGTGAACTCTTACATCCCTGGTGAGGGCCACAACCTGCAGGAGCACTCGATCGTCATGGTACGCGGTGGACGCGTTAAGGACCTTCCCGGTGTTCGCTACCACATCATCCGTGGCACTCTCGACACCGCCGGTGTTGAAGGCCGCACCCAGCGCCGCAGCAAGTACGGTGCCAAGCGTCCCAAGAAGAAAAAATAAGACAGTAGACGCATTAAGGCCCTGACTTACTAGAACAATTCAAACAAGAAAAATTAATTTCAAACTTAGTTTTCAGTTTCATTGGATTGATTCATTTGGTTGAGTAAACGCGCCGCAGCGGCGGGCGTTGAAGAACAAAGCAAAAGACAACCAAGCAGACTTAAAACTACAATTGTGTAAAGAAAAATGAGAAAGGCTAAGCCAAAAAAACGGATCATTCTCCCCGATCCTAAGTTCGGTGACGTACGCGTGACTAAGTTCGTCAACCACTTGATGTATGATGGTAAGAAGAACACGTCTTACCGTATCTTCTACAGTGCCCTTGAACTCGTGGGCAAGAAGATGGCTAGTGAAGAGAAGACCCCTCTCGAAATCTGGAAAGCCGCGTTGGAGAAAATCACCCCTCAGGTGGAGGTGAAGTCCCGTCGCGTGGGTGGTGCAACCTTCCAGGTGCCCACCGAAATCCGCCCCGACCGCAAAGAGTCGGTTTCAATGAAGAACATGATCATTTTCGCTCGCAAGCGTGGCGGCAAGACTATGGCCGACAAGCTGGCTGCTGAAATCATGGACGCTTATAACGAGCAGGGTGGCGCATTCAAGCGCAAAGAGGACATGCACCGCATGGCCGAGGCTAACCGCGCATTCGCTCACTTTAGATTCTGATTTAGCGACGACGGGAACTGAAATGGGCACCGACGCACAGCTGAAATATACTCGTAACATCGGCATCATGGCACACATTGATGCTGGCAAGACCACCACATCGGAGCGGATCTTGTACTACACGGGCCTTACCCATAAGATGGGAGAGGTTCATGAGGGTACCGCCACCATGGACTGGATGGAGCAGGAGCAGGAGAGGGGAATCACCATCACCAGCGCTGCTACCACCGCCTTCTGGAACTATGACGGTAGCAAGTACAAGATCAACCTCATCGACACTCCGGGGCATGTGGACTTCACCGTCGAGGTGGAGCGCTCACTGCGCGTGCTGGATGGCGCTATCGCCACCTTCTGCGCTGTGGGCGGTGTAGAGCCCCAGAGCGAGACCGTGTGGCGTCAGGCCGACAAGTATGAGGTGCCTCGCATTGCCTATGTGAACAAGATGGACCGTGTGGGCTGCAACTACCTTGACGTAGTGCGCCAGATCCGCGAAGTCTTGGGGGCCAATCCTTGCCCCATTCAGCTGCCCATTGGTGCTGAGGAGAACTTCAAGGGCGTCGTTGACCTGGTGACGATGCAGGCACTCTACTGGCATGACGAGACTCTCGGTGCCGAGTACGAGACCGCCGACATCCCCGCCGACATGGTTGACGAGGTCAATGAGTACCGCGACAAGATGCTTGAGTCGCTCGCCGAGTTTGACGACGAGTTCATGACCAAGTACTTTGACGATCCCGACTCGATCACCGTTGAGGAGATCAAGAGCGCTCTGCGCAAGGCCACGCTGGACCGCAACATGGTTCCCGTGCTGTGCGGCAGCTCGTTCAAGAACAAGGGCGTGCAGACACTGCTCGACGCCGTGTGTGCTTACCTGCCCAGCCCCGCCGACGCTGGCGAGGTCAAGGGTGTGGACGCCAACGATCCCGACAAGGTGATCACCCGCAAGCCCGTGTTTGAGGAGCCCCTGTGCGCACTGGTGTTCAAGATTGCCACCGACCCCTATGTGGGACGCCTCGTGTTCTTCCGCGTGTATTCGGGCCAGTTCAACGCCGGTACCCAGGTGTACAACGTGCGCACCGGAGCCAAGGAGCGCGTGTCTCGCCTGTTCCAGATGCACAGCAACCGCCAGAACCCGATGGAGGTGATCGGTTGCGGTGACATCGGCGCCGGAGTCGGTTTCAAGGACGTGCACACGGGTGACACCCTGTGCAGCAGCAAGGAGACCGCCATCGCCCTCGAGGCCATGGACTTCCCCGAGCCCGTCATCGGCATCGCTGTCGAGCCCAAGACGCAGAACGACCTTGACCGCATGGCTGTGGGTCTGGCAAAGCTTGCCGAGGAAGACCCCACCTTCCAGGTCGAGAGCAACGAGGAAACCGGCCAGACCATCATCCGCGGAATGGGTGAGTTGCACTTGGACATCATCCTCGACCGCCTGCGCCGCGAGTTCAAGGTAGAGTGCAACCAGGGTCGCCCCCAGGTTTCCTACAAGGAGGCCATCTCGCAGGCTGCCACCGTGCGTGAAGTGTTCAAGAAGCAGACCGGCGGTCACGGCAAGTTTGCCGACATCGAATGCCGCGTCGAGCCTATTGACGAAGACTTTGACGGCACACTGCAGTTTGTCAACGAGGTTAAGGGTGGTGATATCCCCAAGGAGTACATGCCCAGCATCGAGAAGGGATTCAAGAATGCCATGCGCAGCGGTGTGCTCGCCGGCTTCCCCCTTCAGAGCCTCAAGGTTACCGTGCTTGACGGCAGCTACCACCCCGTGGACAGCGACAGCCTGAGTTTCGAGCTCTGTGCCATGCAGGCCTACCGCAGCGCTTGCCGCAAGGCGCGCCCCGTGCTGCTCGAGCCGATGATGAAGCTCGAAGTGGTGACTCCCGAGGAGAACATGGGCGATGTCATTGCCGACCTGAACAAGCGTCGCGCACAGGTTGAGGGAATGGAGAGCGCACGCAGCGGTGCCCGCATCGTTAAGGCCAGCACCCCGCTCGCCGAGATGTTCGGCTACGTTACCGCCCTGCGCAACATCACCAGCGGTCGCGCCACGAGCACGATGTCGTTCTCGCACTTCGCACCGGTGGCCACCCCGATTGCCATCAAGGTCCTGAGTGAATGCCTCGGTCACGTCGAATTATTGCAATAATACAATTTCACATTATTAAATAATATGAGCCAGAAGATTAGAATTAAATTGAAAAGTTACGATCACAACTTGGTCGACAAATCGGCTGAGAAGATCGTGCGCACAGTGAAGAGCACTGGCGCCGTGGTTAGCGGTCCTATCCCCCTGCCCACCCACAAGCGTATCTTCACCGTGAACCGTTCGACTTTTGTCAACAAGAAGTCCCGCGAACAGTTCCAACTGGCATCCTTCAAGCGTCTCATCGACATCTACAGCTCCACTGCTAAGACTGTTGACGCACTGATGAAGCTTGAGTTGCCCAGCGGAGTTGAGGTAGAGATCAAGGTGTAGTACAAGAGATTGAACAAGACGAGTTAAAAACAAGCATTAACAAACAGTAATTTTAAAATTTCAAGAGAAATGCCAGGATTATTAGGAAAGAAAATCGGAATGACATCCGTATTCAGTGCCGACGGCAAGAACGTGCCGTGCACTGTTATCGAAGTAGGTCCTTGCGTTGTCACTCAAGTCAAGACTGTTGAAAACGACGGTTACGAGGCTTTGCAGCTGGGTTTTGTCGAGAAGAAGGACAAGCACACCACCAAGCCCATGGCCGGTCACTTCAAGAAAGCCGGAGTGAAACCGCAAAGATTCTTGGCCGAGTTCAAAGGATTTGATGGAGAGCACAAGGCTGGTGACGAGTTCACCGTGGAGATGCTCAACGATGTTGAATTTGTTGATGTAATCGGCACATCTAAGGGTAAGGGCTTCCAGGGCGTTGTGAAGCGCCACGGTTTCGGAGGCGTTGGTCAGACACCGCTCAAAACCTGCAAGTGATTAAAGTATTGCCCGAGAACAATCTTCTCATGGTTAAAGGCTCAGTACCGGGCAGCAAAGGTTCAATCGTAATTATCGAAATGTAATAATGGAACTCTCAGTATATAACATCAAGGGTGAGGATACCGGCCGCAAGGTGACCCTGAACGACGAGATTTTCGCCATCGCCGAGCCTAACGAGCATGTCGTATATCTCGATGTGAAGCAGTACATGGCCAACAAGCGCCAGGGTACCCACAAGTCCAAAGAGAGAAGTGAAATCGCTGGCTCGACCAAGAAGCTCGGTCGCCAGAAAGGTGGCGGCGGTGCCCGTCACGGTGACATCAAGTCTCCGCTGTTCCATGGTGGTGGTCGCGTGTTCGGTCCCCGTCCCCGCAACTACAGCTTCAAGCTGAACAAGAAGATGAAGGCTCTGGCCCGCCGCTCGGCGCTGACCTACAAGGCTCAGAACAACCAGATCATGGTCATCGAGGACATCAAGTTCGACGCCCCCAAGACCAAGGAATTCGTCAACATTACCCGCAACCTCAAGCTCGAGGGTCAGAAACTGCTGCTCGTCCTGGCTGGCCAGGAGCGCAACCTGTATCTGTCACTGCGCAACGTCCCCACCGCCAGTGTGGTAACCGCCAGCGACATCAACACCTACCGCGTGCTTGACAACCGCATGATTCTCGTTACCGAGAGCTCGGTCGAGATGCTTAACAACTTAAAGTAAAGGAGGACATACAATGGATAGCATTCAGATTATTCCCGTTGTGACCGAGAAGGCCAACGCCATTACCGAGAAGGGTAACCGTTACACGTTCAAGGTATCCCCCGATGCTAACAAGTATCAGATCAAGGACGCCATCGAGAAGCTCTACGACGTCAAGGTCATTGACGTGAGCACCATGAACTATGGCGGCAAGAACAAGCAGCGCTATACCAAGAGCGGTATCATTAAGGGCAAGACCGTCGCCTTCAAGAAGGCTGTCGTTACCATTGCCGAAGGACAAACTATTGATTTCTATAGTAACTTATAATAAACATGGCAGTAAGAAAATTGAAGCCCACAACACCGGGGCAAAGACACAAAGTTATTGGTGTATTTGACGAGATCACTAAGCGTACACCAGAGAAGTCTCTTACGGTCGGCAAGCGCTCCACCGGCGGTCGCAACAACGAGGGTCACCTCACCGCCCGTTATCGTGGAGGCGGTCACAGGCGCAAACTCCGCCTGATCGACTTCAAGAGGAACAAAGACGGTGTGCCGGCAGTAGTAAAGGCCATCGAGTACGATCCCAACCGTTCGGCTCGCATCGCTCTGCTCTACTACGCAGACGGCTACAAAGCTTACATCATTGCCCCCAACGGACTTGAGGTGGGTGCAACGATCGAGAGCGGTGAGAACGTGGCCCCCGAAGTGGGAAACGCGCTTCCACTGAGTAAGATTCCTGTTGGTACTTTAATTCACAACATCGAGTTGCGTCCCGGTCAGGGTGCCGCTATGGCACGTGCAGCCGGCACCTTCGCCCAGCTCACCAGCCGCGAGGGTAGCTACGCAATCATCAAATTACCCTCGGGCGAGACCCGTAAGGTCCTCGCTGCCTGCAAGGCCACCGTGGGTGTCGTTGGTAACAGCGACCACGCCCTCGAGCAGTCCGGTAAGGCCGGCCGCTCACGCTGGCTCGGACGCCGCCCCCACAACCGCGGTGTCGTTATGAACCCCGTTGATCACCCCATGGGAAGTACATCATTGAAAGAAGAAAGAAGTAATTTGATTAAATTCGATTAATTATGAGTCGTTCATTAAAAAAAGGCCCTTACATCAGCGTGAAACTGGAGAAGAAGGTTGACGCCATGAACGAGAGTGGCAAGAAGAGCGTTATCAAGACCTGGTCGCGCGCATCCATGATCGCTCCCGAATTCGTGGGACACACTTTCGCCGTTCACAATGGCAACAAGTTTATTCCCGTGTATGTTACCGAGAACATGGTCGGTCACAAGCTGGGCGAGTTCGCCCCCACCCGCACCTTCCGTGGACACAGCGGCAACAACAAGAAATAATGGGCCCGGGATTATTTAACGTTTTCTAGAACAAAAAAGAATTAAATACAATGGGTAAAAGAAAAAGAGAATCAGCTAACTTGAAGAAGGAAGCTCGCAGCAACGAGACCTTCGCTAAGTTGCGCAACATTCCCAGCTCGCCCCGCAAGATGCGCCTCGTGGCCGACATGGTACGCGGTGTCGAAGTCTTCAAGGCACTCGGCCTCCTGCACTTCTCTAACAAGCAGGCTGCCACCGATGTCGAGAAGCTCCTCAAGTCTGCCATCAGCAACTGGGAACAGAAGAATGGCAAGAAGGCCGAGAGCGGTGACCTCTACATCAAGACCATCACCGTCGACGCAGCTCCTATGCTCAAGCGCCTCCGCCCCGCCCCCCAGGGCCGCGGTTACCGCATCCGCAAACGTTCTAACCACGTGACCATCTACGTGGACACTATTAACAAAGATAAAGACGCATAAGACGAAATGGGACAGAAAGTTAATCCAATCAGCAATCGTTTAGGCATCATCCGCGGTTGGGACTCCAACTGGTTCGGTGGCCGCAAATATGGAGATACCCTGTTAGAGGATGACAAGATCCGCAAGTATCTCAACGAGCGTCTTGCTAATGCTAGTGTCGCCCGCATCGTGATTGAGCGCACGCTCAAGCTCGTCACCATCACCATCTGCACCGCCCGCCCCGGTGTCATCATCGGCAAGCAGGGTGCTGAGGTCGAGACCCTCAAGGAAGAGCTCAAGAAGCTCACCAACAAGGACGTCCAGATCAACATCCACGAGGTGAAGCGCCCCGAGCTCGATGCTCAGCTCGTAGCCGCTAACGTGGCTCGCCAGATCGAAGGTAAGATCGCCTACCGCCGTGCCGTGAAGATGGCTATCGCCAGCACCATGCGCATGGGTGCCGAGGGCATCAAGATCCAGGTCAAGGGTCGTCTGAATGGCGCCGAGATGCGCCGCAGCGAGATGTTTAAGGAAGGACGCACGCCGCTGCATACCCTCCGTGCCGATATCGACTACGCACTCGTGCCCGCACACACCAAGGTTGGTGTCATCGGCGTGAAGGTGTGGATCTGCCGCGGTGAGGTCTATGGCAAGCGCGACCTTGCCCCCAACTTTGCCAACAATGCCAATGAGCGTCGCAGCGGCGGCGGTCGTGGTGGAGAGCGCGGCGAGCGTCGTGGTTTCCGCGGTGGCAAGAGAAACAACAATCGTTAAACCCAGTCACAACCAGCAATTGAAGTGTGACTTTAAAAAACGAAATTAAAAATGTTACAACCTAAGAGATTAAGATATCGTCGTCCTAGTGACGGGCATCCTCGCCAGTACAGCAAGCGCGGCAACCAGCTCGCGTTTGGCTCCTTCGGAATCAAGACCCTCGAGAGCAAGTGGATCACCGCTCGTCAGATCGAGGCCGCCCGTGTCGCCGTGACACGTTACATGCAGCGCCAGGGACAGATCTGGTTGCGCATCTTCCCCGACAAGCCCTACACCCGCAAGCCTGCCGATGTCCGCATGGGTAAAGGTAAAGGTGATGTAGCAGGTTACGTCGCTCCTGTACACCCCGGCCGCATCCTCATCGAGGTCGATGGTGTAAGTTATGACATCGCCAAGGAAGCCCTCCGCCTCGCAGCCCAGAAGCTCCCCGTGGCTACTAAGTTCGTCGTTCGCCGCGACTATGATCCCACTCAACTCGTTTAATATCTGACCGTATTATGAAAAAGGAAAATATCAAGGAACTGACCGATAAGGAATTGCAGGATCGTCTCGACCAGGTGCAGAAAGAGTACATCCAGGAGAAGATCCAGCACACGATTTCCCCGCTCGATAATCCGGCCAAGATTACGCTTGACAGGAAGCTGATCGCGCGTATCAAGACCGAGATCCGTGCACGTGAACTCAAGAACAAATAATCCCAACAACCGATACAATGGAAGAAAAACGTAATTTAAGAAAAGAGAGGATTGGGGTTGTTTCCAGCAACAAGGGTGACAAGACCATCACTGTGACCATCAAGTGGAAGGAGAAACACCCAATCTATGGCAAGTTTGTCAACAAGACCAAGAAGTACCACGCTCATGACGAGAACAACGAGTGCAACGTCGGTGACACCGTGCGCCTGATGGAGACCCGCCCGTTGAGCAAGACCAAGAGGTGGAGATTAGTTGAAATCATCGAAAAAGCGAAGTAATTACAGATTATGATACAGACTGAAAGTAGATTGACCGTTGCCGACAACAGCGGCGCCAAGGAAGTCCTCTGCATCAAGGTGCTGGGCGGCTCAGGACGACGCTACGCTTCGGTGGGTGACATCATCGTGGTCACCGTTAAGAAGGCTATCCCCGCTTCAGAGGTGAAGAAGGGTACCGTTTCCAAGGCAGTCGTTGTACGCACCAGCAAGGAAATCCGCCGTCAGGACGGCTCCTACATCCGCTTCGACGACAACGCCTGTGTATTGCTCACTAATACCGGTGAGCTGCGCGGAACGCGCATCTTCGGCCCCGTAGCCCGTGAGCTGCGCGCCACCAACATGAAGATCGTTTCGCTCGCTCCCGAGGTTCTTTAACATCATCACTTTTAAAATAGCATCAACATTATATGGCTAAGTTAAAAATCAAGAAGGGTGACACCGTCTATGTTCTTGCCGGCGACGACAAGGGCAAGACCGGACGAGTCCTGAACATCCTGCCCGAGGAGGGTAAGGCTATCGTTGAGGGCGTGAACATCGTGTCCAAGAGCACCAAGCCCAATGCCAAGGCCCCCCAGGGCGGCATCATCAAGAAGGAAGCCCCCATCCACCTGAGCAACCTGGCTGTCGTTGACCCCAAGAGCGGCCGCGACCCCAAGCCCACCCGCGTGGGTTTCAGGAAGGACGAGAATGGCAAAACTGTTCGTTATTCTAAAAAAACCGGAGAGGAGATTAAGTAATGAGTACAACGCTGAAAAAACAATATGACGAGAAGATCGCTCCCGCGCTGATGAAGCAATTCAACTACAGCACCCCGATGCAGATCCCGCGTCTGGTCAAGATCGTCCTCAACGAGGGTCTGGGTGACGCTACCCAGGACAAGAAGATCATTGAAACCGCTATCAACGAGCTCACCGCCATCACCGGCCAGAAGGCCGTGCAGACGCTCTCGAAGAAGGATATCTCCAACTTCAAGGTCCGCAAGAAAATGCCTATCGGCGTACGCGTGACCCTGCGTCGTGACCGCATGTACGAGTTCATGGAGCGCTTCATCCGCATCGCCCTGCCGCGTATCCGCGACTTCAAGGGTGTCAACGGCAAGCTCGATGGCCGTGGCAACTACACCGTAGGCGTGACCGAGCAGATCATCTTCCCCGAGATCAACATCGACAACGTGACCAAGATGACCGGTATGAACATCACCTTCGTCACCACTGCCAAGACCGACGAGGAAGGCTACGCCCTGCTCAAGGAATTCGGAATCCCGTTTAACAACAAATAATTGACAAGACAATTATGGCAAAAGAATCAATGAAAGCCCGCCAGGCCAAGCGTGAGCGCCTCGTCGCTAAGTATGCCGCCAAGCGCGCTCAGCTCAAGAAGGACGGCGACTATGAGGCTCTCCAGAAACTGCCCCGCAACGCTTCTCCCGTGCGCCTGCACAACATCTGCAAGATGTCAGGACGCCCCAAGGGGTACATGCGCCAGTTCGGCATTTCGCGCATCAACTTCCGCGAGATGGCTTCTAACGGTCTGATTCCCGGTGTCCACAAGGCCAGTTGGTAATTTCAAACCACTTTATCTTTTAAAAACAATTTTCACAGTATTAAATATTGTTCGACAACGTCGAATCAATTTAAACAACTTACAGTAATGACAGATCCTATTGCAGATTATCTGACTAGATTGAGGAATGCGATCAAGGCACAGCACCGTGTCGTTGAAATCCCTTCTTCCAAGCTCAAAAAGGAGATCACCAAGATTCTCTTCGACCAGGGTTACATCCTGAACTACAAGTTCGTCGAGGAAGAGAACTCTCCCCGTGGCACCATCAAGATCGCGCTCAAGTATGACAACGTTGACCACGTTAGCGCCATCAAGTGCCTCACACGCGTCTCAAGGCCCGGCCTGCGCCAGTACACTGGCTACAAGGACATGCCCCGCGTGCTCAATGGTTTAGGTATTGCCATCATCTCGACTTCCAAGGGTGTTATGACCAACAAGGAGGCCAAGAACCAGAAGATCGGTGGCGAAGTATTGTGTTACGTTTATTAATGGAGGAACAGCGCTATGTCAAGAATTGGTAAATTGCACATCGCCATCCCCGCTGGCGTAACTGTTGAACAGAAGGATAACGTTCTCACCGTCAAGGGCCCCAAGGGCGAGCTCAAGCAGACCCTCAACCCCAACATCAAGGTGGAGATCGAGAACAACGAAATCAAGGTGACCCGCCCCGATGACAATCGCGAGTCACGCGCTCAGCACGGTCTGTACCGTGCGCTGATCAACAACATGGTTGTCGGCGTGAGCGAGGGTTTCAAGAAAGAATTGGAAATCGTCGGTGTCGGTTACCGCGCCACCAGCAACGGTCAAGTACTCGAGCTGGCTCTGGGTTACTCGCACGCCATCTACTTGAAGATGCCGCCCGAGGTCAAGGTTGACGCCAAGACCGAGCGCAACAAGAACCCGCTCATCACCCTCGAGTCCTGTGACAAGCAGCTCCTTGGCCAGATCTGCGCCAAGATCCGCTCCTTCCGCAAGCCCGAGCCTTACAAGGGTAAAGGTGTTAAGTTTGTTGGCGAAGTTATTCGTCGTAAGTCTGGTAAAACGGCAGCAGCCAAGTAATTAAGAGAAAGGAAACGACTATGATATCCAAATCTGATAGAAGAAACAAGATCAAGGCCCGCATCCGTGGCCGCATCAGTGGCACCCCGGAGCGCCCCAGGCTGTGTGTCTTCCGCAGCAATAAGCAAATTTATGCCCAGGTCATCGACGACATCGCTGGCAACACCCTCGTATCGGCTTCCTCTAAGGGAATCACCGAGGGCAACAAGAGCGAGATCGCCGCTAAGGTGGGCGAAGCCGTTGCCAAAAAGGCCATCGAGGCCGGCATCACCACGGTCGTGTTTGACCGTAACGGTTTCCTGTTCCATGGTAGAGTTAAATCGTTGGCCGACGGCGCACGCAAAGGCGGACTTAAATTTTAAGAATCATCATGTTGAAGAAAAATAATCGAGTAAAGATCGCTGCCGACGCCGAACTCAAGGAGCGTCTGGTTGCCATCAACCGCACCACCAAGGTTACCAAGGGTGGTCGCACTTTCACCTTCGCCGCTATCGTCGTTGTCGGTGACGGCAATGGCATTATCGGTTACGGTCTGGGTAAGGCCAATGAGGTTACCACCGCTATCTCCAAGGGTACCGATGCCGCTAAGAAGAACCTCATCAAGGTCCCTATCCACAAGGGTACCATCCCCCACGAGGTGGTCGCCAAGTTCGGCGGCAGCCGCATTATCATGAAGCCTGCTAGCGCCGGTACCGGTGTGAAGGCTGGTGGTGCTATGCGTGCCGTGTTCGAGACTGTCGGTGTCACCGATGTTATTTGTAAGTCCAAGGGCTCGAGCAACCCCCACAACCTCGTGAAGGCCACGCTCAAGGCTCTCGACGAGATGCGCAGCCCGGCTATCGTGGCTCACTATCGCGGCGTTACTGTGGACAAGGTGTTTAACGGTTAAAATATTTGTTTACTAGTTATGGCTAAGATACAGATTAAACAAGTGAAAAGCCGCATCAATCGTCCGGCTCGCCAAAAGAGGACCCTCGACGCTCTGGGTCTCAAGAAACTGAACCACACCGTTACCCTCGAGGCTACCCCTCAGGTACTGGGCATGGTCAACGCTGTACGTCATCTGGTGGAAGTCACCAATGTTGATTAATTCTTAACACAATTAACAAGAAACAACATTATGGAATTACATGATTTAAAACCTGCTGTAGGTTCAAATAAGAAGAAACAACGCATCGGTCGCGGTCCCGGCTCCGGCAAGGGAGGTACGTCTACCCGTGGCCACAAGGGTGCAAAGTCGCGCTCAGGTTACAAGCAGAAGGTCGGCTTCGAAGGCGGCCAGATGCCTCTCCAGCGTCGCGTGCCCAAGGGTGGTTTCAAGAACATTAACCGCGTCGAGTACAAGGCCATCAACGTGGCTGTCCTCGAGGCTCTCGCCGAGAAGAACAATCTCGACAAAATCACCGTTGCCGACCTGCTCCAGGCTGGTATGGTGCGTAAGAACCAACTTGTTAAAATTTTGGGCCAGGGTCAGCTCAGCCGCAAAGTTGAGGTTGAAGCCCATGCCTTCTCCAAGAAGGCCGAGGAGATTATCACCGCTGCCGGTGGCTCAATCGTAAAACTCTAACCCGACGATGAAACTTATTGAAACATTAAAGAACATCTGGAAGATTGAGGACCTGCGCAAGCGCCTGGTCACCACATTCCTCTTCATTGTGATTTATCGCTTTGGATGCCATGTGGTGCTCCCCGGTATCAACCCCAACGATCTCGAAGCTATGCGCAAGTTCACCGACAGTGGACTGATGCAGCTGCTCGACATGTTCTCGGGTGGTGCCTTCGGTCAGGCTTCAATCTTCGCACTGGGTATCATGCCCTACATCACCGCTTCGATCGTTATCCAATTGCTGGGTATGGTACTTCCCAGCTTCCAGAAGATGCAGCGTGAGGGTGAGAGTGGCCGCATGAAGCTCAACCAGTACACCCGCTACCTCACCGTCATCATCCTGATCGTGCAGGCCCCCGCTTATCTGCTCAACCTGCAGTATCAGGTGCGTGCAGCCGGTGGCCAGGCCGAGATGAGCTGGTTCATGATGGTATTCCTCTCGATTGTGCTCACCGCGGGCGCAATGATGATTATGTGGCTCGGTGAGAAGATTACCGACAAGGGTATCGGCAATGGTATCTCGATCATCATCTTGGTGGGTATTCTTGCCCGCTTCCCTGGTGCTGTCGTTCAAGAGTTTACCAATCGTCTGAATACCTCGGGTGGTCTGGTGATGTTCCTCGTCGAGATCATCGTCCTGTTCCTTGTCACTGCCGGTGCAGTCATGCTTACCCAGGGTACCCGCAAGGTCCCCGTGCAGTATGCCAAGCGCATTGTCGGTAACAAGCAGTATGGTGGCGCACGCCAGTACATCCCCTTGAAGGTCAATGCTGCCAACGTGATGCCTATCATCTTTGCACAGGCACTCATGTTCATCCCCATCACCCTCGCCGGTTTCGGCCAGAACCAGGATGCCTCTGGTATCGCTGGCTGGGTATCCCGCAACCTCGGTGACATGAATGGTTGGTGGTACAACGTGATCTACTTTATCATGATTGTCCTCTTCACCTACTTCTACACCGCCATCACCGTGCGACCCACTCAGATGGCCGAGGAGATGAAGAAGAACAGCGGTTTCATCCCCGGCATCAAGCCCGGTAAGAAGACCGCCGAGTACCTTGACTCTATCATGTCGCGCATCACCCTGCCGGGTTCACTGTTCCTCGGTATCGTTGCTATCCTGCCGGCTTTCGCCCGCTACTTTGGCATCAACCAGCAGTTCGCCCAGTTCTTCGGTGGCACGTCGTTGCTCATCACCGTCGGTGTAGTTCTTGACACGCTCCAGCAGATCGAGACCCACCTGATGATGCATCACTATGATGGTCTGATGAAGTCCGGTAAAATCAAGGGCCGTTCCCGCTAACAATTGCGTTACCGGCTAAAAACAACTAAGTTGATTCAAGCACAATGATATACCTCAAGACTGACGAAGAGATCGAGATGATGCGCGCGGCCAACCTGGTCGTCGCAGGCGCACTGGCCGAAGTGGCCAAGTGGGTCGCTCCCGGTGTCACCACCAGGCGCCTCGACCAAATCGCCGAGGAGTATATTCATTCCCAAGGCTGCACGCCCGGCTTCAAAGGGCTGTACGGCTTTCCCGCCACGCTCTGCACCTCGGTCAACGAGGTTGTAGTGCACGGCATTCCGTCGAACTACGTTCTCGAGGATGGCGACATCGTGTCCTGTGACTGCGGTGCCGTCACCCCCGAGGGGTTCAACGGCGACAGCACCTACACCTTCTGTGTCGGTGAAGTGGCCGAAGAAACCAAGCAGCTCCTGCGCATCACCAAGGAGTCACTCTACATCGGTATCGAGCACGCCGTGCCCGGCAACCGCATCGGTGACATCGGACACGCCATCCAGCAGTACTGCGAGCGACACAACTACAGCGTCGTGCGCGAGATGACTGGACATGGAGTGGGGCGCAAGCTGCACGAGGATCCTGAGGTGCCCAACTACGGTCGACGCGGCACCGGTCCCCTCCTGCGCAACGGCATGACGATTGCCATCGAGCCCATGATCAACATGGGAGGCAAGAACATCATCACCGAGCGCGACGGATGGACCACCCGCACACGCGACCGCAAGCCCAGTGCACACTTTGAGCACACGATTGCCATCCATCACGGCAAGCCCGACATCCTCTCCTCTTTTGATGGAATCAAGGAGGTCCTCGGTGACAGGTTCATCTGATGGATTGAATCACACTAGACAAGTTTTTAACAACAACCGGTAAACGTTATTATTAGATTTTATATGGCAAAACAGACAGCAATTGAATTAGACGGCACTATCGTCGAGGCATTATCCAACGCGATGTTCCGCGTGGAGCTCGAGAACGGGCACCAGATCACCGCCCACATCAGCGGCAAGATGAGGATGCACTACATCAAAATCCTGCCTGGTGACAAGGTGAGAGTGGAAATGTCCCCCTACGATTTGTCTAAAGGAAGAATCTCATTTCGATACAAATAACTAAATCACAATACATTATGAAAGTTAGAGCATCTATCAAGAAGCGCAATGAGGACTGCAAGATCGTCCGCCGCAAGGGGCGCCTTTATGTGATTAACAAAAAAAATCCCAAGTTTAAGCAGCGTCAGGGATAAAAAAAGTATTAACTTTGCAAAAAATTTTGAATTTAATATATGGCAGTAAGAATTGTCGGGGTTGATATCCCCCAGAACAAGCGCGGCGTCATCGCCTTGACCTACATCTTCGGTATCGGGCGCAGCTCAGCCGCCACGATCCTCAAGAAGGCTGGTGTCGACGAGAACACCCGTGTAAAGGATTGGACCGACGCCGAGGCCGCCGCCGTGCGTGAGGTGATCGGTAACGAATACAAAGTGGAAGGTGACCTCCGTAGCGAGGTGCAGATGAACATCAAGCGATTGATGGACATCGGCTGCTACCGTGGCATCCGTCACCGCAACGGTCTCCCCGTGCGTGGCCAGAGCACCAAGAACAATGCCCGCACCCGCAAGGGCCGCAAGAAAACTGTTGCTAACAAGAAGAAAGCTACTAAATAACATTTATTGAAGAACTATGGCTAAAAAGACAGTCGCAGCTAAGAAGAGAGTCGTTCGTGTTGACGGTATTGGTCAACTCCACGTCCATTCTTCGTTCAACAACATCATTGTGTGCCTCGCCAACGGTGAGGGACAGGTAATCTCGTGGTCCTCGGCTGGCAAGATGGGTTTCCGCGGTTCTAAGAAGAACACCCCCTATGCCGCACAGATGGCTGCAGAAGACTGCGCTAAGGTCGCTTACGACCTCGGCTTGCGCAAGGTGAAGGCCTATGTTAAGGGCCCGGGTAATGGCCGCGAATCGGCTATCCGCACCATCCATGGCGCTGGCATCGCAGTTACCGAGATCATCGACGTCACGCCGCTGCCCCACAACGGCTGCCGTCCTCCCAAGAGAAGAAGGGTCTAAGTGAGTTAGGCGCTTCACTCGAGCAACACTACTGTTTTAACACAGGTATTTTTTATTAACTAATTTTTCGCGAATCTCTGTCAGTGAATGGATTGCATTTTTAACGACCTCTCTGCAATCGCGGCTGCACTGAAGCGATTCCAATTCACAATGTTTATTATTTCTTAAAAAGACTATGGCTAGATACACCGGTCCTAAAACTAAAATTGCCCGCAAACTGGGTGAACCCATCTTCGGTGAAGACAAGTACTTTGCCAAGAAGAACTATCCCCCGGGCCAGCATGGTGCCAACCGTCGCAGGAAGATGTCTGAGTACGGCACCCAACTTCGCGAAAAACAGAAAGCTAAGTACACCTACGGCGTCCTTGAACGTCAGTTCCGCAACCTCTTCAACAAGGCTTCGCGCATGAAGGGCGTTACCGGTGAGGTGCTCCTCCAGCTTCTCGAGGCTAGGCTCGACAACATCGTTTACCGCCTGGGTATTGCTCCCACCCGCGCAGCTGCCCGTCAGCTCGTGCTGCACCGCCACATCACCGTCGATGGTAAGGTGGTTAACATCCCCTCATATTCGGTAAGCGAGGGACAAATTGTTGCTGTTCGTGAGAAGTCCAAGTCGATCGAGGTGATCCAAGACGCACTCGCTGGCTTCAACCACAGCAAGTATCCCTGGATTGAATGGGACGAGAGCATCAAGGGCGGCAAAGTAAAATTTTTATCCATGGCTATTTTAGCATTTCAGAAACCCGACAAAGTCTTAATGTTGGAAGCCGACAATTCGTTCGGCAAATTTGAGTTCCGCCCCCTGGAGCCCGGTTATGGCGTCACCATCGGTAACGCGCTGCGCCGCATCCTCCTCTCGGGACTCGAGGGCTTCGCAATCTGCAACATCCGCATCGACGGTGTGCAGCATGAGTTCGCAACCATCAAGGGCGTCAAGGAAGATGTCACCAACATCATCCTCAACCTCAAGAAGGTGCGCCTCAAACGCATTGTGGAAGACACCGACACCGAAAAGGCCGTTGTCAAGGTTTCAGGTCAAAGCGTCTTCAAGGCTGGTGATATCGGCAAGGTCCTGAGCGCATTCGAGGTGTTGAACCCCGATCTCGAGATCTGCAATATCGACCCCTCGTGCGGCTTCCAGATTGAGCTCTCTATCAACAAGGGTAGGGGCTATGTGCCTGCCGAGGAGAACAAGAACGCCAATGACCCCATCGATGTGATTGCCATCGACTCGATCTACACGCCTATCTTGAACGTGAAGACCACCGTCGAGAACTTCCGTGTCGAGCAGAAGACCGACTACGAGAAGCTCATCATCGAAATCACCACCGATGGTTCCATCCACCCCAAGGACGCTCTCAAGGGCGCTGCCGAGATCCTTATCCAGCACTTCCAGCTCTTCACCGACCGTGAAATCGTGCTCGACAACACCGAGACCAACGGTAACGAGGAGTTTGACGAGGAAGTTCTCAAGATGAGGCAGCTGCTCAAGACCAAACTTGTTGACATGGACCTCTCAGTGCGTGCCCTCAACTGCCTCAAGTCGGCTGAGGTCGAGACGCTTGGAGAACTCGTGGTCTTCAACAAGACCGACCTGCTCAAGTTCCGCAACTTCGGTAAGAAGTCGCTCAGCGAGCTCGAGGAGCTGTTGGCCACCCTCAATCTGCACTTTGGCATGGATATCACTAAATACAAATTAGAAAAAGAGTAAAAAACAATGAGACATAATAAGAAATTCAACCACCTGAGCCGTAAGAGCGCCCACCGTGATGCCATGTTGGCCAACATGACCATCTCGCTCATCATGCACAAGCGCATCATCACGACCCTCGCCAAGGCTAAGGCCCTGCGCGTGTATGCCGAGCCCCTCATCAATAGGACTAAGGACGACAGCACCGCTTCGCGCCGCCTCGTGTTCAAGCACCTCCAGAACAAGGAGGCCGTCAAGGAATTGTTCTCGACCGTTGCCGCTAAGGTGGCCGACCGTCCCGGTGGCTACACCCGCATTCTCAAGCTGGGCAACCGTCTGGGTGACAACGCCAAGACCTGCTTCATCGAGCTCGTTGACTTCAATGAGGCTATGCTCGAGGCTAAGAGCCAGGAGAAGGCAGCTCCCAAGAAGAGCACCCGCCGCAGCCGCAAGAAAACTGCTGCTCCCGCTGCCGAAGCTCCCGCTGCTCCCGCAACCGAGGAATAATCGATTCAACTTGTGGCCTTTGAGCCACACTGCGATTACCGATAACTGCAAGAAACCCCGCACCACAGTTGGCGCGGGGTTTCTTGTTACTTATATGGTGCGGACATTATTTAACGTCCTTGGCCGGCATCGTACTCAATACGATGGTATCCTTCTCTTGAGTGGGCAGGTTCTGCATGGGAGGCAGCGTCTTCATCACGGCTTCCAGCAGCGCTTGGTTGGTGTTCAGCGTGTCACCGGCGGGCGACACCACATACATTGCCCTGTAGGGCTCCTGAGGCTTGTCAAGATTGGCGATGATCGCCTTCTCCATGCGGTCAAAGTACAGCTTGAGCGCATCGGTGTCGTTGAATGCCGCGATGTCCTCGACCTGCTCCTGGCCGTCAAGGCCGACTTTGATAAAACGGTAGTTCTTGGGCTTCTCGTTGCAGGAGAGCAGGCAGCCGGCGCACACCGCACCGAATACCAGGACGTACAATAGTTTTCTCATAGTCACCTCCTGACGATTCACTCTTTCACTTCCCAACCCAGGGCGCTGGCACCCAGCACGGCTGCGTCACTCTCCTTCAGCTCACTGATGAGGATCTTCACCTTGCCCTTGTAGATGCCCAGCACGTTGCGCTCAAACGCTTCCTTCACGGGATTCATGATCAGGTCACCACTCTTGGTCAGACCACCGAACAGCACAAATGCCTCGGGGCTCGAGAAGTTAGTGAAGTCAGCCAGGGCTTCGCCCAGGATGGTGCCCGTGTAGTTGAAGATTTCCTTCGCGAGCTTGTCACCGGCAATGGCACACTCATAAACGTCCTTGCTCGTGATGGTCTCGATGTCCAGGTTGCGCAGGGCCGAGGGCTCTTCGCGCAGCTCCAGGAACTCGCGGGCAGTGCGTGCAACACCCGTTGCCGAGCAGTAAGCCTCGAGACAGCCCGTACGGCCGCAACCGCACACGCGTCCGTTGGTGCGCTTCACGATCACATGGCCCAGCTCACCGGCAAAGCCGTCGTGGCCATAGACCATCTGGCCGTTCACCACGATACCGCTGCCCACACCGGTGCCCAGCGTGATCATGATGAAATCCTTCATGCCGCGAGCCACGCCGTAGGTCATCTCACCGATGGCGGCAGCGTTGGCGTCGTTGGTAATCAGGCAAGGGATGCCGAACTTCTGGGTAACCATCTCGGCCAGGGGGATAGGGGTGGGCCAGGGCAGGTTGGGAGCCTGGTCAATCAAGCCCGTGTAGTAGTTGCCGTTGGGGGCACCGATACCGATGCCGTTGATCTTGCCCACAACGTCATTGTCTTCCATCAGACGGGTCAGCTCGGTGTGCAGCTCGTCGATGTAGTCATTGAAGTCACTGTGTTTCGCTGTCTTGATGGAGCTGCTGGCAAGCACATTGCCGCGAGCGTCCACGATGCCAAAGACGGTGTTGGTGCCGCCCATGTCGATGCCAATTACATAAGGTTTTGCCATGATTTTGGTTCTGTTTTATTGGTTGATAACAAATGATTTTTTTCGGTCAAAGGACAAAGGTAGTAAAAACTTAGCGGTTTTTTATCTCCTTTATCAAATTTTTATTATTTCTCGAGTCTAGAACGAGGCCGAGAGGCGGACGTTGATCTGGCGGCGAGTAAGGTAGTTGGGGACGGCGTACTGGGTATTGTTCACGTCAGTTACCCAATAGTAGCTGCTCACGTTGGAAATGTCCATGAGGTTGAACACGTCAAGGCCAAACCAGATTTCCTTGAAATGGCTGAATATTCCGCTGTGGGGACGGTGCTCCTTGCCGATGAGCTCGTAGCTCAAGCCGATGTCCACGCGCTTGTAGGCTGGCTGGCGCACGTATGAGTCGGCGCGCGTCAAGTGGGGTGCCGTCGTGGGCAGACCGTCGCTGAGCACGCCCTTGAGGCTGAACTTCAGGCGAGGAATGCTGGGGAAGTAGTCGGTGAAGAACAAGGCTATGCTGTAGCGTTGGTCAGTGGGGCGGGGCACCTTCACGCCGTTCAGGTCCTCCTGCGTCTTCATCAGCGAGAAGCTGAGCCATGAGTCGGTACCCTCGACAAATTGTCCGAAAAGTTTCATGTCCAGACCGCAGATGTAGCCCTTTGAAGAATTGACACCGCTATAGACGAGCTTCAGGTTGTCAATCTCATAGGGGATAAGGTTGCTCAGGTTCTTGTAGTAGGCTTCGGCAGTGAACTTGAAGGGGCGGTCCATCGCGCGGAAGGTGTAGTCTCCACCCAGGATTACCTGGATGCTGCGCTGTGACTTGATGTCCTTGTTGAGTAAGATGTTGCGGTTGCCCAGCGTGTCCATGACCTGCTGACGGTATTCCTTGTAGAACGGGGCCTGGTAGTACACGCCGCTGGCCAGGCGCAGCGACAGGTTGCCGTTGCGCTCGGGAACAAAGCCCAGGCTTACACGCGGCGACACGAGTGTTTCGCCATTGAAGTTCCAGTGCGATAACCTCACGCCTGCATTCAGCGACCAGTAACCCGCTGCGCTCGTGAAACGCCACGTGTCCATGAGCCAACCGGCGATGCGGGTGGTGTTCAGGTCATTGCTGGAACTCTCGGTGAAGATGACGTTGACCTGGTCGGGAATGTGGGGTAGGGAGTAGCCCGCACTGTCACGCCATTGCCACTGACGGGAACGGTCATAGATATCCTCCTTGCGAAACGAGAATCCGTAGGAGATATTGTTGTTGTTCAGCCCGATATTGCCCTTAATCGAGAGGTCCATCACATTCATCTTCAGGCGGGTGCGCTCATGCTCATGATATTTGCCCACACCCAGCTCCTGGCCTGCCTGGTCCAGCCAATACTCGCCGTGGATGTCATAGGCCACCAACTCGTCGGTGCGGTAGCCCGAGCCCTGGAGCGTCAGGCTTGTGCCCTTGTCGTTAAACATATAGGTCGCGGCAGCAGCGGCGAAATAGGTCTGGAATTTGTCCTTCTCGTAGCCATCGAAATAGACGGTGAACTGCTTCACGTTCTCGCTGGTACCGAAGCTGGTCTCGCGGTTCACGGGGGTGAAGCGGTAGTCGTTGATGCTCACGTTGCCCAGCAGGGCGATGCGCAGCTTCTCCATAGGCTTGAAGACGAGGCTCGTCTGGTAGTCGAAGTATTGCGGGTCATACTCACCTTTGCTCTCGAGCGAACCCATCAGCGATGAGTTGCGCTTGTAGCGCACGCCGTGCATCTGGCTGTAATGGCGTGTGCTGTGGCCCAGCATCAGGCTGCCGCCTTGCAGACTGGCGGCAAAGGCGCCCTCAAAGGCCTCAGGCTCGCGGTAGGTGATGTCGAGCACCGACGACATGCGGTCGCCGTAGGCAGCGCTGAAACCGCCCGTCGAGAAATCCACCCTGCGCACCATGTCGGGATTGATGATACTCATACCCTCCTGTTGGCCCGAGCTGATGAGCTGCGGGCGATAGACCTCGATGCCGTTGATATAGACACTGTTCTCGTCGTAGGAGCCACCACGCACCATGTACTGCGAACTCATCTCGTTCTTGGAACTAACACCCGCCATCGTGGTCAATACCGCCTCCACGCTGCCGCCCGAGGCGTCGGGGGTGCGTTTCAGCATATCCACGTCGATGCCCTGCATGCTGTTGGTCTGCTTCTTGTACTCGGTGATCTCCACCTCGCCCAGCTCGAGCGTTTTCTCATAGAGTTTGGGATTGATGGTCACGGTGCCCTCGGGCTTGATAAGTTGCCTGGTCACAGTCGAGTAGCCCAAGCAGGAAAATTCCACCATCAGCGTGTCGGCTGTGGGGACGGTCATCTCATACATGCCCTTGGTGTCGGTGTTGGTGCCTACGGCAGTACCCAGCAGGCGCACGGTGGCAAACTCGATGGGCTGCCCGGCAGCGTCAACCACGGTACCGGTGATTTTGACTTGGGAAAACGCGATGGTGGCGCAGATCATGCACGCCAGCAACAACAGTATGCGGTGTTGAAATTTCATTGACAGTTTTGTATTATATAACAATAAACGCAGAAAACCGCCCGAAATTGTAAAACCGCCCATTTTTGCAGCCCTTCAGTTTCTCTCTGAGTTCTCCGAGCTCTCCGAGTTCTCTGAGTTCTCCGAGACCTCCGAGCTGCTGCCTCAGTTCGAGAACATGGAGAACAGGTCGCGGGCGCTCATGCGGGAATAGTTGCCGGGAATGCCCTTGTCAATCTTCACAGCGCTATTCCACTCGATGTTCTTGTAATTGAGTGAGAAGTCGATTTTCTTTTTTTCGACGGTGGCATTGGCATTGATGTCGTGGGCGATGTTGCCAGCCGAGGTGTTGCGCACGTTGCCGTACTTGATCTGGTAGGCTGCTGTGGTTTTCCCTGTGGGTATGATTTGAAGCGAGGCGATGCGGCCAGCCTTGTCAAAGTTAAAGACGTAGCCATAGCCCTTGTAACTCTCGTTGGCACTGAGTGCCAGTGGATTGGACTCGCTCACAGTGACTTCGCCTTTCAATGACTCGTCAAGCGTGCCTTTGCCCAGGATGAACGGCCGGCCCAGGAACATGTCCTGAACGTCGCTCACGGTGACAGGGATGCCTGATGTGAGGATTGAGACCTTCTCGGCAATGTAGCGCTTGTGCACCTTGTCCACGGCATACAGACTGTCGGCCGTGATGATGAGTTTGCCCACCTCGATGCCCAACACGGGCCTGAGCGAGATGTAGATGGCCTGGTCACGCACCATGCGCACCTGGATTGCCGATGAGAAACTGCTGCCGGCACTCAACTTGATGTTGCCGCCGGTCTGCATCGTCCGCCAGTTGCCCAGGGTGGAGATGACGGTTTCCAGGGGATCTTCGGTGACGGTAGTCGTTGGTGTCGTGGTTGTGGTAGTCGTGTCGGGCAGGGTGTTCTTCTTGAAGATGCCGCACGAGGTCAATGTCATCGCCAGGGTAATGATGGCGAGATGGAATAGCTTATTTCTCATAATAGGTTTTGTTTTTTACTTTGCGTTGCAGCAGTTCGTTGTCGGGATCCGATTCCAGGGCCTTGGTCCATTGCTCGACGGCCTGCTCTTTCTCGTCGTTGAACCACAGGATGTCGCCGTAGTGCTCCAGCAGGTGGTTGTCCTTGTCTTTCTCGACGGCGCTCTTGATGTAGAGCAGTGCCTTGGTGTAGTCTTTCTTGGCAAAATATACCCAGGCGTAAGTGTCGATGAAATTGGCGTTGTCAGGCTCATCCTTGATGGCGAGTGCGGCCATTCGCTCTGCACGGTCAAGGTTCTGCCCGCGCTGAGCGAGGAAGTAAGCATAGTTGTTGAGCGTTCCTGAGTTCACGGGGTCGAGCTCCAATGCCCGCTCATAGCACTCGACGGTCTTGACCGTATCGTCCATTTCGCTGTAGGTGTCGCCCATACCGGTAATGATTTCGGCGAGGGCCACGACATCGGTCGAGTCCACCACCGACATGGCATTGCGGTAGGCTTCGAGAGCTTTGCCATATTCTTTCATCTGGTGGTAGCATCCTGCCACATACCTCATCAGGTCCACGTTGTCGGGATTGTATTCAAGTGCCTTTTCCGAGGCTTTGATGGCAGCAGCATAGTTGTCATCAATCATGTTGAGGATGACCATGTTGCGCCATCCGTCAGCGTCAGTGGGATTCACATCGAGGCTGTAACCCAGTTGTTCAATGGCACCCTTGCAGTCATCCTTGGCATAGAGATACTCGCTGTACAGCTGGTGAATCTTCGCCTCGTGCGGGTGCTGCTGGATGAGCACGGTGAACAGGTTGTTGATGCGTTGGGTAGTGTCTTCTTTTATGAGTTTCTCGCGGATGTAGGTCAGCAGCACGCCCAACTTGGTGTCCACGTCGAGTTGTTCGGCCGTGAGTGCGTTGTAGATTTGCTGCTCATAGCCCGCACTGTCGCCTGCCTGGTTGCAGTACTGGGCACGCGTGAGATAAATCAGGCCGTTGTCGGGGGCATACTCTTGGGCTCGGTCCAGATAGTACAGGGCGCTGTCGGTCATTCCGTAGTGCTGGAACAGGCCGCTCATGCCCAGGTTGTAGGAGTCGTTCTGGGGTGCGGTGTTCAGCAGGCTGCGCATTTCGTGCAGGGCTCCTGTGCTGTCGTTCATCGCCATGTAGTTATCGATTTTGCTCGATGTAATTTGGATAGCGTTGCCAAAGATGGCCGCGATGCTGTCATAGGTCGCATTGCTCTGGGCATAGTCACCCGACTCGGAATAGGCTTCGGCAAGTCGCAACTGCAGTTCCAACCGGTTGGGATTGTGTTCGTTGAGCAACTTAATGGCACGCAGAGCCTCCTCGGGGTGTCCCAGGTGCATGTTGGCATCGCTGTAGAAGGTGGTTTCGTACAGGTCCTCGGGCTGGGCATCAAAGTGCTCCTTCATCAAGGCCAAGCCTTGTTCACAGCGCTCCTTGGTCGTGTTGTTCATCCTGATCATGTACATGCCCATGTAGTACGAGATGGCAGTGTTGCTCGGGTCCATCTCGTGGGCATATGCCAGCAAGTCGTAGAAGGCATCGTAGTTGTCGGCCAACTTCTGCTTCTGCGCTTCAAGGAAGATGTATTCAGCCTTGCGCTGGTCGGCGAGGCTAACTGTCGTCTTACTGACTGCCGCCTCATCTTTGCCTGCCACTGCGGTCAATGCCAGCAGTGCTATGGTAAATATCGCTATATGTCGTCTCATCGTTTTATCAGTATCCAGTTGTCAGTGTAAAGAAGGCGGATGCCAACTCCTAACTCCTAACTCCTAACTTTCATTTCGTTCCCGTGTGTCCGAAACCGCCAGCGCCTCGCTCGGTCTCATCGAGGTCGTCAACGATGGTCCACTCCACGGTGCTGTGACGGGCGACCACCATCTGGCAGATGCGCTCGCCGTTCTCGATGGTCTGCGGCTCGTTGCTCAGGTTCACCAGGATGGCGCCCACCTCGCCACGGTAATCCGCATCAATCGTGCCAGGCGTGTTCAGCACCGTCAGCCCGCGTTTCAGCGCCAGACCGCTGCGGGGCCTGATTTGGCACTCATAGCCCTCGGGCAATGCGATATAGATACCCGTGTGAACCAGTGCCCGCTGCAACGGCTGCAATGTCAGCGGCTCGTCGAGCCATGCCCGCAAGTCCATTCCTGCGCTCAACGCCGTCCCATACTGCGGCACCTCATGCGGCCCACGGTTCACAATCTTCACATTTATCTTCTCCATGTTTCAATCGTTTTAGAATGCAAAATTACATCAAAAAAGAATAGCAATGCCATCTTGCCTTGTTTTTCTTTTTCACAAGCCTACAATGGAATTCATTTTTTTATACCGATGGTAAGTATATTGTATTTTTTTGTGTAATTTTGTGCATGATAGAGTTGAGTTAACCTCTTAATCACTTACCTAAAACACTACTAGAAATGATGAAGCGACTGATTAACTTTATTTTATGCATGTTTGTTGGACTGTTGTCATGGGCGCAGTTGCCCGAATTGACAGTCGAGCAGAACCTTGAGGACTATGATAACGCCGTGAAGTACATCGAGGACAACTATTCAGGATTTCCCGATAAGGTTGTTGACAGCAATCGTGCTGACTATGAGTCAATGAGGGCACACCTTCGTGCGCAAGTTGAGCAGGGTGAGCGTCCAGGCTGGGACGCTATTGGCGAATATACGGCATGGTTTAACGATGAGCATTTGAGTGTTCACATCTATTTCAAGGACGAAAAGGGTAATTGGATAGGGACGACCGAGAAATATAATCACAAGAAGAAGATAATCCACTACGAAAGTCAGATGGAATATGGCCCTAAGCCAATGGCTTGCAAGGTGACCGATAAGACTTTCTTAATCCGCTACCCCTCGTGTGGTGGTAATCCCGACATGAAATGGATAAAGAAATCTGTCAAGCAATTCAAGAAGTCCCACTGCAAGAACCTGATTATCGATATTCGCGGTAATGGCGGTGGCGACGACCGCAATTGGTATCCCTACCTGAAACTGCTTTGCGACCACAACGCTTGGGAATCAACGTCAGAATATCGAAACACGCCGCAAAATATTTCGTATGTTCTACAGACAGGATGGCCCATCGCCGGTACCCTTCAAAAAGAGTCTGTCAAGAACCCTGATGCACAGTTCCTGCGTGGAGGGTTGTTCCAGCGAGTGTATGTCCGTCGGCCCGACAAGCGGGTTCAGAAGGCCGCTGTCATTGTCGACAATAATGTGGCCAGTTCTGGCGAAGGAATGGTTTTGAGCCTCAGGGCTTATTCTGACCGTGTGACGGTTTATGGCCGTGACAACACGAGAGGCTGTCTGGACTATGCAAATGTGGCGACGATAGAAATGAAACACTGTGGTCGCACTTTCCAGATGCCGATGTCCCGCAAATTCGGTCTCCCAGATGGCGCCATTGACGCCACAGGCATCGCTCCCGATGTGCGCATCCCGCTATCATTGCCCGCCAAGTTGACCGACAACATCGACGAGTGGGTCATCTGGGTAGCTGAGCAACTGGAAAAGTAAATCACTCAATTACAATCAAATACAATTTTCTCATCAAGTGATTATCATTTTTTGGTAATCACTTTTTGATAATTCATTGGATTGTTGCTAATTTTGTGAAAAAATTAGACTACAATGGCTATTCAACGCATGAATTGGGACCGATTGATTTCGGACAAACGTCTCGGGCTGGAGCATTACCACGACAATAAGGGTGGGGGAGTACGCAGCGACTTTGAGCGCGACTACGACCGCCTGGTCTTTTCGTCGCCTTTCCGCCGTCTGCAGAACAAGACTCAGGTATTCCCGCTGCCCGACAGCATCTTTGTGCACAACCGACTGACGCACAGCCTGGAAGTGTCGAGTGTGGGCAAGTCGATGGCGCGCGAGGTGGTCATCCGCCTCATGCCGCGCTACAAGGCTGAGCCGTGGGCCGACAAACTGCGCGACATCGGCGAAATTGTCGCTGCCGCCTGCCTGGCGCACGACTTGGGCAACCCGCCATTCGGCCATTCGGGCGAAAAGACCATCGGGGCTTACTTCAGCGAGGGCCGTGGCTTGGAATTCAAGGATAAATTCACCGTCGAGCAGTGGAACGACCTGATTCACTTCGAGGGTAATGCCAACTCTCTGCGCACCCTCGTCCACCAGTTTAAGGGACGCCGTCCAGGCGGCTTCGCCATGACCTACTCGACGTTGGCCTCCATCGTCAAGTATCCATACTCATCGATGCATGCCGGCGAGAAGGGCAAATTCGGCTTTTTCACTACCGAGAAGGAGATTTTCCACCGCATTGCCGACGAGTTAGGGCTTATCCGGCTTGAAGAGGACCGCTATTGCCGTCATCCGCTCGTCTATATCGTCGAGGCTGCCGATGACATCTGTTACCAGATCATGGACATTGAAGATGGCCACAAACTCAAGATTATCGGCACCGACGAGACCATCGACCTGCTGTTGGGCTTTTTCACCGAGGAGCGCCAGGCTCACCTGCGCGAGCACATGGCGCGCGTCGCCGACCCCAACGAGAAGATTGCCTACCTGCGCTCCTGCATCGTCGGTCTGCTGGTGGAGCAGTGCGCTGCTGCCTTTGCCGCTCACGAGGACGAAATCATGGAGGGACGTTTCGAGGGCAGCCTCATCGACCGCATTGACACATTGCCCGCCCAGGCCTATCAGGATTGCAGCAAGTTGGCTCGGGCCCGCCTGTATCGTGCCAGCTACGTCCTCGACGTGGACCTGGCAGGTAACCGCATCATCAACCTGCTGCTTGATAAACTCATCGAGGCAGTCATGCATCCCGAGCGTAACTACTCTCAGTTGTTGATGAACAAGTTCCCGCAGCAGTACGACGTCTTCGCGCCCACGCTCTTTGAACAGGTCCAGGCCGTGCTCGACCACATCAGCGCCATGACCGACGTCTACGCCCTCAACCTCTACCGCCAGCTTAGCGGCATCTCCATCCCCACCGTATAAAAACTAAGGACTACGAAGGCCTAGGGGCGTTTTTCGCTCATGACAAATTCGAGCGTTCCCCCCGCCATGATGTCTTGATGCTTGAGTTTGAAACCCTGTAGCCGCTTGCCGTTGAGGCGGATTTCCTTGACGTATATACCCTTGTCGCCCTTGCGGGTGAAGATAAACTCCTTGCCGCCAGCCAAGTGCAGAGTGGCACGCTGGAACAGAGGTGTGCCAGTGACATATTCGGCAGCGCCCGCATTGAAGGGATAGAAGCCTAACGCCGAGAAAATGTACCACGCCGACATCTGCCCGCAGTCATCGTTGCCCGCATAGCCTGCTGGAGTGGCATTATAGAACTCGGAGCGCACTTGGTTGACCAGTTCCTGAGTGCGCCAGGGACGATCGGCGAAGTTGTAGAAATAGACGGTGTGGTGGCTGGGTTCGTTGCCGTGGGCATACTGGCCGATAAACGCCGAGGCATTGCCGTTAGTCTCACGGTTGGAGGTCTTGAGGCTGAAATTCTCATCTAATTTTTTCAGAAATGCTTTCTTGCCACCCATGAGCTCGATGAATTGCTCGGGTGCCTGAGGTACAAACCACAGGTATTGCCATGCGTTCCCCTCAATGAAGCTGTTGTCCTCATAGCTGAGCGGGTCAAATGGCTCTGCCCATTGTCCGTTGTCATCACGTGCTCTGAAGAACCCCGTTTTTTCATCATACAGGTTTTTATAGTAAGTCGCCCTCTGGGCAAAGTGATGATAGTCGTCATTGTGCCCCAGGCGCGCGGCAACGGCAGCGACGCACCAGTCGTCAAATGCCTGCTCCAGTGTGATGGAAACCGAGGATCCCTGCTTGTTGCAGGGCATGTAGCCCAGTTTTTCCCACAGGTCAAACGGCGAGTTGGTGTGCGGCCTTGTGCTACTCTCGACCATCGCCCGATAGGCTTTCTCAACATCGATGCCGGGCAGGTCGGCGAGAATGGCATCGGCGATGACTGGGATGGCATGGTTGCCTATCATGCAGTAGTTCTCTTGTCCCCACAGGTCCCAGATGGGCAGGTAGCCATAGGTGTCGTGATGGCGCACCATGTCGTTAACAAACTGTGCCGCCAGGTCGGGTTTGAGCAAGAGGTAAAGCGGATGCGCGGCGCGGAAGGTGTCCCACAGCGAGAATGTGGAGTGGTAACTTTGGCCCTTGGGCATCTGGCGTATCTCGTAGTTGGTGTCCATGTATCGGCCATCGACATCGCTCATGGTGTTGGGCTGCAACAACACGTGGTAGAGTCCGGTGTAGAAGATCTGCTTTTGCTCATCTGTGCCGTCAATATCGATGCATGAAAGCTGCCGCTGCCACTCGTCGTGGGCTTGACGGACATATAGGTCAAAATCCCAGCCCGGGGCTTCGGCGGTGAGGTTTTGACGTGCTCCGTCGATATCGACCGCCGAGAGAGCGACCTTGACCGTCAATCGGCTATCACCTGCAGTGTCAAACGACAGGGCGCAGCGCAGCGTGCGCCCATTGATGACCGTAGCATCGCCCACTGTGCGCGTGCCGTCCATGAGCAGGTGTCCGGTGATGGGACGGGAAAATTCGGCGCGGAAATAGACTTTGCGCAGCTTGGCCCAGCCGGTGATGACGCGGTAGCCTTCCACCGTGTGGTCATCGACGAGCCGGAGCTGGGCTTGGATGATGTCATAACAGCGGCGCCCGCTATAATAGGCTTGGCCGCGAAAAGTGGAGTGGTCGAGGTCAAGAATGACCTGTTGCGGCTTCCCTTGGGGAAAAGTATAGCGGTGGATGCCGGTGCGGGTAGTTGCGCTGAGCTCGGCTGTTACTCCGCTTTCCCTAAGTGCAACCCTATAGTATCCTGGACGTGCCTCTTCTTGCTCGTGTGAAAATGTCTGCCCGAAGTTGCCTGTAGACAGATACTCTGGAGTCACATTCCAGGTCACTGGCATGAGCGAGACGTCAAACAGGTCGGTACAGCCCGTGCCGCTCAAGTGGGTGTGGGAAATGGCGTAGATGCTGTCACGGTTGTAGTCATAGCCCGAGCAGGGATCCCAGGTCACCATCTGTTCGGTGTCGGGACTCAACTGCACCATTCCCTGTGGCATCGTGGCTCCGGGGAATGTGCTGCCACTCAAGGCGCCGGTGGCATCGGTCTGCGTGCCGATAAACGGATTGACATATTGGGTGTAATCGGTTGTGGTGGCTTGGAGCAGCAATGTGCTCCACAGGGCTAAGAGTAAGATAGTCTGTTTCATATATCGATAGCGTAGCAGTTGGTTTCTCTCATTTGGATAAATTTGGATAAATCTGGCTGAGCCTCAGCCATTGAGAGTGCACTCTCATTGCGTTCGGCTTGCACAAATTTTGTGGTGACAAAATTAAAAAAAATTAGTGCAATTTGAATACAGAACAAAAAGAATTCATTCTTTTTTATGTTGAGATGCAGCATAATTTATCCAAAAACCGCAGCTTTTTAGTAACTTTGCACCAGCAAATGTAAAATGTGATTCTATGGGACTGATTGACGATAGTAAACGCATCAACGATATTGACGTAAAAGAGGAGCGCGCCATCCTGGTGGGACTGATTACCCCCCAACAGGGCGAGGCCAAGACAAAAGAATATCTTGACGAACTTGAATTCCTTGCCGAGACGGCAGGAGCCGTCACCGTGCGCACTTTCTTGCAGCGCTGCGATGGCCCCAACAGCACTTCCTACGTCGGCAAGGGCAAACTCGAGGAAATCGTCGACTTTGTCGAGAACAACGACATCAGCCTCGTTATTTTTGATGACGACCTGACGCCCAAGCAGATAGCCTTTATCGAGAAGGCCGTTAAGGTCAAGACACTCGACCGTACGAGCCTCATCCTCGACATCTTTGCCAAGCGCGCCCAAACCGCTAGCGCCAAGATGCAGGTCGAGCTGGCCCAGTACCAGTACCTGCTGCCGCGCTTGACGGGTATGTGGACCCACCTCGAGCGACAGCGAGGCGGTATCGGTATGCGTGGCCCTGGTGAGACGCAGATCGAGACCGACCGCCGTATCGTCAAGACCAAGATCTCTCTGCTCAAGGAGAAACTGGCCCAACTCGACAAGCAAAAGATGACTCAGCGCAAGAACCGTGGCAAACTCACCCGTATCGCCCTTGTGGGCTATACCAACGTGGGCAAGTCCACGCTGATGAACGTCCTGAGTAAGAGCGAGGTGTTTGCCGAGAACAAACTCTTTGCTACCCTCGACACCACCGTGCGCAAGGTCGTGATTTCCAACCTGCCTTTCCTGTTGACCGATACCGTCGGTTTTATCCGCAAGTTGCCCACCCACCTGGTGGAGTCCTTCAAGAGCACCCTCGACGAGGTGCGCGACAGTGACATCCTCGTCCATGTGGTAGATATCTCGCATCCCCAGTTCGAGGAGCAGATTGAGGTCGTGAACCGCACCCTGCAGGAAGTGTGTGACGCCGGTGACAAAGAGATGATTATGGTCTTCAACAAGATTGATCAGTTCACCCATGTCCCCAAGGACGAGGACGACCTCACACCCCGCCTCCGCGAGAACATCCCCCTCGAAGAACTCCAGGAGACCTGGATGGCACGTTTGGGCGACAACTGCGTCTTCATCAGCGCCAAAAAGCAACAGAACATCGACGCCCTCAAGCGCCTGCTCTATGACAAGGCCAAGGCTGTCCACACTGCCCGCTTCCCCTACAACGATTTCCTCTTCCAGACCTACGACGACCTGGAAGACAATAACGATTAATTAATAATTGAGCCATACTAGAGGGTTAAAATGGGTTCTGCTCTCCGGGTGGCTGTATAGTGTTTTTAGAATCCACCAAGAATCATTAATGAAAAAACTATCTTTCTTTTTGTTTGTGCTGGCGATAGCATTCCCCATTTGTGCCAGCGGAACGTCGCTACTTGGCGACGTGGACGGTGACGGCGAGGTAGCCATTGCCGATGTGTCGGTTCTGATTGACTATCTGATGACGAATGACGCCTCGCAGATTGTGCTGGAGAACGCCAACGTGGATGGTGACAGCGAGGTGGCCATCAGCGACGTGGCTGCTCTGATTGACATTCTCATGAATGGACCTCAAACCCCTGAACCCACTGAGGAGTACGTTGACCTGGGCTTACCTAGCGGCACAGAGTGGGCAACGCACAACGTGGGTGCCACCAACCCTGAGGACTACGGCGACTACTTCGCTTGGGGTGAGACCGAGCCCAAGGATAATTATGACTGGGATAACTACAAGTGGGTAAATGCAAGTACGGGGTCATTGTATTTCACCAAGTACTGCATGAGCAGCACTGAAGGCGATGTCGACAACAAGGACCAGTTGGATCTTGAAGACGATGCCGCCTACGTCAACTGGGGTCCAGAGTGGCGAATGCCGACCAGGGATCAGATCTATGAATTGATGGATAATTGCACAGCTGAGCGGACCCAGATGAATGGCGTGACCGGTGAACTGATCACAGGTCCCAACGGGAAAACCATATTCTTGCCTGCTGCAGGCTACTGGGGAAACAAACTCTTTCTTGCTGGCGAGGAAGGCTATTATTGGGGTTGCTCGATGTTATTCGTTCCCCCGACCCATTACTACTCTCAACATGGCACATCAATTCATTTTGACGTTGAGTGGTGGGAGTGGAATAGCGGTAGCCGTTGTGCAGGCTTTACCGTGCGTCCCGTGCGTGCTTCCCAGGAATAGAACCCTCTTCTTGCGTAAATAAACGCGTCACTGCCGCTTGTCGCTGCTTCATTGAGTGCCGACAAGCGGCTGTTTTTTTCCGAGAACTGCCCATCCGTCTGATGGCGTCTTATCTCATCAATGGTTGCGGCTTTGTTGATTCAGTATAATTGTGTATTTTTGTGCCAACTAATAAACAATCAATTCAAACTGATTATGAAGATCTTGACAAATTTTGCTGCACTGGTCCTGCTGATGCTGGCGGGTTCGCTTGCTGGTCAGGCGCAAACGAGACTTTATGGCGACGTGAACAGTGATAGTGAGGTAACCCTCGCCGACGTGAATGCAGTTATCAATGTGATTTTGGGAGGCTCTGCCCCCACACCGCCCCCAGACCCCAATGGCCACGACTATGTGGACCTGGGTCTGCCCAGCGGCACACTGTGGGCGACGTGCAATGTCGGCGCCAGCAGTCCCGAGGAATATGGCTCTTACTTCGCCTGGGGGGAAACCTCACCCAAGAGTAATTATCAATGGAAGACCTACAAATGGTGCATCTTCTATAAAGAAGATGAAGATGGTTATGCTGAATATGATTTAACAAAATATTGTGCGAATAGTTACTATGGAATTGTTGATTTCAAGGCGGAATTGGAACCTGAAGACGATGCCGCCTATGTGAATTGGGGTCCGTTGTGGCGCATGCCGTCGAAAGTGCAGTTTCGAGAAATCGAATTTTACTGTACATGGACTTGGACACAGAAGAATGGAGTGAATGGTCTTATGGTAACTGGTCCTAACGGGAATACATTGTTCTTCCCAGCCGCGGGCTTCCGCCGCGGCAGTTCTCTTGAAGATGCAGGCGAGTACGTACATAGTTGGTCTCGCACACTCAACACCCATCACACGATTTCTGCTTGGGCCGTTGAAAATTCGGATTGGGAAGATTCTGGTGCCGACCGTGAAGAAGGTTACACTGTCCGTGCTGTGCGCGTGTCGCAGAATTAGCACCTTCTCCTCTGCCTCTTTATCAGCGCCAAAAAGCTGCAAATGACGACGAATAACTCTCAATAATTATGGCTAACCCGACTACTAAACAAGAATTATTGGCATCCATCAGCGATGGCTATGCTAAACTATGTGACCAAATCGCTAAGTTGAGCGATGAAGAAAAGCTCAAACCGTTTGATTTCACCGCCGACCCGAAGAAGTGCGGCGTGCGCTGGCAGTATGACCGTTGCCTGCGTGACTTGCTGATACACCTCCACGAGTGGCAGGTGCTCATGCGGGAGTTTGTGCAGAACATCCGCGAAGGCCATCCCAGAGACTATCTGCCCGATGAATACCGTCGCAACTACCATGAGATGGACAAGATGCTGGTCGAAAAGCACCAAAACACACCCTTGGAGGATGCTGACCGGTTGCTGCGGCAGACGCATGAGGAAATGCTCTCTTTGGCCGACAGCTTCTCCGAAGAAGAACTCTTCCAGAAAGGTTACTACAAGAATACCTATACCACCACCATGGCGGCCTATTTTGTGAGCGTTACCACCAGCCCCTATGGTCAGGCAGTTAAGCTGCTCAAGACGCACCAGAAGAATTGCAAGAAAAAGTAAATTGTCCCGTTTCAATTCTAACTGGCATGATTGGGTGGCATGGTTTTTGCTGCCTGCTCTATATTGTTTAAGGATTAAATACTTTTTACGATGAAACGATTATTGCATGTGGCCATGATTGGCGTGTTGTTGCTTGCTTTTACGGGTTGCAAGGAGAATTACTCGGTGGGAGAAAAGGTGGGCAACCTGATTGAGTTTACCAAAAAAGGTGTCTTCTGGGATTCGTGGGAGGGCCGTATGAACCTGACGCAGACGGGTATGAACACGAGCGGTGAGCCGTTCCAGTTCTCGTTTGACAACGATCGCAACGACCAGGACTCGCTCGTGCAGCTGCTCTACCAGGCCCAGGTCGAGGGATGGAAAGTCAAACTCAAATACCATGCTGTGTGGGGTTTCAAGAACGTCTTCTCCAATAGGGGTGAGACCGACTATTTCGTCGATGACGTCGAGGTGCTCGACAAGGACTTTGCCAATCCGCTTCGCCAGATGGGCGACCGTCAGGGCCATGTGGTGGATACCGTCTGGGTGGTTGTCGATAAAGCCGAGATGCTCAAGCACATGAAGAAGTAATACCTTTTTATCTCTGGTTGACTGATGATTAATATCAGGCGATTTGTCTTCATGGCCAACTGTTACGTGGTGAGCGATGACACAGGGGAGTGTGTCATCATTGACCCGTGCGCCCAATACCGTCGTCAACGTGAACACTTCAAGCATTATATCAGCAAGGAACAGTTAAGGCCCGTCAGGTGCTTGCTCACTCACGGTCATTACGATCACCTCTTGTCGTGTGACCAGATTAAGGAAGAATACGGCTTGTTTCCCGAGATACATCATGGCGATAAACCCTGGATGGCAAGGGTACAAACGAGGATTGAGGAGGTTTTTGGCCCGGGCGTATTCCAGCATGAAATAGTCCAGCCGCAGCGCTTCCTGGAGGATGACGAGGTCATTACGTTCGGCAACCATTCTCTGAGGCTTATCCACACTCCGGGACATTCGCCTGGCAGTGCCGTCTTCTATTGTGAGGAAGAAAAGGTCGCATTTACCGGCGATACACTCTTCAAGGGGGATATCGGACGAAGCGATCTGCTGTTCAGCTGGCCAATGGACTTGGAGGAGAGCCTGGAGAAGTTGACACAGCTATTGCCCGACGATTGCGTGATATGGCCGGGTCATGGTTTTGAGTCCACAATGGGATATGAAAAGTGGAACAACGAGTTCCTGTCGTTCAGTGACTACGGGTTGTAGTAGTCCTTGTTATAGAAGTCTAGAAGTTCCTGTAGGTGACGGTAGGCTTCGGCGGCTGGGCCGTCGGGGTCGATGTCCATCGACTCGAGGTAACTGTTCAGTGCCATGCGCACGTTGCCCTGCTGGCGATAGGCATTGCCGCGCAGGTAGTAGGCGTTGGCCAGCGTCTCGCGGCTGACGGTTTTGTTCTCGACGATTTCGTTGGCGGCATCAAGAGCTTCTTGTCCCTCGCTGCGCGACAGCATTTCTTTTATCTCTTGTATGGTTTTCATCTTGCTACTTGATTTATGGGACAAAATTACACCAACTTCACGAAATAATACTATCTTTGCCAATAAAAATTAAATATCTTGATACGCTATGAACCAGAAAATAGAAAATCCACAGGATAGCCAGCGGCTGGGCCAACTCAAGAACCTTGTGATGCTTGCTTCGGCCGACGAGAGAATTACCGATTCCGAGATGGCGGTGCTGCTTGCAGTGGCTTCGCGCGAAAACATCACGCCCGAGCAGTTCAGCCAGGTCATCGAGGACCCCGACAGCGTGTCCATCACTCTGCCCGAAGACGAGGATACCAAGCTCGCCTACATGCGTGACATGGTAGCCCTGATGATGATCGATGGTGAGCTTGATGAACAGGAACTGGCCATCTGCAAACTTTACGCCATGGCACTGGGCTATCGCGGCAGCATTATTGACGGAATGATTGCTGGTGTAGTCGACCAGCTCGATGCCGAGGACCCTCTACCGGTTGCTGAGTAAAACGGCTTGTTTCATGGGTCGCTATTCACACAGGAGTATCATGGGCATCGGTAAATGGTTATGCCTGTGTGTCCTCATGCTGTCCTCAATGGCGGCATTCAGCCAGGACACGACGGCGGTTGACCTGGATGACTATGTCGAGCAGTTGAACAATTCATGCCCGATCAAGTATGGTAATGCTTGGGCGATGAATTCCTTCACTATGGTTGGCGACCGCTATGCTCTGGTAGATGTACAGATGCCGTCCAACTTGTCGATGTTCCTTTCCACGTTGACCGAGGACACTGATAACGTGAAGCAGATGTGGATCAGACAGCTCAAGCTTTTTGGCAAGCCCTGGAAGGATTTTGTGGACACGATGGTCGAGAATGACCGTCGCATCGTGGTCCACTTGCAGCCTTTGGATGTCGACGAGAGTGCACTGGTTACCTTCCTGCCCAGCGATTTCAAAGAATAGATTCCCCTGCTTTTTTTTGACCTGTCGTGATGAAATCCCGGCTTTTGTCGGGATTGTGGGCGGTTTTGTCGAATTATTTTGGCACAATTCTTGCTAATGAGTAATTTAGCGGCGTAAAAAACCGCGTATTGTGTAACCAAAGTAATACTGATTGAGAAGATGAATAAGAAGATTGTCTTTGTGGGCATGATTGCTTCTGCCCTGATGTTGTCGAGTTGCCAGTCGATGGGACAGTTCTATGGCGCCGCTACTGGTGCTTCCATCGGTGGCATATTTGGATCGGCAATCGGCGGAATAGCCGACGGCCCTCGCGGTCATGACATGGGCACGGTGGTCGGTATGGCTGTCGGTGGCATCATCGGTGCTGCAGCTACGGCTCCTAAGACCGATAACGGCAATTACCGCTCGTCGGACTACTACTATGACTACGACATGGACGATTACCGTCAGAACAATGCCTACAGCCCTTATGCCAACATCGAAATTGAGGAACTGCGCTTTGTTGACGAGAACGACAACCGTTACCTGGATGCCGGGGAGCATGCAAAGCTCGTGTTCATCATCCGCAACACGGGACGGGACTATGTCTATGATATCGCGCCTGTAATTACCGTGACTGGCACCAAGGAAATCTACCTGTCGCCCACGGCAATCGTCAAGGAATTGGGACCCGGTAAGGCCGTGCGCTACCAGAGCGAGCTTATCGCTACCAAGAAACTCAAAAACGGCGTGGCCGACTTCTCTATCGGCCTGTCCGACGGCGACAATCTCTACACGCTGCGTTCCTTCCAGCTGCGCACCAACCGCCGTTAACCCATTTGCCGGACAACTGCTATCACCCGGGGGCGACACTTCAACGAGTCGTTCCCGGGTTTTTGTTGGGATGAATTTGGCTGGATGGAGAAAAAAGTGTAATTTCGCACGATTTTTTAAATGGATAACTATTTAGCACAATGAAGAAGATATTATTCATGCTGTTGGTGACGCTCGCATTGGCGTCATGTAACGGCAATAAGTTTAGCGTGGACGGCACCATCGAGGGCGCCAGCGACACGACGACTTTGGTACTGGAGCAGTCAAGCAATGGACAGTGGTTTGTAATCGACAGTGTGTCGGTGGGCAAGGATGGCTCATTCAAACTCAGTGTCGAGGCTCCCTCGGTGCCCAGCATCTATCAGCTGCGTTTGGGCAACCAGACCATTTGTTTCCCGATTGACAGTCTGGACCACCTGACCATCAAAGCCAAGTTGCCCGACTTTGGCCGTGACTATACCGTCAGCGGTAGCGAGCATGCCGAGCAGGTGATGAAGATTGACCAGGAGGCAATGCAGTTTGCTGGTGGCAAGGGTACTGAGGCCGAACGTCAGGCCTGGAAGGACAAGCTGGCGCGCCAGATTGCTGCCGATCCCAGTGGCATTGTTGCATACTATGCTATCAACAAGTATATCGACGGCAAGCCGCTGTTTGACCCGATGAACGACAACGACCTGCGCTTCATCGGTGCAGTGGCCAATGCATTCAACTCGTTCCGTCCCGATGACCCCCGTACCGAGTACCTTGTGAACCTGCTGCTCGACGGACAGCGTCGTCGCCGCTCGATGCAGGCTCCCACCGACACCGTTTATGCCGACGTGGCCACCCTGCTCGACATCAAGCTTCAGGACTATAACGGCAAGGAGTACAGCCTGTCAAAGGTTGCTGCCGAGAACCGCGTGGTGCTGCTCGATTTCACGGCCTACGCCACCGAGATTTCTCCCCAGCTCAACAAGTTACTCAATGACATCTACCAGGCTTATCATTCCCGTGGATTGGCCATATATCAAGTCAGCCTTGACGAGGACAACGTCGCATGGCGCCAGGCTGCCCAGAACCTGCCTTGGATCACGGTCTATGACCCGATGAGTGTCGAGTCGGCCAATGTCGGTAACTATAATGTGAACGGCATCCCCACGACCTTTATCATCAAGAATGGTGAAATCGTCGAGCGCGTTGAGGACGCAACCCGACTCAAATCGGCCGTTGCTCGCTACATGTAAGCCAGCATCAGTCTATACAACAACGGGGGACAACTTAATTGTTGTCCCCCGTTGTTGTATAATGTGTTAACTTAGTCGAGGCTAGACCAGAAGTCGAGATAGCGCTGGGCCACTACGGGCGCGGCATTGTGCTTCTCGACAAAGATGCGGCTGGCGCGGGACATCTGCGGCAGTTGGTCGCGGTGTTCGATGAGCCACGACAGTTTTTCATCAATATCACTTTCGATGAGCGGTGACACGTTGATGATGGGCTTGTTGACGTTCTCGCCGATGAGGCGGTAGTACTCCGGCTCTGCACCCGACACAGCCACCAGTCCTTGCGCCATGGCAATAAGCGCATTGGTACCGGGAGTGTAGCTGTAGAGTTGGTCCAGGATGATGTGGGAGTCGCGCATGCGTCGCGTGTATTCGTCATAGGGCAGGTTCTCCACCACCTCAAGCTGGGTGATGCCAGGATAACGGTCGTGCACACGTTTCATGGCGGCCAGCAGTTTATCGGTCCCCTTGATGACATGGCGGTCGCGCTGGATGCCGATAAACAGGCGCACCTTGTCTGGGGCCTGCTCCATCGGACGGTATTCAAGATTCTCGGTGTCGATGGGAATGCCGCCATAGACCACGCGGTCGCCCAGCACGGGTTTGTAGGCGGCATAATACTCATACAGACAAGCCACAGCACCATCGATACCCTGCAGGATATGGTCGCTGTGATGACGCATGAACGGCTGTTTCCAGTTGTCCTGCTGGTTTGCTACATATTCGGCCGAGTTGACATAGGGTGAGGGCTCGTTGCCCAGCATGTAGTCGCTGTAGCGGAACGTGTATCCATCGTGGCATGCATTATAATAAACGACATCGGTTGCCAGGGCCGACAGCACCACGTGGCGGTTGTGTGCCTTGAGGTAGTCAAACACCCGGGCTACGCGGTGGGGTTTCAGGCGCAGAAAGATGGGCGATGCAATCTCTACGATATCAAATCCTGTCATCAGTGGCAGGGCACGCTTGATGTCCATCAGATACCGCAGTGTACCCATCAGGCCGGGTTGCCGCAGCAGGTTGATGTCGCGCTCTGTGTCCATCCAGCGTGAACCGTCTGAGGCCACGACGGCCTCGTGTCCCATGTTCCTGAGCTGCTGCGCGAGGCAGTTGTGCATATTACTGGCGTCTCCTGCAAATAGTATTTTCATAGCGGATGCAAAATTAGTGCAAGCTGAGTGGAGTGCCAAATAAAAAGCCATTTTTATTTGGTCAATCCCGAAGCGCCGCCGAATTTATCCAACATTAGTGCAAGCTGAGTGGAGTGCCAAATAAAAAGCCATTTTTATTTGGTCAATCCCGAAGCGCCGCCGAATTTATCTAAAAGTGGGCTTTTTCTTGTGGGTTGGCAAAAATAGCAGTACCTTTACACCGATTAACAGTGAACAAGGCGTCAAGATATGGAGGTCTCAATCATCATTCCCGTTTATAACCGTGCTGCCGTGGTGCCTGCCACGCTCGACAGCGTGTTGTCCCAGACGCACCGTCCGCTGCAGGTCGTGCTCGTGGACAACTATAGCACCGACGACACGCTGCAGGTGCTGCAGGGCTTCAAGCGCGACCATGAGCAGGAGGACTTCAAGGTCGTTATCACACGTGAGCCTCACCGCACTGCCGGAGCCGCTCGCAACAACGGCTTTGAACAGGCTACGGGTGAGTGGGTGCTGTTCTTTGACAGCGATGACATCATGGAAGAGGACTTGGTGGCTTCCTATGTGGACGTCATCCAACGCACCGCCGACGGGGATAGGCCTTTGGACCTTGTCAGTGCGCGCTCGATGCTCGTCTTTCCTGACGGCAGCCAGCGCGAGGCGCCTTTCCACAAGCGTGACTTGTTTGCTCAGCACATCCTCCATGCCCAGCTGGCGACACAGCGCTATGCCGTGAGGCGGGAGTTCTTTGCGGCCACCGACGGATGGAACATCAATCTGCCCGGATGGAATGATTGGGAATTGGGACTGCGGTTGTTGTTGGCACGTCCCCGTGTGGCCTATATGGGCAGCCGTCCACGCATCATCATCAACCACAATGGTGCCGATTCCATTACTGGGACCGAGTTCCACTCCCGCCAGGGTCAGTGGGAACATGTCATCGACATCATGATCAATGAGGTGCGTTGTTCGCAGCTCAAGCCCCACTACAAGGTGCGCTATGAGCGCTTACTGGAGTACCGCCGCATGGTGCTTGCCGCCCAATACGAGCGCGAGGGATGCAGTGAGCTCTCCAAGCCCCTGTGCCGCGAGGCCTATAAAACGCTGCGCGACAGTTATGGCGACAACCTGCGATGGAGATGGCTGGTCGCTCCCGTGACGCGGCGTCTGTTTGCCCGCATTGCCCACGGCAAGCGCGGCTCGGCCCGCATTGCACGTCTGCTCTATTGACTTTTCGGTGAACTGACTGATTATCTAGGCCGAAAACGCACTCTTGCCAATGAGCAGAAGAATTGTTTTTTGTAACTTTGCACCCTCACAAGACCATTACATTAACCATAAATACATTAAACACAAGATGAAGAAGAATCTGCATTATTTGTTGATGCTGGTCATGATGCTGGTGTTGGGATTGCAGTCCCTCGCAGCTATTCCCAACAACTACTACAACAGTGCCTTGGGCAAGAATGACCAGGCACTGATGTCCTCCCTTCACGAGATTGTCAATGGCCATTACTTGATTTATTACAACAAACTGTGGGAAAAGTTTGAAACAACTGACTGTAACGGAAACATCATCATTGACCGTTACTCCAACACACAGTTCACCTACAGCGTGAATCAGTGTGGCACTTATAACGGACTAGGGCAATGCTATAACCGTGAGCATTCCGTGCCCAACAGCTGGTGGGGTGCAGCCCAGGACACGATGTACAGCGACCTGTTCCACCTGTATCCCGTCGATGGATGGGTGAACAACGAGCGTGGCAACTATCCGTATGGCGATTGTGCCAATGGTACACCCAAGGGCACCGGTAAACTGGGCGCTTGTACGCACAGCGGCTATACGGGAACGGTGTTTGAGGTCGCCGATGAGTATAAGGGCGACTTCGCGCGTACCTATTTCTATATGGTGGTGCGTTACATGGACCGTGTGGGCACTTGGACCAACGGACTCGGCAGTGTAGTGTTCACCAACAGCAGCTACAAGCATCTCACGCCATGGGCAATCAGCCAGTTGCTGGAATGGCACCGCAACGATCCCGTGAGCACCCTCGAGGCCAATCGCAACGAGGCCGTTTATAATATCCAGCACAACCGCAACCCATTTATTGATCATCCCGAACTGGCCGAGTACATTTGGGGCAATCTGACAGGCAATGCTTGGACAGGCAGCAGCGTCAACACTCCTGTGATCTCGTCGCCAACACACGGTTCGACTATAAATGTGGGCATGAACACGGGTTCTGGCGTGAGCAAGACCATCACCGTGAAGGGCGTATATCTGACCAAGGCTGTCACTGTTGCAGTGACGGGAACGGGATTCACTGTGACGCCGACAACGCTCACTGCTGCCGCTGTGAATGCCGGTACGACAGTTACGGTGACCTATAATGGAACTACAGCCAACGCGACGGGCCGCATGACTATCAGCAGCTCTGAGGTCAGCAATACCACGACCTTGACGGCCACTTACAATCCTGGAGGCTCGTCAGGTGGCACCGAGACGATCGAGACCTGGGAAGGCATCCCGACCTATCAAAGTTATACGACGACCTTTATCCAGGGCCATGCTTTCAAGTGGAATACTTCTGATGTGGGCATTTGGAGCGGTGATACACATTCCAACGGTTCCCAAAGTTGCCGTTTCGGTAAGACGGCGGCCTCCTATATTGAGATGGCCGAGGATGTCATCGACGGCGCCAGCATGATAACGTTCTATGCCGCCAATTGGAGCAGCAGCGAGGCCGCTCCTACATTGCAGGTGCTGTATAGTACCGATGAGGGCTCGACATGGACCGCTGTAGGCACTTGTAAGCCTAATACTACTTGGCAGCAGTACATCTTCAACTTGAGCTTGATCGGCAACGTGCGCTTCAAGATTTTGCAGACTGCCGGTGCCCGCCTTAACGTCGATGACATTGCCGTTACCAGTAATCCGGGCACAGTGAATCCCCCTGAGTTGACGGCTCCTATTGATGGCTCGACCATCGATGTGGGTACTATCGGCCCCGATGATATGCAGGTAAGTAAGTCCGTTACCGTTAAGGGCAATAACCTCACACAATCAGTAAGCGTCAGCGCAACGGGTAGGGGATTCAGCGTATCACCGACAACCCTCACTGCTGCAGCCGTCAATGCCGGTACAACGGTCACGGTAACTTATACTACGCTGCAGACAGGCAATGCTACGGGTACACTCGCCATTAGTAGCAGCGAGGTGAGCAGCACGGTCAACTTAACCGCCCGTAAGCTGGAAATGCCCACCATCACGATTTCACCCATCAGCAGGATTGAAGCCTCATTAGGTGGTGTGTCGCCCATCGTTAGTGGCACGGTCACTGCCGAGGATAACGACGAGGACATAACCTTGACCGTGGGCGATGGATTCCAGATCAGCCTGAACCAGGTGAACTGGAGAAGTTCGCTCACGCTCGATCCCTCAGGAGAAGTCTTTTATGTGAGACTGGCAAGCACGAGCCAGGCTGGCGAATTTGAGAGCCAACTCACGGCATCGACCTCACTGGCTACCGCTTATGCCGACGTGCAGGGAGTTGTGAGACCTCTTCGCGGCGATGTCAACATGGATGGCAGTGTAGATATCAGTGACGCCAGCGCATTGATCGATTACCTGTTGGGATCTCCCGTGGAACCGTTCAGCATCACAGCAGCCGATATGGATGAGGACGGCGAAGTGGCCATCAGTGACGTCACAGTGCTGATTGACTTCCTGCTTTCTGGCGAACCTGAAATGCTGACGAAATCGTGGAGTGCCGTTCCCACAACGGGAGGCATTCTCATCGATAATCCCCAGGGCGAAACCCTCGAGGTGTTTGACTTGGATGCCAACACCGTAGCTGCCATCAAGAGCACGGGTTCACATACCATCAACCTGCCTGCAGCCACCTATCTGGTTACTAGCGACGACCGTTCCATCAAGGTCGTTGTCAAGTAAAAGTACTTCGCTTAATAACTAAAGCAGAGCTGGCGCCCTTCAACAGGCGCCAGCTCTGGCTTTATAATGTCAAAGATATAACACTTGGTCCGGTGATTCATGTCTCGGTTTTCCCTAAATATGAATCATTTCCCGATGCAGTGGTATTCAAAGCCTGATTGGTGCAGTTCCTCACCGTCAAGAATGTTGCGTCCGTCAAGGATGAGGCGGCCGCGCATTTTGTTGAGCAGCGTTTCGGCATTGGGCATGCGGAATTCCTTCCACTCAGTGACGAGCATCAGGGCATCAGCGCCATCGGCTGCGTCATACATGTCGGTAGCATAGGCCACTCTGTCGCCAAGGCGGCGCCGGCATTCGTCCATCGCTACGGGATCATAAACCTTGACGGTGGCTCCTGCCTTGAGTAGCAGGTCGATCAACACCAGCGACGGGGCTTCGCGCATGTCGTCGGTTTCGGGTTTGAAAGCCAGTCCCCACATGGCGATGACTTTGCCGTTCAGTTGGCCCTCATCACCTCCGTAGTAGTTGACAATCTTGTGATACAGGATGAGTTTCTGGTCCGCATTGACATCCTCGACAGCCTGGAGTACGCGCATGTTGTAACCGTGGTCCGCTGCTGTCTTGATGAGCGCTTTCACGTCTTTAGGGAAGCAGGAACCGCCGTAGCCGCAGCCGGCATAGAGGAATTTCTTGCCGATGCGGGTGTCACTGCCAATACCCTTGCGCACCATATTCACATCGGCACCGACCAGTTCACACAGGTTGGCGATGTCGTTCATGAAGCTGATGCGGGTAGCGAGCATCGAGTTGGCGGCATACTTGATCATTTCGGCCGACGGGATGTCGGTGAAGATAAGCCTGTCACTCACAATCATGAAAGGCTTGTACAGGCGAGCCATCAGTTTGCGTGCCCGCTCGCTCTCCACACCCACGACGACGCGGTCAGGGCTCATGAAGTCCTTGACGGCATTGCCTTCCTTGAGAAACTCAGGATTGCTGGCAACGTCAAATTCCACGTTCACGCCTCTGAGCGTCAACTCCTGCTGGATAACTTCACGCACCTTCTGGGCTGTGCCCACGGGTACCGTGCTCTTGGTTACGACCACAATGTACCGGTTCAAATTCCTGCCGATGGTGCGTGCCACCTCGAGGACATACCTCAGGTCGGCACTGCCATCCTCGTCGGGTGGGGTGCCCACAGCACTGAAGACCATGTCCACATTGTTGAGCACGTCCTCGAGACGGGTGGTGAAATTCAGTCGCCCTGAGCGGGTGTTCTTGTGGACCAGCGTTTCCAGTCCAGGCTCATAGATGGGGATGATGCCCTGCTTGAGGGCTTCGATTTTGCGTTCATCCACGTCAACACATGTCACATGGACACCCATTTCACTGAAACAGGTGCCCGTGACTAGTCCGACGTATCCGGTTCCTACAACCGCGATTTTCATTCGTTATCTAGCAAATAATCATTGTGTTAACCCTGGATGGGTTTCTCGCGGTCCTTGGGCGAGTCATCAACATAATAGCCACCGCTGTTGCCACCGTAGCCATAGCCGTAACCATAGCCATAACCGTAGCCGTAACCCTTACCGTAGCCGTAAGCGTAGGAGTAGTTGTAGCGGGTCTTGCTCACCTTGATATCGTTGATGAGGATGGTGAGATTCTTGATCTTGTGCTCGTCGGCCAGACGTTCAAGCTCGTACATGTACTGCTGCTCAACCCTGCCGTCACGTACAACGTAGATGGTCAGGTCGGTGTAGCGGTTTACTACAGCGGCGTCGGCAATCAGGTTGTAAGGCACGGTATCGAGAATCACATAGTCATACTGCTTCTTGAGCTGCTCGATCATCTTGGTCATGTTCTCGCTAAGCAGCAGGGCAGTGGGGTTGGGAGGAATAGCACCGACACTGATGATGTCGAATCCCTCGTGCAGCGCACCGCGGTGGATAACCTTGTTCAAGTCAGGCTCCTTGCCCGAAAGGAAGGCCGATGCACCCTTACCATCCTGTACACCCACGTACTCCGAGAACTTACCTTTACGCAAGTCAAGGTCGACTACGATGACCTTCTTGTTGACGTAGGTGTAGGAGAGTGCAAGGTTCACGGCCACGAAGCTCTTACCTTCACCAGACATGGTAGAGGTGAACTGGATGACTGTGGCTTCTCCCTTGTTGGCTTTCTGGCTGGTCACGAAGTCCAGGTTGTTACGCACGATGCGGAATGCCTCATTCATGCGGTCATTGGACGTCTCGTTCACCACAATCTCGCCAGTGACATTGGACTTCTTGGCAGGCAGCTCGCCCAAGATGGGGATGTCGCACACTTCCTCAACCTCACGGCGGGTGTGGATGGTCTTGTCAAGCGAGAAGTACCAGAATACACCGTAGAGGATGAATGCGGGAATCAGCAGACCGATGATCAGACCGGTCATGACGATACGTTCAACAGGTGCTGTAACGGGTGCATAGTTGGGGATTGCAGGCTCCATGACCTTTGCGTTAGGCTCGGTAATGGCCATCTGCAACGCATTTTCCTCACGCTTGTTAAGCAGGTACAGGTAAAGCTGCTCCTTGATCTTCTGCTGACGGGAAACCTCGGTGATAGCCTTCTCGTGAGAGGGGTTGGCTATCATGCTGCTCTGTGCTTGGCCCTGCAGACGGCGTGCCTGGCTCTCCTTGGTGCGCAAAGTCGTCATGTAGTGGTCAAGACTGTTGATGATATTCTTCTTCTGTATGGCCAGCGAAGAATTCAGTTCCTTCATGACGGGGTTCTCAGCACTCGAGGAGGTCGAGATTTTCTGATATTCTTGGACAGCTTGGTTGTATTGGTTGATTTGTCCGGCAATACCGGCCTCGTTCATGCCCGGGTTGACAGGAATGAGCTCGCCGGGACCCATGTTGGAGATGAAATGCCTGATCTGTGATACCAGATTGAGCTCGAGACCGACATTCTCAGTTTGGGTGATTTGGCTCATCGTGTGACTGGGATCGCCATACATTACTGAATTAGCCGAACCGGCAGTCAGGATGGCCACCTCATTATCCACACCGCTCAGGTCCTTGGACAGCTCGGCAACACGTTCGGCGATAAAGGCCTCGGTGCTGCGTGCCACCTGGTTCATATCATTGATACCCTCCTGATTGTAAGCCATCACAAGGGCATTAAGAATATCGGCACACATATCGGCGTTCTGGCCGCGGATAGCAAGATTCAGCACGTCACTGTGCTGGTCGGCCAACTCTACAACAAGCGATCCTGCCAGTGAACGGGCCATCGTGTTAGGATTGCTGATCTGGACGAGGAGGTTGTAGTCGATATGGCTATCGTTGAAGTTGTTGGTCTTGGAAATGGCGACAGGGCCGTATTCGGTGTTGATTTTCTTGCCGAAATGAGCCTTTTTCCACACGCCATTGTTGACCTTGAACTCATATTCGTCTTGGCTCTTGGGAACAATGGTAATGGAGAAGCCGTTAACAACTTCCTTGAGCGGGGTTACCTGAACGGGGGTGTTCTTGTAGATGTTCTCATCGCGCAGGAACCTGCGGCCAAAGTACTGCACGTTCAGTCCCAATGAGTTCACCACGATTTCCATCACCCTTGATGATTTGAGCTTGTGAGGCTCGTTGGGGATGTAGTTCACGGTGTTCAGACCCAGGTCGCTGAAGGTCATCGACGGGGTTCCCTGGGCACTGTCCTTAGAACGGATCAGAATAGATGATTTAGCCACATAGAACTGGGGCTGGGTTTTGGCGTAAAGGTAAGCGATACATGAGCATACGATCATGGACAAGATGAACCAGTACCAATTGTAGGCACATGCCATGAAGAGTCGGTCCCACTTAATACCAGTGCGCGCACGTTTTTTCTTTTTTTCTTCGGCGGCCGCTTTTGCGGCCAGATCTTCTTGAATTATCTGCATGATTAGATGTTTTTGTACAAAACTAACAAGCACTCACTATTGCTGGAAGTGCATAGTGACGCCTAAATTGCATAATGCGCTGCAAATTTAGTGCAATTCGGTTGAAATGCCAAAAGAACAGATTATAAAAATTATTAATCTTTATTTGCTGGGATATCACTCGACGATTAGAGGGCACAAAAAACAGGTGGCAGCCAGTTTGGCAACCACCTGTATGATTGATGGATGAGGAGTTCTCCTCTCCGATAAGTGACAGATTAATCAATCTCCTCGTCAGCCTCGTAACCGCCCATCTCACGGATGGCGTTCTTGAGCATTACATACTGCTGGAACAGGTGGTTAACGGGAATCTCATTCTGGGTGTAGTCGTGCATCGGGCTCTTGAGGAAGAAGCTCAGGAAGCGCTGCGTGCCATAACGGCCGGCGCGGTGAGCGAGGTCCATGAGCAAGCACAGGTCAAGGCACAAGGGCGCAGCCAGGATAGAGTCGCGGCACAGGAAGTTGATCTTGATCTGCATGGGATAACCCATCCAGCCAAAGATGTCGATGTTGTCCCAGCCCTCCTTGTTGTCGTTGCGGGGCGGGTAGTAGTTGATGCGTACCTTGTGGTAGTAGTTGCTGTACAGGTCGGGCTGCTCATCAGCAACGAGGATCGACTCCAGGGTCGAGAGCTTGCTGACCTCCTTGGTGCGGAAGTTGGCGGGCTCGTCAAGCACGAGGCCATCGCGGTTGCCCAGGATGTTGGTCGAGAACCAGCCGTTGAGGCCGAGCATACGGGTGCCGATGATGGGAGCGAAACCGCTCTTAACCAGCGTTTGACCGGTCTTGAAGTCCTTACCGGCGATGGGCACCTTAGTCTGCTCTGACAGCTCCCACATTGCGGGAATGTCTACAGTGGTGTTGGGTGCACCCATGATGAAGGGGCAATCCTCCTTCAGAGCGGCGTAGGCGTAGCACATCGAGGGGGCAATCTTGTCCACTACGTTGTCCTTCATGGCCTGCTCGAGGTGGGCGATGGTATCGTGGTACTGCATGTCGGGCTCGACGTAGATTTCGGTCGAAGCGGCCCACAGTACAACTACGCGGTCAACACCGGTCTCCTTCTTGAAATTGCGGATATCCTCGCGAACCTGCTCTGTCATGTCCCAGCGGTCCTTGCACTGCTTCACGTTGTCACCATCCAGGCGCTTTGCATAGTTCTTGTCAAAAGCGGCCTTGAGGGGCTTGATCTTCAGCAGCTCATCTTTTACGGGCTCGATATCTTTTTCCTTCAGTACCTCGGCGTTGATAGCGCTCTCATAAGCATTTGCTGGATATACGTCCCATGCTGCGAACACGATGTCATCGAGTGTGGGCATCGACACAATGTCCTTATAGTGCAAGTATTTCTTGTTCTCGCCTTTTCCAATGCGAATCTTGTCATACTGTGTCATGCTGCCGACGGGCTTTGCAAGACCCTTGCGAGCCATCATCACACCAGTCATGAACGTGGTGCTCACAGCACCCAATCCTACTACCATAATTCCTAACTTGCCGGTAGCGGGCTTAACATTTGCTTTTGCCATAATTTTATTACAGTTAATGTTTTAGGTTATAATCTAAATGATTAATAATAATAATGTGACCCCGTCATCGGGGATATGCAACCCTGCGAAAAATAGCACCCGCAGGAAAAACGGCGCTAAATTACACCCTTTTTTTGAATTGGAAAACAAAAGAGTTTGTAATTTTAGTTTAAAATATTTAATATTCGGCCGCAATTACTAAAAAGTGTGTAATTTTGACTACGAATAGGTCAATATGGTTAACGAAACTAAATGCTACCCCCGCCCCGATGAGCCTATTTTCAGCCCATTTTTTTGCTGAAATCCGTCATGCCGCGCCCGTGAAACACTTTTTTGCAATTCAAACGCGGGGGGTATTTAAATGAAAAGCCGCCTCAAGTGTGAATTGAGGTAAAGTTAAGAAAAATGACCTATTGTGTTCATTGATCACGAGGCGAGGAAAGCCTCGGCAGTGGCGATATCGCCGGCATGGTCCACATCGACGATTTTGTCGATGCTGTAGGCCTGCAGGTGATTGCCGGCCTCCACCAGTGCGCGCTGGAAATTGCGCATGCGGCTGATGCCCTTCTCAATACAGTCGTCAAGCACTGTAAAGGCTTTGTCGGTCATGGCATACACACCACCAGATACATATTTGGCTCCGTCCCATGGCTTGTCGCGGAAAGCGGTGATGTTCATCTCGTCATCGACATCAACCCAAAGGGGCTTCTCGTCGTCGACAAAGGGGGTGACAGCCCACATGCCGTCATGCTTCTCGTCGGCCTCAAAGGCGTCGATATAACCCTTGAAGTCCTCTTCCTTGAAGATGGTATCTACCGTAGTCAGGCAGAATTTGCCCTCAGGAATCACGCGGCTCAGGTGCCACAGGCTGTGCATGGAGCTTGGAGTGCTCTTTACCACCAGGTTGAGGGGAACCGGCAACTCTAGGCTCTCGAGATACTGGCGTACCTCGGTCATTCGCTCATTGACGATGATGCTGATGCTCTGTGCATTGCATCGCAACATGATGTTGATCAGTCGCCCGATCATGGGCTCGCCTTGGAGTTCTACCAATGGCTTGGGCTTGGCAACGCCTTCTTGCGCCAGTCTTGAACCCTCTCCGGCTGCTATGATTGCATAGTTCATATTCTTTGGTTTTTAGTTATTGTTGAGCCAATCAAGGACTTGGGTAACTCGAGTGATGGCGTTGGGGTGGGTCTGCTTGTCCTCCTCTTCGGTCCAGCCTTTTCCTTTGAGCCACAACACATGGCACCCCAATTGCTCGGCTGGCTGAATGTCCTTTTTAAGACTGTCACCCACGACGAGCACCTCGGTGGGCTGCAGTTCAAGAGCATCAACGCCAAGCTTGAACAGGGTGGGGTTGGGCTTGCGCACACCCACTACGGCGCTCTCGATGATGCCTTTGAACAGGTGCCTGATGCCGTAGCTGCGCAGTACTTCATCGATATTGCCGTAAAAGTTGCTTACCAACATCATTGGGAATCTGTCATGCAGGGCCTCGAGCATCGGACGGGCCTCGTCGATGCATTGCCGGGCGGCATTATCGCAGTATTCAGCGATTTCGCGGGTCCAACGGCGAGCCGTTGCTTCATCGTACTGCTCAGGCAGGTAACTGATTTCCAACGCCACCTTTTTCAGTAACAGGGCATGGAAGTCGTCCTGCGGCAGGATGATGCGTTCACGTGCCAGGGCGCGTTCTCCCTCGACATAGGCGGTGCGGAAAGTGTCCTTGTCAATAGGCACTCCTGCTTTTTGGTAGCCCTGCCAGAGGACCTCGCTCCAGTGGACGCCGCGGCTATCGAGTGTGCCGCCGTAGTCAAAGATTATCCCTTTTATCATTTTTATATATATCAAATGGTCAGTCTAACTCCTAACTTCTAACCCCTAACTCCTCACTAAATTAGTCTTCCTTGGTGAGGTCGAGCTTGACATTGTCGCGGCCTCGATCCTGGAACAGCTTGGGAAGCGGGTTCTGTCGTGCTTCGTCATAGCGGATGCGGTTACGGTACACGTCGATAGCCATGTAGATAGCATGTCGCATCGATGACTCGTTGGCAATACCCTGTCCGGCAATGTCATAGCCCGTACCGTGGTCAGGACTGGTGCGCACGATGGGCAGGCCTGCAGTGAAGTTCACTCCCTCGTCCATGGCAATGGTCTTGAAAGGAGCCAAGCCTTGATCGTGGTACATGGCGAGAACACCGTCGAAGCGGCGGTACTGGCGAGCACCGAAGAAACCATCGGCGGCATAGGGACCAAAGCACTGTACGCCGTCTTCATCGAGCGACTGTTGCATAGCAGGTATGATAATGTCTTTCTCCTCAGTGCCCAGCATACCGTTCTCACCAGCATGGGGATTCAGGGCAAGCACGGCTATGCGAGGCCCATCGATATTGAAGTCCCGCTTGAGCGACGTGTTGAGCAGGCGCAACTTCTCGCGGATGCCCTCAATGGTGAGAGCAGCAGGCACCTGAGCTATAGGCAGGTGAGTTGTCGCCAGTGCAACGCGCAGGGTTTCGGTCGTCAATATCATCAATGCCTTGTCTTCGCCATTTCCTACGGCACTCTCAAGGTACTCGGTGTGGCCTGGGAAGTTGAAACTGTCACTCTGGATGTTGTCTTTGTTGATTGGGGCGGTGACTAGCACGTCGATGAGGTTTGCCTTCAGGTCTCTCACGGCAGCCTCCAGCGACTGGAACGCAGCTACGCCGGCTTGCTTGCTGGAGTGGCCTAATTCCACCTTGATTTCTTGGGTGATGCAGTCCACCAGATTGATGTTGTTCTCCTTGATGCCCTCGGCGCTCTTGGCGTGGTACACTTGGAAGCCGGGGAGGTTGCATGCGTTGCGGTGATAGCTCACAATCTTGCTTGATCCGTACAGCACCGGGGTGCACATGTCCAGCATCTCGGGTAAGGATACAGCCTTGAGAGCCACCTCAATGCCGATGCCATTGGTGTCGCCCAGGGTGATGCCGATTCTGAGGCGTCTGTTATTTTGTTCGCTCATATTATATGTCTAATAATGTATTCGGTTTCAAATATTGGTTGTCAATACAATCTGCAAAGGTAGCAAAAAGTTGCTATTTCGGTCGGGTTATATGCCGTTTTTTTACAATGATTACTTTTTTATGAATCGTTGGGAAGCGGTTTTTCTTCAATTTAGAACCGGAATTAGAAAACTTTTTATAATTTTGTGCCCGTTATAGGCTTAAGACGTTGTAAACTACTGTGGGTTGCACCAATCAAGCGGTTTTTTCCGTTTCCCTTCGATGGATTGTGCGTTACTCACTGTAATTATAGGCTAAATAATTATGATGAAATCAATACGATTTGTGGGCACTCGTTTTGCCCTGCTACTGTTGTTGGCTGCTTTTGCTCTTACTGGCAATGCCCAGTTCCTGCGCACCTCTTACTTCATGGACGGGGCACAATATCGCCTGCAGCTCAATCCGGCCCTTGCACCCACGCGAGGCTTTATCCACCTGCCCGGCATCAGCCATGCCAATGCTTCGTTGCGCACCAACTCGTTGGGCATCGGTGACGTGGTCGATGTGGTGAAAAACGCTGATGATGCCGACTTCTTCACCACCGACAAGTTCAATGACAAGTTGGTGGACGTCAACAAGGCCCAGGCAGTTGCCGGTAGTGACCTGTTTGCAGTCGGCAGCTGGCATGGAAAGAGTTTTATTTCGGTAAATATCACGCTCAAGGTTGATGGCAACGTGCGCATTCCGCGAGAATTGTTCTCATTTATGCGCGACATGAACGGCATGAATACCAATGACTACTCCAACTATGTCCGCAACATTGATAATCAGGAGCTGAATATGAATGCTTACACCGAAGTTGGCGTGGGCTATACCCGATTGATTGGTGACAAACTGAGCGTCGGTGGACGTGTCAAGGGCCTGTTGGGTGTGGGCAACGCGAGCCTCAAGATTCATAAAACGACTATCCAGACCAATCTCCAGGGCGTTGACTCTGATATCGACTGGTCCAACCTGAATATAGAGCAACTCCGTGATGTCAATGGTACTGCGAGTGTTGATGTGGAAGCCGATCTTGTGACCTCTTTCCATGGTCTGGAACTGAAGACCAACCAAGATGGTTATATCAATGATGTAGGCTATAAGACCAGCAAAATGGGAATTTCAGGTTTTGGCGTTGCCTTTGATTTGGGCTTGGCCTATGATGTGACTGATGACTTTACGGTCTCGGCGGCGGTGAATGATATGGGCTTCATTAAGTGGACCAAGGGCTCTACACAGATGGCGCATTCCAACACCAGCTCCTTGGATTTCGACACTAATCAAAATCCCGATGATATGTTGCGTTTTGCCCAAGTGGTGGGTGGCAGCAAAGTCCTCAACTGGAACATGATCCGCCTCACTCCCGATAGGACCAACCTCAAGTCGAGAAAGACCAATCTGGCAGCGACAATGGCATTGGGTGCCGAATATCGTCTGGCCAATGACAAAGTAAGTTTGGGTGCCTTGTTCACCGATCGCTTCTCGCAGCCAGTCAACGATAGCGAATTGACATTCTCGGTAGGCGTTCATCCTAGCACTTTGTTAGACTTTGCCGTCAGTTATTCGCCCATCGCGTGCGGTGGCAGCTCATTTGGCCTAGCCATGAAGTTGGGTCCTTTCTTTGTCGGAACCGATTACATGTATTTTGGCAAAAACACCAAGTGTTGCAACGTTCTTGCCGGCCTTTCAATCCCTCTGGGTGGACGTGACGATGACGACTGATATGTTGCCACTGTAATCAATCAGAACGAATCAAAAAACGCATAAAAGCCAAGTGGTTTTTATGCGTTTTTTAATTCCTCGTCTTTTACTTCAATCATTGGAAACAGGGCTTAGAATTGCCATGGGACCTGCCTTGTCGGATGTCGCAAACATGATTGCCGCGTCTGTTGGTGCTGAATTCTAATAGTGTTGATATCCAGATTGTTGTTGGTTGGTTATTGGCTTTTTATGAACCATTTTCAGCCCCTTTGATTAGGTCTAAGGACATTCTCATGGTCTTTCTTGGACCAGCGCCTAATGAGGGTAGGAAATGATAAAGATTATCTGATTTATGTGTGATTTTTATTAAATAAAATCGTATTAATTTACATGTGTAGCAACGGCTGGAAATGATAAATATAGCCGCTTTTTTGCTGCGGAAAAAAGGATATTACCTCGTTGAATATCTCTTCATGATTAGATGGTGAAACCCGCTGAGAACAAACACGGCAATGAGGTAGATGGCCACCATTGCAATGGTTGATAATTGACTGGTGCTGAAATAGTGGTAACAAATCATCCTGACGAATGGATGGATGACGAAGAGGCTGGCAGAGATGGCGCCGCAATAAGCAATAATGCGTGAGGAAAAGATGCCTGTCAGTGCCACGAAGAAGAGTATAGTGAACACTTCGGTGAAGGGTGCGAGTGCCTTGATGGTCAGGCATAAGGATAGCATTATCAGGGCCACAATGCAAAGAACGACATTCATCGACAGCTGATGTTGAGGTTGTTGTTCTCGCATGGGCATTCTCGCTGCAAGCATTCCCATTACGAAGGGCACCATCCAGCCGATGGCATTCTGCCTCACCCACCACGATGCATCGGCACTGAAGGTGTAAATCACGATATAATTAAGCGTGAGTGATAAAGCGACGATGAACCATAACCATCTGTTGTCCAACCGTCTGATGGCAAGAAAGAGCAGATAGAACTGCAGTATGGCTCCAAAGAACCAGTACACGCCCGGCTCAGTGAGGAAACAGTTTTTGCCGTAGTCAAGCAGGTTGATGGTGAACGTCAGCTGGGCGATGACCGACTGCCAATTGTGGTCCTGTTGAAACCCATAGTGATAGATGACAAAATAAAGCAGAAAAACCGGAACAAGCAGTCGCCATAGCTTTGCGAGGTGTGACTTTGCGTAAGCACCTGGTTGAATGGGACCGGTGCCATACTTGCGCATCAAACCATATCCGCTCAGGAATAGGAACATCACCACTCCAACCCAGCCAGCAAAGGAAAATAGCTGCCACACGGCGGCTGAGGAAAACACGCCCGAGAGAAATGCGTCAGTGTTCGCCTGGGAATAGGCCATTTCGTTGCAATGGATGCCCAACAGGTGGTCCACAAAGTTGTGAACCACAATCAACAGGATGGCATATCCCTTGATGTTGTCGCATTGTTGCCTGGAGAGTTCCATGCGGCAAAAGTAATAAAAAGGCCGTTTCGCCCTAGTAATTTTCGTGATAAATTTGTTCAGGTGCGAGAAAATCAGTAATTTTGCGATTCGTTAGTATGCGCTACACGCGCTCGCACACGCACGCGAGAGTGAGCCATTTAGATGACACATAATAGGTAACTTGCTGATAATGACTACTGCGATAGTGTCTGCAGCCTTACCCGCTCTCCACAGTTTCGCCTTCCCGTACAGGGGTAGGTGACCCTTGTTGTATATGCACCACTGCTGATCTTTAGCATCCGAATCCTCGAATGATTTCCATCGTTGTAACGATTTACAAAGTTGAACGTTTTCTAAGGACCTGTATTGACAGTATCCTGCGCTCGACCTATCGTGACATTGAGGTCATCCTCGTGGATGACGGTTCGCCAGACGGCTGTGGAGCCATCTGCGACGACTTTGCGGCTCGTGATAACCGTGTGCGGGTGATTCATAAGGCCAATGCTGGTGTCTCTGAGGCTCGCAACAGTGGCATCAAGGCTGCTAAAGGCGACTATATCATGTTTGTCGATGGCGATGACGTGATGCATCCCCGCATGGTCGAGGTGCTGCATGACGGCATTGAGAGCGGAGATTATGACTTTGCTATGGTCAATGTAATTCCCGTCGGGATAAATGGCTATCAGGAAATGATGGAAAACATGGATATAGACACCTCATCGCGTCGGGTGTTGGATCAGCCATACTGCGTGCGCCGTCTGCTCGACGTCGGCTCGGCATCATTGCAGTTTCATGTGCCAACTAACAAGTTGGTGAAGATGTCGCTTGTCAAGGACATGTTTTTCAAGACCACGGGCGGTGAGGACTTTGAGTGGAACTTTCGCATGTTCCTGCGGTCAAGACAGGGCTTGGCTATCGATTCCAACCTGTACTTCTATATCCAGCATCAAGCATCGATGACGCATAGTGGCATAAACTCGACCTATATCGACCGCATCCGTTCCTACTACCTGTGTTTGAACGATATCCCAGTAGATAACCGCAGTTATCGTGCGCGGTGTCTGCAGACTATGTACTCGATGTTGTTCGGTGTGCGTAATGCTGCCCGTGGGACAGCCTTCTATCAAGAGGCAAAAGACTGTGGCAAGGAAATTTACAATAAGACCAAGGACGAGCTGATGTCCAGCGATCTGCCTTGGACGCGAAAGCTGCGCTTGCTTTGCTTTTATCTCATGCCGTGGCTGTACACGTTCGTTATCAAGTTTGTTTACGGCTTTTTGCGCCGATAAAATTGGAATAGTATGCGTGTCGGTATCGTAACACAGCCGTTGGAAATGAACTACGGCGGCATCATCCAGAACTGGGCGTTGCAGCAGGTGCTGCGTGCCTTGGGGCATGATCCCATCACCATCGATGCCTACCAGCGCTATTCAATTCCGCATCTGCTCTATAGTTACGTGAAAACGTGGCACAACCATCGCCGTGGCATTAAGTGGATGAAGTATCCCCGGCGGTATCGTGGGGCAATGCGCAATGAACTGATGGGCCAATTCATTGAGGAGCACATCGCCAAGACGCGTGTGATGTGGCATTATAAGCGCGGCGTGGTGAAGCGTTACCGCATGGATGCGATAGTGGTGGGCAGCGACCAGGTGTGGCGCGTGGGATATAACGAGAACCACATCGAGGACATGTACCTCAAGTTTGCTGCTGGACTACCCTTGAAGCGTGTAGCTTATGCCGCATCGTTCGGTTTGGACAAATGGACTTATAACGAGCAGCAGACTGCTGCCTGTGCCGCATTGGCCCGGCAGATGGATGCCATCTCGGTGCGCGAAATCAGCGGTGTGGACCTGTGCCGTGACCACTTGGGTGTGGACGCCTGTTGCACACTTGACCCGACATTGCTGCTTGACGCAGAAGGATATCGTGAAATCATTGATGACCAGTGGGATAGTTCTGAGCCATACCTTGCTGTGTATTGCTTGGATATCACCAAGGCCAAGAAGGAGTTCTTTAACCTGTTGGCAGCTGAGCGAGGCTTGAATGTGCGTTATTTCTCGGCAGGTTGGGAAGCCACTCTCACCGTTGAACAGTGGTTGGCGATGCTGAAGAATGCCTCGATGGTGGTTACCGATTCGTTCCATGGCATGGTGTTCAGTATCCTCTTCTCCAGGGATTTCTATGCATTGTGCAACTTCAAGCGGGGCAATTCCCGAATTGCCGGCCTCCTGAAGGAACTTGGTCTTGAAGAGCGTATGGTATCCGATACTGAGCCCACGGAACCTGTGGGACATGTGATTGATTGGCCGACGGTGCATTCCCGCTTGGCCGCGTTGCGCAAGGAGAGTATCGATTTCCTGTCACGCAATTTGTGAGACGTTTTTATTCAAAGAAAATGAGGCAATTACACATCATCATGCCGATGGCAGGCGAAGGCTCCCGTTTTGCTAAAGCGGGATGGACGACTCCCAAACCCCTGATTGAGTTGCGGGGTGTACCCTTGTTCCAGCGGGCTATCGGCAGTGTCGCACTGCCGGGTGTGGAGATGAAATACAGTTTCGTCGTCCGCCAGGAGCACATCGACAATCAGCATATCGACCGCATGATTCAGGACATTCTGCCCGAGGCCCGGATATTCTCGGTTCTCAAGACCACAAGGGGGGCTGTTGAGACCTGTTTGGTGGCTGAGGCCGCCATTGATGACGATGATGCCGTTGTGGTAATGGACTGCGATTTGGAATTTCGCAGTGTGGGATATAATCAGCTCGTTAGCAAAGCATTGTCACTGCCGGCTGATGAGGCTGATGGTGGAGCGTTGGTGTCGTTTGAATCCGATAATCCGCGTTACAGTTATGCCCTTGTGGATGACGACGGCAGGGTTTTGCGCACCGCCGAGAAGGAACCGATTTCCAATCATGCCCTTTGCGGCGCCTATTTCTTCGGTAGCGGCAAAGATTTCAAGCGTATTGCCCACCAGTTGCTTGATGACGGAACGCACGGTAAAGCCGAATTCTACGTCTCGCTGTTGTATAACTACCTGTTGGCCGAGGGCAAGATAGTCCGCTTGGCTACGATGGAAGAATACTATTCCTACGGCACTCCCGAGGAATTGAAAAACTATCTGTAGGCATAATGCCATGCGTCAACAGTTGCCAGCCACACCCACCCGTGACGACTCTCAGGCACTTAAGGGCCTTGCAGTCATATTGATGATTGTGCATCATCTGTTGATAAATGGCTTCTACGATGATCTTGAATCTCATGTGCTGATTGACGAGTATGCACTTACTTTTAAAGTGAGATTGAGGGTGTTGGGAAAAATCTGTATTGGCATCTTCATGTTCGTAACAGCATATGGGTATTCGTTGAGCAAACATCGTGATTGGGGATACTCGTTCTCTCATATTCGAGATTTACTTGCTCGATACTGGGTCCTTTTGTTGGCCTTCATCGGCATTGGAGCTCTTGCCGGCAATCTACCTCAGCTGAGGATGGTCCTGCTCAATATGTTTGGTCTGGCGAGTACCTACTCATGTGCCAACTGGTATGTCTATTTCTACATTTACGCCATGCTCATCTTGCCTGCAATAGTGCGATTGATAGATTTGTACCGCGTTAAGACTTTGGTGTTGAGTGTGATTATTTGTGGAATAGCTTCTTTGCTCTTGAGAAGTGATAACCTGTGGATAGGAGCTGTGCGCCAGTGTCTGTTTTATACGCCGGTCTTGGTCGTTGGGTGCTATGTAGCAAGATGCGGTTTACCATTCATCAAGCATCAATTCTCCAAGTTGGAATTATTATTGATGCTAGCAGTACTGCTGATTGCCGGTTGCTATTCAAGGGACATCTATGGCTTTTGCACTTATACTGTTCTTGTTCCTGCTTTGGCATTCACTCTCACGATGCTCTTTCGTTATCAAGGCACCCAGACAATAAAGACTGCTTTGGCTCATTTGGGAGAGCTATCACTTTACATGTGGTTCATTCACACGGTGTTCTTCTCATTTATGACTCGCTCACTATTCCAGCAATCCAGCCTGTGGCCAGACAGTATTGTGCTCATCTTCCTGCTGGTGTTCTTCAGCAGCCTGGCACTGTCTTACCTGTTGTCACGTGTCGAGAGGGCCATTGTTAAAAAGAAAGGATAACAGCGATTATGATAAAGGCAATAGTAACCGATTTTGATGGAACGCTGGTGGATACTTTCCAGGCCAACTTCCATGCCTATCAGGAAGCGTTCAATCAAGTGGGGTTGTCATTGAACGAGGAGCAGTACCGTAAGTGCTACGGACTGCGTTTCGATGGCTTCATGGACGAGATGAAAATTGAGGATGCTGATGTGCGCAAGCGAATCAGGACCATTAAGGGCGAATGTTATCCTAATCATTTTGCCATGTTGCACGTCAATCAGCCATTATTGGACTTTATCAGAATGTTCCGTCGCTGTGGCGGCAAGACTGCAGTCGCATCTACCGCGAGGGGAAAGAACCTCTTGAATGCTCTTACTCACATCGGGGCAACGGAGGATTTTGACTTGATACTTGCAGGAGAGGATGTAAAGGAAGGAAAGCCCTCTCCCGAGATTTACAATACCGTAATGCAACGACTGGGGGTATTGCCCAGCGAGACATTGGTGTTTGAAGATTCTTCAGTAGGGCTGCAGGCTGCTCAGGCGGCAGGTGCCCATTACATAAAGATTAACCTATAATCCAATACATATAGCCTCTAAACTATGAAACTTGACATTCAAGGCCATTCGGGTTGCGACATTACCATCGTACACGAGGATAATGATTTGCATATCCACAAGAGTACACATGACGCTGGCTATGTGCCGCGTCTCGTTAATCAGGCCAACAAACAGATAGCTGCCTCTAAGATTGAGTACCAGAACATCCGTGTTCCCAAAATCTTTGAGGTGGAGCGAAACGAGACCGATGCGACAATCAAGATGGAATACATCTATTCCAAGAACTTTGTCGAGTATTTTGAAAACGCCGGATTTGAGCAGATTAAATATCTGATAGGCGCCATAAAATATTTTATCGACCTTGAGATCAATGCTTCTACAATGCAGACCGTGCCCTCCAATATCCTTACCGATAAGATGGCCGATGTCGCACGCAAAGTGGAAAAGAATGCTCTACTCAAGGACGATGCTGTGGCGCAGGAATTGGTCCGTCGTTCGATTGATGTGATGAACGGGGTAGGGGATATGATGATGCCTGTGGGCATGTGCCATGGCGACCTTACTTTCAGCAACATCCTATTCAATGGCAACAATTATTACTTGATTGACTTCTTGGATTCGTTCATTGAATCCCCGTTGCTGGATATCGTCAAGATTCGCCAGGACACGGCTTATTTGTGGTCCACACTGATGTATCACAAACCGTTTGATAAGGTTCGTGTTCACATCATCAGTGAGAAAATTGACAAGGCGATTGACGAATATTTCACGGGCAAGTATGAGTGGTACCGCAAGTACTACATGCCTTTGCAGTTGATGAATTTCCTGCGCATCCTGCAATATGGCCGTGAGGAGAAGGTTGTTGCTTACCTTAAGGATGTGATTGCCGGTCAACTCGATGTTTTACAACACTAAAAATTCTTGATCATGATAACACTGATTGTACCCATCGCCGCCGATAAAGCCGATTATTCGCGCATCCTGCCTCAGCCGTTCCGCTATGATGAGGAAGGAACGATGTATTGTGTCAAGGCCATTACTGGTCTGCCTCTGGACGAGATTTCTAATATCTATTTCGTGATTCTGAAGGAGCACGATGAGCGTTTCATGCTCAGCGAACAACTTGCTATGCAGTTCCGCAAGCACAATTTGACCAATGCCGCTGTAACCATTCTTGACACACCGACATCCTGCCAGGCCGAAACGGTAGCCCGAGCCATTAGTCTTAATGGCATCGAAGGCATGGTTTTCATCAAGGATGCTGACTGCTATTTCACGGCCGATGAGATTATGCCCCAGAATGGTGTGGCCATCTACGCTCTTGAGAACTTGCCGATTGTGGACCCGCAGCACAAGAGTTATGTGGCGGTGGATGATATGTTCTATGTGACCAATATCATCGAGAAACGCGTGGTGAGTCGTTTCTTTAGTGCCGGTGGTTACTGTTTTGAGGACGCAAAGGAGTTTTGCCGCTATTATGAGCAGTTGAAGGAGCATAGCCCGCTGTACCTGTCCCACATCATCTATGCGATGTTGCTGGACAAAAAGATATTTCGCCCTATCGAAATCGATGATTACGAGGATTGGGGCGTAACCAATGTGAACCGTTAATGCGGTTCTTGCGAAATCAAGAATACTAATTCAGTTTATGAGAATAGTTTTTGTAAACCTGCATGGTAATGAGTTTTTGGTCAAGACCTTGAACAAGTATATTTTCAAGCAGTCTGTGGCCCTTAAGCACAAATACATCTTGGATTATCTGCTTTCTCGCGATGATGTTGAGGTATGTTCTTACATCAACCATCGCGGATTGTCGTTATCATATACTACCCGGAACCGTTTTCTGCAGTCATTCCGTTTTCTGGAACACCGCATCACTCTGAAGAAGAATGGTATTCCGCTGGACAAAATCAAGGTGCTCAAGAGTGAGGACGAAATCAGGCACGATGACATCGTCATTTTGTATCAGCTCTTCGGACCGCAGTTGGAATTCAAGCATCGCCCTGATGCTTTCATTGCGCTGAGTCAGCTGCACTTTACTGTTGCCCAGGCGAAAGTGATGGAGAAAGTGGATCCTGATCTGATGTATAACGAGAGTGATATGCAAAAACGCTTCATCGCTTTCGACAAATACTTTGATTGGTTCCATAAGCAGTATCTGGTTATCCCGTTTGTGTTTGCCGAGCGATTTAAGGTGGTCAAACCATTTGCTGAACGCCAGAACAAAGCTGTTTCGGTAGGTACTATCACTTATCCCGGCTACTTGGTTAAGTATTTTGGCCATGACTGTTTGCAACCAGCTCGCAAACAGGTGTATGACAATGCCCAGGAACTGAAACCATGGGTGGACTGCTTCAATAGCGATTACCTGGAGGATGTAAAGCTTGCACAAGGATCGGCTAATGACTCTAAACTGAAAAAAATATATAGGCGCCTGCATGACAAGTTCTTTGTCGGTCATCAGAAGAAGTATTACTCCTTCGACATGGTTGAGAAGTTCAACGACTACAAGATGTGTATCGTCGGCGAGGAAATCATCGGTCTGCCTGGAATCGGATTCGTTGAGGGTATGGCTTGCGGTTGTGCCTACATTGGCCAAACAGTGGGCTATTACGAGGATTACGGCATGAAGGAAGGTGTGCACTATATCGGTTACGATGGCACGCTCGATGATCTGAAGGCTAAAATCTCTTATTACCAGCAACCCGAGCACCAGCAGGAACTGGAAACAATCGCCAAGGCTGGATGCGAGTTTGTACGTTCCCACTTTAACGGCCCAGCCGCTGCTGAATCCCTTCTCAACAACCTGCTTGACGCTCAGCGTCGTTGGCTGGCAGAGCATCCTGCCAAGGCAACCAATTAGGATTTGGCTATGGTATCTATACTTGTTCCTGTATATAACACCAGCAAGTACCTGCGTCAGTGCGTGAACTCACTCACTGGGCAGACTTACACCGACCTTCAGATCGTCCTCATCGACGACGGCTCGACCGATGACTCATGGGAGCTTATGCAGGAAATGGCCCAAGAAGATCCACGCCTTGAGGTCTATTCACAACCCAACTGCGGTGTAGCTGCTACTCGCAACCACTTGCTCGAGAAGGTAAGGGGAGAGTTCGTCCTCTTTGTCGACAGCGATGACTGGATTGAACTCAACACCATCGAAGTCCTGATGCAGGAACAGCAACGTGAAGACTTCGACATTGTCGGATATCAGATCTATGGCTCAATCAATAACGATGAGAACCATTATAATCAAGAGCAGATAATAAAGCTGTTCCTTGAGCATATTGCTTTCAATGGCTCGTTATGCATCAAGCTGATTAGGAGTGAATTACTTCAAGGACTATTCTTGGACGAGAATGTGAGTTACGGCGAGGATGCCTTGCTTGTGTGGCAGGTATTACAACGTGTGAGGCGGGTAGCGACATTGAAGAAGCACTACTATCATTACCGTTATAATGATGACAGCCTCTCTCATCAGCATTTTAATGGTAGAAGATGCACGGCTTATACGGCCTGGGAGCAGATTTGTCGGGACACAGATGATGCCTGGCCTCAGTTCAGTCAATTGGCTCATGCGCGTTTCGCATGTGAAATGGCTCAGATATTGAGAGATGCAGTTTCTGCTGGTTATAATGACCGTGCAAGAATCTGTATTCTTCAGGAAGAAATCCGTCGTGATGGTCATTTGATAGGCAAGACGGGCATTTCTTCATTTAAAATGAGGGCTTTTGCTTGGGTTGTTTCGCGCAACTATTGGCTGGCTACTATACTTCATCGTTATCTACATTCCTGATTTCATTTTTTAATATGCCAAAACAGCGTATTTTCGGACTTGACCTTCTCAAGGCTTTAGCGGCTTTCTTTGTGGTGCTGTATCATGTGGGAATGGTAGATCTCGGCTATCGTGAGGGTGTGTATTATTACCCTACGCTCACTCAGGTGCTGTGGCTTTTCTGTGCGTGTGGTGTGCCCTTGTTTTTCATGATAAACGGTGCCTTGACCGTCAGTCGCCATTATGACTTGAAGAAGACGGCGGTGAAGGCCGGCCGCTTGCTGCTTGTTGCCCTGTTCTGGGGTACAGTTGCTATGTTCCTGTATAATGCAACTCATGACGAGAACAAGCCATTTACAATTGAAACTTTGTACTATTATTGGTTCTTGTTCTCGTTGGCATATTTTTATGTGATCAGTTTTGTAATAGGGCATTTACCGGATTGGTGCCGTTGGGTGGTCGTGGCAGCTTTATTGGCTTTCCCCTTCTTGACCAATATGATATGGGATTTCATCATTCTCTTGAATCCCGAAATGACGCTTCCTTCTTGGGGACATGTTGGCTTGTTCACGATGTACGGATTAGTCTATCTTTATGTTGGTGACTTCTTGATACATCATCGTTGCCATAAATTCCTTGTCATCATTGGTGGCATTGTTGGCTTGGCTTTATTGTCAGTTGAGGCTATGGCCGTGGTTAATAGCACTCATGCTCAGTTTGAGGGTGGTAATTATTGTTTCCCCACAGTGGGAGCTCTTTTGTTATCAATAGCCTTGTTTGTTTCGCTGAAGGATTGGAATGTGAGTAACTCGTTCTCCAGACGTATCGTTACTTTCTTGGGAAATAATGCTTTAGGTATCTACATTTTCCATCTGTTGTTGATGATGATTTATGGATTTGTGATAAGAGCATGGTTTCCCTCAATGAGCGGGATAAATGTTCACCCAATAGTTGCTGTTTTAATTGCTTTCGTTTATATGTTAGCTTCTGCTGCTATCTCTGAGTTAATAAGAAGGTCACCACTTGCTTTATTGCTCAGGTTGTGATAATAAATTCCTTGAAATCAATATCAAATCAATCTTTTTTAGTAGAGTCTCTTCTGCAAGTTCAAAATAAAGCTTTTGCTTGTAGATATATAAACAAACATTGTAGACCTTTCCCTAGTTATGGAACCCCTTGAATTCGTCACATCTTGGTATCATTCTACATACTACTATTTAGGAGGACTTGTGCTCGTCTGGCTGACTGTTCTCTATTACATTGGCTCAAATGTGCAGAAAATCTTGCACTCTGATGGTGGTAACTCAATTTTACTTGCTTTTCTTTTCACGACAATTACTATCTTCTATGTCGGACTACGACCATTGGGCGCTGAGTTCGGAGACATGATGGCATATTCACGATATTATGCTAATGTTACTGAATATCAATCAGTAAACATTCATACAGAATGGCTATGGAATAATATCCAGGTCTTTATGAAAAGGATGGGCTTCAATGTCTATGAATTCTTCTTGTTTGTGGCAGCAGTATACTACTCCTGTATGCTCATATGTTGTTTTAAGCTGATGCGCAACAATCTATGGGTAGCAATGATATATTTTATCTGGGCTTTCCAAGCTTATACTTACGGTGTGAATGGTATGCGCAATGGATTTGCCTGCAGCATGGTGCTCGTTGCCCTTTGTTTGATTATAGAATCTAAGCCTAAGCGTGTTCTTGGGTTTATTATCATGTTTCTTGCAATGTGCGTCCACCGTTCTTCGATGCTGCCTTCTGTAGCTGGAATAGCTACACTTTATGTAGTAAAAGATACTAAAACTGCTCTGCGGTTCTGGCTGGCGTCAATTGCCATATCATTAACAATGGGACCATTAGTCGAGGCTTTCTTCGCTTCGTTAGGTTTTGATGACCGTTTTTCGAGCTATCAGCAAGGCCAATACAGTACTTATAACCAATCAATTTTCTCTCATACGGGTTTCCGTTGGGACTTCCTTTTATACAGCTCTTTCCCTGTCGCGATGATTTGGTATGTCACTGAGTACCGAAAGTTCACTTCAAAGCAATTTACGATGTTCGCTAATTCCTATTTGCTATGTAATGCATTTTGGATCATGGTCATCCGAGCTTCATTTTCAAATCGTTTTGCTTACTTATCTTGGTTCATCTATCCCGCTGTGATGGCTTATCCTTTGTTGAGAATGAATCTATGGAAAGATCAGGACAGAAAGACTGCGATTATCATGTTCCTCTATACAGGTTTCACATTCTTCATGTTCTTTATCTATTATTTCGGAACTACAGGCTTCAAGGGCTTTGACCAATACTGGTGGAAGTAGTATTGTCGCACGACATTTGTTGATAGAATTATGGCATCACTAACGGTTTTCACTCCCGCTTATAATAGGGCACACACTATCGGACGTACATACGAGAGTCTTTGCAGGCAGACGTGCAAGGATTTCGTTTGGCTTGTGGTGGATGATGGTTCGAGTGATAATACGCGCGAACTTGTTGAGCATTGGATAGCCGAGGGTAAAATCTCTATCCGTTACATCTATCAGAAGAACCAAGGTATGCACGGGGCCCATAACACAGCTTACCGCAATATCAGCACAGAACTTAACACCTGCATTGATAGCGATGATTTCATGCCGGACGATGCAGTGGAGAAAATTCTGACCTTCTGGCGGCAGCATGGTAGCAACCAAGTCGCTGGAATTGTTGGCCTTGATGTGACCCAGGATGGCAAGGTGATAGGAACTCCTTTCCCTGATGGCATGAAGACGACCACACTGCAAGGCTTCTACAACGCTGGTGGCAAGGGTGACAAGAAGATGGTATACCGCACCGAAGTCATTAACAAATATCCTGAGTATCCCTTGTTTGAGGGTGAGAGGTATGTGGGGCTGGCTTACAAGTACATGCTGATAGATCAAGACTATGAATTGCTCACTCTTAACGAGCCATTGGTCATCGTTGAATATCAGCAGGATGGCTCCAGCTTCAATATGTTCAAGCAATACTGGAACAACCCCAGAGGCTTTGCCTTTTTCCGCAAGACAGAGATGCAGGTGGCCCGCAGTCTTAAGCGTAAACTGCAAGTGAGTACTCACTATGTCTCAAGCAGCATCATGAGTCGCAACTGGCGGTTTGTTCAGGAGAGTCCCAAGAAGTTACTGACAGTGTTGTGCATCCCAAGTGGCTTAGCTTTGTATTTGCTTATCCGTCACAAGGTAAAAAGCGATGCCAAGATGGAGATCATTAAATGAATTGATGAAGAAATAAGAGAAAGCAATCTGCTCATAGGTCGTTACTTAAACTCAGAAAAATGTCTAGACAGCAATCCGCCATCATTAAGGGCCTTGCGATACTGCTGATGATGCTATATCATCTCCCTTGCATCAGAACGATTCCTGGTCTTGATGACAGCGTGTTCCCGGTGCTGGCGACGGCATGTCATCCCATTCAGTATTTCTTGATGGTAAGTGGTTATGGGCTTTATGTCTCTTACAAAAAAAGGCGCATTACATGGCCTTACCTCTTGAAGCGATCAGGGAGATTGTACTTGTCATTCTGGTTAGTCCTGTTGATATTTGTTTTCGCCATTGGCTCGATTTTGTATCCAGGACGATTTAATACGTCACCAATGTTTGCTCTGTCAAATTTGACAGGTCTGCGTTGGGACTACTGTCTGTTTACTTGGTTCCTGTTGCCATATGTGCTGATGACATTCTGCTCGACGATGGTGTTCCGGACGATTGACCGCATCGGAATAGTATGGTCTATTGTCGCAGCTATATTCATCATGCTAGCTACTGGGTGGTTGATAAGCCGACATTATTTCGATTTGATGTACCCGTATTTCATACACTTGGTATATCTTGCAGTGTTGGTGGTTCAAACCTTTGGTGGTTTGATTATTGGAGCAGTTATGGCTAAGGTAACTCTGTCGGGGCACAAATTGACATGGTCTGTGCTCGAGGGACGTAACCTGCTGATTTTGGCATTGCTGTTAGCTCTTTTTGTCGTGCGTTGCCAGATTCAAATCTCGATAATAACCTTCTTTTTTGTCATTGCTGTCGTTTGGCTGGTATTGCATCTGCGGTTGCCGCAGCCAGTGAGTCGTGTCTTTGAGTCATTGGGTGAGAAGTCTATGATGATGTGGTTCCTGCATGGCTTTCTTGCCGTGCAGATGTTCTCAGAGTATGTTGCATTGCTGCGTTGGCCTTTGCTCATTTGGGTAGTATGGGTCATTATCACATACTGCATAGCAAGCGTTTTGATGCTTTTGTCCAATAAACTGGCTAGAGGACTGAGATTAATGTGATGTCGTTTATTGATCTCTATAGGGTTAATAACGCAACGATTCAGAACAATAGAAAAACCTAATCCGATAATATGAGACAGGCTATCTACGAAGACCTATACCGATATGAAGGCGAGAATGCAAAGAAATTGAGCGTTCGGCTGAAGTATTTTTTCTTTGTGCCAGGTTACACGATGGTGCACTGCTACAGAATGGCATCAACATCAAACAATTTCTTTCTGAAAGCATTCTGGAGGGTGCTTCATCGCATAACTATGTATATCACAGGTATTCAGATCCCTGTAGAAACAAAAATCGGGAAGGGATTCAGAATCGTCCATTTCGGTACCATTGTCGTGAATCCTAACGCTGTTATCGGTGATAATTTCAACCTCTCTCAGGGCACACTAATCGGCAATTCACAAGGTAGGCGTGCTGGCTTTCCCAAGATTGGCAACAACGTGTGCATGCAGGCTAATTCTATTATAGTCGGAGGGGTTACAATTGGAAATAATGTTTTCATTGCACCTGGAGCCTTCGTTAATTTTGACGTACCTGATAATTGTTTAGTGATTGGTAATCCCGGTCAGATTATCCAGCGAGATTATTCTCCTACTGAGGAGTATATAGTATATCCGGTTTAAGCCCATAAATTGTCAAAGGCTAAAAAGCGATTGGCCAAGACGGTTTTATAAACTATTTGAATTTTTTCCTACCAAATTCTCTCGAGTCATGAGTGATCTTAATTCTCCCAAAGTGAGTGTCCTGGTACCGTTATATAACCAAGAGCGGTACATCGATGCTTGCCTCAAGTCAATTTGCACACAATCATACAAGAACCTGGAGATTATTGTTGTCAATGATGGTTCGACCGATAGTAGCCCGTTGATGGCAAAAAAATGGGCAGAAAAGGATACGCGCATCAAGGTAGTGGATAAGCAGAACGAAGGACTTACTTTTGCACGTCGTGATGGTTACAAGGTGGCTACGGGTGATTTTGTAGCGTTTGTTGACAGTGATGACATGCTGATGCCGGGTGCTATCGAAACCTTAGTTGGCCACATGGTAAATAAAGATGTGGATTTGGTGCTGGGAGCTATCGTCAGGAAACTTGGCATTTTCGAGCAGAAATTAAACAATCACAGCATTTTCCCAGTCAATCAGGTCGTCACTCAACCCGAGCTTTTTGATAAGTACTACGTGGGCTTCTTTGGAAAGACTTGCTTCACCGTTTCTATGTGGGGGCGCCTGTTCAAAAAGAGTCTTATAGACAAGGCACTTCAAGAAACAGAGTTGTTTTCACCGGATATCCGCTTCATGGGAGAAGATGAACATTTTAATGTCATGCTATTCCCCTATCTGAAGTCGATGTATATGACTGATGAGCCGGTTTACTATTACCGTTATGGGGGCGCAGCCGACCGTTATAATCGCTTCTTTCCTGAACTGCTCAATTTCTCAACTAAACGTCTTGGACTACTTGATAAGTACAATTATCAGGAAGGCTATCAATATCTTTTTGCTGAGTATGTTGCCATCTTTTTCCAGCATGGCAAGCAGCTGATTGGCTACAACAAGGCTGATAAGGCCGGTGTGATTGACTACTTCAAGCAGGAGATGGAAACCAATGAACTGGTTCCGAGGCTACTCGAGTATTTTACTCAGAATCCTTCTTCAAAACCTGAGGTGAAGTTGATGCTGGACCATGATTATGAGGGTATGTATGAGTATGCGAGCGAGTTGATCTTGAAAGGCCGCAAGTCGTTGAGATATAAGATAAAGCGACTGTTGTTTAAATTGCTGAAAGTCTGATCATACGTCGCTCTTGCTTGCAGTCTTTCGATAGCAATATGGAACAGAGTAAACAGCCTCTCGTCAGCATAGTGGTGCCGCTCTACAATCAGGAACGGTACCTTGGGGCATGTTTGCGTTCCATCACGGGTCAGACTTATCGTAGCATTGAAGTCGTTATCGTGAACGATGGATCTACCGACGATAGTCTCAATATTGCCAAGAGTTGGTCTGGTCGCGACTCGCGCATCAAAATCATCGACAAACCTAACGAGGGTGTGACACTGGCTCGCCGTGACGGCTACCTCAATGCTACGGGTGAATATCTCGCCTTTGTGGACAGTGATGACTTGTTGCCATCCCGGGCAATGGAAATCTTGGTGAAGCATGCTCTTGAGCAGGATGTCGATGTCGTATTGGGGTCAGCTATCCGCAAGCTCGGTCCCATTAAGTGGAGCAAGTTTACAGGTACATTTCCATTGCATAGGGTTGTGACACAGCCTGAATTGTTCGATGACTACTATGTGTCATTCTTCGGCAAATCGATTTTCCACATCAATATGTGGGGGCGCCTGTACCGTAAGGCCATAGTTGATAAGGCTTATGCCCAGACCGAGTTGTTCCCCGTTGATATACGCTTCATGGGTGAGGACCTCTATTTCAACATGAAATTATTTCCTTACCTTAACTCTATGTACCGTACTGACGAGATGGTGTATTATTACCGTTATGGAGGTACTGTGGAGCATTTCAACCCCGATTACACATTATTGTTCAAGTTGTCGGACAAACGCATGGCACTGCTTGATGAGTTCGGTTATGAGCCGGGATATGGACCTTTGTATGGTGAGTATGTCAATACGCTTTATCACTATGCCAAGAAACTGATTAGTTTCAAGCATGCAAGCGAGGACGAGGTGACTGCCTTTATCCGTCAGGAAGAGAAGGAGCGTGCATTGATGCCCCGTTTGCGCGAGTACTATGCGAATCATGAGCCTAAAGGCCGTGTGGTATGCTTGCTGTTGGACCGCAACTACGAAGACTTGTATCGACTTGCTTATCAAGAGTTGCAGCAGTATCACAACTCTGTCAAATACAAAACGAAACGTTTGTTGATGCGAGTGGTTGATGATTTCGCATGAATCAGAAGCAAGTAAAGAAGTTTGACAGGATGATGGACAAACGGCCTCTCGTGAGTGTACTGGTGCCACTCTATAACCAGGAACGTTATTTCGAGACTTGTATCCGTTCTATCTGTGAACAGTCTTACGACAACCTGGAAATTGTTGTCGTCAACGACGGCTCGACTGACCGCAGCCCTCAGCTTTTAGACAAATGGGCAGCTAAGGATGCCCGAATACGTGTCATAAACAAGTCTAACGAGGGACTCGTTAAGGCTCGCCGTGATGGATATCTGAATGCTACGGGTGACTATATCGTCTTCGCAGACAGTGATGACATGTTACCGCGTGGAGCTATCGGCACATTGGTTCATGACATTGTTGAACAAGATGTGGATTTGGTGATAGGCTCTTTTGCGCGTTTGTTAGGTTCTTTCAAGTGGGGCAACAGTAAGGACTACGGGGACTTCCCAACGGGTAGGGTAATACAGCAGCCCGAACTGTATGACAAGTATTACATCAGTTTTTTCGGTGAAGGCCATTTCCCTTTCTCAATGTGGGGGCGGATATTCAGGAAAAGTGCGATTGATAGAGCATTGCAGCATACCGATCTGTTCCCTGACAATATCCGTTTCATGGGAGAGGACTTGAACTTCAACATGAGGCTCTTCCCCTATTTGGAATCGATGTACCGTACGGGAGAGTTGGTTTACTACTATCGTTATGGCGGTGCTGTCGATTATTTCAATCCCCACTATCCTGAGTTGCTGCGCATGACTGATGACCGCTTGCAACTCTTAGACGAACGGGGATATGATGAGGGATACGCCACATTGTTTGGCGAGTACATCAATATGTTCTACTTCCGTGCCCAACAGTTGATTGACTTCAAGCAGGCTGACAAAGACGGTGTGATAGCCTATTTTAAACAGGAATTGAGCGAGCGCCGACTGGTGCCGCGATTCATGAAATACATTGCCGATAGTGGCTCCGACAACCAAGCTGCCCTGTTGATGCTGAATCGTGATTACGAAGGAATGTACGAGGAAGCCAACAGGCGAGTTCGGCAGCTGCACAGCACCTGGCAGTGCAAAATCAAGACCGTGATGTTCAGAATATTGGAACATCTTGCGTGATTAAACAGCCTTTTCAATCATTAGAGATATGGATTATCAACCACTGGTAAGCATCTTGATTCCCTTGTACAACCAAGAGCGCTATTTCGAGAAGTGCATCCGTTCGGTCTGCGACCAGACATACAAGAACCTCGAAATTATTGTCGTCAACGACGGCTCAACCGACAAAAGCTCAGAAATCCTCTCCAAATGGGCTTCAAAGGACAATCGTATCAAAGTCGTGAACAAGCAGAATGAGGGCTTGCCGATGGCACGAAAGGATGGATATCTGAATGCAACTGGGGAATATATATGTTTCGTGGACAGTGATGACCAGCTTGTTTCCAATGGCGTTGAGGTGATGGTAAAACACATCATGCGGCATCAGGTGGATATGGTTATTTGTACTGCGAAGCGCATGTTGGGTATTTTAAAATGGAGCCGTATTACTGGACCGTTTCCAAAGGACCATGTAGTTCGTCAACCCGAATTGTTTAGTCAATATTATGTGAATTTCTTTGGAAAAGCAAGCTTTCCAAATAATATGTGGGCTCGGCTGATCAAGAAAACGGCTATCGATAAGGCTTATCAGCAAACCGAGATCTTCATGACTGAACTCCGGTTTATGGGAGAGGATTTATATTTTAATATGAAGATGTTCCCTCATTTGCAATCAATGGTGATGACAGATAACATTGTCTATTACTATCGTTATGGTGGTGCTGTGGATCATTTTAATAAGTATTATCCCGAGTTGTTTAGGCTTGCTGATATCCGACTCAACCAACTTGATCAGTATTCCTATCGCGATGGATATGAACCTTTGTTCGTAGAGTATTCCAATATGATATACTATTATGCAGAACAATTACTTGAATTTAAAAAGTCAAGTCATCAGGTTATCATCGACTTCTTCCGTCAAGAGCTGTCTTCTCGTGTGATCTTTCATCGGATGCAGGAATTTTTCGCTAATCATGAGTGCCACCATACTGGTGTTGGGCTGATGCTGAATGATGACTACGATGGTATGTACAATTATGCAAAAGAATCCCTCAATCGACGTTTATACTCATTAAAATATCGAGGTCAACGATCGTTGTTATGGTTGATGGAGAAATTATAATCTAATAAGGGCTCTTTTTCGTTTTTATTCTTCATGAGAATACTTCATGTGATAACATCACTACAGATAGGTGGGGCAGAGCATCTGATGGTGGATTTGTTGCCATTGTTGCGCTCCAATGGAAAAAATACAGTAGAACTGTTAGTATTTGATGGGCGTTACACACCTTTTATGGAGGAGTTAAAGAGTCGCGGGATATATATTCACAAGTTGGGAAACGGAGGTAGTGTCTATCACCCGAAGTATATTTTTAAATTAATACGATACATGGGGCAGTATGATATCATACATGCCCATAACACGGCATGCCAATTATTTGTTCCTATAGCCAAACTGTTGAGTTTCACGCGAAAACCCCTTGTGACAACCGAACATAGCACAAACAATCGACGTCGCAGCAAGTGGTGGTGCAAGCCATTTGATAGCTGGATGTACAATCGATATGCAGCTGTCATTTGCATTGCAGACAAGACGCGTGTAAGCTTGGAGCTGTATCTAGGTAAGAGGAAAAACTTTTTTACCGTCTGGAATGGAGTTGATATATCCCGTTTTAGAAAACCGATTAAGAATATTGCAGAGCAAAGTGTTTTTGTTGTCACAATGGTTGCTGGCTTGCGTGTTGAAAAAGACCATGAGACATTGATAAAGGCATTGGCTCAATTGCCGATTAATTACCGATTGCAACTTGTTGGTGATGGAGAAAGGAAAGAATCTCTCATGGCCATGTGCAAGGAGATAGGGGTAGATAGTAGGGTGGATTTTATGGGTGTACGCATGGATGTCCCTGATATTTTGGAACAAAGTGACGTTGCCGTACTTTCATCACACTGGGAAGGCTTTGGCCTGGCCGCTGTTGAAGCTATGGCAGCAGGACGTCCGTTGGTTGCTACTGATGTGGGCGGATTACACGATGTGGTCAATGGAGCTGGTCTTTTATTTCCTCATGGTGACGATAAAGCATTGGCAGAGAAGATACAGTGGCTGTGTGAGCATCCTGAGGAATACCGCCAAGTGGCGCAGAAATGCCAAGAAAGGGCTAGCAATTATGATATTTCAATAATGGCAAGAAAATATCTTCAGCTTTATGAGAGGGCTGTGAACAGGTAGGGTAGAATCATGAGAATCGTCTATAGTTTAAATACAATTCGAGGACAGGGAGGTGTAGAGCGCATCACCCTCATTGTAGCTAATGCGTTAGCTGAGATTGATGGTAATGAAGTATTTATCATTGTTGCTGACAATAAGAATTTAGAGCAAGTATTTGAAGTTTCTCCGTCAATTCATTTAATTGACTTGAATGTAAATAACCATGAGTGGAATCCTGCCTACCCTGATTTGATAAACAGCATGATATCATGGACGACCAAACCAAGGTATCGCAGCTTGCTACGGACAACCTTGAAACAAATTGCTCCAGATGTGGTTATTACTTGTGGTAAGACAGATAAGTTTTTATTTCCATCAAAATGGAGGCGCCATTGGAAATTAATTAGAATCTTTCATGAGGAAAAGTTCATTGAGGTAAAGAATTCACCGACCAAATTTTTGAAGAGGACGTCACGAGCTGGGATCTTTTTGGATCATCTGATTAATGTACCCAAGTGTGATCGAATTATAGTCTTGACAAATGAGGAGAAAGAGAGAAATTGGCAAGGAAAGAAAAATGTTTTAATGCTACCAAATCCGGTGACCTTTTCTTGTGAAACTCCTTCATCGTTAAATCAGAAGTGTGTGATTTCTGTCGGTCGTTTGGATAAATTGAAAAATTTTTCGGCATTAGTCAATGCTTTTAAGATTGTTTGTGAAAGACATAATGACTGGAGCCTGAAAATTTATGGAGATGGTCCTGAAAAACAACACTTGCAGCAGCAGATAAATGACCTGGGGTTGCAGAATAATGTCTATTTGATGGGTTTCGTTAGAGATATTAAGGCAGCTATGCTTCAGTCTTCAATTTTTGGCTTCTCTTCTTTGTGCGAGGGTCTCCCACTTGTTTTGATTGAAGCCATGGAGTGTGGCCTTCCCGTTGTGTCATATCAATGCGCTAATGGTCCAAAAGATATGATCACTGATGGTGTAAATGGCTTTTTGGTTCCTGTTGGTGATGAAAAAATGCTTGCTGATAAAATTTGCACGATTATTGAGGATAAAGAGTTGCATCAGTCAATGGGTTTTGCTGCAAAAGCTAATGCACGGAATTATCAACTTGATCATATTGTAAACCAGTGGATGAGATTGTTCAATGAGCTGACTTCTGCTTAACTCGGACAAGTTTTAACGAATTTGGAATTTAAAGAATCAAGATGAGTAAGAAGTTGAAGATAATCCGCAGTTCTACAGTACCCCAGTCGTTGGACTCATTCTGCAATGGGGTATTGAAGGAACTGTCCCAGGAATATGAGGTCGTTGCGGTTTCCTCACCAGGAGAGGCGCTTGACAAGGTGTCGCGCCGTGAGGGTGTGCGTACCATCGCTGTGCCGATGGAGCGACACATCTCATTGATGAACGACTTGCGTTCGTTGTGGCAAATGTGGCGCGTGATGAGGCGCGAACGTCCCGACTTGGTCCACTCGATGACTCCCAAGGCTGGGCTTATCTGCATGATGGCCGCCTGGCTGGCTAGAGTGCCAAGGCGTGTCCACATGTTCACTGGCCTTGTCTGGCCCACTTCAACTGGCTTGAAACGTCGCATCCTGATGGCGACCGATTGGCTGACCTGTGCCTGCGCCACTCACATCATCCCTGAGGGCGAGGGTGTGAAACACGACCTGCTCAGTCATCACATTACCCGCAAGCCCATCAAGGTGCTGGGATATGGTAATGTGAAAGGCATTGACATGGAGCATTATAATCCTGCATTATTCAGCAATGTGTCTCATCAAGAGGGCTTCACGTTTGTGTTTGTGGGACGCATTGTGCGTGATAAGGGCATCAACGAGTTGGTCGCTGCTTTTGACCGCTTGCATGAAGACTATCCTGATGTGCGATTGGTACTTATCGGTCCTCGTGAGGACGACTTGGATCCGGTGCTACCCGCAACGCTCGAACGCATCAACAGCGGAAATGGCATCGAAGCTGTTGGCCCTCAGAGTGATGTGCGCTCGTTCTATGCTTCTTCCGATGCGTTGGTATTTCCAAGTTACCGAGAGGGATTCCCCAATGTGGTCATTGAGGCAGGTGCAATGGGGTTGCCCAGCATCGTGACAGATATCAACGGTTCTCGTGAGATTATCATCGATGGCCAGAACGGAGTTATTGTTCCGCCTCGTGACGAGGAGGCGCTGTATCAAGCTATGAAGCGCTTTGTGGAACAACCTGACGAAATCGCTGCGATGGCTCAAAAAGCCCGAGGGCTCATTGCCTCGCGTTACGAGCAGAGCTATGTGCGTCAATGTCTCTATGATTTCTATCATGAGATCCTAAATCAATGAAAAAGTGAAAATTTACCGAGACTATATCAAACGGGTGTTGGGCTTCGTGCTCTCATTCTTGGCAATTATATGCTTGTCGCCATTGTTTCTGGTGGTGACAATCTGGCTGCATTTTGCCAACAAAGGAGCAGGAGCGTTCTTCTTCCAAGAGCGTCCTGGGAAAAACGGAAAGATATTCAAAATCATAAAGTATAAGACGATGACTGACGAGCGCGACGCGACAGGCAAACTATTGCCTGATGATCAGCGCTTGACAAAGGTGGGGCGCTTTGTTCGTTCAACGAGCATTGATGAATTGCCTCAATTGTTCAATGTTCTCAAGGGTGATATGGCACTGATAGGGCCTCGTCCATTATTAGTCGATTATCTTCCTCTATATTCCCGCGAACAGGCAAGACGTCATGAGGTGCGCCCTGGTATTACCGGTTGGGCACAGTGCCACGGACGTAATACCTTGTCCTGGAGTGAGAAATTCAGTCTCGATGTGTGGTATGTCGACCACTGCTCTTTTTTAATCGACCTACAGGTTATTCTCACAACGATTAAGAAGGTGGTTGTCCGTGATGGCATATCACACGAAGGTCAAGCAACAATGGATAAATTTAATGGTAATAACTGATGTATCTTTACGGAGCTAGCGGACACGCAAGAGTGATTATTGACATCCTGAACGCATCAGGCATCACTGTCGACGGGATGTTTGACGATGACTGCTCAATCAACAGTCTGATGTCAATTCCTGTCAAGCATGAATGGAACGGCGAATCACCGATTGTCGTCAGTATTGGTAATAATGTGACTCGCAAGCAGATAACCGAAAAACTGAATTGCGAGTTTGGGACGGTTGTGCATCCATCGTCTATCGTATCGCCAAATGCAACAATTGGTGAGGGCTCTGTAGTCATGCAAGGAGCAATTGTGCAGAGTGGAGCCACCATCGGACGTCACTGCATCCTGAATACTGGTGCCTCGATAGACCACGAGTGTACGGTGGAAGACTTTGTACACGTCTCTCCTCAGGCTACATTGTGTGGAAACGTACACGTTGGTGAGGGCGCATGGATCGGTGCAGCTGCAGTGGTGATTCCTGGTGTTAAAATTGGCAAGTGGGCAGTTATTGGTGCGGGTAGTGTGGTTGTCAATGACATACCTGATGGCGTGGTTGCATTTGGCAATCCATGCAGAATCAAAAACTTCTATGACTTTGAACCATGCCACTATCCCAAGAAGATTGCTATCTATGGCGCCGGTGGTCTGGGCCGAGAGGTGGCAGGTGGAATCCAGCGCATCAATGCGGCCGGAAAGGGCAATTGGACATTTGTCGGATTTTATGATGACAATAAGCAGAAAGGCTTCAATATCTCCCATTATGGAAATGTCATGGGAGGAATGGAGGAACTCAATGCAGTTGCCGAGCCGCTGGCTATTGCAATTGCAGTTGGTGACCCGAAGACTCGCAAGCTGATTCTTGACCGCATCAATAATCCTAATATTTATTTCCCGAATCTCATTGCTCCTTCATTCAAGGTGTTGGATTCACTGTCGTTCAAGATCGGCCAGGGCAATATCATCCAGGACAAATGCAGTGTGACATGCGATGTTGAGATTGGCGATTTCAATGTATTGAATGGCTCCAATGTCATCGGCCATGATGTCAAGATAGGTAATTTCAACGTGATGATGCCAGGTGTACATATCTCTGGAGCCGTTAATGTGGGCGAATGTAATCTGCTGGGTGTGGACAGTGTGGTCCTCCAGAAGGTGAATATCGGTTCCAACGTCACCTTGGGGGCTGGCAGTGTCTTGATGACCAAGCCCAAGGATGATCATACCTACATCGGTGTGCCTGCAAGAAAGTTCGATTTCAAGTAAATAGCCATCAGTAATCTTATGGATACAACCTATAATCCCTTTTCCCTGATGGGAAAGACTGTGCTGGTGACCGGAGCGTCATCGGGCATTGGTCGTGAAACCGCAATCACTTGTTCCCGCATGGGTGCCCGCGTGGTTGTGACCGCACGAGACCAGGAGCGTTTGCAAGACTGCTTCAATCAGCTGAACGCTGACGTGGAAGGCCACTTGCAGTTTTCTGCCGACCTGACTAACGAAGACGATGTCAAGCAGCTGGTCTCTTCACTGCCATCGCTCGACGGTGCTGTCCTGTGTGCCGGTAACTCGACGACACTGCCGCTGCAGTTCGGCTCACGCGAGAAATTTGATGAGATGTTCGACATCAATTTCTTTGCTCCCGTTGAACTGCTGCGTCTGATGTATAAAAAGAAACTTTTAGTCAAGGGCGCTTCGGTCGTGCTGATTGCATCGATTGGCGGCACCCACAGCTTTATGCCGGGTAACGGTGTGTATGGCGCATCTAAGGCTGCTTTGAACTCCGTAATGAAATATGCTGCCCGTGAGTATGCCTCGCGTCGAGTGCGCGTCAACAGCATCTGCCCTGGTATGGTCGATACGCCTCTTATTCACCGTGGCACTATCACCGAGGAGCAGTTGGCCGAGGATGCCAAGCGTTACCCGCTGGGACGTTATGGCCGTCCTGAGGATGTGGCCAATGGTGCTGTCTATCTCTTGAGCGATGCCGCTAGTTGGCTGACAGGGCACGATTTGGTGATCGATGGCGGTTTCTCGATATAGTTTTTAGATGTTTTTTTTGCTGATTTGGAAATAAGAAGTACTTTTGCGCATCAATTTTGCAAATGATGGTTTGATTAGTGTGACAAAAGGACACCAAGGATAAATATGGATATTCACGAATTTATTGAAAACTTCGCTGCTCAGTTCGATGATACCGATGCAGCATTATTTACTGCCGAGACAAACTTCAAGCAACTCGACGAGTGGTCTTCGTTGACCGCTTTGTCGATTATCGCTATGGTGGATGATGAGTATGACGTTATAATCAAGGGTAACGACATCCTGAGTTCTGATACTATTCAGGACTTGTTCAACATTGTTGAAAAGCAACAGTAACTTCCCGTTATCATTCACTCTCATGGAGAACCAGGTTAAGGAAATCATCGCCCGGGTACTGAATGTTGATCCAGGCGTGATTACCGACACGCTCTCTTCGGGGGACATCCCCGAGTGGGATTCTGTCGGCAACCTTGCCATCATTAGCACCATTGAACAGGAACTTGAAGTCGAGTTCCCGCTCGAAGACCTGTTTGACCTCACATCGGTCAAGTCGCTGGTCGATGAAGTGAACATGCTCAAACATGCTTGATGCCAGCCACAGCCTTGTGCTCTGTCGCATAGCAGGCCATGCAACCCGCACCCCCCACAAGTTAGCCCTTGTGGCGGGAGAACGTCGTATTACCTATAGCCAGTTGGCAATGGGAATTGAGGCAGGTGCATGCTATTTGCAGTCTATGGGCATCACAAAGGACGACCGCATCGTGTTGTCGGCCAGCAAAGAGCTGGAGTTCGTTTACCTCTATTTCGGAGCGCACCTCTTGGGCATAGTCAACGTTGTCGTTGACCCGTCCTCGCCCGTCGATAGGATGGACTACATCATGGGCTTGGTAGAGCCTGCTGCAGTATTCGGCACGCTAACCACTTCGGTTGAATGCCGTACTATTGCTCTCGACGAGGTGAAACTGCCTGCAGTTGAGGGAGAATCTTCTCTCCATCTGCCAGAGGTAGCGGCTAACGATGTGGCCGATATCATGTTCACCACAGGAACCACAGGTGCTCCCAAGGGCGTTTGTCTTTCCCATGCCAATATTGCCGGCTCTGCCTGCAACATCAATGCTTTTATCGGCAACACCGATGACGATGTCGAGGCTCTGGGCTTGCCTTTGAGTCATTCCTTCGGGCTTGGGCGTCTGCGTTGCATGCTCATGGCCGGCGGTATCATTGTGCTTGTCGGCAATTTTGCTAACCTAAAGGCATTTTTCTCCGTCATTGAAAAGGAGCATGTGACGGGGTTCGGCATGGTGCCCGCTGTGTGGCAATACATCAAGCGACTGAGCGGAACGCGCATTGGCAAGTTCTCTAACCAATTGCGCTATATCGAGGTGGGTAGCGCAGCTTTGCCGCTCGAGGACAAACAGTTACTCATGCAGTTGTTCCCCGATACCCGCCTGTGCGTCCACTATGGCCTTACCGAGGCATCTCGTGCTATTTTTACCGAACTGCACGAGAGTGCTGCAAATCTGGATTCCATCGGCCGACCGGTATCAAGCCAGGTCGAGGTTTGCGTGATGGACGACGAGGGTGTTCCCGTTGCCGACGGTGTTGACGGCGAATTATGCGTCCGCGGCAATATGGTGACATCGTCCTATTTCCTCCCTCAGGATAATGCCGAAGCTTACTATGGTGACTGGTTCCGCACCGGCGATTGGGGACATCGCGACTGCAATGGACTTTTTTACCTCACTGGTCGCAAGAAGGAACTCATCAACATCGGCGGTGAGAAGGTGAGCCCTGCTACAATCGAGGACGCCATCCGTGCACTCGGGGTTGCCGACTGTGCCTGTGTGGCAGTTCCCGACCCCAATGGGGTGTTGGGCGAAGTGCCCAAGGCATATCTGCAGCAGGCTGGCTGCTCCTTGACTATCGAGCAGATTAAGACTGCCCTGTGCGGGGTACTGCCTCCCCATGAGATTCCTGTCGAGTGGGAGTGGATTGACCGCATACCCCGTTCGTCGTCAGGTAAAATCCAGCGACTCAAACTCAAGAAATAACTATACATTAGATATAATGTCACAATTAACGATAAACAATGTGCGCATCGCGGGAATGAGCGCCTGTGTCCCCGCAACGGTTGAGGATAACCTCACCCTGCCCATCTACAAGGATGAGAACGAGGCCCGCAAGGTCATTGCATCGACGGGCATCGAACGGCATCACAAGGTCGATGCGGGCACTACGGCATCCGACCTCACTGTCAAGGCTGTGGAAACGCTGCTTGCCAACATGGGCTGGTCGGCTCAGGATGTGGACTGCTTTGCCTACGTCTGCACGTCAAGGGATTACATCGCCCCACAGACGGCTTGTGTGCTGCAGGATCGCCTGAAATTGCGTAGTGACTGCTGCGTCTTTGACCTGCCGTTTGGCTGTTCGGGATGGGTCTATGGCATGAGCATTGTGGGCTCGCTCATGTCCCACGGCACATTCAAGCGTGCCATCCTTGTGGCCGCCGAGACCAATACCCAGAACCGTAATCCGCGGGACACCACGGTGCGTCCGCTGTTCGGTGATGCGGCCACGGCGACGGCATTGGAATTTGACCCCGAGCACTCACGTCCCATGAACTTCATGTACGGCGTTGACGGCAGTGGCTTTGATGCTGTTTGGGCACCTTATGGCGGCATGCGCAATCCTGTGACGCCCGAGGCGTTGGAGGAAAAGGAAGTGGCTCCTGGAGTGTTCCGCCGTGGCATCGACATGATTGTCAATGGTATGGACGTGTTCGGTTTTGCCATCAAGCAACCACCTCACTCCCTCAAAGGCTTGATTGAGACGTTCCACATCGATGTGGCTACCGTTGATTTGCTGCTGCTCCACCAGGCTAACAAGTTCATCGACGAGAAGATCCGCAAGGCAGTTAAAATTCCGCCCGAGAAGACGCCCTATTGTCTCGAAGAATACGGTAACGTCACCAGTGCATCTATCCCCTTGACCATGGTGTCAAGGTGCCGTGAGCAGTTGTCAGGCAGTGACGAGAAGCACTGCCTCGCCTGTGGCTTCGGTGTGGGACTGGCATGGGCCAGCATGGAATTCTATGCCGGTGATGTAAAGATGGTTGACGTGATTGAATACTAAATCCTGAGTGCTATGAGTCAATATCTTAACACAAATAAGGAGTTTTATTGGGGTGAATGGTACTTCAAAGACCATGTGATGGACGAGGCCTTTGACTACAAAACGCATAAGAAGGAATTGTCTCCCTATTTTGAGCAGCGTGGTTTCAAAGTCTCGATGATGTTTGATGACTATTATTCCCGTCTTAGTGGGATTCATAGTGATCGATACATCTCGATGGATGTGTACTATTTCTTTGTCTTGCCGGCGCTCAACCGTTTTGATTTTATCGATGCTTACCTGGATAAGAACATTTATAATGAACTGTTTCCAGAAGTCCGGCAGCCTCTGAGCGTGGTCAAGAATATCAACGGCCACTACTATCATGAGGGGGAAGAAATCAAGCAAGATGACGCGGTAAAGCTCATACAGCAATTTGATGGAGATATGATTATCAAGCCCACCGTCCAGACTTGTAACGGTGACGGCGTGGCCCAAATCAGCACAAGGGATACCGATGCTTTGATGGCACTTCTGAACCAGTATGCTTTCAATTTCATCATTCAGGAAAAAGTCAGCCAGCATCCTGATATTCAAAGGGTAAATCCTACATCGTTGAACTCGATGCGTCTGTTTTCCTATCGCAGGCGCGATGGTTCTTACCAGTTCTTATATCCTTATTCCTTCTTGCGTTTTGGTAGCAAAGGAGCTATCAAGGACAATGTCTCTAAGGGTGGGGGAATGTGTCGTGTACTTCCTGACGGCCGTGTAGATGATAAGGTATACCGATTCAAAAATATGAAGATAACTTCGCTTAGTGCCGAAACAGGCGTCAACGATTTGGTGATACCGAATTACGACAAGGTCGTCCAAACTATACTTAGAATGCACAAGCGCTTGCCCTATTTTGATCTGGTTGGATGGGATTTTACCGTTTTGCCCGATGGTGAGCCCCTGTTCATCGAGTTCAATCTTCAGCCGAGTATTGAGGCTCCGCAGATGTTGGCTGGCCCGATGTTCGAAGATAATCTTGATGAAGTAATGGAACTGGCGTCTCATGTTGAGTGTTCCAGGGTTCAGACATATCAGAAAAAGTTTGATAGGGACATGAAGTTCTATCTTCATGCACAGTAACTAACCTTGATGCGGCAATGAAAATCGTCCAAGTCGTCAATAGCATCTACAACTCATGCAGTTATGTCCTCACCAGTGACCGCAGGACATGGCTGGTGGATTGCGGTGATGTGGACCGTCTGCTGCCGCACATCGACGGCGAATTGTGCGGGGTATTGCTGACGCATGCCCATTTTGACCACATCTACGGCTTGAACCACATGATAACGCTATTTCCGCGGTTGACGGTCTATACTTGCCAGTCGGGCCTTGAGGGCCTGTTGAGTGACAAGTTGAACTTCTCGCGATACTACGGAGACCCTGTAGTGCTGGATTCGCCCGATAGCGTCAAACTTGTGAGCAATGGCGATAAGGTACAGCTGTTCGACGACGTGACCATCCAGGCGTTGATGACGCCCGGCCACAGTCCCGATTGCGTGACATGGATGACCGACGAAGTGATATTTACAGGTGATTGCTTCATCCCCGGAGTGAAGATGGTGACTAATCTGCCGCATTCCGATAAGGCCCAAGCGGCTCTAAGCGAGGCCTTGATCCGCGACTTGGCAATGACCCGTACCGTTTATCCAGGTCATGCTCCAGAAAACATTGAATAATAACTAAAAAAGATATATCACATTATGGCAAACAACAGGATTTTACTTTGCCTCGCTCACATGAGCGGACAGGAGATGAAATACATTCAGGAGGCATTCGATACCAATTGGGTGGTGCCCCTCGGCCCCAATGTCAATGCATTTGAGCAGGACTTGGAGCAGCTGTGTGGCGAGGACAAGCGTGTGGTGGTACTCAGTTCGGGTACTGCGGCCATACATCTTGCGTTGGTCAATCTGGGTGTAGGCCCTGGTGACGAGGTGATTTGTCAGTCGATGACTTTCTCGGCTAGTGCCAACCCCATCGCATATCAGGGTGCCACTCCTGTGTTTGTGGATAGTGAGCCTGACACCTGGAACATCGATCCCAACTTGCTTGAGGAGGCCATCAAGGACCGCATAGCCAAGACTGGACGCAAGCCCAAAGCCATCATCCCCGTCTATCTCTATGGTATGCCCGCCAAGATTGACGACATCATGGAGATAGCCAAGCGCTATGAGATACCTGTTATTGAGGACTCTGCCGAGGCTTTCGGCTCACGTTACCGTGGCCAGCTCTGTGGCACCTTCGGTGACTACGGCATTATGAGTTTCAACGGCAACAAGATGATTACCACCAGCGGTGGCGGTGCCTTGATTTGCCCCAATGACGAGACTAAGAAGAAGACCATGTTCTATGCCACCCAGGCGCGCGAACCGGTGCCCTATTACCTGCACAAGGAGATCGGCTACAACTATCGCATGAGCAATATTTGCGCCGGCATCGGCCGCGGGCAGATGACGGTCCTCGATGAGCACTTGGCTCATCATCGCCATCTGTGCGACCGCTATGTGGAGCTGTTTGGCGACGTGGATGGCATCACCGTCCATGTCAATGCCGATGAGCGCTCCGACAGCAACTACTGGCTCAACACCATTCTCATCGACCAGGCCAAGACGGGCACCGACTATGACACCATCAGGCTGCATCTCGAGAACTGCAACATTGAGTCGCGTCCCTTGTGGAAACCCATGCACACCCAGCCCGTGTTCAGCGGTGCTCCGGCATTTGTCAATGGTGTGAGCGAGGAACTCTTCTCGATGGGCCTGTGTCTGCCCAGCGGACCCTGCGTCAGTGATGAGGATGTCGAGCGTGTGGCGCGTGAGATTATCTCGTGCTGCCGCAAGTAAGTATTATCAGTGAAATATATTACAACTTAATAAGATAGATTATGGATATTGGAATTTATGGAGCAGGAGGCTTCGGCAAGGAGGTTGCTTGTCTTATCGACAGAATCAACAGTCACGGTGGTGACTGGCACCTGGTCGGCTTCTTTGATGACACTAAGCCCAAGGGCATGTCTGTTTCCCGCTATGGCAAGGTATTGGGAGGCATGGAACTCATTGAGCAGTGTGACAAGCCTTTGGCTGTGGCCATCGCCATCAACGACAACAAAGTGGTGCGCCGCATCCGTGAGAGTATTAATAACCCCAACATTTCTTTCCCCAACCTGATTGATCCCTCATTGTTCTTAGTGGATGAAAAGACGGTCAAGATGGGCGAGGGTAACATTATCCAGAACGATTGCATGATTTCGTGCGATGTGGTTTTGGGCAATTTCAACCTCATTAATGACCATGTCGTGGTGGGGCATGACAACATCATCGGCGATTTCAACGGCCTCATGCCGGCTGCCCATCTTTCTGGCGGCATCACCATCGGTGATAACAATCTGCTGGGTGTTGCCAGCGTCGTGCTGCAGGGCATGACCATCGGCAATGGGGTGACCTTGGGGGCCAACAGTGTGCTCATGACGCAACCCAAGGATGACAGCACCTACCTGGGCGTGCCGGCCATGAAGTTTGACTTCTAGGCCAAAAGGTCCGCTCCTCGCGTTAATCCGTGCGAAGATGAAAGAATGCGCAAAAACCACTAATTTTTGACAGATATTGTCTTTCTTGGTCTGTATTTAAGTTTTTTTATGTAATTTTGCAGGCCGTGAAAATATCTGAGGTATTTTTGCGTTATATAATTAGAAATGAATCTAGATCAGTTCATAGAGAATTTCGTGGATCTGTTTGACGAAACAGACCCCGACACTATACAGGCCACAACCCATTTCAAGGAAGTGGAAGAATGGTCGTCGCTGGTTGCCTTGTCAGTCATCGCTATGATTGACGAGGAATATGATGTTGAATTCCGCGGTGATGATATCCGCAGCAGCAACACGGTCGAGGACCTGTACAACATTGTAAAGTCTAGGGTTGAATAGCGCCTTATAACACGTCATTAAGATACCTGCCTCGGTCGATGGACCGCATGGCATGTTGATGTCGTATACAACATTTCTCTACTGTCTGTCATCTCTGCTGTAACCATAAAAACCAACTAATCGTATAAGATAGTATGGCTAAGATAACTTTTCATGGTGTCGGCATCAAGGCAATGAGTGCCTGTGTGCCACACGATGTCTACTATAACAAGGACTTGGGATACCTGATTCCCGAGGATGAGATAGAAAAAGTAATCGACAATATCGGCATTGTCGAGCGCCGCATTGCAGCCCCCGATGTCACTGCCAGTGACTTGTGCTACAAGGCGGCTTGTCAGTTAATGGCCGACAACGATATCGCACCCGAGAGCATCGATGTGCTCCTGTTCATGAGCCAGACCCCTGATTACCGCATTCCTGCCACTTCGTGTCTGTTGCAGCACCGCTTGGGACTGCCGCGCGAGACGATGTGCTTCGACATCTCGCTGGGCTGCTCGGGCTACCTCTTTGCTTTGAGCACGGCGTTTGCCTATGCGTCGATGGAAGGCATTAACCGTGTGCTGCTGCTCGATGGAGAGACCTTCTCCAAGATTGTCAACCGCCGTGACAAGGTGGATTGGCCACTCTATGGCGACGCGGGAACAGCGACGCTTGTCGAGCGGGGAGACTATGGTGACTCGACTTTCATGCTCAACACCGACGGCAGTGGCGAGAACACGCTCAAGATAAATGCCGGCATGCGCAATCCCATTACTCCCGAGTCCTGTGTTGAGCGGGAGTGTGAGGATGGCAATATCCGCAATGAGTTGGAGGTGTTCATGGATGGCATGGATGTGTTCAACTTTGCCATCAGCAAGGTGCCCAAGAGCATCAAGCAAGTGCTCAAGGAGACCGACAAGACCATCGACGACGTGGATTACCTGATTTTCCACCAGGCTAACCGTTTCATGATGGACTTCTTCGTCAAGAAACTCAAAATCACATCTACCCAAGTGCCTTATTGCATCCACAAGTACGGCAACACCAGCAGCGCTTCGATACCACTGACCATCGCCAGTGAACTGGCCGGTAAACTGGAAGGGAAACACTCGCTGATGATGAGCGGTTTCGGTGCCGGCTTGAGTTGGGGCTCCGCGTTCATGCAGATGAACGATTGCAAGGTATCACCCGTCATTGAGTATTGATGGAGATTGACAATAGCCTGCTCAAGTTTCACCACGTCGGCATTGCCTGCCGTGAGATAGCCAAGACCGTGGGGTTTTATCTCTCGATGGGCTACTGTGCTGCTCCGACGGTCGATGATCCGTTGCAGCACGTCCGCGTGTGCTTCCTCGACAAGCCGGGAGCTCCGCGCTTGGAACTGCTTGAGCCGTTGGACGAGGACAACCCCGTTTCACGCACGCTCTCATCTGTGGGTGTGACACCTTATCACATCTGCTATGAGGTGCAGGATATCGAGGAGACTATTGCAGCACTGCGTCGTCAGCGATTCCTGCTGGTCAGCGGGCCAGTGCCAGCCTGTGCGCTTGATAACCGTCAGGTGGCATTCCTGTTTCACAAGAATTCTGGACTCATCGAACTTGTCCAGTCCGCATCGTGACCGATAACAGCATCCTGCTCACATACATCATCCCAGTTTACAACACCGAGCGCTATGTGCTCAAGTGTCTGCAATCAGTTGTAAACCAAGGCCTGCACCCCGATCAGTACGAGGTGCTTGTCGTGGATGACGGTTCCACCGACGGCAGTCGCGAAGTGGTCAAGGAATTTGCTGCCGAACATCCTCAGGTGCACCTGCTCACGCAGGCCAATGCGGGTGTAAGTGCGGCGCGTAACCTGGCGCTCGATCATGCGCGTGGCCTCTATGTGCAGTTCATTGATAGTGATGACTATCTCGAACCGGGCATGATGGCGCCGCTGGTGCAGCGGGCTGTTGACGAGCGGCTCGATGTGCTCCAGTTCAACTACAATGGCATTGAACCCGACGGCACCGAGTTGCCATCGAGCGATGTCCAATCATCTGTGGCTTCGGGCATAGATTATCTGAGGGAGCACCGCTTGACGCCTTATGTATGGCGCTTTCTTGTCCGTCGTGATTACATGGAGCAACGGCATCTGCGTTTCAATACTTCACTCATTGTGTGCGAGGATGGAGCGCTTATCACCGATTTCCTGCTCAATGCGCCGCGGATGGCCCACGATGTTGCCGCTCCCTATTGCTATGTCACGCGTAGCGACAGCGCGATGAACAATCCCGACCCCGACCACTTGCGCCGACGCATCTTCAGCCAGGTGGACTCGGCAAAAATCATTGACGGCATCATCAAGCAATATGAGGTTTCTACAGGCAATCAGGTGCCTGCCAGTGTCCCGGGGTTGCGCAATGTGTACCTCTTCTTCTCGATGACCAAGGCGCTCACCTGCGGCTGTGTCGATGAGGTGGTGGAACACATCAAGGCCGCGGGCTTGTTCCCCTTTCCCTGTGTGGGGCCCGAGGCCGACTATTTTGGCGCCAAGTGGGGTATCATCCATCGTCTGATGATGCATCCCCGCCTGTGGGCCTGGTTAAGCAGAGTATATCGTCTAATTAGATAAGATTACAAAATTCATTATTGAATGAAGACGTTTGTCTTTCGCAATCAAACGGTTGAGCCTTTTCTTGGCTATGACGGCATGACCTATTCGGGCTATGGCGACATCAGCCAGGTGCCAGGCGATGTGGACCGTTACATCTGGTTCTATCAGGTGCCCGTTAATGCCGATGGGGAGCAGTTGGCCCAGGAGATAGCCTCCTATAGCGACCAACTGGACCTGGTGCTGGCCAGTGCCGACGCCTCCAAGCCGTTCTTGATATTCTCTCTGGTCAACTTGTTCCCGCTGCGTCTCACGGGAAATGACGCTGCGGTGGCAACGGCCATCGATGATTTTAACCGCCGCATCACTGCCTTGTCCGCCTCGAGGCCAGGCGTGAAATGGGTGGATTTCAGCGAATTCACTTCGCGCTATGATGCCCAGTCGCTTATCAACTGGAAGTACTACCTCATGTCGCAGACCTTGCTCAACCCCAAGTTGGCACACGATTTCCAGACATGGTGGCAACGTGTTGAGCAGGAATTGGCGCTGATGCGCAAGAAGTGCCTCATTTTGGACCTGGATAATACCCTGTGGGGTGGAATTCTGGGAGAAGATGGCACGAATGGCATCAAGATCGGCGGCGATTATCCGGGCAATGCCTTTACCTATTGGCAGCGCTCGTTGCTGCAACTTGCTCACAATGGTGTGATACTTGCCATCTGCAGCAAGAATAACGAGAGTGACGTGGCCGAGGCATGGGACAATAACCCCAACATGGTACTCAAACGTGAACATTTCAGCGCCTTACGCATCAATTGGCTCGACAAGGCGACGAATATCAATGCCATTGCCGAGGAACTCAACATCGGCCTTGACAGTATGGTCTTCATTGATGATAATCCCGCCGAGCGGGAACTGGTCAAGCAGTTGCTGCCACAGGTCGAGGTGCCCGATTTTCCGGAGAAACCTTACCAGTTGATGCCATTCTTTAAGATGCTGGTTGATAAATACTTCCGCATCTATGCCGTGACCGATGAGGACCGTGCAAAGGCAGCACAGTATCATGCCAACGCCCTGCGCAATGCTGAACTGGGCCGATTTGCTGACCTCGAGGGCTATCTTTACAGCCTGGACATGAGACTGGACATTGCGCCTGCCGATGAGCATAACCTGCCGCGCATCGCCCAGATGACTCAGAAGACCAACCAGTTCAATCTGACGACACGCCGCTACAGTGAGACCGATGTGCAGCAGCGTCTCGACAATGGTTGGCACGTTTATTGCATGAACGTGAGTGACCGCTTCGGTGACAGTGGCATCACGGCCACCATCTTCTTGGAACCGGTTGACGACACCACGGTGAACATCGACACCTTGCTGCTCAGTTGCCGCATCCTGGGCAAGGGCATCGAGGATGCCTTTGTCAAGACCATGCTCAACCTGCTGCGCTTGGACGGCTACCGCAAGGTGACTGCCGACTATCTGCCCACGGCAAAGAATGCCCAGACGGCCGACTTTTATGACCGCATGGGTTTCTCGCTACTCTCGACATCACAGGATGGTTCCAAGCATTACGAGTTGGCACTGGACGGCGTTTTTGAAATTAAGAACTGTTATAATATCAGAGTTTTATGAATCTGGAAGAACAAGTATTAGCCATCATGCGTGAAGTCTTTGAGACCGATGACGTCTCCACACAGTCTTCTCAGAAGAATTGTGAGCGCTGGGACTCGTTGCATCACCTCACGCTCGCCTCTGAGCTGGAAGAGGCTTTTGACATCGAACTGGAGCCTGAGGAAATCGGTGCTATGACCGATTTTGCGCGTGTCATCGAGATGCTCAAGGGCAAACTTTGACAGCCTCGACATCTCCTTTGGGCGCTATATGCAGGAATTTTGAGAGTTGGACGGTCCGCAGCAGGGCCGTTTTCTTTTCCTTTCCTGGATTGGCTCTTCATGGAGGATTGATGATTGATAAACTGACTATTTTACTGATATGAAATATGTATTCCATCTGATTGCCGTCATCGCTGCTTTCGCACTGCTGTTTTCGGCCTATGGCGGCCATGTGGATCCCACCATCTGGTCATTGCCGTCGCTGGCGACGCTGGTGCTCCCTGTCGTGGCCATGGTTGCCCTCATCTTGCTGGCTCTATTGGCTGTCTTCAGACAATGGCGGTCGGCAGCAATCCTGGTGGGCGCGCTGCTGCTTTCCTGGCCGGTGCTACGGCAGATATCACCGTTCAACCTTAGCAACCCGAAGCCAGCCCCTGAGGCTACGACCTTGAAGGTCCTGACCATGAATGTCAAGGAGTTCAATTGGGAGAAGGGCAACAAACGGGCTAATAAGTCGATGCGTTACATCCTGGACCAGGATGCCGATATCGTGACCATTCAGGAAGGAACGGTCTATTTCTCCTATGAGCATCTAGCAACGGTCAAGCCCATGCTCAAGGAACTGTACAAGAAGTACCCTTATCGCAAGAAGGGGCACTTTGACGTGGGCATTCTTTCCAAGTACCCGTTTACCGAGATTAAGTCTTCGGCGTTGTCCGATTCCCTGGGCTATTTCATTAAGGCCTGGAATGTCGAGGCTCCTGGTGGAGACATCACGGTCGTGAGCATGCACTTGAGTTCCTTGCGCTTCACGGGCAATGACACACGCATCCTTGACTCAATGAATAAACCTTCGGGCCGCAAAAAACGCGCAAAATCGGTGATGCACAAGTTGACCGGCGGTTTCCGTTCCCATGCCCGTCAGGCCACGGCATTGCGTAAGTTGCTGGACGAGACGACAGGCGATGTGCTGGTGATGGGTGACATGAACGACACGCCCGGCTCCTTCGCCTACCGCACGGTCTGTGGTGACGACCTGCGTGATGCTTGGGCAGGAGCGGGATTTGGACCGCTTTACACCTTCCACACCAACCACCTGTATGTGAAAATCGACCACATCCTTTATCGTGGCGACTTGAAGTTGCTGTCTTGCTACCGTGACAAGGCAGGGGAGAGCGACCACTATCCGCTGGTGGCAGTGTTTGAGCGTTGAACTAGACCTCCTTTCTGTACACTAAACGGCCGCTTCTCTCGTTCTATTATTAAATAGACAACCAACGAATATTTCACGCTAATGACTCATACAAGAATTTCCCTGTTGTGGATGGCTGCTGCCGCACTGGCCATGTCGGTGCTGTTCTCGTCGTGTATCGAGGACGGTTTCACCACGTCGTCGAGTGATGTGCTGGCTTTTAACATGGACACCGTGGCCTTTGACACGGTCATCACGCTGCAGGGCACGGCCACCAAGCAGATGGTGGTCTATAACCGCAGCAAGAAGCAGATCAATATCTCCTCCATCAAGGTGGCGGGTTTGGCCGACAAGGGACACTTTTACCTCAATGTCGATGGCATTCGTGGCGATGAGTTCCATAATGTCGAGATCCGTGGCAATGACTCGATTTTCATCTTTATCGAGGCCCGTCTCGACGAGATGGAGCAGGATGATCCCACGTTGCTTGAGGACCGCTTGCTGTTCGAGACCAATGGCGTGTCTCAGAGCGTTCTCCTGTCGGCTTGGGGACAGGACGTGATTCGCATCAACGGTGACACGATTTCCCACAACACATTGCTGCGTGCCGATAAGCCTTATCTGATTTACGACACGTTGTTTGTCGCTCCTGGAGTGACTTTGAGCCTCCAGGCCGGAACGACATTGTTGTTCCACGACAAGGCGGCCATACGATGTGCTGGACGAATGTTGGCCAATGGCACCGCCGAGGCTCCGGTGGTGTTCCGTGGTGACCGTCTGGACCGCATCGTGGGAGAGACCAGTTTTGACATCATGTCAGGCCAGTGGGGCGGTGTCATCTTCACTCCGCCCACGATGGGCAACGTGCTCAAGCATGTCATCATGCGGGGCAGTGCCATCGGCATGCATTGCAGTGCCAATGGCGATACAACCCGTTGCGCTCTCAAACTCGTGAACTGCGTCCTCACCAACTCGGCTTCGACCTGTCTGGCGACGGCAGCATGCTATGTCCAGGCCATCGGTACCGAAATCAGTGACGCCGCCGAGGAGGTGGCTTATTTCGCTGGCGGTAAGGTCGAGGCTGTCCATTGCACCTTTGCAAACTACTATCTGTTTGCTGTGCCGTCACTTCCCATCGTCAACGTCTTTGATGTCGAGTTCTCTGATGGCACCGTCGGTAAGATACATGCCAACTTTGATAACTGCATCCTTTGCGGCCTTTCTAAGGAAATCAACGAGGGCAAGCTTGATAATTTCAACGTTTACATGCGCTACTGCCTCTTCAGGAGCGCCGGTGATGACGACGCCCACTTCATCAACTGCGTGTGGGAGGGCGATCCGTGTTTCATGACCGATCGTGACGAACATTTGTTCGATTATTGCCTGGGCAACGAGAGCGATGCCATCGGCAAAGGCGACCCCGCTTTGTGTACTGCCGAAGCACGTTACGACCGCTATGGCCGCGACCGACTGGCACATGGCTCAGTTGATCTGGGTGCTTACGTGTGGTATCCCATCGACGACGATGAGGAATGACCATGCGCTAACCGATTATCTCTGAACATAACCAATCTCCAGCATATATGAAACGATTATTCTTTATGTTTTTCTTGCTGGTGTCCATGACGAGTTGCATGGTCGCCCAAGATAGTCCTGCTACTGCACCCAAGCATGAGTTCCGTGGAGCATGGATGCACATCATCGGGCAGAAACAGTATGCCCAGATGTCGCCCGAGCAGACACGTCAATACCTCATCGGGCAACTTGACCTGCTCCAGCAGGCCAACTGCAATGCAATCATTTGGCAAATCCGTCCGCAGGCCGATGCCGCCTATCAGAGTGACATCGAGCCGTGGTCCCGATGGCTCACGGGTGAACCGGGTAAGGCCCCCGAGCCCGTGTGGGATCCCTTGCAGTTCATGATTGAGCAGTCTCACAAGCACGGCATGGAACTGCACGCCTGGATTAACCCTTATCGCGTGACCAGCAGCAAGGACGACCAGCCTGCACCAGGACACATCTATTATGAGCATCCCGAATGGTTCCTGAATTATGCCGACGGCAAGTTGTATTTCGATCCGGGCTTGCCCGAGAGCCGCGACTTCATCGATTTGGTTGTCAGGGATATCCTTGAGCGCTATGACATCGATGCCCTGCACATGGATGACTATTTTTATCCCTATCCAGTGACTGGCGCCGAGTTTCCCGATACCACTTCCTATAATATGTATGGCCTCGGGTGGGAACTTGGCGATTGGCGCCGCCACAACGTGGACCTGCTCATCGAGCAGTTGCACAACACAATCCAGGAGGTGAAACCATGGGTGCGTTTCGGCATCAGCCCCTTCGGCATCTGGCGCAACAAGGCCAGTGACCCTGACGGCAGCGAGACCGATGGCTTGCAGTGCTATGATGCGCTCTATGCCGACTGCATCAAGTGGACTGCCGAAGGCTGGGTGGATTACATGGTGCCCCAACTCTACTGGGAACTGGAACATCAGCGTGCCAGCGACCTCGTGCTCATGCACTGGTGGAACGATCATGCCAACGGACGTCACATGTACTACGGCCAGTCGGTCAACAACGTGATGTCTCATCGTGACATCGCCGATGAGGGCGGTGACACGAGCAATCCCACGCAACTTGACCACAAGATGCGCCTGCAGCGTGCGATGGACGATGTGCATGGTGTCACCTGGTGGCCTGGATATTCCATCACCAGTAATTTCAATGGTGTGCTTGACTCATTGTCTGGCAATCAGACGAGTCATCCTGCGCTCATTCCTGCCTATACATGGTTGGATAATGAGAAGCCTCACCGTGTTCATGACCTTAAGATTCAGAAAGTGGGCGGCAAGAAATGCCTCACTTGGCGTGCTCATGATACCGATGATTTGATGCAGCAGGCTGTGCGCTACGTTATCTATCGCTATCCTAAGGGCAAGAAGGGGCATCTAGACAACCCCGCCGATATTCTTGCCATCACGGGCGAGACAACCTTTGTGCTGCCCGATGGCGGCAAGGGCAAGTGGCAATATGCCGTGACAGCTCTCGACCGCTGCTGGAATGAGAGCGACCCTGCTTGGAAGTAAATCCCTTTTCCTCTCCCATACCCTATATCGAGCGACAGCCGCCCCACGCACGGGACGGCTGTCGTTTTTTATTCTCTAAACCCTCAACTCTAAACTCACACATGCTCTAGAACAAGTGTGCAATATTCTCCGTCATCATCTTCACGCTCATCGCCAGCAGGATGATGCCGAAGAACTTGCGGGAGAACATCATGCCGCCATCGCCTAGCCATTTCTGAATCTTGCCGGTACTCTTGATAACGACAAATACCCATGCCATGTTGATGGCCAGACCGATAAAGATGTTGACATCGTCATACATCGCTTTCAACGATATGAGCGTTGTCAGCACACCGGCTCCCGCAATGAGCGGGAACACCATCGGCACCATCGTGGCTCCCTTGTTGGGCGTGTTGTTCTTGAAGATCTCTACGTCGAGGATCATCTCCAGGGCCATCAGGAACATCAGGAAACCGCCCGCTGTGGCAAAGGAGTGGATGTCACAGTTGAAGATGCGCAGCAACCAGTGGCCGCCGTAATAGAATCCAATCATCAGCAGGGCGGAGTAGAGAGTCGCCTTGGTGGCGTCAACATGGCGTCCCTTGTCCCTGAGCTGCAAGATGATAGGTATCGAGCCCACGATATCGATAATACTCAGCAACACCAGCGTTGCACTCAGAATCTGTGTAAAATTTATCGTTCCCATAATTGACGGTTTACTTTTTATGCTGCAAAGATACTCATTTCCCCTGTTTTTGCTCATCAAATCGCCCCAAAACATGCTTTTTGAGGGCGCTTTTTTGTGGCGTGATTTCAGATGACCTCCAAGTAATCTTTTGGTTTCTTGAATTCTTGTAAATCAATAAATTACCAATCAAAGAATGACGATTGAATGCTGGACATTTTTTGTTTTTTCACTATAACTTTGTATCAGAGAAATCACTCGATTTTGAGCGTAGAAATATATCCAACATCACTTCAACTCACAGACGGCTGTTTTGTTACTCGGGCAAATCAGCCGTTTTCTTGTCTGTCTAACTGTCTAAAAACTGCAACATGGCTTTGCCATTTGGCGGTTTTTCATTATCTTTGCAGTTTAAATTGAAAATTAAGTCATTATTATAACCAAAAACAATGAGCGAAAAAGAGAATACACTGGCTACGAAATACGACCCCAAAGAGGTCGAGGACAAGTGGTATAAGTATTGGGAATCGCACGACCTGTTCAAGAGCGTGCCCGATGAGCGTGAACCCTATTGCATCGTCATCCCGCCCCCCAATGTGACGGGTGTGCTGCACATGGGCCACATGCTCAACAACACCATCCAGGACATCCTCATCCGCCGTGCACGCATGGAGGGTAAGAACGCCCTGTGGGTGCCCGGTACTGACCATGCCTCGATTGCTACCGAGGCCAAGGTGGTGAAACGCTTGGCCGAGCAGGGAATCCGCAAGCGTGACCTCACGCGTGACGAGTTCCTCAAGCACGCTTGGGACTGGACGCATGAGCACGGCGGCATCATCCTGCAGCAGTTGCGCAAGTTGGGTGCTTCCTGCGACTGGAGCCGCACTGCCTTCACGATGGACGAGACGCGCAGCAAGAGCGTGCTCAAGGTCTTTGTAGACCTGTATGACAAGGGTTACATCTATCGTGGCCTGCGCATGGTGAACTGGGATCCCAAGGCCCAGACCGCACTGAGCAACGAAGAGGTGATCTACCACGAGGAGAAGAGCCACCTGTATTACCTCAAGTACTATGTTGACGGACTGCAGGCACTCGAGAACGAGGAGCAGCTGCGTGCCGAGGGCAACATCATCCACAAGGACGAGAAGGGCTACTATGCCGTTGTTGCCACCACGCGTCCCGAGACCATCATGGGCGATACCGCCATGTGCATCAACCCCAAGGACCCCAAGAACCAGTGGCTCAAGGGCCGCAAGGTCATCGTGCCTCTGGTGGGCCGTGTGATCAATGTGATTGAGGACCGTTATGTGGAAATCGAGTTCGGTACCGGTTGCTTGAAGGTGACCCCCGCTCACGACCCCAACGACTATATCCTGGGCAAGACGCACAACCTGGAGACTATCGATATCTTCAATGCCGATGCCACCATCAGCGAGCAGTCGCCGCTGTACGTCGGCATGGACCGCATGGAATGCCGCAAGGTGATTGTCGAGGATCTGAAGAACGCCGGTCTGGTGGAGAAGATTGAGGACTATGACAACAAGGTGGGCTACAGCGAGCGCAACAGTGATACCGCCGTAGAGCCGCGCCTGTGTATGCAGTGGTTCCTGAAGATGAAGCACTTTGCCGAAATCGCTCTGCCCTGTGTGATGAACGACGAACTCAAGTTCCACCCCTCCAAGTATAAAAACATCTACAAGGTGTGGCTCGAGGGCATCCAAGACTGGTGCATCTCGCGTCAGCTGTGGTGGGGACACCGCATTCCTGCTTATTTCCTGCCCACCGATGACGAGGAGAAGGAGGTTTATGTAGTTGCTCTGAACGAGGAAGAGGCTCTCGAGAAGGCCCGCAAGATCCCCGGCTACGAGAACATCGAGGCCAGCCAGCTGCGCCACGACGAGGATGCCCTCGACACGTGGTTCAGTTCATGGCTATGGCCCGTCTCGCTGTTTGACGGCATCAACAACCCCGGCAACGAGGAAATCAAGTACTACTATCCCACCAATGACCTGGTGACGGCCCCCGATATCATCTTCTTCTGGGTGGCACGTATGATTATGGCGGGTTATGAATACATGGGAGACCTGCCTTTCCGCAACGTTTATTTCACGGGTGTTGTACGCGACAAATTGGGCCGCAAGATGTCCAAGTCGCTGGGTAACTCGCCCGACCCCCTGAAGCTCATCGAGCAGTTCGGTGCCGACGGCGTGCGCATGGGTCTGATGCTGGCTGCTCCTGCCGGCAACGACATCTTGTATGATGACGCGCTGTGTGAGCAGGGCCGTAACTTCAACAACAAGATTTGGAACGCCTTCCGTCTCGTCAAGGGTTGGGAGGTAGCCGATGTCGAGCAGCCCGAGGCCAGCCGTCAGGCCGTTGAGTGGTTCCGCAACCAGCTCAACGATGCTTTGGCAACCGTTAAGGACCACTTCTCGAAGTTCCGCTTGAGCGATGCCATGATGGTGCTCTACCGCCTGTTCTGGGAAGAGTTCTCGGCATGGTATCTCGAGGCTGTGAAGCCCGCCTTCGGTCAGCCGATGGACCGTGCCACGATGACGGCTACGCTTGAGTTCTTTGATATGCTGCTCAGGTTGCTGCACCCGTTCATGCCGTTTATCACCGAGGAACTGTGGCAGCATCTCGATGAGCGCAAGGATGGCGAGAGCATCATGTATGCCCTCATCCCTGAGCCCGAGCAGGCCGATCAGACACTGCTCAAGGCCATGGCCGATGTCAAGGAGATCGTGGGTGGCGTGCGCAATGTCCGCAAGCAGAAGAACCTCCCCAACAAGGAGCAACTCACTCTTCAGGCCGTTGGTGGTTTGAACAATCCGTTCGAGGCCATCATTACCAAACTGGCCGGTCTCGAGAAGATTGAGGCTGTAACCGAGAAAGATGCCACGGCAGCCGCCTTCATGGTTGGTACGGCCGAGTTTGCTGTTCCCGTAGTCGGCAACATCGACGTGGAGGAAGAAATCAAGAAACTTGAGGCCGACCTCGAGTACACTCGTGGCTTCCTCGCCAGCGTGGACAAGAAGCTGAGCAACGAGCGTTTCGTCGCCAATGCCCCTGAGGCCGTTGTCGCTAACGAGCGCAAGAAGAAAGCCGATGCCGAGAGCAAAATCGCTACGATGGAGCAGGCACTCAAGGCCCTGAAAAAGTAAATTCCCTGTGCCGCGGCATATGCCGCGGCCATTTTTTATAAAGCATTCATAAAACGAGATCAAATGGAAAACTCAATATTGAAACCCGGCGTGCCTGTCGCCCTGTGTAGCGACCATGCCGGCTATCCCGTCAAGGAAGCCGTAAAGCGCTGGCTTGAAGCCCAGGGCATTGCTTGCAAGGACTTCGGCACCTACAGTGAGGACAGTTGTGACTATCCCGACTTTGCGCATCCATGTGCCGCAGCAGTCGAGCAGGGCGAGTGCTATCCCGGCATCGCTGTGTGTGGTAGTGGTGAGGGCATCAACATCACGCTCAACAAGCACCAGGGCATCCGCTCGGCACTCTGTTGGCGTCTGGCGGTGGCCCGTCTGGCCCGTCAACACAACGATGCCAACATCATCGCCATGCCAGGCCGCTTCGTGACCGACGAAGAGGCCATCGCCATGGTCGAGGCCTTCCTGACCACCCCTTACGAGGGTGGCCGCCACCAGCGCCGCATCGACAAGATCCCCGTCTAGGGAACATTAATTAATGTCCACAGTAAATGACAGCACGTCCTCAACGCTTGAGAACGTGCTGTTAATGTATTGCGAGCTGACAGCTCGCATGATAACGCCTCGGTTTATCTCACGATGACCTTGCGGGAGCGCTTGTCACTGGTGACAATATAGACACCGCTGGGCAGCTCGATGCAACCCGTGGCGTCGATTGTCGTTACCAGCTGGGCGTCGAGGTCGTAGATTTCCAGCGTTTCATGGGTGGGGTTGTCAATCCTGAGGCCATCAGGCGAGGGCAGGGCGTTCCAAGTCATGGCGCTGCTGCCGTTAAGCAGGTAGTCGATAAGGAAGGACACGTCACTGATGCCCACTTCCTGGTCGCTGTCCACATCGGCTGCTGCAAGGTCAAAGGGCGACACCTCGCTACCCAGCAGGTAGTCAATCAAGTCACTCACGTCACTGATATCCACGCTGCCGTCCATGTTCACGTCGCCCGGCCGATAGGCTGGGGTAGTGACTGTGCCCTCTACATCGGCATAGGCCGTAGCACTACCTGCCGTAGCGGTAATTGTGCCTTCAAAGTCTCCTTCCACACTGGTGTCGGCAAGCCTTACATAGAACGTCTCTCCGCTGGCATCGAGCGTGAGTTCTTGTGTCCATGTCAATTGGTCAATGCTCAATTCAAAGTTCTCATTCACGGTGACTGAGACGGGCTGGTCGTTGTCCTCGGTTAAGATGGTGACCTCGCTGATGCTGGATGGTCCATTCACCTCGGCTGTTATTGGCTGGATGGCGCCGTCAAAGTAAATGTGCGGGTCATTTTCGGGTTGGATGGGGGCGTAGATGGCGATATCGTCTATATTGACGCGTGCTCCGGCTGTCTGCTGGAACATGAACCGCACGTTGTCTGTCACCTTGAGACTATAGGTGTATTGCGTGAAATCGTGGGTGAGGGCCAGCTCGTCAATCACGGTCCAAGTGCTACCACCGTCGGTGCTGTAGCGCACCTCGATGGTCGCATCGGCCTCGGTGGTGCCATAGGTCGCGGCATAGAACGAGATGCCCGAGGTGCCGGCCACATCCTGCTGCATGGCAATGGATGAACTGTTGGTCTTACCGAAACGGCATCCAATCTGGTCATTCCAGTGGTCGTAGGTCTGGGCAAAAATGCCTGCATTGACGAAGTACCACTTGAATGCTGCACCTTGCACCTCTCTAGTCCAGTAACCACCGCTCTCGCTGTTTTCCCATGTCTCGATGATGGTTTCTCCCGTTGGTGTGATGGGATCGACAGGGTCGTCACCAGGTTGTGCCTTACCAGCCATGAGGTTGCATGTGCGGGATACCTCTGAACTGCTCAAGGTCAGTGTGCCGTTGGCGCTTTCGTCACTGCCGTTATAGGTCACAGTGATGGTTGTTCCATTGTTGACCGAATTGGCTGACAGGCTTGTGGGCGAGACACTGAATCCGTCGCCGTTAACGGTCACGGTGAGGCCATCAGTCAAGTTGATACCCTTGACCGTGATGCTCTTGCTCACGCTGCTGTCATCAAGGGCGATGGTGCCTACATTGATGTTCTCGCCACTGGCGGGCTGGGTGAGAATGGGCGTAGTAACTGGTGGTTGACCTTCACCTGTCCAGGCTGCTCCCTGCAGGTTACCCCAGATGTGCTCGGCCAACTCGGGATGGTCAATGAACGGGTTGCGGTTGCCTTGCCATGCATGGGCATAGCAGTTGCGTGTGGTCTCTTTCTCGCTCACGGGATCCAGGCGATGCCATTCCATGAGCAGGCCCATGGCATAAGTCGTGAACACAGGATAACTGTTGCCGGCAAAGAAAACGTTACCGCCTGACTTCGTCCAGCCGCTGATGACATCGTTATAGCAAGCTGCCATGTAGAAGTAGGCGCGGGCAAAGTCCCCCTTATACTCGTCATCAGGCTCGAACACGACACCCGAATAGCCATCGTGGGTGCTGGTACCCTTGCGGCCTTTGGCGATGTATTGACCATTGGTCAGACGGGTGCCGCCTTCACACACGCCATACGGAAGATTCGAGCGCTGGTTATTGACATATCCGTCGGTAGGCACGATATTGAAGATGTCGCTATACTGCGGCAACTTGCCGCTGCCCCACCAGCTCTTGGGAACACTGTGCTCACGGTTGATACAGTCACCGATGGCGCTGTAACTGCCGCACTTGTCGTTGTAGGTGTACTTGTCGTAGGTGCTGTACATGTCGATGTAGTAGCCCCGTGAATCGGTGTCGGTATCATCATAGGCACTCCACAGGTTGTCGTAGCCGATGTTGGTGTGCGTGGTAATGATGTTGTACAATGCCGTGAGCAGGGCTTGACCACTCTTATTCAAGGCGCTGTCGTAGTAGCCGCTTGGGCAGGGCTTGGGATCCTTGGCCATCACAGCCATAGCCACAGCAGCGGCCAAAAGGGTGAAAATGACTTTTCTCATGTTAGCAGTATAGTTAATGGTGAATAAATGATGGTAATCGTTAATGGTGTGATTTGAAAATAAACCGCCCATCGAGAGAAGTTGGCAGGTAATGCAGTGTTTTCTCGATGGGCGGTCAGTAGTTGCAGGCAGCAATGCTGCTTGATGTTAGTTACCGAGGATGATGTCGATGACGACGTTGATGTCGGCTACGGTAACCTCTTTGTCCTCATTTACATCGGCGTAACCATTGGGATCTTCACGGAATTGCAAGATGACGTCAATGATGTAGTTGACATCCGAGACAGTGACTTCGCCATCGTGGTTCACATCGCCCTTGAGGCCTTGCTCCGCTTTCTTGTACAGGGTGATGTCATCGATGTTGACACGGCTACCGGCAGTTTGTGCCAGGCGGAAACGCACTGGTCCGGCAATGTCGGCATCCAGCCTGTAGTACTGCAGGATGCCCTTGGTGGCGGTGATGGTGCCCAGCGTGGTCCAGGTCGCGCCGCCGTCGGTACTGTAATCCACATTGAGGGTAGCGTCGGCATCGTTGCCGAAACTGCCCACCCAGAAACTGATGCCTGCTGTGTTGGGCTGATAGTCCTCGGCCATGGCAATCACGCTGCTGTTGGTCTTACCCATGCGGCATGACAGTTCGCCGTGGCACAGGTTGTCGCCCCAGATGCCGGCATTGATGAATTCCCATTCAAAGGCGTTGCCCTCTACCATGTCGGTCCAATAGCCACCGGTGATGCAGCCTTCCCAATCCTCGGTGATGCTGTCACCGACGGCAGGGTCGGGACCAGGCCCACCGCCCTGCTTTTTGGCTGTGGCAGTGACCATAAATGTGGTGGATGCCTCGTCGCTGCCCAACCTGATGTAGTTCTCAAACGTGCCCTCGTTGCCGGCCAGGAAGGTGATGGTGAACGTGGTGCCCTCCATGGCCTCGCTGGCACTAAAAGTGGTCTTGCTGACACTGAAGTTCTCGGTATCGCTCAACGTCATCGTGAGATCTTCGTTCAGGTTATTGCCCTTGACGTCGATGGTGTATTCCAGCAGAGTATCCACGACAGTGGAGCCCATGTCAAAGGTGGAGCCGTTGGCAGGTGACGTGATGGCGGCCGGGATATCCTCGCCCGTAGCAGTCCACGCTTCGCCCTGCTTGTCGCCCCAGATGTACTCGGCCAACTCGGGGTGGTCAATGAAGGGGTTGCGGTTACCCTGGATGCCATAGACGGCCTCGTTGCGCTTGATTTCTTTTTCGCTCACAGGATCAAGTCGGGTCCACTCCATCAGCATGTTGATGGTCCAGCTGGAAAAAGCCTTATACTTATTCTTGGCGTAGTCAAGCTGGGCGCTGCCGGGCCAAGAGGGCAGTTCCTCCTTGTAGCAGGTCACCATGTAGAAATAGCTGCGTGCCAGGTCCCCCTTGTACTCGTCATCGGGCTCGAACACGTCGCCAGTGTAGCCGGGATAGGTACATCTGCCCAATTTGCCCTTGGCGACGTAGTTGCCATAGCTAAGACGGGTGCCGTTGGCACACACGCCATAGGGGTGGTTGCCGCGCTGGCTGTTGACCCTGATGTCAGTGGGGTAGATGTGGAACACGTCGGTGTTCATCGGATCCACTTCACCGCCAAACCAGCTTCTGGGAAAACTGTGCTCGCGGTTATAACCCTCACCCACATGCGACGCCGACGATCCGTTGTCACTGGTCGAGTAGCGGCAGTTGCTGTAGATGTCGATGATGTATCCGTCGTCATCGGTGTCGGCGACTGCAAACGCTCTCAACAGGCCGCTGGTATAGGATACTTTGGTGTGGTTATAGATAATGTCTCTCAAGGCTGTCATCAGCGCCTCGTCGCTCTTGCCGTAGGCACTTGTGTAGTAATGGCCTGGGGCAGCCGCAAGTGCTGTTTGGGTAGCGGCAAGCAGTGTTGCCAGCATCAAGATGAATCGGTTGAAATTCTTCATAGTAGTAGGCTATTTGAGTGGAGTGATGGATTATTTCTTGCCTTTCTTGACGTTTTTGGCATCTTTGGTGGCTTGTTGCTTGCGCACCTGACCGGCGAGCTGACCGCAGGCGGCTGCAATGTCCTCACCGCGGCTGCGGCGGATGGTACAGGTCACGCCCTTGCTGTTGAGGTAGTCGCGGAAGTAGGTCATGCGCTCGTCGCTGCTGGTACGCAGTTTCTCGATGCCGGGAATCATGTGGTAGCGGATGAGGTTCACGCGCACATGCTCGTTGGGAAGCAGTTCACGCAGTTTCTCGGCATGCTGGATGTCATCGTTGAACCATTGCCAGCAGATGTATTCCACCGACAGGCGGCGCTGGTGGGCGAAGTCGTAGTTGCCTAGCATGTCCATCACGTCGGCAATGGGGTAGAGACGCTCGATGGGCATCATCGACGAACGCTCTTCCTGCACGGCATTGTGCACGCTCACGGCGATATGGACGCTGGTCTGCTCGCACAGGATTTTCAACTCGGGTTTTTTACCCACCGTCGATACGGTGACGCGCTTGGGACTCCATGCCAAGCCCCAGGGCTCGGTGAGGATGGCGATGACGCGCAGCACCTCGTCGAGGTTGTCCAACGGCTCGCCCATTCCCATGAACACGACATTGGTCAGCGTCTCGCTCTCGGGGATGCTCAGCACCTGGTTGATGATCTGGTTGGAGGTCAGGTTGCCGTGGAAACCCTGCTTGCCTGTCATGCAGAAGTAGCAGTTCATCCTGCACCCCTTTTGGGATGAGATGCACAGCGTGGCGCGGTCATCCTCGGGAATATACACGGCCTCAACAGCCTGCCCGTCGCCGGCGTCAAACAGGTACTTCACGGTACCGTCTTCGCTGGCTGCAGCCTGGCTGGGTGCGTACAGGCCCACGCAGTAGCGGCTTGCAAGCAGCTCGCGGTTGGCCTTGGAGATGTTGAGCATCTGCTCGAAGTCATTCACGCGTTTCTGGTAAATCCACTGTGCCAGCTGTTTAGCCACAAAGCGCGGCATGCCCAGAGCGGTCACGGCATCCTGCATTTCCTCAAGGGTCATGCCTGCCATCGGCTGTAAAATCTTGTCGTTGCTCATGTCTAGATACCTTTAAATGATGTTTAAACCACAAAATTACACATTATTATCGTAAGCGCCAACAACAAGTGCGTTTTTCGCGCCTTTTTCCAATAGGTGCCACCCGATACTTTCTTTTGACACCAACAAGGCGCACCCCTCAGCCGATGAGGAATGCGCCTTGTTCTTGTTGGTGTGTTATGGGTTCCTACTAGTCGCTGTTTAGCAGCATGTCGATAAGTGCCGATACATCGCTGATGCTGATGTCTCCGTCGCTGTCGAGATCGGCGGCATTGATATCGATAGCTGTGATGGTTCCCAGCAGGTAGTCGATGAGTGCTGTGGCATCAGCGATGCCTACTTCTCCGTCACCGTCAGCGTCACCAGGGATGAATTCAGGATCATAATCGATGCCGTAGATGTGGACAAATTGGTCCCATGTACTGTTCACTCGGTACATCTCCACAGCTCCTGTCGGCACATAGAGGTTGGCGTTGCGGAACTGCTGATAGGTAAATGCATATTCGATGACATCTTCATCCCAGTCATAGTCATACCACTCATAGGTGTCGCAGAAGGGTGGTGCTGTGGCTTTCACATAGATGTTAGTCAGGCTTGAGCAGCGGTTGAAGGCATTGTACCCGATGAAATTGAGGGTACTGGGCAGGACCACTTCGGTCATCGTGTTGCAGTTGTCCATGGCGCTGTTGCCGATACGTGTCACGCCCCATGGGAAGAGCATCTGCTGCAAGGCATTACACTCACGGAAGGCAGCTGTCTGCACTTCCTTGAGTGAGCTTGGCAAAACTATCTCGGTGAGCGATCGGGCTCGGTCAAAGGCGTTGTTGGCAATCACCTCGGTGCCGTCCAGTACAGTGTAAGAAGTGCCGCTCTTGCCTGCTGGATAGGTCATCAGCATCTTGCCGTCGCTGGTATAGAGCACGCCGTCCCTGCTGGTGTAGTAGGGACTGCCGGAACTCACATTGATGGTGGTCAGGCTAGTGCAGCACGAGAGCGAACTGCCGTTGATGGACTCGAGCGATGCAGGCAGCGTGATTTGGGTGAGCGCTGTACTTGACAGAGCCTGGCTGCCGATGGTCTTGAGGCCCTCCCTGAGGGTGATGTTGCGCAGTGATGTGCAGTTGGTGAAGGCGTTATTATCAATGGTTTCGACATTACTTGGAATCGAGATGCCGGTAAGACCGTAGCAGGCCATGAACGAGCGGTCGCCGATGGTCTTGAGTTTATTTGAACCAAAGTTGACCGACGTCACGTCCCTGCAGGCAAAAAAGGCGAGCGTGCCGATGCCCTCCACGTCAAAGGTGCCCTCAGGTAGGGTGATGGTACCCGGAATGTACACATTGCCGCTATAGGAGTTGTAGTTGGTGTCCTTGTAGGTGACATCCATCGTGCCCCTGTCGTTGGTGATGTAGTACAACCCGTTTTTATCGATGTCATAGGCGAGTGCCTTGATTTTGCTGAAACTGCTCCATGGGGCTTTGCCTTTATAGCTGGCAATATAAGTTGGGGGCACTAGCAGCGTGGTGTTTGCTTTGACTTCGGCGTCAAATACATCCTCATTTTCCCATGTGGGTCTATCCCATGCCTTGCAGATGATGGTCTTCAGATTCTTGGTTCCCCTGAAGCCTTCTCTCTCGATGCTTTTCAGCGAGTGGGGCAGGGTGATTGTCTTCAGCGAGTCGCACCAGGAGAAACAACCGATTGGTATCACTTCAAGATTTTCCGAGAGGTTGATCTCCCTCAACTTTTGGCATGCCGCAAAGGCTTGGTATCCTATTGTCGTGACAGCATCGGTCATGGTCACCTTTTCAAGAGAGCCGCACAAGCGGAAAGCATTAGCACCGATAAAAGTGATGTTATCGGGAATAACCACTTCGACGAGTGCGCTCATCGAGAAAGCGTTATAGCCGATTTTGTCCACCTGATAGGTCGTGCCGTTGTAAGTCACTTGACGCGGGATGGAGATAACCCCGGTGTAGGTGTCGGTACCATTAGTGCTCTGGTAGGTGACTTCGACAGTATTGTTCTCCTTGATGTTGTAATAGAAACCGTTTGAATAGAAGTCATAGGCGCCGGCACCCAAGGCACACGCCAAGCAGACTAACGTGGTAGTCAATGCTTTGAAATTGAGAATTTTTGTTGTCATAAGCAGTAGTTATTTTGGAATGAATATTATCGTTACAAAGCAATTTGTGCAAATTTAGCAATTTTTCTGTGGCTGTAAACACGAAAATGGCATATTTTCTCGATAATTTGCAATATAATAGCAAATAAAACATGAAATGGAAGCACAATATCTAGTGTTTCCATTTCATGCATGTGATGTGATCAATCGTTTGAGCGTTTTGGCCTATGATAGCACCGTACTATGGATCGACCGGCTGGCCAAGCATCTGGCGCAGGTGTGTCTCGAGGATGTGGAAGCCCGGGGCGACCATGCCGCCATGCCCGTGTCCGTCAATCTCGTAGAGGTAGGTCTGATGGTGTCCTGCCAGTTTCATCATGCGTGCGAGATACTGGTTCTCGTCATAGCGGCCAAAGAGTTCCAGTTCCCTGTCACCGCATATCAGCACCAGCGGGGGGCAGTCGCCGCGCACCCAGTAGAGCGGTGCATACTCGTCGATGGTAGCCTGCAGCGGCGGGATGCCCTGCATCTTGCGCACGTTGTAGTGGGTGATGGCCTGGCCGCTGAACGGGACATACATCATCACATTGTCGGCATCCACATCGTAGGTCTTGAGCCACTCTTTGTCCAAGCATAGCATCATCGATAAGTAGCCTCCTGCCGAGTGGCCGGTAACGACAATCTTGTGAGGGTCGCCTCCGTATTCCTGAATGTGCCTGAACACCCAGGCCACGGCCTCGGCGGCGTCATCGAGCGTTTCCCTGACGGTCACCCGTGGCAGCAGTCTGTAATTGGCGCCGACCACCACGAGATCCTTCTCGCGCAGTTGTGCAGGAATCTCCTTGTTGCCGCCTTCCAGGCCGCCACCGTGGAACCACACGACAACGGGGCGGTCTGACACTCCTTCAGGGTAGTAAATGTCTAGCTTCAGCCGTTCAAGCGAGTAGGCATCGGTCTTGCTGGTATAGGAGATGTCGTTGGCTTGCCTGTAGGATTGAGCAAGCGCACCCGCACACCAGGCAGTGAGGATTAGCAATATTGAAAATCTGGTTGTACTTTTCATAAATCGTAGCTCAATGTATATCCTGTCTTACGGTGAGGTTTACCAGCTGCTGGAGAGCAGGTAGTCGATGATGGCGCTCGCGTCGGCGATGCCCACTTCACCGTCTTGGTCAGCATCGGCTCCCGCCAAGTTGAAGTCCGTGGCACTGCCGCTCAGCAGGTAGTCGATCAGCAGGCTCACATCGCTGATGCTCACGTCGCCGTCACCGTCCACGTCACCACGCTGGCCGGCATTCTTGTCGGTGAAATAGCCCGGGTTGCTGGGACCGCCGTCGATGTGGGCATAGGTCTTGTCCTTCGGGTTGGATTCGTCGTAGGTCGTGCCCATGCCGCCCACAAGGCTGGTGCAGGCATTGAGCATCTCGATGGAGGTGGTCACGGCGTCGGTGCTCCAACCATTGCCCACGTAGATGGTTTGCAGATTCTGGCAGGCGTAGAACATTCTGTTCATGTTGGCCACCTTGGCGGTATTAAAACTGCCCAAGTCCAGGCTCGACAAGCTGGCGCAGTAGAAGAACATCTGAGTCATGCTCGTCACGTTGTCGGTGTTGAAATTGCTCAAGTCCACGTTCTCCAGCGCAAAACAGCGGGAGAACATGGCCCCCATGTAGGTTACCGAATCGGTGTTCAGGTAGTGGAGGTCGGTGATGGATTTAAGCTTTGACATCTCATAGAACCATGCAGAGGTCGTCCTTGGGCGGGCATTGGCGAACGAAGGGTCAAAGACTACATGGGTCACACTGCCATTGGTATGGTCGATTTGCCAATCAGGAAAATTAATACCCGTATTCATGTCGTAGGTCGTGCCCGGGCGACTGCTGCGCAGGCCATCGTAGTAGAACGTCAGCGTCGTGTTCTCGGGCGTGTAGCAGGCATAGGGCTCGGGAGCTGTCCATGGCTGTTGGCCCTCGGCGGTGAAGTAGCCCGGGTTGCTGGGACCGCCGTCGATGTGGGCGTAGGCCTTGTCTTTCGGGTTGGATGAACTCCAGGTCGTGCCCTGGCCGCCCACCAGGCTGGTGCAGCCAAAGAACATGTAGGTCGATGAGGTCACAGCCGCGGTGCTCCAGCCATCGCCCACATAGATGGTCTGCAGGTTGCGGCAGTTAAAGAACATGTAGCCCATATAGGTCACCTGGGATGTGTTGAAGTTGCTCAGGTCAAGGTTCGTCAACTCCGAGCAGCCATAGAACATATAGCCCATATTGGTCACATCGCTGGTGTTCAGGTAACTCAGGCCCGTGATGGATTTAAGATTCTGCATGCTATAGAACCAACCGTAGGTGGTATTCGGGCGGGTAATAGCGAACGAGGGGTCAAAGACCACCTTGGTCACACTGGCAATAGTGCCGTCGGTGTACCATGCGGGATAGGTGAATCCCGTGTTCAGGTCATAGGTCGTGCCCGTGCGACTGCTGCGCTGGTTGTCGTAGTAGAACGTCAGCGTCGTGTTCGACGGCGTGTAGCAGGCATAAGCCTCTTTCCACTCGGTGAAGTAACCGGGGTTGCTCGTGCCGCCGTCAATGTGGGCGTAGGTCTTGTCTTTCGGGTTGGATGAACTCCAGGTCGTGCCCTGGCCGCCCACCAGACTCGTGCAACCCTCGAACATATTTGAAGAATACGTCACAGCAGCGGTGCTCCAGCCACTAGCAGCATAGATGGTTCGCAGATTGGTGCAGTTGGAGAACAGGTATTCCATATTGGTCACCTGGGAAGTGTTGAAACTGCTCAGGTCTAGACTCTCCAATGCCTGGCAACTGCCGAACATGGTACGCATAGTGGTCACACGGGAGGTGTTGAAATGACTCAAGTCAATGCCCGTCAAACCAGAGCAATTAAAGAACATATAAGCCATATAGGTCACCTCGCTAGTGTTCAGGTAGTTCATGCCCGTAATGGACTGTAGATTTTCCATATTTTGGAACCAACTGCCGGTGGTTGTCGGACGGGCGTCGGCAAACGAGGAGTTAAAGACCACTTTGGTCACATTGGCATTGGTGCCGTCAGTTTTCCAAGCGGGATAAGTGGATCCCGTGTTCAGGTTGTAGGTCGTGCCCGGGCGGCTGCTGCGCTGGTTGTCATAGTAGAACGTCAGCGTCGTGTTCGACGGCGTGTAGCAGGCATAAGCCTCTTTCCACTCGGTGAAGTAACCGGGGTTGCTCGTGCCGCCGTCGATGTGGGCATAGGCCTTGTCAATGTGGTTGTCATCATAGGTCGTGCCCTGGCCGCCTACCAGGCTGGTGCAGTTATAGAACATATTTGCGGAGCCCGTCACAGCCGCTGTGCTCCAGCCACTGCCCACGTAGATGGTCCGCAGATTTCTGCAGCCATAGAACATGTATCTCATATCGGTCACCTTGGATGTGTTGAAACTGCTCAGGTCAAGGCTCGTCAATTTAGAACAGCTTGGGAACATATACCCCATATTGGTCACCTCACTGGTGTTCAGGTAACTCATGCCCGTGATGGATTCAAGGTTCCACATTTCGTAGAACCAATCGTAGGTGGACGTCGGGCGGGCACCAGCAAACGACGGGTCAAAGACAACCTTGGTCACGCTGACATTGATACCGTCGGTGTCCCAACCGGTATCGGTGGCGCCCGTGTTCAGGTCATAGGTCGTGCCCGTGCGACTGCTGCGGTAGTTGTCGTAGTAGAACGTCAGCGTCGTGTTCGACGTCGTGTAGCACGCATAGGCCTCGGCAGCGTTTGTACCGAGGGCGCACATCATGGCCGCCGCCAGGACGAAAAGTCTGAAAAGTAGTGTTTTATTCATAATCCAAGGGTCTTATTTGGTTAATAATGCTATTTTGTCGCAAAAATACATAAAATATGGCAAAATCAAAAGAAAAAAATCAGAAAATAATAATATTTATGGGCTGGCGCGCAACGGCGAAAAGGAAAACAACTTATACAACATAAACTATGGAATCCGTGGTTGTGCTCGTGTTTCTCGCAGTTCAGAGTTTTGTGTCTAGGGCTTAAAGAGACAACCGCATTCCAGGGAATGGAACGCGGTTGCCAAAAACAAAGTTGTGTAAGTTGCTATGGAGGCTTTTCGAGTTGTTTGAAAAAAACGCGGATGCCTCTAAAGGATTACTTCATGTAGGTGTAGCGGTAGTCGGTGGGAGGAACGAGAGTCTCCTTGATCACGCGCGGGATGATCCAGCGGATCAGGTTGAACTCGCCACCAGCCTTGTCGTTAGTACCGCTGGCACGGGCGCCACCGAAGGGTTGCATGCCCACAACGGCACCGGTCGGCTTGTCGTTGATGTAGAAGTTACCGGCGGCATAGCACAGCTTGTCGGTGAGTTTCTCTACCTCCAGGCGGTCACGGCCCCAAACAGCACCGGTCAGACCGTAAGGCGAGGTCTCGTCACACAGACGGGCGGTCTCGTTCACCTTGTCGTCGTCGTAGGGGTAAACCGTCAGCACGGGGCCGAAGATTTCCTCTTCCATCGACTTGAAGCGCGGGTTGGTGGTCTCGATCACGGTGGGCTCAACGAACCAGCCTTTCTTCTTGTCGCACTTGCCTCCGATGACGATCTTGGCGTCGTCGGCCTTCTTGGCATAGTCGATATAGCTCTTGCACTTGTCAAACGATGCCTCGTCGATCACAGCGTTGATGAAGTTCATGGGATCCATGACGTCGCCCATCTTCACTTCCTTGCACATGGCCTTGATGTCCTTCAGCACGTCGGGCCACAGGCTCTTGGGGATGTACATGCGCGATGCGGCCGAGCACTTCTGGCCCTGGAACTCAAATGCACCGCAGAAGGCTGCCGTAGCTACGGCCTTCTTGTCGGCACTGGGATGAACAAAGATGAAGTCCTTGCCACCGGTCTCGCCCACGAGACGGGGGTAGGAGATGTACTTGTCCACGTTCAGGCTGGCCTGCTTCCACAGGCTCTTGAACGTTGCGGTGCTGCCGGTGAAGTGGATACCGCTGAAGTACTTGCTGTCGGTGGCAACCTCGCCGATGAGGGCGCCGCTGCCGGGCAGGAAGTTGATGACGCCGTCGGGCAGACCGGCTTCCTTGTAGAGCTGCATCAGGTAGTAGTTGCTCAGCAGGGCAGTGGTGGAGGGCTTCCACAGGGCCACGTTACCCATCAGCACGGGCGTCATGCACAGGTTGCTGGCAATAGAGGTGAAGTTGAACGGGGTAACAGCCAGGATAAAGCCCTCGAGGGGACGATACTCGGTGTGGTTCAGCTGACCGACACCATCCTTGGGCTGCATATTGTAAATCTTGCTGGCATAGTGCACGTTGTAGCGGAAGAAGTCGATGGTCTCGCAAGCCGAGTCGATTTCGGCCTGGTAGAAGTTCTTGCTCTGGCCCAGCATCGTGGCAGCATTCATGATGGGACGATACTTGGTGGCGAGCAGCTCGGCCATCTTCATGACGATAGCGGCGCGGGTGGTCCAGGGAGTGCGGCTCCACTCTTTCCATGCCTTCATGGCAGCGTCAATCGCCATTTTGATTTCTTTCTTGGTCACCTTGTGGTAGGTGGCAAGCACATGCTTGTGGTCGTGGGGGCAGGTAACGGTACCCGTGTCACCGGTGCGGATTTCCTTACCGCCGATGATGATGGGGATGTCAACCACGATTTTGCTCTGGCGCTCGAGTTCGGCCTCGAGGGCAACGCGCTCGGGAGAACCGGGCATATAGGCCTTCACCGGCTCATTGGCGGGAAGGGGAAAACTGATAATAGCGTTATTCATTTTGTTTATGTTATAAGTTCTATGTTTTTTGTTTTAAGTGTGGTTAGTGTTGCCTGATGTGTAGTGAATCTCTGGCCCCTAAACTATAATCTCTAAACTTCAAGTGCCGCATGCGAATGGCATGCGACACTTGAATGATGAATTATCCGAACATCTGTTCGAAGGTCTTCTTGATGATGGCGATGGCCTCCATGAGTTCCTCCTTGTTGATGCACAAGGGAGGAGCGAAGCGGATGATGTGGTCGTGGGTCGGCTTAGCCAGCAGACCGTTGTCACGCAGCTTCAGGCAGATGTCCCAAGCGGTCTTGCCCTCGACGGGCTTGGTAACGATGGCGTTCAACAGACCGCGGCCGCGCACCTGCACGATAAACGGTGAGTTGATTTTCTCAATCTCCTCGCGGAAGATCTTACCCATCTTCTCGGCGTTCTGGACAAGCTTCTCGTCCTTAACCACCTTCAGAGCCTCAACGGCTACGCGGGCTGCCAGCGGGAAGCCACCGAAGGTCGAGCCGTGCTCGCCGGGCTTCACGTTCAGCATGATGTCGTCGTCGGCCAGACATGCCGATACGGGCAGTACACCACCACCCAGGGCCTTGCCCAGGATCACGATGTCGGGACGGATGCCGTCGTGCTGGGAGCACAGCATCTTACCCGTGCGGGCGATACCGGTCTGTACCTCGTCGGCGATGAACAGCACGTTGTGCTTGTGGCACAGGTCGAAGCATTTCTTCAGGTAACCGTCGTCGGGAACGAACACACCTGCCTCGCCCTGGATGGGCTCAGCGATGAAGGCGGCAACCTCGTCGCCATATTTCTCGAGCGCTTTCTCGAGCGCCTTGGGATCATTGTAGGGGATACGGATGAAACCGGGGGTCAGAGGACCATAGTCGGCATAGCTGCTGGGATCGTCGCTCATGGTGATGACGGTCACCGTGCGGCCGTGGAAGTTGCCCTCGCAGCAGATGATCTTCACCTTGTCGTTGGCGATGCCCTTCTTGGCAACACCCCAGCGACGGGCCAGCTTCAGGGCGGTCTCAACGCCCTCGGCACCGGTGTTCATGGGCAGCACTTTGTCATAGCCGAAGTAGGAGTGCATGAACTTCTCATACTCGCAGAATGCCTCGTTGTAGAATGCGCGCGACGTCAGACACAGCTTGTTGGTCTGGTCCTTCAGGGCCTTGACGATGCGGGGATGGCAGTGGCCCTGGTTAACGGCGCTGTATGCCGACAGGAAGTCAAAGTACTTCTTGCCCTCTACGTCCCAGACGTAGATGCCCTTACCCTTCTTCAGTACGACGGGCAGCGGATGGTAGTTGTGGGCGCCGTAGCGCTCCTCCATTTGGATGTAACTCTTGGTTTTTGCGCCCAGAGGATTGGGCTTGCTCAGGTCCTTCTTAGCTGTTTTAGCTGTTGGTTTCTTCATTGGTTAAGTTGATTGTTATTAAATGGTTAATGATAGAATGAAATTCTGGTTGCAAATATAATTTATAAATATGAAAACTCGATATGGTTTTACATAATTTAACGCAAACAACTTATTAACGTTACTGCCCATGCCCATCCTGCCTGTCTACTTGTCCAGCAGGTCCATTCTGTCCAGCCCCTCCAGTCATGTATATGGACAAAGAAAGCCGCCCTGCTGGTATCGTGCAGGGCGGCTTTGATGTCTGTCACAGGATGATGCGTTGTCGTGGGGAGAGTGGCATCAGTCCTTGTTCTCGTCGTCGGCAGCGGCTCGATGCTTGGAGCGGCGCTCTTTCTTGCTGGTCTCGCTGCTGCTGGTGTCTTTTTCTTCTTTAAGGTCAATCTCGTTACGGTCTTTGTCGAGTACCTTATATTCGAGGTAATTGAGCGACTGGTCGGGCATGATGCGGAATTTGCGTTTGAATTCCCTGCGCCATTTCCAGTATTCGCTCACTAGACCCTTCTTGAGGTAGGCATCGACAAATGGATGGACATACATAATGAAGTTGCTCACGTTCAACGTGTTGACAAGGTAATCAATCTTGTCTTTCAACTTGTCGGTAAAAAGCAGTGATGGCTGTACCTCGCCTTTCCCTCCACATGAGGGGCACGTCTCGGCGGTAGCGATGTCCAGTGCGGGACGCACTCGCTGGCGCGTGATCTGCATCAGTCCGAATTTGCTCAGCGGCAGGATATTGTGCCGCGCGCGGTCTTTCTGCATCACTTCGCGCATGTGCTTGTACAGCTCATTGCGGTGCTCGGCTTTGGCCATGTCGATGAAGTCAATCACGATGATGCCGCCCATATCACGCAGGCGCAGTTGCCTGGCTATCTCATCGGCGGCCAGCAGGTTCACGTTCAGCGCGTTGCTTTCCTGGTCGGTGCTGGTGCGCGAGCGGTTGCCTGAGTTCACGTCTATCACGTGAAGGGCTTCGGTGCTTTCTACGATTATGTATGCGCCCGATTTGAAGGATACCGTCTTGCCGAAGGATGACTTGATCTGCTTGGTGATGCCAAACTTGTCAAATATCGGCACGTCTTCGCTGTAGAGCTTGACGATATCGCTGCGATCGGGGGCGATCAGGTTCACATAGTCATGGATTTGTTCAAACACGTCGGCATTATTGACGTGGATGTTCTCAAAGTCGGGATTGAAGATGTCCCGTATCTCACCGACGGCTCGGCTTTCCTCCTCGTACAGGAGGCTTGGTGCAGTGGCCGACTGCAGCTTGGCAATCGTGTCGTCCCAGTCCTTGAGCAGTTTCCTCAGCTCGTTGTTCAGCTCTTGGGCCCGCTTGTTCTCGGCCGAGGTGCGCACGATGATGCCAAAGTTCTTGGGCTTCATGCTCTCGATGAGCTTGCGCAGACGCGTCTTCTCGGCGGCGTCCTTGATTTTCTGGGATACCGAGATGCGGTCATTAAACGGGGTGAGCACCAGGTAACGTCCTGTAAAGGTGATTTCGGTGGTCAGTCGCGGCCCTTTGGTGGAGATGGGCTCTTTGGCGATCTGTACAAGTAATTCCTGACCCTGGGTCAGCACGTCGGTTACGGTGCCGTGCTTGTTGGTGTCGGGTTGGTTTTTGGCCTTGCTGATGCTCGTCGGGCGCTTGTTGGGATTGTCGCGTACCGTCTTGATGTATTGAGAAAAGGTGTTGAACTGTGAACCCAAATCAAGGTAATGGAGGAATGCGTCTTTGGAGTGACCCACGTTGACAAACGCGGCGTTCAGTCCTGGCATCAACTTCTTTACCTTGGCAAGGTAGATGTTGCCCACAGCATAGGAGGCATCTCTGGTCTCCCGTTGCAACGACACGAGGCGCCCGTCTTCGAGCAGGGCGGTAGTCATGTCGCGGGGCGTGACGTCAACTACTAGTTCACTTCTCATCGCAGAAGGTGGATGTAATACAATACAGTAAGTTGATAGAATTTATATATAATTAATGATGTCAATATCGCAATATATAAACGGCACTGAGCGGTGGGCGCTGGTGTGTCCCGCTGGACACGGGCCGCACGGCTGGTGCGAGGGTCGGGTGGGGAACAGGTTTCAGGCTGTGGTGAGCCGGGAGAGGACTGCGGCAAGCGTGGCCTGAAATCAAGACAGGAACAAACCAATTGACAGGATGTGGACCGGAGCTTCACCTTACTTGCAAGGGGGCTGCACAAGTTAGACACATCGGCGATGGCAATTCGTTTGTTCCCGCTATCTCATAATCGTCACTGATTGACTACGCGAGCGATTTACTTCTTGTTTTTGTGACGGTTCTTGCGCAGTCTTTTTTTACGCTTGTGCGTGGCCATCTTGTGGCCTTTGCGTTTCTTTCCGTTAGGCATGTTCGTGAAAAATTAAATTAATGGATGGTTATTTATTGATAAATATGTTGTCCTGTCGATGACGGTTATTACTTCACCTGCTCCATGAACACCTTGGCGGGCTTGAAAGCCGGGATCTTGTGCTCCGGGATGATGATAACGGTGTTCTTGCTGATGTTGCGAGCGGTCTTCTGTGAACGGGTCTTCACGATGAAGCTACCAAAACCGCGCAGGTATACGTTCTCGCCGTTGGCCAGTGAATCCTTAACAGCGTCCATGAATTTCTCAACAGTTTCCAGAACCGATGCTTTGTCAATGCCGGTGGAATTAGCAATCTCTCTTACGATTTCTGCTTTAGTCATTGTGTTCGTTAATTTATGTTTTAGTTAAATATTAAATAAAGTTACTTTTGTAAATGCTTGACCGATAAGTATTTTGAGACGGAATCTGCCATCAATCTAACGGCAAAAATCGTCCCAAAGTGGAGCCCTATCGATTTTGCGACTGCAAATATCGGCATTTTTTTCTAATTAAGCGCTAATATTCAGCATTTTTTATGAAATTTTTTCTTTTTCACCGCTTTTGATTGACTGTGACGGATAGTGTTGATAGTCTTGACACTAGGTTTTTTTGACACCCTCAAGCATTTTGATGGGCTTTTCAGTCACTCATTGCGAGTTTTTCACTAATTTTGCCCCCAGTTATGGAACAAGAATTGAAACTCACAATCGAGGAGAACATCATCAAGATGTTGAAGACGGTCTATGACCCCGAGTTGCCCGTGGACGTTTATAGCCTGGGCCTGATCTATAAGATTGACCTCAACGATGACGGTCATGTGGACATCGACATGACGTTGACGGCACCCAACTGCCCCATTGCCGATTTCATTTTTGAAGATGTGAGGCAGAAGGTCGAGAGCGTTGATGGCGTGACCAGCGCTACGGTCAACCTGGTGTTTGAGCCAGAGTGGGACCCCCGCATGATGACCGAAGAGGCCAAGCTCGAGTTGGGCATGATGTAGTTTAGGCTTTAGCTATTAGGCGTTAGGTTTTAGGCGTTAGGTGTAAAGCAAGTTAGTAGGCGATACAAATCATACTTAAAACTTACAACTTAAGAGTAGAAACTTCAATGTCCCGAAACACATATTTCATCTCTGACTTGCATCTGGGAGCCAAGTACATGAGCGACCCGCTGGAGCGGGAGCGCCGCGTGTGCCGTTTCCTGGACTCCATCAAGGATAATGCCGCCGAACTCTATCTGCTGGGCGACATCCTTGACTACTGGTACGAGTATAAATATGTGGTGCCGCGTGGCTACATCCGTTTCTTGGGCAAACTGGCCGAGTTGTCCGATGCCGGCGTCAAACTCACCTGGGTAACGGGCAACCACGACGTGTGGCTCTTTGACTACCTGCGCGATCAGCTGAATTTGACTGTCCTCAATGGCCACACCGTGATTGAGACACAGGGTAAGCGGATTCTCATCGCACACGGCGATGACGTGGGCGTGCAACCCACCATGTACCGCTTCACACGTTGGTGTTTTTATAATAAGGTGTGCCAGTGGCTTTATGCCGCTATCCATCCTCGCTGGACTTACCCCATCGCCACCGGCTGGTCCAATGAGAACCGCACCCACCGCAATCCCGAGGAGCAGAAGGTCATCTCTGAGACCGCTGCCAACCGCCTGATTGACTTCTCGCGTGAGTACTACACCAGCCACCCCGAGGTCGAAGCCTTCATCTATGGACACCTCCATATCGCCCGCATGTGCGACCGGGATGCCACGGGCCTGCCGCCCGTCATCTTCCTTGGCGAGTGGATATCGCAGTGCACCTATGCCGTGCTGGATCCCGAGGGCCGTTTCAGCCTCCTTCGATACGAGGAATGAAGCAAAAAACGGGCGATTAGAGTTGTTTAACACCGATTGTTAATTAATTTTAATTACAGTGGGCATCTGATTGAATTATAATAGATTATAGATAGCTATAATTCGCCCGATTGTGCCTATAATCACGGTGACTACCGGGAAACATGTTGTAAAACATAGAAAAATCGTATGCATGATTTGAAAATTGACTATATATTTGCACCATAAACCTGAAACAATCTTTTTTACCTTAGAAATTTTACCTATTTGAAACCGAAAAAGGAACTTTAAGCCAGCAGCTTAAGGTTCCTTTTTGAATTACACCGCCAATTAAATCTTTTTTAAAAACGGCGATGGAAACAATTTTTTTTGTAATTTTGCAATACTTCTTATGCCGAAGCCCGCCTTTAGGGTTGGCAGAGGGGTAAGGAGCAGAAATTATTACGGTGCTACTTGGCGCTTTGTGCTTGGCATCTAAGAGTCTGGCAGTTCTATCAGTCATCAAATACCATGCAGCTGTTGGCGTCCATTGGATATGTAACGGTTCGCCCATAGAGATGTTCCCACATATCATATCAGCGTGGATTTCGGCTTTGCTCGTTTCGATGACTGGAGCCATGCCAGAGCCTTTGGAATGTGGGACGGGTGACAAGAGAACTCCCCACGCCGTTCTTTATTATATGTGCTACCTGCCTGGATTTTGGGGTGTTATAGGGCAAAAAACCAACTAAATCATGAAAAAGATTTCATTTCTTTTTGTTCTATTTCTATTGGCTTTACCATTGTGTGCAAGTGCCGATGTGCTTAAGGGCGATGTGGATGGTGATGGCGAAGTCGGTATCAGTGATGTGTCAACGCTCATTGAAAGTCTGTTGTCTTTCGACGCCACAAGCATCAGTCTGGAACATGCCGATGTCGATAACAACGGCGAAGTCGATATCATTGATGTGGCCCGCCTGATTGATATCTTACTGACCATGCCTCCTGCTTCCCAGGTTGAGACCTTTACCGTCAACGATGTGTCCTTCAAGATGATAACTGTCAATGGCGGCACGTTCACCATGGGAGCAACACCAGAACAAGGAATACCTGATAATGTTAATTTCTCGTTCTGCTATCCAGCTCATCAGGTGACGTTGTCGAGTTTCAGCATTGGTGAGACCGAGGTGACACAGGCATTGTGGCAGGCAGTGATGGGCAACAACCCGAGCTATTTCGCTGACGACTTGAACCGCCCAGTAGAGCAAGTGTCATGGAGCGTCTGTCAAGCATTCATAGCTAAACTGAACGAAATGACAGGCAGGACCTTCCGTTTGCCTACTGAGGCAGAATGGGAGTTCGCAGCCCGTGGTGGTGTTAAGAGCAAAGGATATAGATACTCAGGCAGTGATGACCTTAATGCTGTTGGTTGGTACGACGGGAACAGCATGGGTTCTACACAACCTGTAGCCATGTTGGCTCCCAATGAATTAGGCCTTTATGACATGACGGGTAATGTACAGGAGTTCTGCCAGGACTGGTTTGATATGAATTACTATAGTGTGTCACCATCAACCAATCCCACTGGTCCCGATTATGGCGATGTTCGTGTTAAACGTGGAGGTTGTATTTGGGATGGAGCTTATGGTTATATGTTCGTAGTGGCGATGAGGAATTATAGCTTGCCGTCATACTCATTCCGACACACTGGTCTGCGCATTGCCCTCTAAACACGACACGATACTCTAGTTTTTCATTTGCATAGTGGAGCATTCGGCATCACCGGGTGCTCCATTGTTTTTAGCTCTAAGGATGATATTAGATGGAATTCTGTTGGCAATAGTTATGGATTATTGCTCGACTATCCGTGACATTGCTGGAGAATCGGCGAAGTTACGTGGTCTAGGCATAAAAAAAGAAAAAATCTTTTTGTTCTGCGCTCGACTTTCATTAACTTTGTGGTCGTGAATTTATTTGGAATGAAAACGATAGCAATCATAGTGGCTGGCGGCAGCGGCACACGCTTTGGAGCCGAGATGCCCAAGCAGTTTCTGGAATTGGGCGGCAAACCCATCCTGATGCGTACCATCGAGGCCTTTGGGGCATACAGGGACGCTTCTTTTGATGTCATTGTGACCTTGCCCGAAGGGCAGATGGACTTGTGGCGGCAACTGTGCATGGATTACGCGTTTGCTGTGCCTCACCGCATTGTCGCTGGTGGCGAGACGCGCTGGCACAGTGTGAAAAACGCGCTTGACAGCATCGTTGACATCACCGCCGTTGAAATGATTGCAGTTCACGACGGCGTGCGTCCCATGGTTACTGCCGATGTCATCGGCCGCACGCTGGAGGCAGCCCGTCGCGATGGCGCCGCCATCCCTGTTGTCGCTCTCAACGACTCGGTGCGTCAGGTCACAGGCAGCATCAACCATGCCCTTGACCGCTCGACGTTGCGCGCGGTGCAGACGCCTCAGACCTTTGAGGCGCGCCTGCTGCTGGATGCTTATCAGCAGCCCTATGAGTCGACATTCACCGACGACGCTTCGGTCGTGGAACGGGCAGGCCACAGCGTTACTCTTGTCGAGGGAGACCCGCAGAACCTGAAAATCACGCGCCCCATGGACCTGTTCCTGGCCGAATACCTGCTGAACCGCGATGCCTGACCTGCGCCATACCGACATACAGTATCTGCACGGTGTGGGCCCCAAGCGTGCCGAGTTGCTCAAGAAGGAACTGGGCATCACTTCCTATTACGACCTGTTGTACTATTTCCCTTTCCGCTACATCGACCGCAGCGTCATCAACCATGTGAACGAGTTGCATGGTGATGAGGCCATGGTGCAGCTGCGCGGACGTTTCATCACGTTCAACACGGTGGGCGAGGGCCGCAAACGCCGCCTTCAGGCTTTGTTTACCGACGGTACCGGCACCATCGAGGTTGTGTGGTTCAATCGTGTTGCTTCTATCCAGCGCACTTACAACACGGCCACGCAATATGTCCTGTTCGGCAAGCCGTCGATGTTCAACGGCCACATGAACATCGTCCACCCAGAGGTCGATGTCGCCAGCAGCGAGCACCTCACCCAAGGACTGCAGGGCGTTTACAACCTGACCGAGACTCTGCGCAACCGCTCATTTACATCGCGCGCGATACACAAACTCGTCGTCAATATCCTGAACACGCCCGCCGTGCAGCGCATTGACGAGACTTTGCCCCCCGAGTTGATGCAGCGTTTCCACCTCATGCCGCTGGCCGAGGCCTTGCACAACATCCACCTGCCTAGCGACCAGCAGGCACTGCAGCGGGCGCAGTTCCGCCTCAAGTTCGAGGAGTTGTTCTTCCTCGAACTCAACATCCTGCACTACATCAAGGGTAGCACACGCCGGTTGGTGGGACACGTTTTCAGCCGTGTGGGCGCCTACTTCCATGACTTTTATAACAATGTGCTGCAATTCCCGCTCACTGGGGCACAGAAGCGTGTCATCCGCGAGATGCGCCAGGATATGGGCAGCGGCAAGCAGATGAACCGATTGCTGCAGGGTGATGTGGGCAGCGGGAAGACGATAGTGGCCTTTATGACCGCACTCATCGCTCTCGATAACGGCTACCAGGCCTGCATCATGGCACCCACCGAGATATTGGCGGGGCAGCACCTCGAGACCATTAAGCCGCTGGCCGATGCCATTGGCGTCAAGGTGGCGCTGTTGACGGGCTCGACGCGCAAGCGTGAGCGCACGGCTATCCACGAGGCACTGATGAGTGGCGAGTTGCAGATTCTCATCGGCACCCATGCACTCATCGAGGACACGGTGCAGTTTCACAACCTGGGCCTCGCCATAATAGACGAGCAGCACCGCTTCGGTGTAGCGCAGCGTGCCCGCTTGTGGAGTAAGAACCGTGTAGCGCCGCCCCATGTGCTCGTAATGACGGCCACGCCCATCCCGCGCACGCTGGCGATGACGGTCTATGGTGACCTCGATGTGTCGGTCATCGACGAACTGCCGCCGGGCCGCAAACCGGTGACTACGGTGCTCCGGCACGAGCCTGACCGCTTCAAGATGTACCAGTTTGTGGGTTCTCAGTTGCGCGAGGGCCGGCAGGCCTACATCGTCTATCCCCTTATCGAGGAGAACGAGAAACTCGACCTGCATGCTCTGGAGCAGGGCTATGAACAGGTGCGTGACGTGTTCCCGCATTACAACGTGGCGATGGTTCACGGGCGCATGAAGCCAGCCGAGAAGGATTACCAGATGATGCTCTTTGCCAGCGGCCAAGCCCATATCTTGGTGGCCACCACGGTCATCGAGGTCGGAGTGAATGTCCCCAATGCCTCGGTCATGGTCATCGAGGATGCTGAGCGATTCGGCTTGTCGCAGTTGCATCAGCTGCGCGGCAGGGTAGGGCGTGGTGCTGACCAGAGCTATTGCATCCTCATGGCCCGTAGCGACCTGGGACGCGACACCCGCCACCGCCTGCAGGTGATGACGCAGACCAACGATGGCTTTGTCGTCGCCGAGGAGGACATGAAGCTGCGCGGACCGGGCGACATGGAGGGCACCCAGCAGAGCGGCATCGCCTTCAACCTGCACATTGCCAATCTCGCCCAGGATGGCCAGATCATCCAGATGGCACGCAACGCCGCCGAGGACTATCTGCGTGATGATCCGCAGATGGAAACCCAGTGGGGCCGCAAGATGGCCGCCCACATCAGGGACATTTTTGACAAACAGACCAACTGGGGACTTATCTCCTAAACCGGTGTTTCACAGGGGGCCAGAACTACCTATTTCGGTTTTGAAACTGTTTGCATTTGTGAATTTTTTATTTTGCTGATTATTAGCCGATTGGCTTGCTTTGTTTAGAGAATAAAACCAAACTTTACACTTTTTAGCACACTAAATGCCACCTCTTACAAAATAATTGAGTAATTTTGGCCGTTCTTAAAAACAAAGACTTAGAAAATAACCTGAAATGAATATAAAACGATTATATTTCGCCTTGACGGCGATGACCCTTTTTGCGCTAGGTATATCGGCTCAGAATATACAATCTGCTTCAAGCTACAGCAAGATGCACAGCAAGCTGCTCGCTAAGCAAGACCGCGTTAATGACCAAATTCGTGTGCAGGAAGCACAGAAGTATGCTGCCGACTTGTATGAGGAATGTGAACCCGAACCCGACATCTACACCGAGGGTTGGGACAGCGACCTCGTGAACTGCTATAAGGACGCCAACGTGCCTAACACCAAGGTGCTTGACGTTCGCCACTATGTCATGCCCATCAAGGGTAATTATGTGACCAGCCACTATGGCTACCGTCCCCAGTTCGGACGCACACACAAGGGTGTGGACCTGCGTTCGGCTATCGGTGATACCGTTTATTCGGCTTTCTCGGGCCGTGTGCGCCTGACTCGTTTTGAGCGCGGCGGTTACGGTTTCTATGTGATCGTGCGCCACGAGAATGGTCTGGAGACCGTCTATGGCCACCTGTCACGATTCCTGGTCAAGCCCGACCAGTATGTGAAGGCTGGACAGCCCATCGCTCTGAGTGGCAACACGGGCCGCAGCACGGGACCTCATCTGCACTTCGAGACGCGTTTCATGGGTTATGCCATCAACCCCGAGGCTATCTTCGACTTTGGCAACCGCTGCACCCACACCGACAGCTACACCTTCTCCAAGGCTAACTACACCAAGGCTCGCGACTATGCGCCCAGCAAGCGTTACAACCAGGCCAAGAAGTCGGTTGCCGAGGAAAATGAGTCGGCCAGCAAGAAGTCCAATAACAAGAAGGAACAGCAACCCGCTGTCGCCAGCACTAAGAAATCTACCCGTGAGAGCCGCGACAACAGTCGCTCCACTTACAAGGTGCGCAAGGGTGACAACCTTACCAAAATCGCCTCGAGCAACGGTTTGACCGTGGCACAGCTCAAGAAGCTCAACGGCCTCAGCGGTGACGATGTTGCCGAGGGCAAGGTGCTCCGCGTGAAGTAAACACATCCCGCTACAATACAACAAAGCTGCCAGGACTCGATGTCCTGGCAGCTTTGTTTATTCCCTGTTGTTCCCTTGTATTACCTCCCGATGAGGTATCGGTAAACGGCAGTGAACTGCCGTCGGAACCGGTCCTGGAATTTGTCCAGTTTTCGGTCAAAGGTAAAGCGGTCGGTCTGGGACGATAGCTTGGTCACGCGATTGCGGGTGATGCGCTGCACGTCGTAGGTGCTCATCTCGTAGTGGCAGGTGACGTAGTAGTCGTTGTAGGTGCGGTAATGCCGCTTGACAATGTCGGCCCGAGTGACATCGCGGTCGGTCTTGAGGACAACGCGGTCACCGCCACGCAGCACCAGCGTGAGGCTGTCGCCCTGTGTGACGTGCAGCAGCCCTTCGTCATAGGTCACCTCGAGTGTGAAGGTCACCAGCCCGCTGGGAGCGGCAGTCGCTGCCACGGCAAACTTTGCGGCGTGGAAGTAGTCGTCATACAGCAAATCCTGCTGTGAGCACACGTACCGTGAGCCATCGTCCATGTAATAGTCGATGCTCACCTGGCCCGATGCCGACAACAGCCCCATGGCTGCTGCTATTGCCAGCAGTGATGTTCTTGCCTTGCTGTTCATGCCGCAAAAGTACCACAAAACCCCGAAATAGGCAACTTTTTGCACGTTGCTACAATCTGTCGCACACTGACGGTGCAGATAAAAACCAAGCCCGATGTCTGCATCGGTGATGCAGGCGCCGGGCTTGGGCGTATCTCTAGGCGGTCGTTGCCGGCCGCTGCGGTTAGGCTTTAATAACCGAGGATGCGGTCGATGATCATATTGACGTCACTCACGGTGATTTCGCCGTCACCATTGACGTCGCTGACGGCCAGCACGCTGGGTGAATTGGCGCCGTTGATGATGTTGTTGATGACCATGTTGATGTCGGCAACTGTGATTTCATTGTCATGGTTCACGTCACCACTCTTCCAGGCAATCATGGCGCGCATGCGGTTGCTCCACGGTGACAGGGCGCCATCGGTGTAAAGCGTCTGAACGCGCATGGCGTAGCAGCCCGGCTGCAGGTCGCTTATCTGATAGGCGTTGCCCGTGATGCCTTCAATATAGGTGGCCTTGCTCAGGTCGATGGGTGTGTAGTCATCACCGGCATAGGCCTGGAACGAACTGATGACAACGCGCTTGCCGACGGCGGTGCTCAGCTTAACCATAGGCGTGTTGTTGGCGGGGCAGGGGAGCATCACGCAGTACTCGCCGTCCTCGTTATTGACATAGATGAGCGTGTCGGCATCACCGCAGCTGATCTTCAGCGGCGACGAGGTGTCACTGCCTGAACTCTTGGCCCTCACCTTCACGGTCACATGACCGTCGTTGCCGTACATGTCCAGGGCAGGAGTCTGCAACCATCCTTTGGACTTGCTCGTACCCAGCAGCACGTCGCTGTTGCTGCGGTAAACCTTGCTGCCGGTCCAGCCGGGGTTGGTGGTGAACTCGTCGAGTTGTGACGAGCAGTCGGTAGTGCTTGTGCCCGAGTATTCAGTGGCGTCAAAGGTCTCGTTGAGCCTCAGTTCGTAGAACGGCACGCGTGCCACCTCCAGGTTGTAGCTCACAACGTTGTGGCTGGGCGTGATGTCTTCCCAGTTGATGATGAACGACGAGGCGTCGATGTCGCTGGCGGCAAGCATCACGGGCTCATGGGTCTCGAGGATGCATTGGCCAATTAGGGTGACAACCTTGTCCTCAGCGCCCTCGCTCGACAGGGTAATGGTCGCATGGTGGGTGCCCACGGCGCTGGACTGATAAGTAACTGTCACGCGCATGCCGTTCTTGAGGTTCTGCTGGCTGATGTGGTCGGTGTTGATAGCAAACACGCCGTTTTCGTCATTGAGCGTTAAGGTCACGTCGCTGGTGAGCAGCGTGCCCTTGACAGTGAACTCAGCAGTGGCTACGCTGTCCACATAGGCAGTCGTCCTCAATCGCGACGCCCTGGCCTTGATGGTGGGAACGGTAGCCGGCGGCTCAATGCCGATGAAAATCTGCTGGTTGATGTTGAAGACCTCACCACCGCCCCTGAAGGCGTTGAGCGCATAGTTGGCGTTGCCAGTGCCGCTCCAACCCCAGTTGATGTGGTAGGTATCGTCGCTGGCATCATAGCCGTCGATGTTGAACGCATGGCCGGACCACGTCGGGGTGTAGGCGCACATCAGCACGGGACGATGGCTCAACAGCTCCTCTTGGATCAGCATACCCCATTCCTCATCGTCATAGTTCTCGTCGCCCCACCAGCTATCTTTGGACAGGAGCATGGCATCCGGGTCATAGCCGAAACGCCTGATGGTCTGCCAGATGTCGTAGCTGCCGGTACCGCTGCTGCTAGAAGAGTAGTCCATCCTCTCCGACTGGCCGATGTAGCGCATCAGGTGGGCAACGGCACTCGCTTGTGTGTCGTTATAGCCTCCACGGTAGCGGTCGAGCATGTTGTCCCAGTCAAAAGTCGTTGGAGGCAGGGTTTCCAACGTGATACTCTCACTCTGTGTCGTGTAGCCGGGAACCGATGGTGTGGTCTCGGTGGGGAATTTCCAATAGTGGAAAATCATGGCCAGCGACGTGGCACCGCAGCCCGTAACTGCCAGGGAAGTACCCGACATCGGGCACTCGCGGTTATAAGGCTCACCCTGGTCCCACATGGCGCTCAGCAGCGGATCAACGCTTTCTCCGGTGATTGGAGTGCGGTTGGGCGTGCCGTTGTCTACCACATAGTCGGGATGGGCTTGCAGGAACTCGATCTGCTTGCGGTAGCCCTCGAGCCACAGCTGCATGTTGCAGGGGATGTTGTTGATGTCAAGCGGACGGTCGCCGTGGGCGAGCACCTCACGGGCACGGTCGTCACCCGACACGATGACATAGCTGTCGCTGGTATTGAAGATGTAGTAGGCGGCCTGGTTGGTGTTGACCTGGTTCTTCTCGGTGAGCACCAGCTTCACATCAAGGGCGGCTGGGGCTGCATGTCCACGACGAGCCGAAGCCTGCAGATATCGCTTGGCGGTAGCCTGGGCGGTAACGGCATCAACGGGGGCGGCAAATAACTGGATAGTGGCAAGTAACGATGCTGCTGCGAGCATCACGATCTTCTTCATGTTGTGAGGGTTCATTTGGGTGATAGACTTGAATTTCGAGATGATAGATAATTCAATTGTTAAATGACTGTGGCCCAATGGGTTTAAACAACAAGCAACCGCTCGTTCTCATCGAGCGGTTGCAAAGTTAGTCATTTATTTTAAAATTACGGTATTCTGTTAATATAAAAAGTCTAAAAATCACGGATTTATAATCCCTGATTCCTGTTTCTCCCGGCTGTTCGGGATGGTCAACGCTGGTTGAAGGGCGAGAAGATGCCGTACAGATTGGTGTCAATTTTGTCGCACACCAGTTGGAAATCCTCGGGCTTGTCCCCGAACTTCACCTCGTCGCCGTTGATGATGACCAGATTGCCCTTGTAGTCGGCAATCCACTCCTCATAGCGCTTGTTCAGACCTTCCAGATAATCGAGGCGCATCGTCTGCTCGTAGTCGCGGCCGCGTTTTTGGATCTGCTGCACCAGGTTGGGGATGGTCGAGCGGATGTAAATCATCAGGTCGGGCATCTTCACCAGCGACATCATCAGCTCAAACAGGTCCTTGTAGTTGTTGAAGTCGCGGTCACTCATCAGCCCCTGGCCGTGCAGGTTGGGGGCAAAGATGCACGCGTCCTCATAGATGGTGCGGTCCTGAATGATGTCAATCTCGCTCTTGGAGATCTCTACCACTTCCTTGAAACGCTTGTTCAGGAAGTAGATTTGCAGGTTGAATGACCACCGCGACATGTCGGCATAGAAGTCCTCCAGATAAGGGTTGTTGTCCACGGGCTCAAAGCGCGGACTCCACCCGTAGTGTTTGGCCAGCAGTTTGGTCAAGGTCGTCTTGCCACTGCCGATGTTTCCTGCTACTGCTATATGCATATCTTTTTAGTTTTAGGTTTTTGCTTTCTGTTTTTGGTTGTTAGGTCACCTGTGCCGTAACTGTGTTACGGCCTTCTAGTCCAGCGGCCCGAAGATGCCGAACATCGTCGCGTCGATTTTATCGACAATCGCAGCAAAGTCCTCGGGGCGGTTCTTGTAGTCCATGTCATCGACTTCGATGACGAGTTTGCGGCCCCTGTAGGTCTTCATCACAAACTCCTCATAGCGGTCGTTCAGGTTCGACAGGTACTGCAACGGCATCGTCTGCTCGTAGTCGCGTCCGCGCTTGTGGATGTTGTCCACCAGGTGGGGCACGCTCGAGCGCAGGTAGATCATCAGATCGGGGAGGCGCACGATGGTCATCATCTGCTCAAACAGTTCCATATAGGTCTCAAAGTCGCGGTCATCCATGTTGCCCATATCGTGGTTGTTGGCAGTGAAGATGTACACGCCCTCAAAGATACTGCGGTCTTGGATGATGGTTTTGGAACTGGCGTTGATGTTCAGGATGTCCTTGAAGCGCTGCTTCAGGAAAAACACCTCCAGGGCAAACGACCAGCGCTTGATGTCCTTGTAATAGTCGCTCAGGTAGGGGTTGTCCACCACGGGTTCCATAAACGGCTCCCACCCGTAATGCTTGGCAAGCATCTCGGCCAGTGTCGATTTTCCGCTACCGATATTTCCTGCTATGACGATGTGCACGGTTCAGTGAATAATAGTTGTTTTACAAACCGCAAATTTACGCTTTTTCCGGTCCTCGTCCATCATCCTCGATAAGAAAGTTATTAACAATCAAGAAAATGCCGAAATAATTCCGCAAAATCACCTGTGGTATAGAAAAAATGCCTACTTTTGCATCTTGAATTGCGATTATTGAGCATGAAACAGAACTGGAGACCTGGCACCATGATATACCCGCTGCCCGCACTGCTGGTCAGCTGCGGGGCGTCGCCCGAGGAGTATAACGTCTTCACGGCGGCCTGGACGGGAACCATCTGCAGCGATCCGGCTTTGTGCTATGTGTCTATACGCCCCGAGCGCCACAGCCACGGCATTGTGGAGCGCAACATGGCTTTCACGCTCAATCTCACTAACCGCGAGCTGGCACGGGCCACCGACTGGTGCGGCGTGCGCTCTGGTCGCGACTATGACAAGTGGCACGAAATGCATCTCACGCCCGTCAAGGGTGAGACCGTTGCTGCTCCCTATATCGCCGAGGCCCCCGTGAGCATTGAGTGCCGCGTGCGCGACATCATGCGCCTGGGCACGCACGACATGTTCATCGGCGAGGTGATGAACGTCATTGCCGATGACCGTTTCATTAACCCCGACACCGGGGCACTCGACCTCAAGGCCGCCGACCTCATCACCTATTGCCACGGCCATTACTACTCGCTCGGCGAGGAACTGGGGCACTTCGGCTGGTCAGTACGCAAGAAACCAAAAAACGACTAAATAACTTTAATACTAACAAACCGGGACGCGCGATTTTGCGTCTCAACTAAAAAACTAAAAACTAAAAATCAATGGAACGAGACAAAGTGATTTTTGACATCATCGAGCGTGAACATCAGCGTCAGCAACACGGCATTGAGCTCATCGCCAGTGAGAACTTCGTGAGCGACCAGGTGATGCAGGCCATGGGCAGCTGCCTGACCAACAAGTATGCCGAGGGTTATCCTGGACACCGCTACTATGGCGGTTGCCAGTGCGTTGACGAGAGCGAGAACGTTGCCATCGAGCGTCTGAAACAGATCTTTGATGCCGAGTACGTTAACGTGCAGCCCCACTCGGGCGCTCAGGCCAACATGGCCGTTTTCATGGCTTGCCTTAAGCCCGGCGACAAGTTCATGGGTCTGAACCTGGCTCATGGCGGTCACCTCTCACACGGTAGCCCCGTTAACTTCTCGGGTCTGATGTTCCAGGCTTGTGAATATAACGTAACCCCCGACACCAACCTGGTAGACTATGACCAGATGGAAGAGGTGGCACAGCGCGAGCGTCCCAAATTGATCGTCGGTGGCGCCAGCGCCTACAGCCGCGAGTGGGACTACGAGCGCATGCGCAAGATTGCCGACAGCGTGGGCGCACTGCTCATGGTCGACATGGCACACCCAGCCGGCCTCATCGCTGCAGGTCTGTTGAACAACCCCTTGAAGTATGCACACATCGTTACCAGCACCACCCACAAGACCCTGCGTGGTCCCCGTGGCGGTATCATCCTGCTGGGTAAGGACTTTGACAACCCCTGGGGCAAGACCACCAAGAAGGGTGTCATCCGCAAGATGTCGTCGCTGCTCGACAGCGCCGTATTCCCCGGCGTGCAGGGCGGTCCCCTCGAGCACGTGATTGCCGCTAAGGCTGTTGCCTTCGGTGAGATCCTCCAGCCCTCGTTCAAGGACTACGCCATCCAGGTACGCACCAACGCTGCCGCTATGGCTCAGGCCCTCATCGACAAGGGTTACAAGATCTGCTCCGGCGGTACCGACAACCACTGCATGCTGGTTGACCTGCGCACCAAGTATCCCGAGTTGACCGGTAAGGTTGCCGAGGCTGCCCTCGTTGCTGCCGACATCACCGTCAACAAGAATATGGTTCCCTTCGACGACCGCAGCGCCTTCCAGACCAGCGGTCTGCGTCTGGGCACTCCCGCCATCACCACCCGTGGCCTCAAGGAGGACAAGATGGGCGACATCGTCGAGCTCATCGACACCGTACTCCGCGCTCCCGAGGACGAGGCAGTTATCGCCGCCGTTCGTGGTAAGGTCAACGAGATGATGAAGGACTATCCCATGTTCGCCTGGTAATTAAGTAAGACAATACCACCCGTCGGGTGGTCTACGATTTACTCCAGTGTCGCATTAGCGGCACTGGTTTTTTTGTGTGGTAGTGATGTGCACCGTCAGTGTATTGAAAGCCAGGGCTTATGAAAAACGGCTACAGCACTTGCACAATTCATCTTTTTCAGTTATTTTTGCGACAAATTACAACAATAATAACCCAAATCATCCTACAGTTTATGAAAAGAATCTATCTCTTTAAAGCTATTGCCTTGCTGATGCTACTCGCGTGCGCGTTGGGTGCCAGTGCAGCAACCGAGACTTTCTCGAGCGGTGGCATCTACTACCAGTTGACGACTTACAGCGACGGCCGCGGCGTCCTCTCAGTCCAGAACAATGGGTCGTTCAATACCTATTCGGGTGTTGTGAACATCCCCGATACCGTGTATTACAATGGCAACTACTATCCAGTCACGAGCATCGGATACCAAGCGTTTAAGAACTGTACAGGGCTCACTGCTGTCACTATTCCTGAGGGCGTGACGATGCTCATGAACGAGTCGTTTGCCGGTTGCACGGCGCTGACGAAAATCACTCTGCCCAGCACCATGTACACCATTTACAACAATGCCTTTGTCGGTTGCACCAATCTGACGAGCATTACCTGCTTGAGGGAAACAGCCAAATCGTTCGATGCCAACAACTTTGATCAGAGCACCTATGCCAATGCTACGCTGTATGTACCACAGGGCTCAAAGAGCAGTTACCAGAGCACAGCAGCCTGGTCGCAGTTCTACAACATACAGGAAATCAACAAGTTTGTGGTTGATGGCATCTATTACACGATCACGAGCGGCACGACCGTGAGTGTGACCTATAGGGACACTGACTACTGCAGCTATGACGGCTATGTGAATATACCACCCACCGTGACACATAACGGCACGACCTATACCGTGACTGCGATTGGCACGTCGGCCTTCAGGGATTGTGTGACTAATTGGGAATGTGAGATTATCGTCCCAAATACGGTAACGACAGTTGGCAACTATGCGTTCTATAATTGTCATGTCTTTTACGTCGAACTGGGAAAAGGCGTCACCTCCATTGGCAACTATGCATTCCAAGGGGGGACCGAGAACTACATGGGTATCATCTACTGCCGTAGTGCGACACCTCCCACGATTACCTCAAACACTTTCCCCGAGGTAGCCTATAACAATGTCGTGCTGTGGGTGCCGCGTGATAAAATCCCGGCCTACAGGTCCGCCACTTATTGGAGCAACTTCCGGGAAGACTACCGTTTCGGCGCCTGCGACTTTGTATGTGATAACATCCCTTATCGCATTACCGCTTTTGATGAAGTCGAAGTGTCAGCCTACTGCATGGCAGCCGATTCCTCACGTTTTTATACAGGACCAGGCTACGAGCTTGAACACGTTGACATTCCGCTGACAGTCGAGTACGAAGGCCGTAGATATTACGTGACCTCCATCGGTTACGCTGCATGCCTGCAGTGGCTAATGACGGACGTCACCATGGAAGATAACATCAGGGACATTGAACAATACGCTTTTTATTATTGTAGGAATTTGACCTCTGTCAAATTCTCCAATTATCTGAATAATATCGGTCCCGCCGCCTTTTATGGTTGTTCTGGTTTGAACGAGCTGAATATTCCTAACAGTGTCAAGACCATCGGGAACCGTGCATTCTATAGATGTGACAACCTCATGAGTCTCACCATAGGCAACGGACTTGAATATGTCGGTTGGCAGGCATTTTATAGTGATTATGATGGAGGTCTGCAGTCCGTGACATGCAATGCACTCGTGCCACCGCAGGGCTATGATTGGGAAGAAAATGTGGATAACATGTTCAGTACTGTTCAATACAGCGATGCGACATTGTATGTCCCGACTTCGGCCCATGAAGCCTACCAGACAGCCATGAGTTGGAGGCAATTCGGCAACATCGAGACATTCAATTCGCTCGACGATGCGCTGAATGTGCCAGGCGGCACTATCCTTTTCACCTCCGAGGGCGACTATCCCTTTGTGGTGATGGCAGGCGACGGCCGTGTCTATGCCCAGTCCAGCAACCAGGGCGTACATAACAGTGAATCGACGGTTTCGACCACTGTCTCTGTCTCTGAACCATCCATCCTGTCGTTTGATTTCAAGGCGTGGGGTGAAAGTGATATGTACGCGACAAACACACACTATGATGAATGCGTGTTTATGGTGAACGGCACTTCGATATTCCGTTACGGAGCCCGTGACAACGATTGGGAGACCTTCACTTATGAACTGCAGCCCAATGTCACCTATCAACTGCGTTGGTTCTATCACAAGGATGTCAGTGACAATGGCGAAGGTGACTACTTTGCTTTGGACAATATCAAGATAGCCCCCAAGAGCATCCGTGGTGACGTGGATGGCGACGGCGACGTGGCAATTGCCGATGTCTCGGTGCTCATCGACTATCTGCTGAGTGGTAATGCTTCAGGAATCAGCCTGACGGCAGCCGATGCCGACCGCGATGGCGATGTAGCAATCTCCGACGTGAGCGTACTCATCGACTACCTCCTCTCCGGCACTTGGTAAGAGAGTACATATCATCCAATGGAAGGCATCAGCGCTATAAACGAGCGAGCGCTGATGCCTTCCGTTCTTTCCAGCTAATCCGTAATCTCCGTTCATTACCGTGACCCCCGTCACATTAGATAATGCTCCCTCCTCGAACAACGAGATTTTGTGGTGTCAGCAATATTTACTACCTTTGCAGGCCAATTGTGTGAAGTAAACAACATTAATAACAATATAAACAAGAAAAACAGATGAAAATGTTAGAAGGAAAAGTGGCGCTCATCACTGGAGCTGCCAGGGGAATCGGCAAGGCCATCGCGCTGAAGTTTGCTGCCGAGGGTGCCGACATCGCGTTTACCGACCTCGTTATTGACGACAACGGCAAGCAGACCGAACAGGAAATCGCTGCCTTGGGCGTCAAGGCCAAGGGCTATGCCAGCAATGCGGCCAACTTCGAGGAGACCGAGGCCGTGGTGAAGCAGATTCACGAGGATTTCGGTCACATCGATATCCTGGTTAACAATGCCGGTATCACCAAGGACGGCATCATGCTGCGCATGACCGAGCAGCAGTGGGACGCCGTTATCGCTGTTAACCTCAAGAGCGCGTTCAACTTCATCCACGCCCTGGTGCCCATCATGATGCGCCAGCGCTCCGGTTCCATCATCAACATGGCATCGGTAGTGGGTGTTCATGGTAACGCCGGACAGGCCAATTATGCAGCCTCTAAGGCTGGTCTTATTGCCCTGGCCAAGAGCATCGCCCAGGAGATGGGTAGCCGCGGCATCCGTGCCAACGCCATTGCCCCGGGCTTTATCGACACCGCAATGACGCAGGCCTTGAGCGACGAGGTCCGCAAGGAGTGGTGCCAGCGCATCCCCCTGCGCCGTGGCGGCACTGTCGAGGATATCGCCAACGTGGCCACCTTCCTCGCCAGCGACATGTCGAGCTATGTCACCGGCCAGGTCATCCAGGTCGACGGCGGCATGAACATGTAATTTTTTCCCGATAATATTGCCTATTTTTAGGGCAGGGGCGCTAGTTTATGATTAGCGCCCCTGCTTTTTTTTTGTTGATTTTTGTTTGAAAATTAGAATATTATGCCTATATTTGCGGCCTGTGGAAAAGAGCGACTAAAGATGTCGTATATTTATTAATTATTATTTTATCTGAACATGAACAAGAAATTACTACTCATTCTCATTGTTGCCTCACTCACGGTATTGAGTGTTGGCGCCCGGTCTCGAAAAGCTGTGGCGCCTAGATTGCAACAGCAACTGTCGTTAACCCGTGCAAACCCTCAAGTCAAAGTTCAAGAGATGCAGATGCGCGCTCCGGGTACACCTGTTGCGGCACCCGTAAGGGGTTCGGCACCTCTGGTGCCCTTCTATCGTCGCCCCGCAGGTGCTTTCTACTGCTCATCGATTGCTTACAATGGCGTGGGTGGGTATAGTTATGGACAAGAGTTTGCCTTAATGAAACCTTACTCTGACTACACGTTTCACGGCACGGTGGATGGTGCTGACGAACAGACCTACTACGCTTGGGACGTGTTTCAAGGTTATGAATGCCTACCGATAGACAGTATGATGGATGTGACTGTTTCGTATAAAATGTCGATACAGGATATGCCCATTTTCTATGCGGTAGATGGAGACCCTGATGATATGTCATCAAAATGGTATTCCTACCAGATGCCTTATCTCGTCCCCGAATATGAGCCAGGGGCTGTAGAAATGAGAGAATACGCCAAGGCTTATGCTATCCCTAGTCCCAGTGCTCTTGGGGAGGAAGGAGTTGAGTATCTTTTGTCAAGCAAAACTACTTGTGCGAAAGGACGTTACGGTAATTTAATATATCAATGGACAGCTTTTTCCAGTCAAATTCCGGAAAACAAGTTCTGGTGGTTTGGAAAAAATACTCATCATGTTGATGGTATGGCTCAGGCGTTTGAAAAACCGGAACATCCCTATTTGCTTAAAAAGGTATATCTGGAAATAAGAAACATCATTTGCAACGCTCCGGTGGACTTGAAATGCAAAGTCTACCGATTGGATGATATCCCTTCCTATCAGGATACCGGATGTGTTGTATTACCCGAAGAGCCAGGAATGCTCATTGCTACGGGTGAAGGCGTGGTGAGTCCTCTTACTTACGAGGAGAAGAATGGAGCCGTCGAGTTTACACTTTACGCCTCAGATGAGAATGATCCCGATTTAGTCTATGAAAACAATCCCACCATTGATTACCCGATTCTTGTTGTCATTGAGGGCTACAACGAACCCGACGCCGCCGACTTGGTCGATTTCACCGCAATGGTTTCTGCCGACTATCTGGTTGATGAGGGATATGGCGAAACGGCATACCTGAAGTGCCCGATCAATGACGATGAAGGCAATTTCACAGGCCACTACATGTGGAAAGGTCTTAATAACTTCTTTACTATGGGCACGATGAAAACCGCATTTACGATTTTCATCGTAGCCGAACACCCGTTCGTCGCATTCTATTCTGACGGTGAAGAAGGTGAATTCCTTTTCCCGGTCGAGGGAGGAGAATTGAGGAAGATTCATCAGTACGAAGACGATTTCGTTACTGTCAATGGCATCATGTTTAATTCTTGGATACCCAGCGATGACGGTGAGTGGGAGATATTGTGGAACGGATCTGACGAATTGCCCGATTGGCTTGAAATAAAACTGACTGACGAAAAAGATACTGAAGGAGAATTTACTGGTGTTGTCATTGCAAGCGTGACTGCCGACCCCTTGCCTGAAGAAGTATCTTACCGTGAGGCGATAGTGAGATTTCAGATACCAGGTGACTATATTGACTACAAGTTCATGCAGGGCGAGAAGGAAGATCCTCCCGTTGGTCCTCCCGACCCCATTGAACCGCCAATCGTCACCATCAACGCAATCATTCGCCTGATTATCAGCGGCAACGTGACAGATGAAGATATGAAATATGACATTAACGAGGACGGCGAAATCACCGTTGCCGATATCAATGTCGTGATTGATCGTGTCCTCAATGAAGAATTATGAGTGACGACAGGAACTCATTGACTAAAAACAACGCGATTATTAATTATCTATATTATCTGAATATGGACAAGAAATCTTTACTCATCGTTATCGTTTTGTTCATGGGGTTGGGCGTTTTTGCACAGTCAACCCGTCATGAGCTCAATGCCCGATACAATCGTCCTGCTGGAGCCTTTTTCTCACACATCACTGCTGTGAATGGCGTAGCTGAAGACAATGCGGTCGCTAATGAATTCATCTTCTTGAAACCGTACAGTGATTACACTTTCCATGCTCTGGCCGACAGTATCGGTCCTGAGACGCAGTTCCGTTGGCAGTGCATCGATGACCTTGGGGCAGTGTTTGATGAGATCTACACGCGTGACCTCACAGTGAATAATGAGCCGTGCCTGCAACAGACGCCCAAGCTTCGTGTGTGGGACGGGAGCTCCAACAGCAATTATTCATGGTATAATCCATCAAATGGATGGGCGCAGATCATCTGTCCGATCAAGATGGTGACGGCCGTTAATCCCTCTCAGATATCCACACGGGATGGTGACATTGAGTATCTGTTGTCAAGCAAGTCACCCGCTCGACACAGTTTTCACGATGAGAGTCTTTACTATCCTCTTGAGGGCTTGCTGCCTTATGGCAACAATGAAAAGGGCTGGTGGGCCGGCAAGAACGCCAGCCATGTTGACGGTATGGCCCAGGCCTTTGAGAAGCCTACTCATCCCTATCTGCTCAAGAAGGTCTACCTCATGATTAAAAACGATGCTGTCATCACCGGAAACGTGACTTTGACCTGCAAGGTCTACCGCCTCGACGCAATCCCTGCCTATCAAGACGAAGGATCGGTACGCTTGCCCGAAGTGCCCGGTGAACTGATTGCCCTAGGTGAGGGAACAATTTCTCCCGGCACGATTACCGAGAAAAACGGTCTTGTGGAGTTCCGCCTCTACATGTGTGACGAGAACAATCCTGACATGGCTCATGAGTGCCAGCCGACAGTTGATGCGCCCATTCTTGTAGCCATCGATGGTTACAATGAGCCTGAGGCTGCCGATCTCGTGGATTTCACGGCAAGAGCAAGCGCAAATATCTTTAAAGATGAGGGCTTTGGTGAGTTGGCCTATGTGAAATGCCCTGTGAAAGACGATGAAGGTGATTTTACTGGCGATTACGAATGGCGCGGACTTAATCACTTACTGAATGACGGCATGACGATGATGACAGGCCTCTCGATCTATATCGTTGCCGAGCATCCGTATCTTAACTTCCTGAGCGAGAATGAGAAAGGTGAATATGAGTTTGATGCTAATGGCGGCTTGATGCAGCGTCAGGAAGGTGGCGAGACCATCAACGGCATCAAATTCCGGGCATGGACCTCAAGCGAGAGCGGCTTGTGGTCAGTGACTGGCCATGACGGGGATGAGGCGCCTGACTGGCTTGACATTGAACTGGTTGACAATAAGCTGAACGGTGAGTTTGACCACGTTGTCACAGCCCAGGTGGTGGCCGAACAGTTGCCTGAGGGGCTTAATTACCGTGAGGCGGTTGTCAGGTTTGGATTCCCTGGCGCTTATCTGGACTATACTTTCAAGCAGGGAAGGAATACTGGTGTAGACGAGCAGTTCGAGAGCAAGGAGGCGGTGGCAGTGGGCTACTATGACATCATGGGCCACAAGCTGCAAGGTATGCAGCAGGGCCTCAACATCGTCAAGATGAGCGACGGCTCTGTCAGGAAACTATTCCAGCAGTAAACGACTTGGATTATTCTTCGCCCTGGGCAACCTCGCACTGGCACATCTCGCGATATTCCTGCCAGTCGGGGTCTTCCTCGGCGGCAAACTCCAGCGGCAGGGCGGGGAAGGGGGCCATCACCTCGTTGAACTTGCGCTGGAAGATGTGCAGGCTGCGGGTATAGAAAACCCAGTTGCGCTCACCGTCTCCAGTGTAGATGCCCGTGAGCACGGCCACCGGGTCGCGGTCAAAGCTGTCGTTCAGGGCATCGGTGACCTCTTCCATCACCTTGCTGTCGGCATACACGGGCAACGCCTTGTCGTCGCCCTCGTAGCGCCATGTCACCTCCACGCGGTAGCGGTACAGTCCGCTCTCGATGACGTTGTCCATCGAGCGGCGGCCAGTCACCAGGATAAGGTTGCCGCTGTCGCCCTCGGCAGGGGCGGTCCACCAGTCATCGCTGATTCTGAGTTTTGCCATTGTGTCTTATTGATTAATCGGTTATTAAGCAGACAAGTGCACCGGCTGCTGATGAGCGCGTTGCACTTGTCGTGATGGTTTACATGAGGGGGCGGATTACTGGTCAGTCGAACCGTTGTCGGGATAGGCAAAGTTGACTATGGCAGTCTTTACCGAGCGTTCCTCGCCCTGCTCGCGATAGGTGTAGGTGTAGAACGTGGCTTTGACCACAGGATTGCTGCCGTAAGTGCCTGCTGCAAGCGCAGCCTTGACGGTGGTCTCGAGGTAGTTCTTGAATTTTACAGTGAAGGAATCCATCACCTTTGCGGCTTCCTGATCTTGTTTGACGAATTCCGACGCTGCGCCAGTGGAGTAATTTGCATTGGCTGCATAGCCTGTTTTGTTCTCCTCGACCCATGTCTGGATGTCCAGCAGTAACTGGTCTGGGCCGACATATTCGGTGTAATCGGCAGATATCTGATAGGTCACCATCGTCGGGTGTTCGGGCTCGGGACTGTTATCCCAGTCACACGATGTAAAAACCGCTAGTGACAGCAGCAGAGTTGCCATTAAAAGGGCTGTTTTGTGCAATGATTTCATTTGTAAGTTGATGCTGTAGTTAATTTTCGGCAAAATTACTCGTTTTTGTCGAGAATCAACCCCAAAATGCTGTTTTTTTTCGTTGCCCCAATCAGATTGTAACATCTGTGCAACATTTAATCGCTCCCGAATCCCGTTTGCTGGTGCTTTCCCTTCTAAAGACTGGCTAACGGTTCCAATAGTTGAGCAAGGTTCGATTAATCAACTCATATATAATTACTTAAGTTGCTTTCATCTTGATGCAGCAGCACCCGACTGGCATTTGTTACTCAATGAAAATTCATCAAAAAACTCAAAAAAAGTGCAAATCACCTTGTTAATAACTTTATTTTGAGTAATTTTGCAGGCCCTATTAATTCCCGCAATGCGGGGTGGGCATGTCGAGAATCGACAATGGAGTCCGGCTGGGAGGGCTTCCCGCCGCGTTCCATGAATCGTGGACTAATAAAACGAATGAATGAATAAGACATTATTGACGATTGCTGTTTTGGGGTTGCTCACCTTGTTGACCTCGGCCTATTATTCGGCTCCGGCCGACAGCCGCATCGGTTACAAGGCTCCGTCGCTGGTGCTGGATGGCAACAATGGCTTGTCTCCGCTGCAGCAGCACCTGGGCGAGAATGTCCTGCTCACTTTCTGGACCTCGTCCGATGCCGACTCACGTCTGGACAATATGCGCTATGACCGCATCTCGCGTGATGATGCTATGCATTTCATCCACGTGTCGGTCAACTTGGATCGCAGTGCCAGCGTGTTCAATAGCGTTGTCACCATCGATGACTTGAACCGTTCCACCCAACTGACCTCCTCGCTCGATGAGCAGGAAGGCATCATCAACCGCTGGCGCCTTGACGACGGATTCCACTCGTTCCTCATCGATCGCCAGGGTACCATCGTGGCCGTCGACCCCGATGTGAAGACGTTGGCGGCGCTCAAGTAACGGCAACAGTTCATTACAGTACATCTCATCAACAGCGAGGCTCGCGGTTTTTACCGTGAGCCTCGTTTTATTTCTTGTTTCTCATTCCTGCCGTGACGGTGACCTGTCGCGACGTTTTATCATCGGCTGTGCGAGTGACCTGAACACCAGGTTCTTGCTCAGCAACCAGAGCACTGCCATGGTGATGGCACAGTAGAGCAGCATGTAGGGCAGGGTCAAGGGCCACTGGAATCCCCTGATGACGGGGGCTAGGCTCAAGTCGAAAATGAAGTAGTGATACACATAGTAGAACAGGCTGTCGCGCCCAATTTGGCGCATGGGCTTCATGTCGGGTGTGATGTTGAATACCAGCAGCGACATCGAGATGGAAGCGGCCAGGATAAGCAGTTTTTGCGGGATGTCACTCAGGGCATAGTGGTCGGCACCGTTGAGCAAGTTGCCGCAGCGAGGGAACAGCCACAGCAGTAGCGGCAGCGATACCAGGGCGACGAGGCCGTGCAGCACGTTGTTGTGCCACCAGCGCGTGGGCAGCATGCCCTGGCGATAGTAATAGCCCAGCAGGAAGAAGATGTAGAAATTCAGCGTCCGCTGGATAGATAGCGTGTTGCCCAGGTGGGTCAATCCGCACAGTACCGACAGCGCCAGTGCGATGCCCAAGTGGAGTGCCGGTCTGTCGTGGAGTGCACGCGGCGTGTAATAGAGGATAATGCGCCAGTAGATGAGGCTGAGCAGATACCACAGCACCCCGTAGGGGAAGTTGCCCATGGCTCTCAGCACGTTACCCTGGTAGAAATAGACCATGATCCAACTGAGCACATGGAAGATGACCAGGATGATGAACACGTTGGCGACACCGCGCCACATTTCGCCGGCTGTCTGCTGGCTGGGCTGGCGTGTCAGGTAGCCCGAGATGAGGATGAACAACGGCATGTGGAACACATAGATGACACCCATCACTGCATGATTCAACGTGTTGACGTTGTTCTGCATGAGGATGTGCCCCAGGATGACCAGGACGATCAGGATGCCCTTGAGCGTGTCGATGCGGTTGTCTCTTGCCATCAGCCGTTATAATTTCATTTGCAGCAATGCCACGTCTTGATAAGTGCTGCCGCGCTTGACCCATGCCTCGAGAACACCCACGCGGCGGTAACCGTAACTCTCAAACAGATGCAGGCACGTCTTGTTCTCGAGCGAAATATAGACATATAGTTGGCGGATGCCGATATGGTCGCGGGCATAGGCGGTAATGCAATCCAGCGCCTGGCGGCCATAGCCTTTGCCGCGGTATTCACTGGTGATATACAGGCCCAGCTCGGCGCGGTTGTTAAAGGGGTCAAAGTTGAGGAAATCAACCGTACCGATACTTGAGCCATCACTCTTGAGGGTGATAATCAACCGCAGTTGCCGTTGGGTGTAGATATCGCCGGTGTAAGCCTCGAGGTATTGCCACAGGACCTGGCGTGAGTAGGGTGCAATGGTGTCGCTGACCACCCACAGGCGGGTATCATTCTCCCACTTGTACAAGATGTCAAGGTCGGTGGGCTCGAGCGCTCGCAGGGCGATGGTGTCGTTGTTCAGTAACTGGTTCATGACATTTTGGGGGAGATGATGATGCCGTGTCGGTCGGCAAAGATATGGAACGCCAGACGTCCACTGTCGCTATGCTCGCGGATGTAGGACACCACCTGGCTGTAGGTGTAGCTGCCATCGTCGATGAGCACGTTGTAGTTGCCTGTCGGGGGGATTTCGGTAAGGAACTCGGCAATGCCCGTTCGGCGCGACACATTGCCGGCATCGCTGCCGATGATGACCCACGGCCACTGTCCGCTGGCGGGCTGCCCCTTGGCGGGCAGCAGCCGCTTGATCAGCCGCCGGGCCATGGCCATGCCCGCGCGCACCACCACACCCAGCTTGACGATGGGGTAGAAGATGACGTTGAATCGCGGGAAATGCTTGCGGTAGAAAATGAGCATCGCGTCATAGAACACCTGCACATACCGCATCGAGTCCTTGTGCGTGCTCTCGCCCTTGTAGTGCACCATCGGGGTGGGTAGGAACCAGTTCTGGTAACCGGCCTTGACGATGCGGTAACTCAGGTCGATATCCTCGCCATACATGAAGAAGTCCTCATCAAAGCCGCCCAACTGCTGCAGCACACCGGTGCGGCACAGCATGTAGGCGCCCGACAGGATGTCGATGTGCTGAGGCTCCAGGTCGCTCAGGTACCGCAGGTGGTACTTGGCAAACCATGGCGAGCGCGGGAACAGTTTCGACAGCCCGAAGATTTTGCAGAACGATACCCACGGCGTGGGGAAGGAACGCTTGCTTTCGGGCAGGAACACGCCATTGCCGTCCATCATGCGGGCTCCGATGGCACCGCACTGCGGGTGCTCTTCCATCCACTGGATGCCCTCGTGCAGGCATTCAGGAGTGATGATGGTGTCAGGGTTGAGGATGAGCGTGTACTCGCCTCGCGCTTGCATGATGGCTTGGTTGTTGGCGCGAGCAAAACCCACGTTCTCCTGGTTCTCGATATAGGTGACCTGGGGATGCCGTTCGCGGGAGAATGCGATGCTGTCATCGCCCGACAGGTTGTCGACGACGATTACCTCGCCCGCCATGCCCTGCATGGCTTGCTCGACGGCGCGCAAAGTCTGCTCCAGCAGGTACTTGACGCGGTAGTTGACGATGACGACAGTCAGTTCCATATCTTATTTAACGGATGGCTTATTCGGTTTCTTGTTGATAACTGAGAACGGCTCCAAGGGCTGTACAGTAAGGCGCAAACTTGGGGATGTGGAAATGTACGCCATACAGTTGCTCGAGCTTCGGGAAGACCTCTTTGCATAAATACAGTTCGGTGAGACGGCCGATGAGCACGAAATCCTTGAACCCGCCATTCATCTGGGAGAGCACGGCACAGGAACCGATGGTCTCAAGAACCATGTGGACGAGGCCGGCAGCAATGTCATCTCTCGAAATGAAGTTGCTTTGTGCCACTTTGCCGAATAGCGAGGCCGTGGCTTCACTGAACAAACTGCCGTAATCTTTTTTGGAAACGTCCATGATACTCAGGTTGACGTGGTCGGGAAAACCAAGAGTGGCAAACCCGTCCACCATTTCGATGTTGCTGGTGTTGAGCAAGAGTTGTGACAATCCTTGCAGAGTACCGCCGCCCATGCCGATGCCGCCGATGTGGCTGATATCGTCGCCATCGACACGCACCAGCGAAGTGCCCGTCCCCATCGACACGACGATGAAACGGTCTAGTCCGGTGTCAAACTTGGCTCCTATACCATTGGCCTTGAACTCGTCAATATAAGTGAAGGGGCAGTCATTGACCATCGTGGTAATATCTTGCGCCCCGATGCCTGTGAGCATGACATGTTCGACGTCACTGTACGAGGCCTGGCTTTCCACCAGGTAGGCACCCAGGATGCCGTAGATCGACGCCACGTTATTGTTACCCGTGATGGACATGGGCGTCATGATGCGCTTGCCATTCTCGATGCCAATGATCTTGGTGGAGCTGATGCCAGCGTCGATGCCGATTACTATACTCATATCAGTTGCTGATTATCAATTGTCGTTGTTGAGTGTTGAGGGACTGGAACATCTGTGAAGGCTAGGTTAATTGCAGCAGGGATCGCTGGGCAGGTTGAGCCACAGGCGGTAACGGTCGCCGAAACGCGACACGGCATCACGCCACGCGTTGTCATCGCCCTCACCCATGAGCAGGGCCTTATCGCCGCTCTTGAGCACAGCCCAGTCATGCCGCTTCAGTTCGCTGGCAATCTGGTCCTTGCCCCAACCGCTGTAGCCCACGATGAACTTGATGCGGCCATCGACTGGCGCACCCAGCTCGACATAGCGCTTGATGGCGTCAAACTGGCCACCGAAATACACGCCCCCGCCCACATCGATGGCTTCGGGGATGACGTCGGGCCCCAGCGTGTGCATGTAGAACAGCATCTGGGTGCCTACAGGGCCGCCCAGGTACAGTGGAATTTCCTCGACCGACTCGATTTCGGGCATGATGTCGCGCAGGTTGTAGCCCGTGTAGTGATTCACCACCACACCCATTGCACCTTCGCCCTCATCGGGGTCCACGATGAGTACCAGCGACCGCTTGAAAAAGAAGTCGCCCACGGTAGGCTTTGCCACCAGCAGCGAGCCACGCTTGGGCTGCGGTTGCTCATCGTTCAGATGGAATATGTCTTGTTCCAAGTCATTCATCGTTGCAAAAATACAATAAAATCCACTGATATCGTCTAAAATCGGCGAAAAACTGCTTCCTGACCGCTGCTTGCACCATTTGTGATTGCCCCTTATTGATGTCGCTGTAGGATTTTCTTATCCATCCTCTAATAAATCACCGTCTTTCACGTTATATATATAGATTAACACAACAGGAGATAGCAATGAAAGTGATGAAATTTGGCGGGACCTCGGTCGGTAGCATCGAGAGCCTGCTCAACCTCAGGGATATAGTTAATGCCGAACAGCAGCCCGTGGTGGTTGTCGTGTCGGCAATGGGTGGATTCACCAACCAGTTGTTGGCGATGTGCGAGCAGGCGCAGCAGCGCGACATCTCGTGCCTCGACACGCTCGAGGCGGCGCGCCAGCGTCATCATGAGGCCATCGACGGCGTGGTCATCGAGTCGATGCGCGACCAGGTGCATGCCACCATCGACCGCTTTATCGACGAGAGCCTCAAGCCCTATTACCTCGCCCTTGCCACCAATCCCCACATGCCTGTTGATGAGATTGAGCGCGTGTGTGACGCCATCGTTGCACATGGCGAAATCCTGTCATCGGCCATTGTGACGGGCATGTTCGAGGAGGGCGTGCCCCACCTGTCGCTCAACTTCATGCGCACTGTGCCCGATGGGGCAGGGCGTGTGCTCGACTGGCAAGAGACCGAGCGGCTGGTTAAGGACGATTTCGCGTCGATGGATGGAGGTGTGCATGTGGCTCAGGGCTTTATCTCGCGTGACAAGGCGACGGGCGCAGTTACCAACCTGGGGCGTGGTGGCAGCGACTATACCGCCGCCATCCTCGCCACGTTGCTCGACGCCGAGGCCTTGGAGATTTGGACTGATGTGGACGGTTTTATGACGGCCGACCCGCGCACCCATCCCGATGCCACCGTCATTCCGCAGATGACCTACGAGCAGGCCCAGGCCATGTGCGATGCGGGCGCCAAGGTCATTTACCCGCCCACCATTGCCCCCGTGGCGATGAAACGCATTCCCGTCTGGGTCAAGAACACGTTCAATCCCCAGGCTCCGGGCACCGTTATCGTGAACTAATGACTAGCTACCGAACAAATGCTCTACCACAGCACTAATAACCATCAGCACACGGCTTCGTTGGAGTTGGCTGTCATCAGCGGCTTGGCCCCTGATGGGGGACTCTACATGCCCGATCGGCTCCTGCGTCTGCCCAAGGCCTTCCTGAGCAACATGAGTGCGATGACGTTGCAGGAGGTGGCCTATGCTGTCGCTTCGTGGGCGCTGAACAACGATATTCCTGCCGATGTGTTGCATGACATCGTCTTCGAGGCCTTTGACTTCGACATCCCTCTGGTCAAGACGCGCAACGGCAACTATGTGCTCGAGCTTTTCCATGGCCCGACGATGGCCTTCAAGGACGTGGGCACCCGCTTCATGGCGAGGATGCTCAACTATTACCGTACGCGGCATCCCGAGTGGACAACGCTCAATGTCCTGGTGCCCACCAGTGGTGACACTGGCAGTGCGGTGGCCAACAGTTTCTGGGGTATGCCTGGCGTGAGGGTCTATGTCCTCTATCCACGTGGTGAGGTCAACAAGATCCAGAAAGCGCAGTTCGCGACCTTGGGTGGTAATGTGACGGCCATCGAGATCAATGGCACCTTCGATGACTGCAAGTCATTGGTCGAGGAGGCTTTCATGGATGCTGAACTTAACGATGCCATGCGCCTCACCAGTGCCATGTCCATCAACTATGCGCGCATCGTCCCGCAGATGATATACTACTTCTGGGCCTACGTCCAGTTGGTGCGTCAACAGGTCGATGTGGACAATCTGGTGATGGCAGTGCCGTGTTCCAACCTGGGTAACCTTGCCAGTGGCTTGACGGCCCAGTTGATGGGCCTGCCTGTCAAGCGTTTCATTAGTGTAGAGAACCAGAACAATATTTTCTACAACTACGTCAAGACGGGTGTCTTTACGCCCAAGCCCACGCAATACAGCATCGCTCCGGCACTCGATGCCGGTTGTCCCAACAACTTCGGGCGCATCGTGGATTTGTTGGGTTCGCATGAGAACATCTGCCGTCACATCCATGCCTATAGCTACGACGACAACCAGATCATCGATACCATCCTGCGCACCTATGATGACGAGGGCTATCTGCTTGATCCGCACACGGCAGTGGCCTATCGCGCCTTGGGCGAGGACCTCCAGCCTGGTGAGACTGGTGTAGTGCTGGCAACAGCCCATCCTGCCAAGCTGCAGCACCTGATGGAGAACATCATCGAGGAGCCTGTGCCCATGCCTCCCCAGTTGGCACGTTTCCTGGGTGGTGAAATGCGTGTCAAGAAGATGACTAACGGTTTCACGGCCTTTAAGCGTCTGCTGCTCTCCAAGGCCTGACAGACCTTTGCATTTTTTTGTTGTTCTTTTTACAATATTGTTACAATAAATTCCAAAATTGTTGTATTTTTGCAGTGCAATCAGTTTTATTCATTTATTGTTGTGCCCGACACATATCCTAGGGTATTGAAATTATGAAAAGAATAACATTTTTGAGTTTTTTGTTGCTGTTGTTGGCGGTAGTGTCTGTGAGCTGTTCCGATCCTTCCCTTAATGATTACATCACTGAGTTTAAAGGCCAGATGCCGGAGGATTTGGGAAATGGATTTTCAATGACTGACATTAGTATTGTTGATGATTATGTTCTGCTTGACTGCGCTGCCGATGAGACTGAGTTTGAACTGGGCAATCCGCTTGTGCAGGCCATTGCACCTGCTATTGCTGAATCATTAAAATCGATGTTCGTTGATAATCCTGACATGACGGATTTTATGCAGGCTTGCTCTGATGAAGGCAAAGGTTTCTACGTGGTGGCTAAAGGCACCAAGACCGGAGGAACGTTGGACTTGTTCAAGGCTACCCCCGAGGAAATCAGAGCCAAGTTCCCGCCCAAGACCAAAGAGTAACTTAACCTACACTCATCAGGCGTCCGGCTTGCTTCACGGCAGGTCGGATGCTTTTTGTGTATCAAAGATGATGAAGTAAGTGCTTGAATATTAGAGCAGGAAGAAGAGCGAAACACCGATGACCGATATCAGTGCACCCAGCAGGCTCTTCATGGTGATAGGCTGCTTGAAGAGCCACCATGCCGGCAGGATGATGATGATGGGTGTCAGCGCCATCAGTGTACTGGCAATGCCGGCAGCGGTATATTGCACAGCGAGCAACGATGCGCCCACGCCGACAAACGGCCCGAAAATGGTCGTCGCTATGGCAGTTGTCATTCCCACACGGTCCTTCACGCCCTTGGCCAGTGGCTTGAAACCGTCCTTAAATGCCATGAGAATCGTGAAACCGATTGTTCCTGCAATGCAGCGGAAGAAATTGGCATGGAACGGCAGCATCCACCCGGCGAGGTCGGTCGTGAGCGTAGCCTCGTAGTGGTCCATGCCTATTTTGCTCAACACCAGCCCAACGCCTTGGCATACAGCAGCGCCGATGGCAAACAGTACACCTGCCAGCGGCAGTTTGAGCGACAGTTTGTGGTCATCGCCGCGTCCCAGCACGGTAATGGCAATACCCGCCAGCGTGACAATCATGGCAAGGATAGCGGTGGGGCGGATTTCCTGGCCTAGCGTGAACCAGGCCATGATGGCGGCCGTGATGGGCGCCAGCGTCATGAACAGTTGACCGAACTTCGAGCCGATGATAATGTAGCACTGGAACAGGCAAAAGTCACCGATGACATAGCCCACCAGACCGGACAGCAACATCCACAGGTAGGCCTCATTGCTGGCACCAGCGGGCAGGGGAGAACCCGACAAGGCCCAAAACATGATACATGAGAAAATGAGGGCAATCACCATGCGCATCAGGTTCAGCGTCAGGTTGCCCATGCGCTTGCTGCCAAACTCGCTTAACAGCGCCGTCGCTGTCCACGAGAAGGCCACTCCTATCGAAATCAGTTCTCCAACGTATTGCATGGGCACAAAAGTACTACTTTTCAAATATATTGACACTATTTTTTGCCGCGTTAAGGGGGATTTGCCATTTTTTTGCTTTTTGCAGGCTGCTGCGCCACAAAAATCTGAATTAAAACCGAAAACTGAAAACTATTTACTATATTTGCAGTTTGATAATTGTCATTTTGCCTGCTGATTTGGTTCAATGGGTTGAATGATAACATGTTATTGCATATAAAAATACCAAGATATGAGCGAAACGACTACTGGAAAGAAGAAAAACAAGAGCCGCAGCATTGCCCGCAAGATGTGGACAGGATTTGCCATCTTCGTGGGGTTGGTTGTGTTGTTGTTTGTGTTGATTTACAATGGTGTGATTGGCTACATGCCGCCCATCGACCAATTGAAGAATCCTACCGACAAGTTTGCATCGACCATCTATAGCGCCGATGGCGTGGAGATGGGACGCTATTACCGCAGCCGCAGTAACCGCATCTATGTGGACTTTGACGAAATGTCGCCCCACTTGACCGACGCGCTCATCGCCACCGAGGACTCTCGATTTGACGAGCACTCGGGCGTTGACGTGAAGGCCATCGGACGTGCCATCATCAAGCGCGTTCTCATGGGCCAGAAGAGCGCCGGTGGTGGCAGTACCATCACTCAGCAGTTGGCCAAGCAGTTATATTCGCCTGAGAGCCACAACATCTTTGAGCGTGCGTTGAAGAAACCCGTGGAGTGGGTGATTGCAGTCAAGCTTGAGCGCTATTACACCAAGGACGAGATCATCAAGATGTACTTCAACCAGTTTGACTTCCTCAACAATGCCGTGGGCATCAAGATGGCGTCCGAGGTTTACTTCGGTAAGGACCCCAAGGACCTGAACATTCAGGAGGCCGCAACGCTGGTGGGCATGTGCAAGAACCCGTCCTATTACAACCCTGTGCGCTATGGTGAGCGCACGCGTCAACGCCGCAATGTGGTCTTCGAGCAGATGGTCAAGGCGGGCTACCTGAGCGAGGCCGAGTGTGAGCAGCTCAAGACTTTGCCCCTGGTCATCAATTTCAAGAAACTGGACCACAACGATGGACCGGCGCCCTACTTCCGCGAGGAACTGCGCCGCGTGATGAGCGCCAAGAAGCCCAAACGCAGCGACTATCCGTCATGGAACCAGCAGGCCTTCATCGACGACTCGGTGGCTTGGGAGGTGAATCCGCTCTATGGCTGGTGTAACAAGAACAGCAAGCCCGACGGTTCACATTATGATATCTATACCGACGGTCTCAAGATCTACACCACCATCGACTCTCGCATGCAGGATTATGCCGAGAAGGCTGTGCACAAGCACATGAGCAAGACCTTGCAGCCCGCTTTCCTGCGTGAGCGCGGAGGTACCAAGAATCCTTACACCAACAACCGCAATGAGCTGTCCAGTGCTGGCAAGCAGGCGCTGATCAATGCCGCCATCCGTCACAGCGAGCGCTACCGTGTTCTCAAGAAAGAGGGCCTGAGCGACGCCGAGATCATGGACAACTTCAAGAAACCTGTGCAGATGCACCTGTTCAACTACGATGGTGGCTTTGATGCGCAGATGTCTCCGCTCGACTCGCTGCTCTACACCAAGTCGTTCCTGCGCTGTGCCATGATGTCGATGGACCCCGTCACGGGCTACGTTAAGGCCTATGTGGGTGGTCCCAACTTCCGCTTCTTCAAGTATGACATGGTATCGACAGGCCGTCGTCAGATTGGTTCGACAGTAAAACCTTTTGTATATTCCCAAGCCATCGAGTTCGGTGGTCTGACGCCTTGCTCGACGAGGCCTGGCGGCGCCCCCAACATCATCTGGCATAACGAGGTCTACAATCCAGCCAATGAGGGTAGCGGTGGCGGCATGTCGCTGAAGCAGGCCTTGACCTACTCCAAGAACTGGATCTCGGCTGGCTTCATGCGCGGTACCCGTGAGAACTGGATTGAGCGCAATGGCTATTACACCATGACGCCCGACGAGTTGGCCAAGTGGATGCATAGCTTCGGCATCACGAGCTACCTCGATCCCGTGCCCGCGTTGAGCCTGGGCGCTTGCGAGGTATCATTGCGTGAGATGGTGGCTGCCTATTCGGCGTTTGCTAACGGTGGCATGCGTGTCGAGCCGGTTTATGTTTCCCGTATCACCGACAACCGCGGTAACGTGCTTGCCGAGTTCACCGGCAACCAGACCGAGATCATGAGCGAGGACACCTACTTGAAGATGCTCTCGATGCTTCTCAATGTAGTGAACGAGGGTACTGGCGCGCGTCTGCGCTATGCCTACGGTATCAATGCCGACATGGGCGGCAAGACGGGTACCACCAACTTCCACAGCGATGGTTGGTTCATGGGTTTCACCCCCGAACTGGTCACCGGTGTTTGGGTAGGCGGTGAGGAGCGCTACATCCACTTCAACAGCATGGCAATGGGTCAAGGTGCCGAGGCGGCCCTTCCCATCCTGGGTTACTTCATGAAGTGGATTTATGACGACAAGCAACTGCCATACAAGCAGAGCACCAAGTTTGAGTTCCCCAAGGGCTTCAACGCTTGTGGTGATGAACTGGGCGGCTATTACGGCAGTGGAGGCGGCAGCTGGCACGGCGGTGGCGGCGGTGGAGACGCTGGCGGCGACGGTGGTGGCGGCGGTGGCCAGGACGAAGCCGTCGAGGGCCTCTTCGACTAAAACAAAACAATGAAGGCGAGCATTTTTGCTCGCCTTCATTGTTAACCTGGGTGATATCTATTGATTTATGTCTCGCTAGTAGATTACTTGCTCACTGTTTAATGGATAATGTTTAGTGAAAATATCGGTCCGGATTCATTAAACTTTATCCATTCTGCTCAAGTTCTTAAAGTGGCGCAGCTACTTTAAGAAACTTGAATTAACGATAAAACTCCTTCTTTGCAGCAGCCAGCGTGTTCTTCATCAGCGAACAGATGGTCATGGGACCAACGCCGCCGGGAACAGGGGTGATGTAGGAGCACTTGGGAGCAACCTCGTCAAATTTCACATCGCCGTTCAGGCGGTAACCGGACTTGCTGTTGGCATCGGGAACACGGGTGGTGCCCACGTCGATGATAACGGCGCCTTCCTTCACCATGTCGGCAGTGACAAAGTCGGGACGGCCGATGGCTGCGATGATGATGTCAGCCTGGCGGCACTCGTCCTTGAGGGTGACCGAGTGGCTGTGGCACACGGTTACTGTCGAGTCGCCATACTGCTTCTGGAGCATGAGCTGTGCCATGGGCTTGCCCACGATGTTGCTGCGGCCCAGCACCACGCACTTCTTTCCTGAAGTGGGGATGTTGTAGCGCTGCAGCAGGGTGACGATGCCCAGGGGTGTGGCGGAGATGAAACACGGCAGGCCCAGGGCCATGCGGCCGGCATTCACGGGATGGATGCCGTCAACGTCCTTGCGGTAGTCAATCACGTTGATGACCTTCTGCTCATCGATGTGTTTGGGCAACGGCAGCTGCACAATGAAGCCGTCAACATCGGGATCCTCGTTCAAGCCACGGATGCAATCCAGCAGTTGTTCCTCGGTGGTGTCTTCATCCAGGCGGATGAGCGACGATTTGAAGCCGCATTTCTCGCAGGCAATCACTTTATTCTTCACATAGGCCTCCGAGCCTCCATCGTGGCCCACCAGCACGGCAGCCAGGTGTGGACGCTTCTGCCCATCAGCTATCATCTGTTCAACCTCTGCCTTGATCTCTTCCTTGATGGCAGCGGCAGTCATTTTTCCATCTATCAATATCATACTTAGTTATATCTTTTTTTGATTGATGTTATACACGTTGTTGAAAATCGGGCACAAAATTACTCATTTTTCGTGAATTAGCAGATAACAAGCGGTGGAAATATTTGTTAACCCCATTGATTCCCGTTGTTACCCCTCTTTTAAATGAGCCTTCCCGCAGTGCGCTTTCGTCCCGAGGACGATGGCTTTGACACCGTGAAATTATACGGGATCGACGTCGTAGTAAAGGCGCGCGGCCTTCATCCGGGCGTCGGCGGCGAGCATCTGCTCGTACAGGCCGCGCAGGATCTTCTTGACCTTGGTCATCGAGGCGGCGGTCTCTATCTTGAGGGTGATCTGGCGGATGTAGAGATTCTGCACCCGTGCTACTACCGGCGCCATCGGGCCCAGCACGCGGGGGCCGAACACCTGTCGCAGCAGGCCGCTGAAACGCACTGCCAACTCGCCCACGGTGGCGTCCTCGCGATGCTTGAGGTAGATGTTGATGACCTTGGTGAACGGTGGGTAGTTGAATTTCTGGCGATCAGCCAGTTCGTGCTGGTAAAAGCCCTCGTAGTCATGGGCCTGCACAAACTTGATGACATCGTGCTCGGGGTTGCTGGTCTGGATGATGACCTTACCCTGCTTGTGGGCTCGGCCTGCGCGCCCCGATACCTGCTCGAGCATGTCAAAGGCTCGCTCATGGCTGCGGAAGTCCGGGAAGTTGATCATCGTGTCGGCGTTGAGGATGCCCACGATGCTCACCGCGTCAAAGTCCAATCCCTTGGTGACCATCTGTGTACCTACCAGGATATTGGTGCGGTGTTGTGAGAACTCGTCGATAATGCGGTCGTAGCTGTTCTTGCTGCGCGTGGTATCCAGGTCCATGCGCGAAATCTTCTCGCCAGGGAACAGGGCTTCGATGTCGTCCTCGATGCGCTCGGTGCCGTAGCCGACGATCTCCAGACCGGGCAGTTGGCAGGCGGGGCACAGGTCGGGCAGCGGGATGGTGTAACCGCAGTAATGGCACACCAGGCTGCGGCTGTGTTTGTGGAAAGTGAGCGACACATCGCAATTCTCGCATTTGGGCACACTACCGCACTCCTTGCAGCGCACCATGGGCGAGTAGCCACGGCGGTTTTGGAACAGTATGACTTGTTCTCCGTCTTTCAAGGCCTTGCGGCATTCGGCGATGAGCTCGTTGCTGAACAGGTGGCTCATCTCGCGCCGTTTGCGGGCATCGATGGTGTCAATGACTTTGACCTCAGGCATCTGGATGTCCCCGTAGCGTGTCAGCAGTTTGACCAGCCCATAATGACCTGACAGCGCATGATGGTAAACCTCGATGGCCGGTGTGGCCGATCCCAATATGGTCTTGGCTCCATGCATTCGGGCGAGCATCAGAGCTGCGTTGCGGCCGTTGTAGCGCGGTGCTGGATCTTGTTGCTTGTAGCTGCTGTCATGCTCCTCGTCGACGATGACAAGGCCCAGGTTGGAGTAGGGGAGGAACACCGATGAGCGTACTCCGATGATAACACAGGGCTCACTGGTGTCAAGCAGCCGTTTCCAGATGTCCACGCGCTCGTTGTCGCTGAATCGCGAGTGGTATATCAGCAGTTTATCGCCGAATACGCGCCTCAGCCGGTGCGTCAATTGGGTAGTCAGCGCTATCTCGGGTACCAGATAAAGCACTTGCTTGCCCAGGCGCAGGGCATCGGCGATGAGGTGCATGTAGATGGAGGTCTTACCACTGCTGGTCACCCCGTGCAGCAGGGTGATGGCATGCTGGCGCATAGACTGGTGTATTTCCTCGTAGGCGCGGCGTTGCTCGGTGCTGAGCATGGGCGGTTCCTCGAGAACGGTCCCCAAATCGGCAAAGCGGTTGATTTCTTTCTTGTAGATTTCAAATAGACCGCGTTTGACGGCCTCATTGAGCACGGCACCACTAACGGCAGCACGCTTCAGCAGATTTTCTTTGCTCACTTCCTTGACGTCACCGCTTTGCAGCCACCGCGACATGTCCAGGTAGGCGAGCAGCAGCGCTTCCTGCTTAGGTGCCCGTTTTAACTGGTCAAAGAATTGATGCAGTTTTTCCTCGTCTTCACGAGTGATGGCAAGACGCACACATGCCTCAGTCTTAGGGCGATAGTTGTCCACAACGCGCTCGCTCACATGCAGCGCATCCATGTCCAACAAGTGGCTGACATTTCGTTCTACGGTTTTGAATCCGGTTGCGTGTGCAATTTCGGCAATCTGAACGCGTCCACGCTGGGCCGTGAAGTCCATTATGACGCGCTCGTGGTCGCTCAACTGGCCAGGATAGCTCTCTTCGAAGTCCGAGTTGACGCTGATGGTGGTCTCACTCTCGACCTTCAGGCCTGACGGCAGTGCGGCCTTGTATACCTCACCCACTGTGCACAGGTAATAGTCCGCTATCCATTGCCAGAAATCCAATTGAGGATGGCGCACGATGGGCTTGTCGTCGAGGGTACTCAGGATTTCTTTCACTTCGTAGCCCTGAGGCTCGCGCTCGTGTGTCATCAGCACGATGGCGGTGAATATCTTCTTACGGCCAAACGGCACCAGCACACGCATGCCGATGGACACCTGCATACCATCGGGGATACGATAGGTGTAGGTGCCTGGAAGGGCGAGTGGCAGCAGGGTTTCGGCAAATCTGGGCATGGTTTGGCGCAATGATTAATTCTTTACTTTAAACTTACGATTTTTTAGCAATAGAAATCAGGCTGTAATCAATTGTAATTCCGTGACAAATTGCTAAATTATTACAAGGGTTTTAGCTTAAATAATTACTTTAGAATTATATGTGTATTTTATTATGATTCAGCAAAATCAGTAGAATTATTAAGATAATGCTGATAAATGCGGTTTTCCTTCTCGGCTGTGGCGGTCCAGCTCACCTCGGGAGGCAGCTTTTGTTCGATGCCGCCTTGCAGTAACTGGGCTGCACGCGTGGTGAAGCGGTCTACGAAATTATCGCCCAGGTCGATGGCATTCTCGCGCCCTACAGCCTCGGCTGTGCCGATGACGTTGGTGGCGACAACATGGGCGCCGCACGACAAGGCTTCGATGACCACCAGGGGGAGTCCCTCGAGGCTGCTGGGGAGAACCAGCAGGTCGACGCAGTTGAGCATATCGGGGATCTCCTCATGGGGGACTCTGCCGGTGAACAGGCAGTCTATACCGCGTTCCTTCATCAACTGGGCGGTTTCCTCAAGCTGGAATCCTATGCCGATGGCCCAGAAAACCAGCTTTTTGCCGTGCTTGCGTTCAATCTCCTGGTAGATTTCGGGCAGGAGTGTCACGTTCTTGACGGGCTCAAAACGGCCCAGATAGGCGACAACCTGTATGCCTTCGGGGATGTTGTAGTGGCGGCGCAGTTCGGCACGTCGTTCATCACTGTAGCGGTGGAACTCGGCGCTGGCGCCATTGCGCAACACCTCGGCTGGGAATCCGGTAGTAAGATCAGCGTGGGCTCGGTCAAGTAGGCCTTGGCTGACGAAGAAGTTGCACGTTGCACGATGTAAAAGGTTGATAGTCATTGCCTTGATCATGGGGTCGCGAGGTGGCTCTGTATAGATGGTCGCGCCGTGCCATGTGATGAAGCAGGGAATGTGCAGGTTTTCGCTGGCAAACACTGCCGCGTGACCTGCCATGCGGTCGTGGGCACTTACCAGGTCATAGCCTCGCATCTCCCATCCCAGCCGGTGCAAGCGGCGCATCAGTGCGGGAGGCGGCTTGTGGAACAGCCTGTGTATCAGCACGTCGGTCCATCGGCGCCTGAACCAGGTGATGTGCACCTTCATGCCCAGTGCGGTGATCTCGTCGGGACGGCCTTCGAGCTTAGGGCTGCGCCTGAATAGCCGCATCAGCCAGCCGTCATACAGTTGAAACATGTGGACGACAACCTCGTAGTCTGCAACCTGTTGCAGGTGCTTGGCGCGGTTCAGCACCGCGTTGAAAACGCCTAGCCGCCAGTTGATGTCTCCTTCAAAAAGTACCGCGATATGTTTCATAATGAGTAGTGTGGTTGATTTTTCAAGCAAATTTACACTTTTTTTCTCATTTGAGCAATACAACCACCTTTTTTCGCCTCATCGGATACAAAAAAACAGGCGCCAAGCGAATGCTTGACGCCGTGTCTAGTAGCGGGAGCCAGACTCGAACTGACGACCTTTGGGTTATGAGCCCAACGAGCTGCCACTGCTCCATCCCGCAATTTGCGAGTGCAAAGGTAATGCTTTTTTCCAACCTGACAATACCTAAACACGAAAAAATGTGTTTTTTAACATAAATTTAACGAAAACAGTAGGGCGTGCTAGTCGCATGAAAAAGTGCCCTCGAGGCTATTTTAAACCATATATAAGGAGATTCTCAGGCCAAAAATAGACCATGATTTTGCCTGAATTGTCCAGATTTTTTGGTTAAAATTGACATAAAGTATTTCTTGAAGTTAATCACAAACAACAATCATAGTGTTTCAATAATATTTTTGCTGAAAAATAAATAGTTAAAATACGAATTCTTTAGTATTAGTTTAATATTAAAATTAGATAAAAACAAGCCACGGGACAGTGTTCCTGGATGGAACTGCCCCGTGGCTGATGTCGTTAGGTTGTGGCCTAGTGGTTAGAGGCCGATTTTCTTAAAGAAGTCGTTACCCTTGTTGTCAACGAGGATGAAGGCGGGGAAGTCCACGACACGGATTTTCCAAACGGCCTCCATACCCAGCTCGGGGTACTCGACGCACTCGATGCTCTTGATGCTCTCTTGTGAGAGAATAGCTGCGGGACCGCCGATGCTGCCCAGATAGAAACCACCGTGCTTCTTGCAGGCGTCGGTTACTTCCTGGCTGCGGTTACCCTTGGCAATCATCACCATGCTGCCGCCCAGGCTCTGGAACAGGTCAACATAGGGATCCATGCGGTTGGCAGTGGTCGGGCCCATCGAGCCGCAGGGCATGCCTTGAGGCGTCTTGGCGGGACCGGCATACAGCACGGGGTGATCCTTGATGTACTGGGGGATGCCCTCGCCACGGTCGTAGCGCTCTTTCCACTTGGCGTGGGCGATGTCGCGGCCCACGATGATGGTGCCGCTGAGCGATACACGGGTCGAAACGGGATACTTGTCGAGGATGGCGAGCGTCTCGCTCATCGGGCGGTCCAGGTCAATCTTGATGCCGTCGCCCTCGCCGGCCTGTCGCAGCTCTTCGGGAATCAGCTGGGTGGGGTTGTCATCGAGTTTCTCAATCCACACGCCATCGGCATTGATCTTGGCCTTGATGTTGCGGTCGGCACTGCAGCTCACGCCCAGGCCGATGGGGCACGATGCGCCGTGGCGCGGCAGGCGTACGATGCGCACGTCATGAGCCATATACTTGCCGCCGAACTGGGCGCCCAAGCCGATTTTGTAGGCCTCCTCGAGCACCTGTTTCTCCAGTTCCACGTCGCGGAAGGCGCGGCCTGTCTCGTCGCCCGTGGTGGGCAGGTTGTCGTAGTAGTGCGTCGACGCCAGCTTGACGGTCAGCAGGTTCTTCTCGGCACTGGTGCCGCCGATGACAAACGCGATGTGGTAGGGCGGGCAGGCTGCCGTGCCCAGGGTACGCATCTTGTCAACCAGGAAGGGAACGAGTGTGCCGGGGTTGAGGACGGCCTTGGTCATCTGGTACAGGTAAGTCTTGTTGGCGCTGCCGCCACCCTTGGTCACGCACAGGAAGCGGTACTCCATGCCCTCGGCGCACTCCAGGTCGATCTGGGCGGGCAGATTGCAACGGGTGTTCACCTCCTCATACATGCTCAGCGGGGCATTCTGCGAGTAGCGCAGGTTCTCCTGGGTGTAGGTGTTGTACACACCGCGGGCGAGGGCCTCCTCGTCGCAGAAACCGGTCCACACCTGCTGGCCCTTCTCGCCGTGGATGATGGCGGTGCCGGTGTCCTGGCACAGGGGCAGCTGGCCCTTGGCGGCCACCTCGGCGTTGCGCAGGAACGTCAGAGCTACATACTTGTCGTTGTCACTGGCCTCAGGGTCGGTGAGGATCTTGGCCACCTGCTCGTTGTGCGAGCGGCGCAGCAGGAAGTTCACGTCGCGGAAGGCGTGCTGGGCCAGCAGCGTCAGGGCCTCGGGTTCGATCTTGAGGATGGGTTTGCCCTCAAACTCGCCCACCGACACGTAGTCGCTGGTCAGCTTGTAGTATTCGGTGTCATCTTTGCCCAACTGGAACATGGGCGCATAACGGAATTCGGGATTATTTGCCATAAAGTCTGTCTTAAAATTGTGATGTTGAGTATTAAGTGGTTGATTTCTTTCGTTTGATTGCTGCAAAGGTAGCCAAAAAAATTCAGTAATGCAAGCACAGCCCGCTCGATGTCGCGTTTCACGGCTCAACGATGCCGTCAAACCCTAACCGCTTGAAATCATCGGGTAGGGGGGCGGTGATGTCGATCTCATTACCGCTGACGGGGTGAGTGAAGCGGATGCGGTGTGCCTGCAGCGAGATGCCACCGTCAGGATTGCTGCGGGGCGCGCCGTACTTGAGGTCACCCTTGATGGGGCAGCCGATGGCCGACAACTGGGCGCGAATCTGGTGTTTGCGCCCGGTGATGAGGTCTACCTCGAGCAGCCAGTAGCGCTCGCTGGCAGCGATGACGCGGTAGTGTAGCACGGCTTTCTGGTGCCCCTCGCGAGGCACGATGCTCACACGGGTCTTGTTGCCCTGCTCGATGCTCTTGAGGTAGTGGGTGAGGGTGGCCTCGGGTTCTGGCGGCTGCTTGCCCGTCACGGCCCAGTAGGTCTTGTGCACCTCGCCCTTGCGGAACAGCTCATTCATCCGCGACAGTCCCTTGCTGGTCTTGGCCATGACGACCAGGCCGCAGGTGGGGCGGTCGATGCGGTGCGTCACGCCCAGGAACACGTTGCCGGGCTTGTTATACTTCTCCTTGATCCACGCCTTCACCGTGTCGATGAGCGTGGGGTCGCCGGTGCGGTCGCCCTGCACCAGTTCGCCGGCACTCTTGTTGACGATGATGATGTGGTTGTCGTCGTAGATTACTTCCATCGTTGCTTCGGTTTTTGCGGTCAATCACGCCGCGAGGCTGCGGCTGTGCAAAGTTAATCTTTTTCCCGCTAATAACCCGCTTGTGGCGGCAAAAATATGTCCCGTCCTGGACTCGCCGACCGGCATGATGCGTCGGTGGTGCTGCATCTTATTGTTTTTAGTGAGATGCGGCCCAAAAATGATACAATTTCTTAATGTGTTGATTGACAGTAGTTTGTATTATTTTTAAAAGTTTTTCACTTAATTAACTGATAGTTAAACTATTACCAGGGTTTTCGTGGCAAAATGATAAAAAAAATCAAAAAGTTTTTGACAATATTACATTATATTAAAAAAAAACAATTAACTTTGCAAGCCTATCTTTATTAAGAGGTGTTGTTAAGAAACTGAAAAACCAAATTTATTCAATCTGTTGTAGGGATTGAAACACGCTTTGTGGAAGGTCTAATTTAACCGTACTTCTCGATCGGCGAGAAGTGTTGGAAGTTTTGAAGCTATGCAACTTTTAGGAAGGGTAGGCAACAGTCATTGAAAAACTTTAAAACATTAATAATTAATCAATTAAACTAACATTTATGAGTCTAAAACATTTTCTCTTGTTCCTAGTCATGGCTCTCGCCTCGCTTGGTGTTTCGGCACAGGTGAGCGGTACAGTCGTTGACGAGAACAACGAACCTGTCATCGGCGCGTCGGTCGTTCAGCAGAGCAATCCGAAGAACGGCGTCGCTACCGACTTTGACGGTCATTTCACGTTGAATGTGCCAACCGGCACTAAGATTAAAGTTACCTATGTGGGTTATGAGGATGCCATCGTAGTAGCTAAGGCTGGTATGACCATCACCCTCAATCCTAAAGGTGAGATGCTTGGTGAAGTCGTTGTAACCGGTTATCAGAAGGTTGACAAACGACTCTTTACCGGTGCAACCCAGAGCGTTGACGCCGAGAAGTCAAAACTCTCCGGTGTCGCCGACGTCAGCCGTGGTCTGGAAGGACGCGCTTCTGGTGTGCAGGTGCAGAACGTATCAGGTACCTTCGGTACCGCTCCCAAGATCCGCGTGCGCGGTGCTACCTCTATCTATGGTAGCTCCAAGCCCCTGTGGGTTGTGGACGGTGTCGTTCTTGAGGACAACGTTGACATCAGCGCCGACGACCTCTCGTCTGGTGATGCCAACACACTGATTGCCTCGGCTGTTGCCGGTCTGAATGCCGACGATATCGAGAGCTTCCAGATTCTGAAGGATGGTTCAGCAACCTCAATCTATGGTGCCAAAGCTAACGCTGGTGTGATTGTAATCACCACCAAGACCGGTCGCAAGGGCCAGTCTTCTATCAGCTACACGGGTGAGTTCACCTACCGCCTCAAGCCCAACTACCGCGACTTCAACATCTGTAACTCTCAGGAGCAGATGAGTATCTTGCGCGAGATGGAGCAGAAGGGCTGGCTCGAGTATGCCAACCTGGTGAACAGCACCACTTCGGGTATCTACGGTCAGATGTACACCTTGATGGACACTTATGATCCCGGAACCGGTACTTACGGCCTGCCTAACACCCAAAACGCACGCAACCAGTATCTCCGTGAGGCTGAGATGCGTAACACCAACTGGTTCGACCTGTTGTTCAACAACAACATTCTGCAGACCCACTCGGTGAGCGTTTCTGGTGGTTCGGACAAGGGCTCGTTCTATACCTCGGCTTCGGTCATGATGGACCCGGGATGGTACAAGAGCAGCCGCGTTGAGCGCTACACCTTCAACGCCAACGCTATTTACAACCTGACCGATCGCATCAAGATCAAGATTCTGAACAGTGACAGTTTCCGTGAGCAGAAGGCTCCCGGTACCCTGAGCCAGAACGTGGACGTAGTGAGCGGTGAGGTAAGGCGTGACTTCGATATCAACCCCTACTCATTCTCGTTGAACACCGCCCGTACGGTAGACCCCAACAGGCGTTATGTGCGCAACTACACCGCTTTTAATATCTTTGATGAGTTGGAGCAGAACTACATCGACCTCAACGTAACCGACCTCAAGTTCCAGGGCGAGTTGACCATCAAGCCGATCTTGAAGACCGACCAGACCCTCGACTTGAATGTCCTGGGTTCGATGCGTATTGCTACCACCGAGCAGAACCACTATGTGCTTGACAACAGTAACCAAGCCATGGCCTACCGCGCTGGTATCAACCCCGAGAACGCGATCATCCGTTCTTCTAACTCCTACCTCTACACCGACCCCGATGTGAAGAACGGCCTCCCCGAGACGGTTCTTGACAAGGGCGGTATGCTGTTCTTCAACAAGAACAATAACAAGTCCTTCACTTTCCGTGCTTCCGGTCAGTACATGAAGAGCTTCAACAATGACGAGCACCTGATCAACGTCTATGCAGCTATGGAGGCCATGCGTCTCGACCGCTTCTCGCAGGCGTTTGATGCTTGGGGCATCGTTTATGCCAACGGTAACCTGCCCTTCACCAACTACAAACTGTTCAAGCAGATGCAGGAGGAGAATGGTTCCTACTACAGTGTCGGTGAGTACCACCGCCGCGATATGGCTTACATCGCCTATGCCAACTATGCATTCAAGGGCCGCTACATCTTGACCGGTACCCTGCGCTATGAGGGTTCTAACCAGATGGGCCGCACCTCGCAGAGCCGTTGGATCCCCACCTGGAACGTATCGGGTGCATGGAACATCCATGAGGAGCCGTTCTTCCAGAAGACCGCCCTCTACAACAAGGGCGCCATCTCCAACGCTAAGCTGCGTCTGAGCTACTCACTTACCGCCGAGAGCGGTCCCACCAGCCTGGCTAACGCTGAGGCCCTGTATTATCCCACTCGTCCCTGGCGTCAGGAGCTGAGCACCTACGAAATGGCCCTCGGTCTTGCTGGTCTGGGTAACAGTGAGCTGACCTACGAGAAGAAGTATGAGTTCGACCTTGGTCTTGACCTCGGTTTCCTCTGGAACCGCATCAACCTTGTGTTCGACTGGTATGTTCGTAACAACTTTGACCTGATCGGTCTGATCCGCACCCAGGGTGTCGGTGGTGAGACCAACAAGTATGGTAACGTGGCCGAGATGAACTCGCATGGTGTTGAGTTCACCCTCACTACCCACAACATTGAGCCTAAGCGCCCCGGTGGCTTTGCTTGGGACACCGACTTGACCTTCTCCTATGCAGTGACCAAGATTATCAAGCTGCAGTCGCGTTCGCGCGTCATCGACCTCGTGCGTGGTAGCGGTTTCGCCCTCGAGGGCTACTCCAACCGTGCCATGTTCTCGATTCCTTACGCTGGCCTCGATGCTCACGGTCTGCCTCTGGTATACGACGAGACGGGTGCTATCTCCAACGTCGGTCTGAACTTCCAGGAGTTCGAGAACCTCGGCTTCTTGAAGTATGAGGGTCCCGTTGATCCCACCATCACCGGTGGTTTCGGCAACAACTTCTCGTTCAAGGGTTTCCACCTGAACGTGTTCATGACCTATGCCTTCGGTAACAAGCTTCGTCTTGACCCGACCTTCGCTGCAGGTTACAGCGACTTGACCTCCTTCACCAAGGACTTCAAGAACCGCTGGGTACTGCCCGGTGATGAGGCCTATGACGGCATTGTTCCCGCTATCGCATCGCGCCGCCAGGTTTACTCCAACGATTACCTGGGATGGGCCTACAATGCTTACAACTACAGTACTGCCCGCGTAGCCGACGGTGGTTTCATCCGCCTGAAAGAGGTTTCGTTGACCTACGACGTTCCCAAGACGCTGATTTCGCGCATCCGCTTGACCAACGCTTCGGTGAAACTCGCTGCCACCAACATCTGCCTGCTCTACGCCGACAAGAAGCTGAATGGCCAGGATCCTGAGTTCTTCAACAGTGGTGGTGTTGCATCGCCCAACCCCAAGCAGTTCACCTTGACCCTGCGTCTGGGTATGTAATTTACACATTATTTATATATAATCAATATAGATATTATGAAACTACGATATAAAATCTTATCTATTGCCGTGGCGTTGCTTGGCCTGTGCTCTTGCAATGACTTTCTTGAGACCGTGCCCGACACTCGCGTCTACCTGGTGAATCTTGACCAGTTGGAGCAGTTGCTCGTCACCGGATATACCCAGGCCAATTATGCACTCGTTGGTGAGATGTCATCCGACAATGTCTGTGACAACAACTCGCCCAGTGACGATGGTATGCGTTATCACCTGAGCTCCTACAGCCAGTTTGACGAGCAGGTGTACGCTTGGGAGGATGTTGACCTTGATATCTCGGACAACGATTCGCCTTCGGGCGTGTGGAATGGCTGCTATGCCGCTATTGCCGCAGCCAATGCCGTCCTCGAGAAACTCGATGAGTTTGAGGAGTCTGGCGAGATCGAGGGTGAGCTCATCACTGCCAACGACCGTGCTCGCATGGACGCTATCAAGGGTGAGGCATTAATGATCCGTGCTTATCACCACTACATCTTGGCACAAATCTTCTGTATGCCTTACCGTGGCCCGCAGATCAGTGCCACCCTTCCCGGTATTCCCTATGCTGACAAGCCCGAGACCGAACTTGATCCCAAGTACGACCGTGGTACACTCCAGGAGACCTACGACAAGATCGAGGCCGACCTGGTGGAGGGTCTGAAGTATATCACCGAGGACTTCTACAATGTTCCCAAGTACCACTTCAATGTGGCTTCGTCACATGCTTTCGCTGCACGCTTCTACACCGTTAAGCGCGAGTATGACAAGGTGGTTGAGCACTGCAACGCTGCCTTCAAGGGCAATGATCCCAACACCATGCGTAACGACTTCTGGGATCAGACCGACTTCTACTACTACAGCGACATCGCTCGCTACTATAGCAGCATTGAACGTCCCGGTAACTTTATGCTTATCGGCACTTACAGCACTTGGGACCGTCGTTTCTACGGCTATCGCTTCTCTTGCAACCGTGACGCCTTGCGCGGCTCGATTCAGGGTCCTGGCCCGTCGTGGGCTGACTGCATTTGGACTTACCGCAATGGTAAGGACAAGGTGTCCTTCGCCATGATGCCTTGCTACCAGTACTTCTGCGCTAGCGCTGGTATGGAGTATGGTGCCTTCTTCGTGGGTAACTGCTTCGAGCAGTTTGAGTACACCGACAAGGTGGCCGGTATCGGTTACGTACACATGGTTCGTCCCGAGTTCACCAGCCAGGAGACCATCCTGCTGCGTGCCGAGGCTAACATCTTCCTGGGCAACATCGATGCTGCCTTCGAGGACCTCTACCTCTGGAACCATGAGCACCTGCTGCTCGATGAGTCGCGTAACTATCAGATGACCGAGTTGTCTAAGGACCAGATCCTCAGATTCTACAGCTACTATGACAATCCCAACCGTAGGGATCCTGGCTTCGGCATCGTGAAGAAGTTCCACATCGATGAGGTTTGCCCGAGTGACAAGTACAAACTCACTCAGGAGATTGAGCCTTACATGCAGTGCATCCAGCACTTCCGCCGTATCCAGATGATCCACATGGGTAACCGCTGGTTCGATATCAAGCGTTATGGCTTCGATGTGACCCACAAGATGGGCATCAGCGATGTTTATCACCTCGATGTGCTTGACCCGCGCTATGCTATCCAGATCCCGAACGAGGTAATCGGTGCCGAACTGGCTCCCAACCCCCGTGCAACTGTCAAGGCCGAGAACAGCCTGGTAGTCAACAAGAATGCATACGTTCGTAACTAATAATCTAAGCAAGAACATGAAACGAATTCAATATTATATTTCTGCATTGCTGCTCGTGGCAGTAGCTGCCATGTCGCTGTCATCATGCGGTGATGATAAATTGGGCCCAACGATTTTCCCCGACGTTGACGAAACGCTGGATCCCAATTCCTATTCCTATAAGCTGGACAAATTCCTCAGGACGAATTACCTGGAGAAATACAACCTGACGTTCCTGTACAAGATGCCGGACATCAGCACCAACATGAACTATAACCTGGTGCCCGCCCAGTACGATAACGCTATCGACCTGGCTGTGCTTTGCAAGCACCTGTGGTTTGATGTCTATGACAAGATTGCCGGTGACCAGTTCCTCAAACTGTATGGACCGCGCATCATCCTGCTGGTGGGCTCTCCTGCCATTAACCCCTCTTCGGGTACCGAGACCGTCGGTCTGGCCGAGGGTGGTATCAAGATCACGCTGTTCAAGGTCAACGCCATGGACATCAATGACTTCCAGGAAATGAACGAACTCTACTTCCACACGATGCACCATGAGTTTGCTCACATCCTGCACCAGACCAAGACCTATCCCACCGAGTTCAACACCATCTCGGTAGGTCGCTATGATGCCAACAACTGGGGCTATCGTGGCAACGAGGTTACTTCGCTGGGCTTTGTGACCAACTATGCTTCGAGTGAGTACCGTGAGGACTTTGCCGAGACGATCGCCTGCTTCATCACCTACACCGATGAGCAGTGGGATCAACTGATGACTTATGCTGCTCGCGGCTGGGCTACCTCGGCTAGCCAGGACGACCTGGATGCCGTTTACTACAGCTACTACTACTATCCCGACAATAACGCCGACAACGAGATTACCTATGTTGACGAGCGTTATGTAGTCAACACGACCGATTCCGAGGGCGTTCAACACATGTACTATCGCAACGAGCGTGACTCAGCCGGTAACCGCATTGTGGTCTATGAGGTAGAGGATGAGGACGGTATCAAAGGCGATGAAGCTATCCTGCAGAAGGTGCAGATCGCCCGTGAGTGGTTCCGCACAGCATGGAATGTCGACCTCGACTCCCTGCGTAAAGAGGTGCGTGATCGTCAGGCCACCTATGACATCAACACGCTGCGCAAGATGGTCTATGACATCCAGTAATGTTTCACCTTTTTAAAAATGATGAAAGTAAAATGAAGAAGTTTTTAAATATTTCATTGTTGACTCTTGCAACGCTGGCTACCCTCTCGATGTCATCGTGCAAAAACGAGGTTGACAACATCTTTGATGACGATGCCATCACCCGTCTGGACCAGGCTAAACAAGAGTATTCCGATATTCTGACCAGCAATGGTGGCAAGTGGCAGTTGGAGTATTATGCCAACGACGAGGAACCGGGTTACATCTATCTGATGACCTTCTCCAAGGACGGCTCGGTGACCATCTCTGGTAACAACAAGTGGATCAACTATGTGAAGAGCGGTAACATGAACAGCCCTGGTTATGGCAGTGAGGTCTCGATGTGGGAGGTGATTGCCGACAATGGCCCCGTCCTGTCGTTCAACACCTACAACAAGTACTTCCACATCTTCGCCGATCCCTATGACATCCCCAGCTCGGGCAGTGCCTCCAGCGATAGCGATGTTAACGAGAGTGGTTACGGTCATGAGGGTGACTATGAGTTTGACATCATGAAGTACTCTGGCGATACCCTCTACGTTACCGGTAAGAAGTACAACCGCAACATGATCATGACGCGTATCGATGGCTCGATCGACGACGAGGTGTACATGAGCGAGGTAGTCGCAATGGCCGACTCGTTCTTCAACGCCAAGGTGCCCATGGTTTACATCAACCTGCCGAACGGTGTGCGCTGGATCGTTAAGAACGGTGCTACCAGCATCCTGAAGATGTTCCGCGAGGACGCTGATGAGATCTCGACCGCCGAGACCCACAACATCATCATCACCCACGACGGCTTGTCCTTCAAGGAGCCCATCTCGCTCGATGGATATGTAATCCAGAACTTCATTCGTCAGGCCGACGGCTCGTTGCTGTGCCGCGACGACCATGAGACGACCATGACGGCCGACGATCTGGGCACGTTCTTCTCCAACACCAATTTCACTTGGAAAGCCGACTTCAAGGATGTCGGTGGCAATTTCGCCGATTTGGTGACAGCCATCGGTAATGAACTGAAGGCTTACAACAAGTCTGCCTTGCAGTATGCCCAGATTGCCTATGACCCAACCTTATCATGCTATGCATTGTCGTTCAATGTCAAGAAGGGTTCGGTGAAGTACAACCCCACCTATTATTTGGATCTGGTGTCGGTTGATGAGGAGACCATCTCCTTCACCGCTCAGGCCGAAGGTGACCGCTATGGCGAGGTCTATGCCAAGAACTGCCCCACGATGCGCGCCTTTGTTGATGCGATGGCCAAGAAGTTCGACCTTTCGGCCAACTCTCTGCTCGCTCCGGTCAACATGAAGACCTCCGAGAGTGGTAATCATGCCAACTATGTAATCTGGAACCTCCAGTAACATCCATTCATCACAACCGGGGTGCTGCCACCCAACGACGGCATCCCGGTTTTCAAAATTCAAGCATAATCAATTTTTTATTAATATTATTATTTATCACTCATTATGAAGAAGTTCTTACTTTTTGGTGCTGCTGCGCTGATGGTTCTGTCGGCTGGCGCACAGATGAAGCGCTCATCAATGAACGCTCCTAAGGCTCCGCAGATCCAGCGTGCACCCATCAGTTATGTGAAGCAGGAAGCTAAGGTTGCTCCTGCCAACTACGTGTTCAAAGCCCCCAAGAAGGCCGATTTCATCGAGCCGTTCTACTATCGTCCTGCAGGTGCTTTCTATTCACCCATGATTGCAGTGGATGGTGCCGGTGGTTACTCCTATGGAAAGGATTTCCTCCAGGTAAAGCCCTATGGCATTTACCAATTCCAAACCGATGTCTATGGCGCTGACGAGAATACCAGCTACACTTGGGACGTGTTCTTCGGTCAGGATAACGACACGCAGACCGATTATGTTGACGGCAGGGAGCTGGCAGTAGAGTACAGCTTGTTCACCCCCTTCCAGAATCTGCCCATCTTCTATGCTGTTGATGGTCCCCTTGATGACACGAATGCCGAGTGGTACAAGTATCAGATGACCGACTACACCATGGAAGGTGATGCCGACAATCCCCAGGTGAAGTCTGAGGCTGCTGTACAGGCATGGGCTTGTCCTAACTCCACCACGATCACCGAGGAGGAGGGCGTTGACCTGCTGTTGTCGAGCAAGACGCTCGTTGGTGGTGGTCGTGATCACGACCAGCGCTACATCTACACCGCTTACTATGGCGCAGAGCCTTATGGTAACAATGAAAAGGGCTGGTGGTTCGGTAAGAACGGTGAGCACATCGATGGTATGGCACAGATCTTTGAGAAGCCCCAGAATCCCTATCAGTTGACCAAGATCTACTGGATGCTGGACGATGCTACCATCTGCAATGGCAACGTGAAGCTGACCTGTAAGGTTTACAAACTGGACGAGATTCCCGCTTACAACGACACCGTTGGTGTTCGCATGGGTATGGAGCCTGGTGAGCTCATCGTTACTGGTGAGGGTTATGTGACCGAGACCACTGCAACCGACAAGAACGGTTTCGTTGAGTTCACGCTCTACGGTTTCGATCCTGAGGATCCCGAGTTGACCTATGAGTACAGCCCCACGATTGACTATCCTATCATGGTCACCATCGAGGGTTACAACGACCCCGAGGCCGAGGACCTTGTTGAGTTCACTTCCTATATCGCTGCCGACTATGCTAACGATGAGGGTTATGGTGAGATGGCTTATCTGAAGTCCCCGATTAACGTCGTTAACCTGGATGAGAATGGCGACACCATCTATGAAGAGGACGGCGTTACTCCTCAAGTAACTTTCACTGGCGAGTATGTGTGGCGCGGTCTGAACAACTTCTTCCGCAGCGGTACGATGAAGACCGCCCTTGGTATTTTCATCGTTGCTGATCAGCCCTTCATGACTCCTGCTGTGACCGAAGGTGATTACATCTACTTCCCGCCCGAGGACTATGAGTATAAGTTCGCCGACGAGGGTGGCCGCATGGTGAAGACCTTCAACTACTCTGATGGCAGTTCGCTCGTAACCGAGAGCATCAGCCTGTTGTCGTGGTATCCCAGTGCCGATGGTGACTGGACGCTGACCTGCAACGGTAGTGATGACCTGCCCGAGTGGCTGAACATTGAGCTCGAAGATAGAGACGAGGGTTGGTTCGGTGCAATCGTGAATGTAACCGTTGATGCTGAGCCGCTGCCCGAAGACGTTCCCTATCGTGAGGCTATCATCCGCTTCGAGATTCCCGGTGACTACATTGACTACCTGTTCTACCAGGGTGAGTATGTTGAGCCCGAAATTCCCGAGGACGTGAATGGTGACGGTGAGGTAACTGTTGCCGACATCAATGTTGTCATCGATGCTATCCTCAAGGATGAGTTCAAGGCTAACTGCGACGTGAATGGTGATGGTGAGATTACGATTGCCGATATCAACCGTATCATCAACTACATCCTTTCGCACTAATTCGCACGATGAAGTTGAATAAACTGAACATTATTACAGTTTCTTAACATATCATCTATTACCTCAAGAGACGGGGCGCCTGTTTGAAGGCTCCCCGTTTCGTTTTTTTTTGATGGCCCATGGCTATGGGCTACATGTACCGATGTTTGCGCCTTTGGAGGATTTTTTGTAACTTTGCCCTCATGAATGATAATAATGATTCCAAATCGTTGAAGCGTGTGCGCATCACCGCCATGCGCCAGACGGTGTATCGTGACCTGATGGCTCGCTACGAGAATCCCATCGAGCACACTTGTGACATCGCGGTGGGACAGACCTTCATCTCGGTGGATGGTGAGCGGCCCGAAGGCCTCTGTGAGAGTGCATGGGAGTCGATGAGGCCGTTTGTCCAGGCCCTGGCACGTGGTGAGGGCAACTTCTATGACGGCTGGATGCAGAATCCCCAGTCGGCAATGATTTCCTGCAACGACGGCTTCCGTCCTGTCTCTTTTTATTTAGAAACCATTTAGTACAACAACTATGAATATCAAGACAGCCGAATTCCAGATCAGCAACAGCGACTACCGCAAGTGCCCTGACACCCGCTTGCCCGAGTATGCCTTCATCGGACGCAGCAACGTGGGCAAGTCGTCGCTCATCAATATGCTCACCGGGCGCAAAGCACTTGCCAAGACCAGCGCCACGCCCGGCAAGACGTTGCTCATCAACCATTTTCTCATCAACGGTGAGTGGTACATCGTCGATTTGCCTGGTTATGGCTTTGCCAAGCGCAGCAAGGAGGCTCGTGAACAGTTGTGGCGCATGATTCAGGGCTATGTGCTGGGACGTGAGCAGATGACCAACCTCTTTGTGCTCGTGGACAGCCGCATCAAGCCACAGAAGATTGACCTCGACTTCATGCAGTGGCTGGGCGAGAATGGGGTGCCGTTCGCGATTGTGTTCACCAAGATGGACAAGCTCGGTAAGGTCGCAGGACCCACTGCTGTCGAAGCATACAAGCGGGAATTGCTCAAGACCTGGGAGGAATTGCCCCCCGTGTTCATGACCTCGAGCGAGGATGCCCGTGGCCGTGACGAGTTGCTCGGCTACATCGACGCTATTAACCAACAACTGAAACAACAATGAGAAAGATATTAACTTTGGTATCGGTGCTTGCCACCATCACCGCAGTGGCACAAAGCCATCGCGAGTTATTCCTTAACGAGGGCTGGGAGTTCTCACGTGACTCCATCACATGGCAACCCGTGACCGTGCCCCATGATTGGGCCATCAGTGGGCCGTTTGACAAGAAATGGGACCTTCAGGTCGTCGCCATCAAGGAAAACGGCGAGAACGTCGCCACTGAGAAGTCGGGCCGCTCTGGCGCGCTGCCTTGGATTGGCAAGGGTTATTACAGGACCACGTTCACCGTGCCTGAGGAATACAAACATGCCGAATTGGTCTTTGATGGTGCTATGGCCGATGCTCATGTCTATGTCAACGGTCGCGAGGCGGGGCATTGGGCCTACGGATACAACGCCTTTATCGTCAATGTCTCCAATTTAGAGAACGATGGTACTCCGAACACTTTGGAAGTAAGCCTGGAAAATAAAGAAGAGAGCAACCGCTGGTATCCCGGTGGCGGCATTTACCGCCCCGTCAAACTAGTGATGTCGCGTGGAGAGAATGCATTGCAAACCTGGGGGCTTTTTGTGCAGACTCTTGAGACAATGGATGAGTATGGCTTTGCGCATCTGAAAGTTGAGCATGATTCATGGCCGTTAAAGGGATATGAGTGTAATTATGTATTGGAGGTTTCGCTCAAGGATGCCACTGGCCGCGAAGTGGCAAGAAACTGGTCCAAGCCTGATGGTGTTTGTCATTATGCCATGACGTTGTGTGTCGAGAATCCCCAGTTGTGGTCTCCCGAGCATCCCTATCTTTACAATATCACTGCCGTCCTGAAATGTGACGATGAGGAGATTGACCGCCAGACGCAGAAGGTGGGCATCCGAACGGTCTCCTTCAGCAAGGAAGGCGGATTCCAACTCAATGGTGTGCGCCGTAGTATCAAGGGCGTGTGCCTGCACCATGATTTGGGACCGCTGGGTGCCGCTATCAACAAGACAGCGCTGATCCGTCAGATTGAGATGATGAAGGCCATGGGTGCCGATGCCATCCGCACCAGCCACAACATGCCCTCGACGATGCAGATGGAGATCTGCGATAGCCTGGGTATGATGGTGATGGCCGAGAGTTTCGACGGCTGGAAGGAGCCCAAGGTGCGCAACGGCTATGGCCGTTACTGGGACGAGTGGTGGCAGCAGGACATCCGCAACCTGGTGCTCAACCACCGCAACCATCCCAGCATCATCATGTGGAGCGTGGGCAACGAGATTCCCGAACAGTGGAAGCCCGAGGGCGTGAAGCGCTATAAAGACCTCATTGCCATGTGCCACAAGTATGACCCCTCACGCATGGTGACCTGTGGTATGGACCAAGCCGATGGCGCCATCTGGTGCGGCTTTGCACAGATGGCCGATGTGCCGGGCTATAACTATCGCCTTCACAAGTACCAGGAGATGATAGAGCGCCTGCCGCAAGGCTTTATCCTGGGCAGCGAGACGGCTTCGACCGTGAGCACGCGCGGCCATTACTGCTTCCCCGACACCGTGGCCACCAACAAGGCTTGGCCCGACGGCCAGTGCTCGGGTTATGATGTGGAATACTGCTGGTGGAGCAACCTGCCCGACGATGACTGGAAGATGCAGGACGACTACGACTGGACAGTGGGCGAGTTCGTGTGGACAGGCTACGACTACCTGGGCGAACCCACGCCATACGATGAATATTGGCCCTCGCGCAGCAGTTATTTCGGTATCTGCGACTTGGCAGGCCTGCCCAAGGACCGCTACTACCTGTACCGCAGCCACTGGAACAAGCAGGAACACACCATCCACCTGCTGCCGCACTGGACGTGGCCCGACCGTAAGGGCAAAGTAACGCCTGTCTATTGCTATACCGACTATCCCAGCGCCGAACTCTTTGTCAACGGCAAGAGCCAGGGACGCATCACCAAGAGTGATACCGCGCGCTTGGACCGCTACCGCTTGCGCTGGCGCAATGTCGTCTATCAGCCTGGTGAGTTGAAGGTGGTGGTCTATGACGAAAACGGCAACAAGGCCGGGCAGCAGATTGTCCGCACGGCGGGCAAGCCCAAACGCCTGTTGCTGGAGCCCGAGCGCCGAACGATAGCTGCCGACGGCAACGACTTGGCCTATGTCACCGTGAGCCTTGTGGACAAGAACGGCACCCTGTGCCCTGATGCTGCCAATCGTCTGCAGTTCAGCGTCACTGGTGCGGGCACTTATAAGGCAGCCTGCAATGGTGATGCCACCTCGCTCGAGCCGTTCACTCAGCCGCAGATGAGCCTCTTCCATGGCCAACTGGTGGTCGTTTGCCAAGCCGGCAAACAGCCTGGTGTGATGACGCTCACGGTCAAGGACCCCGCCACTGGCATGAAGTCCAGCGTCAACATCACTGTCAAGTGAGGCATTACCTTTATATTTAAGGCAATGGCCCTGCTGTTGCACTGGCTTTGACCCTGTGGTATGGTCAACGTTTATCTTTTCAATCCTGAGCACGACTTGGCATTGGCACACGGGGCGCACAACTACACCGCGCCGCCGTTTGCACGGCAGTTTCGTCATGACCTGCGGTTGCTGCCTGCATGGCTGGCACCCGCGGGGGCTTACATTGCTGTCCCCGACGATGCGCCGCTCGACGACGACAGCCGTTGGCTCAGTGACCATCACCTTGATATAACGCCCGTCCCTATCAGCCAAATCGCCGATTTCGGCGCTTGCCGCATTCATCCATGGGGCTGGGATGCCACCCTGCGCCACCAACTGCTGCAGGCGGGTATCTCACCTGATGATTTGCCCACCGATGCACAACTGGACTGGATTCGGCGTTTGTCCCACCGCCGTACCACCATTGCCGTTCATCAGGCCTTGGGGGAGGGTTTCTCGCCTTGTCCGGTGGAACTGGATAACTACGATGACGTGATGGCGTTTGCAACAGCCCATCCGGGCTGTTACTTGAAGATGCCGTGGTCGGGCAGTGGCAAGGGAATCTACCGTGTCATCGACCCGTCGGGCGACAATCATGTGCCGCGTTGGATTGAGGGCGCATTGAAGCGCCAGGGCTCGCTCCTGTGCGAGGTGGGATTGGACAGAGTGCAGGATTTTGCTGTCGAGTGTGAGTGTCGTGACGGAAAGACCCGGTTGACGGGCTACTCGGTCTTTGACAGCGACTTCCACAGCCAGTTCGGGACGGGTAGGGTAGCCCCGATGCAGGAACTGCATCAATTTTTACTCACACGGTATCCTGCTCTAGACCAAGTGGTTAATCAGGTGTTAAATGTTCTTGATGGCATCGTCGCCCCGCATTACGATGGTCCGTTGGGCATCGACATGATGCTCTATCGTGGTGAGAATGGAAACATGGCCCTCAATCCTTGTGTAGAAGTCAACCTGCGCATGACCATGGGCATGGTCACCGCTGCTATGGGCAGCCGCCACGGGCTGCGCGGACAATTCTCGATAGCGATTGACGAGTCTGGCTACTTGATTAAACTAACTTAGCGCTTTAGCGGCTTATCGTCAGTACCTTCGATATAAAAGGCATAGTATTCGTCAAAGGTGATGTCCTCGTCGTGAACTTTGCGGGCGGTCTCGGTGCCCACATACCGCAGGTGCCACGGCTCATAGGCAAAACCAAAGATGTGTGACTGCCTCTCGGGATACCGCAGGATGAAGCCGTACTCATGGCAATGCTCCCGCATCCAGATACCCTCCTTGGATTTATCAAACGGCCATCTCATGGGGTGTTGCAGCGATGTGACATCGATAGCCAGGCCTGTCTGGTGCTCGCTGTAACCGGCAAGTGCCGCATATCCCTTCTCATTGCGCTTGTAAGTGTCGATCTGCTGTTCATAGGAGCGATAAGCCGAGTTGACCATCAACTGGGCCCCGGTCTGCTTCTTGCAGTCTCGTTGCAAGGCCATGAATGCATCGACAACGGCACTGTTGGCCCTGTTGTGCTCATAGGTATAGGTTTTCTCGAATGGCACCAGATTGGCTGGCTTGTAATCCTTGTCCAGGTAATGGCGGCCATTGATCAGCATGAGGTAGCCCTTGCTGGTGTCACAGGGCGTAGCTGATTCAACCCGGTCCAGGTCGCCTTTCACGTTGACGATGGCAACAACATCGGTGAGCGGAGCCTCGGTTTTGACCTTGTGGAACGCGAGGTAGCGGTCAAAGTTCTTGGCAATGAAGTAGCGTTCATCCAGCAACGGATAGGCGATCGTGTCGTGTTCTTGGCGTACAACCAAGCTGTCAATCTGTTCGTTGCTCAGCACACCGACGATGGCGCGGGCCTCATCGATGGGGTAGCCCAGACGATAGACCTTGCACTCGTTGCTATTGTAGTAGATGATGCCCTGGCAACTCTTGACCAGCACGAGCAGCACAAGCAGGGCGGCAACAGTGCATGGCACCGTTAGCCACCGGTTATCGGGAGCGGAATATACCCGCCAGCAGCGGGCAACCCATGCCGACAATGACCGCCAGCGCTTCAAGAACCATGGCTTGAACACTGTCCATTGTCGAGAGGACCACTCCTTGATTTTGTCTAACTTGTCCCGGTCGTACCGCATGGGGTAGGGCGGTTATTGGTTCTTGCGGTTGGCGCGCTTGGCCATCTCGAACAGCTCCAGCGGCAGATGGCAATAGCCGTCGGGGTTCTTGTCCAGATAGTCCTGGTGATAGTCCTCGGCGGGATAGAAGTTGTTGAGCGGCAGCAGTTCTACAGCGAGACGCAACCTCACTTGGGCCTGCACATGGTCATACACCGCCTTGAGCGTCGGCACGTCGGCTTCGTCAGTATAGTAGATGCCCGTGCGGTATTGCGTGCCCTTATCGTGTCCCTGCTGATTCACGCTCACGGGATCGATGGCCTTGAAGTACATCTCGGTCAGGAACTCCAGCGAGATGACCTCAGGATCATAAGCGATGCGTACGGTCTCGGCAAAGCCCGTCTTGTCGGTGCATACGTCTTGATAGGTTGGATTCTCGGTGTGGCCGTTGGCATAGCCCACCTCGGTTTCAATAACTCCATTCACCAATTTGAAATAATGCTCTGTGCCCCAGAAGCATCCTCCTGCAAAATAAATCTCTTTCATCACATTCAATGTTGTTTTCATGGGCAAAGATACAGTTTTTTCCCGACAATTTACAGGATTCATGCGCTTTTGTCTGCTTGGTGTCATCCAACCCTGGTCGATATGGCTGGAATGCTTAAACTTTCGGCGCTCAGCCGAGTCTTAAAGGTGTTTTGGCGGGTATAGACCTCAAAATTGGACCACGTTTTCACAAAAACAAGTAGAATTTTGCTTTTGTGTCCGACTTGAACTAATTTTGCATGAAATATGAAGCGAGTGGTAATTATCGGTTCTGGTAATGTGGCGACGAGCCTAGCTCATGGCTTGGCTGCCCGTTGCGAGGTGGCGCAGATCTACAGCCGCCGCTTGGAGCATGCCCGTGTGCTGGCCGATGCCATCCATTGCCCGGAAGCAACCGATGACCTTCAGGCACTCGTCCCTGATGCAGACGCCTACATCATCGCCGTGCGCGACGATGTGATTGCCGATGTCATCGCTGCCGTGCCCGACAATGGAGCCCTGTGGGTGCATACCTCGGGCAGCAAGCCGATAGACCTGTTCCGCGGCCATCGTGCCCGCTACGGTGTGCTGTGGCCCATGCAGAGTTTCTCGCGCGAAATGGTGGTACCGCTCGACGAGGTGCATTTCTTTGCCGAGGCCAGTGATGACGATGCGCTTCGCGACTTGATGGCCTTGGGCACCTGTGTCTCGAGCCATGTCACTCCTGCCGACAGTGACCAGCGCCGTTGGCTGCACATTGCGTCGGTCTTTTCGTGCAATTTTGCCAACCACCTGTGGACGCTGGCCGATGAGTTGCTTACTGCTCAGGGCCTGCCCTTTGAGGCACTGCTGCCCCTTATCCGCACCACCGTTGAGAAGCTTGACCGCCTCGCGCCGGCTCAGTCCCAGACAGGGCCTGCCGTGCGCCACGATCAACAGGTCGTTGACAGCCATCTGGCGCTGCTCGATGGTGACAAGCGCGACATTTACCGCCTGCTCTCCCAATCCATCATGAACCGTAACCCGATTGACGACAATGCTCAATAATCTGGAAAAATATGACATCGTGCTGGGCAGCAACTCTCCGCGCCGCCGCGAACTCTTGAACGACATGGGCCTCACTTTCCGTGTCGAGTCCATCAAGGGCATCGACGAGACTTATCCTGCCAGCCTGCCCGTTGAGGAAATACCCGTTTTTCTCGCCCGCGTGAAGGCTGAGGGCCACCCGTTGCAGCCCAATGAACTGCTCATCACGGCCGACACAGTTGTCGTGCTCGACGAGACCGTACTGGGCAAACCAACAGGCGAAGCCGATGCCCATCGCATGCTGCGGGCCCTCTCGGGACGCGCCCACCGTGTTATCAGTGGTGTGTGCGTGACAACGGCGAGCCGCACCGAGTCGTTTGCTGACACCAGCATCGTCCACTTCGCTGAATTGACTGATGACGAGATTGACTACTACATCAAGCACTATCGTCCTCTGGACAAAGCAGGTGCCTATGGAATTCAGGAATGGATAGGCAACATCGGCATCCAGGGTATTAACGGTGACTTTTATAATGTGATGGGATTGCCCACCCGCAAACTATATCAACTGCTAAAAACTTTTTAAACAAGGGAATAAGATGAAAAAATGGTTGCATGGCATACTGCTGCTGACTGCTGCGATGTTGTCGTTCCATGCAGTGGCCGAGGACATGCCTGAGGATACGGTGTATTTCTACACCTCATGGGAACAGATGCTTGATCAAGAGCCGGAGGCGATGCTCACTAGACCGATTTTAGATGCATTCACTCCCTTTGAGATATATATCGAAACCGCGGATCAACGCTATAACAGGCTCATTGATGAGAATTATATCGCTGCCACATTGGGTGACAGTATCTGGCTCATCAACAGTACTTACTTGAAGCGCGATTTCAAGGGTGATGCCAAAAAACTCAGCGGTTTCGTGCCTGTTTTCTTCAATGAGAAGGTCGCCTATGCGCTCTTCCATGGCCCGTTAGGGGTAAAGGACATTTTGTTTGGCTCCGCCTATGGTGAGGAGTATGATACAGGCATGGAGTATTATTACATCGACTTCGTGAATCGCAAGGTGATTAGGATAACGCCTACGGGCCTTAGTGCCTTGCTCGAGGACTACCACGACTTACAGATGCGCTACGAGGGCATGAAGGATTATAAGAAGTCCGATATTATCGAAGACTACTTCCTCAAGTATATCGACAGGGCCAGTCAGGACTTCATGCACCCCTACATCCTGGACCTCATGGGCAATTTCAATATCGAATAATATTGCTGCGTGACACCCATGAACAAGAAACTGCTTCTCTTACTTCCCGCTTTGTTGATGCTCTTGACCTCGTGCTACAAGGGTGGCCGGGGTGCATCGAGCGTTCTCGACTCCCGCGACTCTGTCATTACCGCTGCCAGATTGCTGTCGATGCAGCGCACGCCAGACTATACCCTCGTCAGCGTGGGGAACCCCTGGAAGGGTGGGGTGCTGCACCGATATGTGCTGGTGCCCGCTGAGGCTGAGTTGCCTGCCGACTTGCCCGAAGGCACGGTGGTGCGCACGCCTGTCAAGAATGCGTTGGTTTACTCGTCGGTTCACACGAGCCTGTTGCGCGAACTCGGAGCCATCGATGCAGTGCGGGGTGTGGTGGACAAGCAGTATTTCATCGATGAAGACATCGCGGTAGGCCTTGCTGCCGGTACTATTGCCGACTGCGGTAACTCGATGAACCCCACTGTGGAAAAGGTCATCGACATGCAGCCCGACGCCATCCTGCTGTCACCCTATCAGGATGCCAGCTACGGCCAGATAACGTCGCTTGACATTCCCATCATTGAGTGTGCCGACTATCTGGAGTATGATCCGCTGGGACGCGCCGAGTGGGTGAAGTTCTATGGCGAGCTGGTGGGCAAGCGTGCCGAGGCCGATAGCCTCTACGATGCGGTTGTCGCTGCCTACAATGGCATGAAGCAGAAGGCTGCCGGGGCTAGTGATCGTCCCACCGTTGTGACCGAGATGGTCATCAGTGGCGTGTGGAACGTGCCTGGAGGACAGAGTTACATGGCCCGCATTATCAACGATGCCGGTGGACGTTACTTGTGGTCCGACGATAAGAATACAGGGTCATTGGCACTGGATTTCAACCAAGTGCTGGCCGTAGCCCAGGATGCCGACTACTGGTTCATCAAGTGGACCAATATCAATTCGCTGCGCGACCTGCAGGGAGCCTACGAGCTGAACAGCGAAATGTCCGCCTTCAAAAACAAGCGCGTCTATGTGTGCGACACCGACAAAACGCGCTTCTTTGACCGCATCCCGTTCCACCCCGAGGTGCTCCTGCGGGAGTTCGCGGCCATCATGCACCCTGACCTATTCCCTGATTTCACTAACCAGATGTATCACCACATTGACTGACGCTCCGATGTCATATCGCCGCTTTGCCCTCACCATCCTGGGCCTGACAGTGCTGCTGGTGCTGCTTGCACTGGCATGCCTTGTCTTTGGGTCGGTAGATATCCCTGCAGGCAAGATTATGGACATCATTACGGGCAAGGGTAGCGGTAACAGGGCTTGGGACATCATCGTCTTGCAGTCACGCATCCCCATGATTGCTACCGCGGCATTGGCGGGAGCAGCGCTCTCGATTTCTGGTCTGCTCTTGCAGACGACCTTTAACAACCCTCTTGCGGGACCGTCGATACTGGGTGTGTCGTCGGGTGCCGGACTCGGTGTTGCCATCGTCATTCTGGCGATGGGAGGCTCGTTGGGCGGCCTGCTTGGAGAGGGCGTGGGCAGCTACATGGCTGTCTTGATTGGAGCCTTGCTGGGTGCTGGCGTAGTGCTGGTGGTACTCATTGCCTTCTCGGCCATCGTTCGTAGCAACACCATGTTGCTCATCATCGGTATCCTGGTGAGTTACCTCACGTCGAGCGTTGTGCAACTGCTCAACTCGGTGGCTACCGAGGAAGGGGTGCACAACTATGTTTCGTGGGGTTTCGGCAACTTCTCGGGAGTGAGCACGGCCCAGATGCCTATCTATGCCGGCATCATCATCTTGGCACTCATAGGTTCGGCACTCATGGTCAAGCCCTTGAATGCCTTGCTGCTGGGTGCCCGATATGCCCGCAACCTGGGTATCAACGTGTCGATGACGCGCAACATCCTGCTGCTCATCACCGGCATCTTGACCGCTGTCGTGACGGCCTATTGCGGCCCCATCGGCTTCATTGGACTTGTGGTGCCGCACATTGCCCGCATGACGCTGGGCACCAGTAACCACAGTCGCCTTGTGCCTGCCACCATCTTGGCCGGTGCCGATATCGCGTTGCTGTGTGCTGTGGCCAGCGTGAGCAATCCTCACGGCATTATCCCCATCAATGCCATCACCCCGGTCATCGGTGTGCCTATCATTCTCTATATCATCCTTAATCGACGACGCATTCAATATTTCAACTGATGAACGATACACAAGCCATATTCACGACGCATGACCTCGCGGTGGGTTACCGCAACGGTAAGAATCAGGTGACATTGCTCAGTGGCCTCAACCTCACGCTGGAGCAGGGACGTCTTGTGGCCTTGCTTGGCCAGAACGGAGCCGGCAAGTCAACGCTGCTGCGTGCGCTCACCTGTGATGAGCGGCCCCTCGAGGGAACTATCGAGGTGAACGGCAAGAATTTGCTGGAAATGAGCCAGAAGGACCGCTCGCGACTCATCGGTCTCGTTTCGACCGAGCGCATTCAGGCCGGAGCGCTCACAGTAACCGAGTTGGTCGGTCTGGGACGACAGCCGCACACGGGTTTCCTGGGACGTCTCGACGATGAGGATCGCGAAATCGTCCGTCAGTCGATGGCCGATGCCGGCATCATCGATAAGGCCAACGAATATATGGCTTCGTTGAGCGACGGTGAGCGGCAAAAGGCCATGATTGCACGCGCCCTGGCTCAACAGACGCCCATCATCATCCTTGATGAGCCCACGGCGTTCCTCGACGTGGCCAGCCGCATCGAGACGATGCGCCTGTTGCAGACGCTGGCCCATGACCGTGGCAAAGCAGTGCTCTTGTCCAGCCACGACATCTCCCAGTCGCTCATGTTGGCCGACGAACTATGGCTCATCACCACCGACCGCCAGGTGCTCACGGGAACCACCCAAGAACTGGTGGCCGAAGGCGCCATGAATCGCCTGTTCATGAACCGCTCCATTCACTTCAATCCCCAGATCCTCGACTACTCCTTCTAGTCCCCTAATTCCCATTGTTTTCCATAGCCCGAACACTCCCTATTACACCTCATCACCCCTAACAACAGCCTCTGAAAAAGTGACGTTTTTATCATTTTTTTCAGTAGTATGACCTTGTTTTGGCCTTTCTGCTGAATTTGAGCATAAATATCTATAAATAAGGATTTTATGTCAATTTTCACCACTATACCAAGGGCATTTTATGGCCTAAAAATTTGGTCAGTTCATTTGTTTTTGCTACCTTTGCACCACAAACCAATTACTAACAACTTATGCTAAGACGATTATTTTTAGCGCTTGCTGTTGTGATTGCTGTGACTGCCATAGGGCAGGATTTTACATTGCACGCTACCAAATATCACCCTGGACAGGGTGGTGCTGGTTGGGTAACAGCAAGCGGAGACCGAATCAATTATGATAAGTTGAAAAACTATCAGATTCGATGGGTCGCTCTCTCGCATGACATGTTTAACCAACATGGGTTCAAATTGGGCGACGTGATTGTTGTGGAAAGTGAGACTAACCCCTCCATCAATGGTGAGTGGGTGGTCAAGGACAAGATGGGTAAGCGACTGCGCAAACGCATCGATTTCCTAACACCGCGCGAGGACAAGAAGTTCCGTAACGGTGCGGTCACTATCCGCAAAAAGAAAAAGTGAACATGAACGAATCCGACGAGTGATTCTTTAAGACATTTGATAAGGACGGGACAGATAACCTCTGCCTCGTCCTTATCGTTTTGTTTAGCACGGTGTGTGATGTGCCTAATCGGTGATGGGGAACGCTGCCTTGTGCTTGTTCATCGCCTTGAGGGCAGCCTGAACGGTCTTGTCGTTACGGTTCAGGATGGGGTAGTAGGCCTGGTTGCCGAAGATGTCGCGCGCAATCAATGACTTGAGGATGGTGGCAATCAAGTTCTGGGACTGGTTGATGTAGTACCAGCGCGGGGCAATGCCGTTGTTGGCGGCATAGTCGGCAAAGTCCCTGACAAGCGCCTCATCGCTCGGGGCGGTGCGCAGGAACTGGTTGTAGTCTTCGAGCTTTTTGAGCGCAGCACGGTTATTGTTGCAGTAGTTGAACGAATAACGCTGCAGCAGGCCGGCATTGGCCACCTCAATGTAGTAGTTGGTCATGCCGCTGGTGTCGCGGGCAACAAAGATGTCGGGCACGATACCGCCACCGCCATACACGGTGCGACCGCTAATCAGCGTGCTGAACACCTGACTCTTGTCGATCTTCATGCTGTCGCGGCTATACAGTTCGCCGTTCATGTAACGGTCCAGCAGTTCCTTCTCGTACTCGTTCATGTCACCCATCTTGTAATCCTTCTGGATACAGCGGCCGCTAGGCGTGTAGTAACGGGCTGTGGTCAGGCGGATAGCACTGCTGTCGGGCAGAACAAACTCCTTCTGCACCAATCCCTTGCCAAACGAGCGGCAGCCCACGATCAGGCCGCGGTCGTTGTCTTGCAGGGCTCCGGCAAAAATCTCGCTGGCGCTGGCGCTGAACTCGTCGATGAGCACAGCCACCTCAGCATCCTGGAACGAGCCGTTGCCGTCGCTCCACACCTCGCTGTCATCACGTTTGTAACGCCCCTTGGTGAACACGATGGGCTGGTCGGCGGGCAGGAACTCGTTGACCATGAGCACGGCCATCTCCATGAATCCGCCACCGTTGCCGCGCAGGTCGATGATATACCGTTTGGCTCCCTCCTCGTCAAGGCTGGCCATGGCGGTGAGGAACTCGTCATAGGTGTGACGGCCAAACTGGTTGATCTTGACATAACCCGTATTCTTGTCGAGCATGTAGTAGGCATCGACGGTGTTCACGGGAATGTCGCCACGCGTCACCGTGAAGGTCAGAATCTTGCTGGTGTTCGGGCGCTGGATACCCAGTTTCACCTTGGTGCCTTTGGCTCCGCGCAGACGTTTCATCACGGCGCCGTTGGTCATCTTCTCACCGGTGGCTGTCGAGTCGTCGATAGTCACGATGCGGTCACCTGCCATGATGCCCACCTTTTCGCTGGGTCCGCCGGGAATTACCTCCACCACGCCGATGGTGTCATTGACCAGCACAAACGAGATGCCGATGCCGCTGAACGAGCCGTTCAGGTCATCGGTAGCAGCACGCAGTTCCTCGGCACTGAAGTAGCTCGTGTGAGGATCCAGATTGCTCAGAATTTCGGGAATGCTCATCTCGATGAGGTCGTGCAGGTTGGTGGTATCGACATAGTCCTGCGCAATGAGGTTGAGAATCGCGTTAAGTTTGCGGTCGTTGTCCGCAACAGGTTTGTTGACGGTGAAACGGCTGCCAATGAAGATGCCCACCACCATCGCCAAGGCTATGGCGAGGGGTAACCAGATGGGTTGACGTGTGGACTTCTGTTTCATGTCTGTGTGTAAGGGCCTGAAATTAGGTTATTGATTCTGGGTTGATAAGTAATGCTCTACTTCCTGGTAGTGGCTCTCGCTGGTATCGCTGGTCAGCGTCACGGACTCGTAACTGCCGCCACGCTCCCACAGGTGAACCACCTCGATGCCGGCGCGGCACAGCAGGTCCACGCCATCATGCATGCGGTAGTACTCGCCGAACACCACGCGACAGATGCCGGCCTGGATGATCAGCTTGCTGCACTCCATACACGGCGAGGTCGTGATGTAGAGCGTTGCACCGTCGCTGCTGTTGTTGCTGCGGGCTACCTTGGTAATGGCATTGGCCTCGGCATGAAGGACGTAAGGCTTGGTGTGGTCGTCTTCCTCGCACACGTTCTCAAAGCCCGACGGTGTGCCGTTGTAGCCGTCGCTGATGATCATCTTGTCCTTGACCAGCAGAGCGCCCACCTGGCGGCGGCGGCAATAGGAATTCTCGGCCCAAATCTGCGTCATGCGCAGGTACCTTGAGTCGAGCAGCAACTGTTTTTTATCGCGAGCATCCATGGAAATATATTTTAATCTGCAAAGTTAATGCTTTTTTTACCCGAAATTAAATTATTAAGGACTTTTCTAGGCGTTATTGGTATATTTTTTGCTAAAAAATACTTCGTGAGTCTTTCGTTTTAGGCTTAATGACCTCTTCAATTGTAAAAAATGAATAAGAGAACATAGATTTTTGTTAAATCATTTAAAACCGATGCAACATTTTAGACTTCGTTCCGTCTAAATCTATAGTCGAATTATCGCATATTAAAAAAAGTATAACACATTATTGTGATTGGTATGAAGAAAAATATTTTGATGATTACTGCACTGGTGGGTTTGATGCTCGTCAGCAGTTGTGCCAGCAAGAAGGATTTGGAGGAGTGCCGCCAGAATAACCTCAAGTTGCTGGAGAGTGGCAAAGAAATGATCATGAATTATCAGCAGACCAAGGAGCAACTGGCAGCCGCCAATGCCCGCGTGTCCTCGCTTGAGGAGCAACTGGCTCAGGCCAAGGCAGACTATAAGTCGCTCCAGCAGTCACTCGACAAGAGTCTGGTGAACTCCAGTCAGAGTAATGTCTCGATCGAGAAACTCGTGGACCAGATCAATGAGAGCAACCAGTACATCCGCCACTTGACTGACCTGAAAACCAAGAGCGACTCACTCAACTTGGCATTGACCAACAAGCTGACCCGTTCGCTCTCCAAAGAGGAACTCAAAGATGTCGATGTCCAGGTGCTCAAGGGCGTAGTCTATATTTCACTGGCCGACAACATGCTCTACAAGAGCGGCTCTTATGAGATCAATGAGCGTGCCGCCGAGACACTCTCCAAGATTGCCAAGATCATCAACGACTATGAGGACTATGACGTGCTCATCGAGGGCAATACCGACGATGTGCCCATCCGTCGCGAGAACATCCGCAACAACTGGGATCTCTCTTGTCTGCGCGCCTCATCGGTTGTTCAAGCCTTGCAGAATGACTATGGTGTTAACCCCAAACGCTTAACTGCTGGTGGCCGTGGTGAGTATAATCCCCTGGCTAGCAACGAGACCGCTGTGGGTAAGCAACGCAACCGCCGCACCCAGATTATTATCACACCCAAACTCGAAGAGTTCCTTGAACTCATCGACGATGCTCCCGAGGATTAATGGACAGGTTGTCAGCTTGTGTGAGACGACTTAACAAGCATTAAAATTTCGGTCGCAGGGCATCACTCATAGCCCTGCGACTGCTTTATTATTCTGCCAGTGGAGCCTTGGTGTCGAGGCCTTATTCTACTGTGACACTCTTGGCCAGATTGCGCGGACGGTCAACGTCCTTGCCCTTGCATACGGCGATGTGGTAGGCCAACAGTTGCAGCGGAATGCTGGCGATGAGTGGCTGGAAGCATTCTATCGTGTCGGGCAGTTCGATGACATGATCGGCAAATTGCTGTATCTGCGTGTCTCCTTGCGTCACCAGTGCCGTCACTCGACCTCCACGGGCACGCACCTCCTGGATGTTGGAAATAATCTTCTCATATAGTTTATCTCGGGTGGCTATGACAAACACGGGCATCTCTGAGTCGATGAGAGCGATGGGACCGTGTTTCATTTCGGCGGCAGGATACCCCTCGGCATGGATGTAACTGATTTCCTTGAGTTTCAATGCCCCTTCAAGGGCTACGGGGTAGTTATATCCTCGTCCCAGGTACAGGCAGTTCTTGGCGTAGGTGAAGATGGGTGCCAGGCGCTCGATTTGCTCATTGGTCTGGAGGGCCTGCTCCATTTTGTCGGGAATGCGGGTGAGTTCGGCAACCATGCGCTTGTAGGTCTCGTTGTCGATGGTCTGTTTCTCACGTGCAATACTCAGGGCAAGCATCGACAGCACGGTGACCTGACCGGTAAATGCCTTGGTCGAGGCGACCCCGATTTCAGGCCCCACATGGATGTAAACGCCCGTCTGCGTCTGGCGAGGGATGGAGGCGCCGATGGCGTTGCACACGCCAAATACAAATGCGCCAGCTTGGCGCGCCAGTTCGATGGCTGCCAGTGTGTCGGCGGTTTCGCCGCTCTGTGAGATGGCGATAACGACGTCATCGGGCATGATGACAGGGTCGCGGTAGCGAAATTCCGAGGCATATTCCACCTCGACGGGGATGCGGCACATGCTCTCGATGAGTTGTTTCCCGATGAGGCCGGCATGCCAGCTGGTTCCGCAGGCAACAATGATGATGCGACGTGCCGTAATCAGTCGTTCGCGGTAGTCGATGACTGCCGACAGGGTGATGCGGTCGGCATCCACATTGATGCGTCCACGCATACAGTCGCGCATGCATGTCGGTTGCTCAAAGATTTCCTTGATCATGAAGTAGGGGTAACCGCCCTTCTCGAGTTGTCCCAGGGTGATGTCAATCTGTTTTACATTGGGATGCTGGGTCTCGTTGTCCATGTTGACCACCTTCAACTCCTCGCCCAAGCGCATCACGGCGATGTCGCCGTCGTTGAGGTAAATCACGCGGTCGGTATATTCGGCAATGGGGCTTGCGTCTGACCCCAGGTAGTATTCTCCTTGTTTTCCCAGTCCCACTACCAGGGGCGAACTCTGGCGGGCACACACGATGGTGTCAGGGTGGTTGCGGTCGAGGATGGCGATGGCATAGGCTCCAATGACCTGGTGCAGTGCCACTTGCACGGCCTCGAGCAGTTCAATATTGTTGCTGAGCATGATGTGCTCGATAAGTTGAACCAGTACCTCGGTGTCCGTCACGCTCTTGAAGGCAATGCCGCGTTCCACCAGGTTCTCCTTCAGCGTCATGTAGTTCTCAATGATGCCGTTGTGGATGAGGGCCAGCCTGCCCGATGCCGAGTAGTGAGGATGGGCATTGGCGCTGTTGGGTTCCCCGTGTGTTGCCCAACGGGTGTGGGCAATGCCGGCACTGCCTGTCTTGTCCTTGTCCTCGCAATAAGATTCGAGGTCGGCAACCTTGCCTTTGGCCTTGTACACGTTCAGGCCGCCATCGTTGTTAATAAGTGCTACACCCGCGCTGTCATAGCCGCGGTATTCAAGTCTCTTCAGACCCTTGATTAAAATCGGATAGGCTTCGTTATGGCCTATATATCCTACTATTCCACACATGGATAAATACTTGATGGTTGATTATTCTATAAAATGATTATTGGGTTCGATAACATAATCTGTCCAGTTTTGATGTGCAAAAGTACAATGAATTGTTGTATCGGCAAACAGAATGCTGTCAAAAATGGTCGGTGGCTGGCGAAATGTCAAAATTTCCCATTGTGGAGTAGCAATAGTTCATTGCCGTTAGACATTCTATAAAAATGCAAGCCCTTGACGCCAAGTCAAGGACTTGTTTTTAACTAATTAACCTTCTAATACCATTAACATAAACCTTTAACATGTTCGGATTTCTACTGGCCTCACGACGCTCGAAAACCTCAGTCTTAAAAACTAATACCATGAAAACCAATGCAAATATAAGGCCATTTGGTTTTTACTACCTAATATTTCGGCAAAAAAATGGCTGTTTTTAACACTAATTAGCAAAAATCGGCCAAAAAGAATTGAAATAACATAATAATACACTGATTTATTTCATTTCGAAACCACCTTGGCGGGGTTTTCACAATACTGTTGATAAACTGACTGATTAAGCAGCATGGCATCCACAACCCGATGCGTTGTGGATGCCATGCTGTAAATGATGTAAGTGTTGTAGTCTGTCTTAGGTTATTGTTTGGAATCCTTGGTGTCGGCAGGGGTGAAGGCATTCCAGCCCTGCGCACGGATTTCAAGTTCTTGGTTGTCGCGAGTGACCATATAGGCGCCCAGGTTTGGCTTGGTGATGTGGCCGATGAGGCGTGCGGTCTTCATCCGCGCCACCTTCTCATGGTCGGCCAGGGGCACGGTGAACAGCAACTCGTAGTCCTCACCGCCGTTCATGGCCGCTGTCACGAGGTTCATGTTCAGTTCCTCGGCCATCAAGGCAGTCTGGTAGTCGATGGGAATGCGGTCCTCAAACACCCGGCAGCCCACGCCCGAATCCTTGCAGATGTGCAGCAGTTCGCTCGACAAACCGTCGCTCACGTCCATCATCGCGGTGGGGCGGATGCCCAGTTCACGCAGTTCTGCAATGACGTCGCGGCGGGCCTCGGGCTTGAGTTGGCGCTCAATGATGTACTCGCGTCCCGAGAAGTCGGGCTCGAAGTCCTTGTCCTTCATTTGGGCACTCACCTGGCGCTCGCGTTCCAGCAGTTGCAGGCCCATGTAGGCAGCCCCAAGGTTGCCGCTCACGCAGATCAAGTCGGTGTCTTTGGCGCCCGTACGGTAAACGATATCTTCCTTGGCGGCTTCGCCCAGGCATGTCACGCTGATGATGAGCCCGGTGACCGATGCGCTCGTGTCACCGCCCACCAGGTCCACACCGTAGTGCTCACAGGCGATGCGCATGCCTTCATACAACTGTTCGATGTGCTCCAGCGTGAACCGCTTGCTGATGCCCAGCGACACGGTCACCTGGCGTGGCGTGCCGTTCATGGCATACACGTCGCTCAGGTTCACCACGATGGCCTTGTAACCCAGGTGCATCAGGGGCACGTAGGTCAGGTCAAAGTGGATGCCCTCGAGCAGCAGGTCGGTAGTGACAAGGGTTTCGCGGTCCTTGCCGTAGTTGATGACGGCACAATCGTCGCCCACGCCGCGGCGGGTGGACTCGTTACGCACTGGAAAAGATTTGGTGAGATGTTCAATCAGTCCAAATTCTCCCAAGGTTGATATTTCGGTCTCTTTCATTTCTTGTTTTACTGGTACCTAATTGGATGCAGTGATAGTTGTGCTAAAACCTAGCACCTAACGTCTAACGCCTAACGCCTAACACCTAACACCTAAAGCCTAAAGCCTAAAGCCTAAATCACAACTCGTCGAAACGGTCAATCATCTCCCTCACGAGCATGGCCATGATGGGCTGTGCAGCAGCGGCAGCCTTCTGCACCTCCTCGTGGGATGCTTTCTCAACGGCGCCTTCCACACCTAGGTCGGTGATGATGGAGATGCCGAACACCTCAATGTCGCCATGGCGTGCCACGATGACCTCGGGCACGGTGCTCATGCCGACGGCGTCGCCACCGATGCGCCAGAAGTAGCGGTACTCGGCAGGTGTCTCAAACGTCGGACCTTGAGTGCCCACATACACGCCCTCCATCAGACGGATGCCTTTCTCCTTGGCGATATCGCGGGCCATCTGGATGAGGCGGGGACTGTAAGCATCGACCATGGCCGGGAAACGGGGACCAAGCTCGTCGATGTTCTTGCCGTGGAGCGGATGCTCGGGGAACACGTTGATGTGGTCGGTGATGATCATCAGGTCACCCACCTTGAAGTCGGGGTTCATGCCGCCCGAGGCGTTGGAAACAAACAGCGTCTTGATGCCAAGGGCTTTCATCACACGCACGGGGAACGTCACCTGTTGCATCGTGTATCCCTCGTAGTAGTGGAAACGGCCCTGCATTGCCATGATGTATTTGTTGCCCAGGGTGCCGAAGATCAGACGGCCCTTGTGGCCTTGTACGGTCGATACCGGGAAGTTGGGGACTTCGCCATAAGGAATTTCGACTTCGATGTTGATGTGGTCCACGACTGCGCCCAGGCCAGTGCCCAGGACGATGGCGGTCTTCGGCAGCTTGCCGTTGACACGTTGCCTGATGAATTCGCTGGTTTCTTGGATCATCTCCAGCAAGTTGGTTTCTTTTGACATAACTAGTCCTTTCTCTTATAATTAAGGTTTATTCTTGCGTGTAATCGTTGCTCGACAGGGGCTGATCGTCCTCCTTTTCAATCAGCATGGTGAGCTCGTCGATGAAGTTGGAACCCTCCATCTCCAGGAATCCCACCTTCATCGGGATGTAGTAGATGCAGCTGCGCTTGGTGGGCGGGAAATAGGGGTTGTTCATGATGCGGACAGCATCCTTCTCGGTAGTGATGATGTACTTGCGCTTGCCCTTCAACTCCTTGAACACCCTGAAGATGTCGGTAAAGTCCCGACGCGTGAACTCGTGGTGGTCGTCGTAGTGTATCATCCTGACCAGACCGGGGAACTGCATCAGGTAGCGCACCAGCGGCCTCGGGGTTGCAATGCCGGTGATGCACAGCACGGCATCGTCCTCGTGCAGCCAGTGCAGCGACGTGAGCTGCTGCGTTGACGTGACGGGGAAGATGGGCACCGGGTCGGCATAGCGGATGTTGCTGAAGAACAGTTTCTGGTAAGTGAACAGGTTGAGGTTCTTCTTCACCATCCTGATGTCCATCGCGGTGATGTCGGTGGGGCACTTGGTCACCACCACCAGGTCGCTGCGTGTCATGCTGGACATGGGTTCGCGCAGCATGCCCAACGGCATGAGGTGGTCGTTGTAGGGCAGGCGGTTGTAGTCCACCAGCAGGATGTTGACCTTGGGCTTCACATAGCGGTGCTGGAAACCGTCATCGAGCAGAATCAGGTTGATGTCGGGATCGATGCGCATCAGCTGGCGGATACCTTTGCGGCGGCTCTCGCACACGGCCAAGGTGATCAGACCGTTGTACTTGCGGTAGATCTGGTAAGGCTCGTCACCGATGTCGCGGGGTGTCGTGTTGTTGGTAGCCAGGATAAACCCCTTGGTTTGGCGCTTGTAGCCGCGGCTGAGCACCGCCACATGGTAGCGGCGGTACAGCGCGTCGACAATGTATTCAACATGGGGCGTCTTGCCGGTGCCGCCAACGGTGATGTTGCCCACCGAAACCACGGGCACATCAAACTCCTGTTGGGGCAGCAACCCGATGTTGAAGGCGGTGTTGCGCAACCACACACCGGCACCATATCCCCATGAGAATGGCGTCAGCAGCGCATCGATAATCGACTTGCGTTGATCTTTGTTCAGTATCTTGGAAAAGTCAAAGCTCATATTTTGGCCCTAGATTCTAGGCATTTACGCTAAAACTGAAAACCGGCGGCACAACACTCATTTGATCAGAAGACAAACTCCTGTTCGGGCATCAGGCACAGGATGCGGTCACGGCCCAGGATGCGCTGCAACTGCTTGTGCCAGTCATACAGCACGCCCATCTCACCCTGCAGACGCATCTCGTAGCGGGTGGTCATGTACTTATTGAGCATCGCCATGAACGGATCCTCAATTGCGGGGTAGTTCTGTGTCTGGTAATCCTTGCCCAATTTAGCCTTATTGGCAACCCAGGCAACGGCCTCACGGATGCCACCGAACTCGTCAACCAGGCCAATCTGCTTGGCGGTGATACCGTCCCACACGCGGCCCTCGGCAATCTTCTTGATGGAGTCTTGGGCAACGTGGCGACCGTCGGCACAACGCTTGGTGAACAGTTCATAGCCCTGATTGACCATGTTCTGCATGGCTGCCAGCTGGGCAGGAGTAAACTTCTTGCCCATGGCGCCCATGTCGCCGTTCTCGTTGGTCTTAACTGAGGCCATATGCACACCCAGCTTGTTCTCGACGAGCTCGCTGACGTCAGGAATCATGCCGAAGATGCCGATCGAGCCCGTGATGGTCGTCCGCTCGGCAAAGATGCGGTCGGCGCAGCACGAGATATAGTAACCGCCCGATGCGGCAAGGTCGCCCATCGACACAGCTACGGGTTTGCCCTTGGCCTTGAAATCCATGATGGCCTTCCAGATCTGCTCGCTGCCGAAGGCGCTGCCACCCGGGGAATTCACCCTGAGCACCATGCCCTTGACATTGTCGTCATTCATGAGCTGATAGATGGTCTCACTCAGCTTCTCGCTGTCGATGCCTTCCTCGGCGGGGCCCATCATGCTGGCGCTGCCGTCAATCTCGCCCACGGCATACACTACTGCGATGTGGTCACCCGTGGCACTTGCCTCAAGGTCCGAGGCCAGGTCGTCGGGCGACACAAAGTGCAGGTCATCAGCCTTGTCAACCTCGGTGCGCGCACGCAGGATGTCTTCCATCTCCTGGCGGTAAACCAGCTTGTCCACCAGCTTGTTCTGGATGAGTTGGGTGGGCTGGAACGTGAGGATGACGCTGTCACACAGCGAGTTCAGTGATGCGGCCTGCAACTTGCGGTCGGCAGCGATGCTGTCGAGGATTTCGTGCCAGATGGTACCCAGGTAGTGTTCTTGCTGCAGACGGTTGGCATCGCTCATGTCATCGAGGATATAAGGCTCTACAGCGCTCTTGAACGAGCCCACACGCACTACCTGCATCTTGAGGCCCACCTTGTCAAACAGTTTCTTCATGTAGGGCGTTACCGAGGCCATGCCGTGCAGGTCAAGGGCGCCCACGGGGTTGATGTAGATGCTGTCGGCAACACTGGCCACGTAGTAGTCGGTCTGGTTGATGCCCTCATGGCCATAGGCAGCAATCCACTTGCCGCTCTTCTTGAACTCCTTCAGCGCACGGCGAATCGTCTTCATCGTGGCAGGTGAAGCGCTCAGGCCGTTGCACTCGATATAGATACCGTCCACCTTATCATCATTGGCTGCGTTCTCGATAGCCGATAAGATGGTGTTCAGACCCAGGCTGGAGGGCAGACCATCGCCACGCATCAGCGACATCATGTCAATCGGGTCATTGCCACTGCGCTCGCTGATGTTGGCACCCAGGTCGAGCTTCAAGATGGAGTGCTTGGACACAGCCACAGCCTTTTTACTGTTGCCGGAACCCATCGAACCCATGATGGCAAAACTCATGATCATCCCCACAAACAAGAAAATAAGGAATGCGAGGAAGGCTCCAACGAACGAGCCGCACACGATAAGGATAAATCTCTTCATCATAATTGTATAATCATTAAATGTTTAATATTCTAAATAGCTATTAACTAGCAAATTAAACCATACCCTCTGCTCCATGAAGTGCAGAGCAGACAACTCTAACCTACAAAGGTAACATTTTTTCCTCGACAATCAATGTTTTATCCGTCATTTTCGTCAAAAAATGATGAACTCATGTGCCGAATTATAATGATATAGCTGTTGACACAGACCCTGCGGCCTCCAGAACTAGTAGATACGCAAAATTTTGCGTATCAAGAGTAGCATTTTTGTGATCTTAGTTGCTAACGGGGCGTTTGTTGTGGTGATGGAGGTAGAGGGCAAGGGCGAGGCTGGCAATGATGCTGGCAATGGCTAGCCAGGGGAAAGAACCATCGGCGGGGATGCCTAGGTTGTCGCCGTAGCCCTGGGGGACGATGCCCTGGTTGGTGAGGTAAGTAAACAGCACCACACTGCTGTTGTTCAGGGTGTGGGCTATGATGGACATCCACAGGCTGCCGCTCCACACGAACAGGTAACCTAGCCACAGGCCCAATACGAGGCGCGGCACGAAACCGTAGAACTGCATGTGGATGGCACTGAACACGATGGCGGTGATCCACACCACGGCGTGGATACCCAGGCGGCTGTCCTGCATCGTGCGCTGCATGGCACCTCGGAAGAGCGCCTCCTCACTCAAGCCGGCCATGAAACCGATAACAAAGATGGAAACCAGAAAATTTGTAACACTGTGTATGTCAAGCAGCTGCTTTGTGGTCTCGGCGGCCCTATCTTCGCTGGCACGCATCCACTGTTCAATGCCGCTCATCCATGAGGGCAAGGTCATGGACTCGTTGATATGGACCAGCCAGTTCATGCCGGGCAGCGAGATGAAGTAGAAAGCCACCACAATGACCAACCACTTCCAACTGGGGGCCTTATCAAAGCCCATCACGTGCATCGGGCGGTGGTAGAACAGCGCCATGCTCAACACGGCGGGCAGTATGAACACCATCACGTCCTGCAGGGTGATCATCGCCAGCAGATGTTTGTTGCCGATTAGCAGAAAAATGATAGTTGCGGTAATCAGTCCCATGCCCATCAGGAACAACATCACCAGCAATCGTGCACTGAGTTTATAATTCTTTCTCTTTTTCATCTCATTGATTTTTTATAGTGCAAAATTAAACATTTTCTTCCTATTTCAGTCTAAATTACAGTTAATAACCATAAAAAACCAAGTAATGATGAAAAAGATTTTTCTCGCAATAGCAGCAATAGTGATTACTGGCCTGTCCGTCGGGGCGCAAACCCCTGACGAGGTCGAGATTGTGACCAGTGACAACGTACAATTGGAGGTGATTACTCCTGCACAGCCTGTTGAGGAAACGAAGCAGGAAATCAAGGAACGTGAGAAGCGCCTGCGCGAACTGGAGGACGATATGGCCCATGCCAAGGCCTTCAACTCGTTGCACCGTGGCTACTTTGTGCTTCTCGCCGAGGATATTAGGATCGGGAACATGGGATATCGCCATTTTGACATCAACAGCAATTCCAACTTCATCCTTGTGCAGGGTGACGATGCCATCATCCAGTTTGCCTTGAACACGGGCTCTCCGGGCGTTAACGGTCTGGGTGGCTGGACTGGAAAAGGCAAGGTACACAACAAGCGCATCACCGAGAAAAAGAATGGTGACTTGTACATGCAGTTCTCAGTGGTCAGTGGCCAGATCTGCGCCGAGGTGAGCATTACCCTTTATAACAAATCCAATCGTGCCGAGGCATACATCTCTGGCGGGCCCAGCATCACCATCAATGGCTCTGTACTGCCTTACCGAGACAAGAATCATCGATGAATTAAACGTATTCACTGGTAATAGATGATCGCTCCTAGCGAGCAGTGAACCGTGCGTCCCGCAAGCCTCTTGGCAATTCTAGCGGGGCGCACCTCTTTTTGGGGTTACTCGCAGCAGGGGTGGGGGAGCAATGGCGCTATCGATTGCTCGTAGATGTCACGTCTGACGATGCGGTAGTGCGGGGAATAGGCCTTGCGGTAATCAGCAGAGTGGCTGATGGCATACTGCCCTTGCGCCAAGGCGTCTTCTATCAATTGGCGGTCTTGGTCGTAATGGGGCAGATTGAGTTCCATGCTCACAATCACGTCTAGAATCTCGTGCCACCTGTGGGCCCACGACTCCACTGTCGGGCGCTTCTCGCCATTGGCGCTGGCAATAAAGGCCGCCAGCAGCGTGTCGTCATCGATCAATCCCTCGTGGACGGCACGCAGGCTCACGCGCACATAGTTGCCCTCGATGCCGCAGGGCTCCTGGTACCATGGCATGAGCTCGTCTACGCCGGTCGTCGCCAATTCCTGCATCAGGTAGGCTTTCACGCTGGCGGTGTCGCCAATCAGGTGCTCTGCTCCCATATAGTCCTGGAAACAGGACTTGTACACGTCGAGCAGCCGGGCCTGAGGGTACTGTTCCAATAGTCCTGCAACAAAAGTCTCGACCTCCTGGCCAAAACCCGCAAGGCAACTGGCAGCCAGCAAGATAACGCTCATGATGTTTCTCATTGATTTCATGGAATTGGATATTTCTATTATTCAGCAATCATCTCCAGGAACTCGTCCTCGTTGATGATGGCAATGCCCAGTTTGCGGGCTTTTTCAAGCTTGGCTGGGCCCATGTTCTCGCCGGCTAGCACAAAGCTGGTGGCGCTCGAGATGCTGCTCACGTTCTTCCCGCCGTTCTGCTCGATAATGGCTTTGTATTCTTCGCGCGAATGCTTGGCAAACACCCCGCTGATGACGACTTTCTTGCCCACGAGTTTATCGGTGTGGCCTGCAGTCTCCTCCTCGGTGAGTGCGAACTGCACGCCCGCTGTCCGCAGGCGCTCGACGATGACGCGGTTGCGCTCGTCGGCAAAGAAATCGACGATCGACTGCGCTATCTTGGGACCAATCTCAGGAATCGCTGCCAACTGCTCGGCGGGTGTTGACATCAGGGTGTCGATGTCATGGGTGAAACGGGCCAGCACTTTGGCCGTCGTCTCTCCGACGAAGGGTATTGACAGGGCAAAGATGACACGCGCAAAGGGCACTGAACGGCTTGCTTCGATACCGCGAAGGATGCGCTGGGCGCTCTTCTCCTGGAATCGGTCGAGGGCGATGAGCCGCTCGGACGTCAGGTCATACAGGTCGGCCACATCATTCACCAGGCCGCTCTTGTTGAGGATGACGGCTACTTCCTCGCCGATACCGTCGATATCCATCGCGTGGCGGCCCACAAAGTGCTCGATGCGGCCGCATATCTGCGGTCCGCAACCCCATTTGTTGGGGCAAACCCAAGCCGCCTCGCCCTCGATGCGTTGCAGGGGAGTGCCGCACGATGGGCAGTGGGTGACAAAGGCAATGGGCTGGCTGCCGGGCTGGCGCTGCTTCTCGTCAACGCCAACGATCTTGGGGATGATTTCTCCGCCCTTTTCCACATACACCATGTCCCCGTCATGGATATCGAGCTGGCGGATGATGTCGGCATTGTGCAGCGAGGCGCGCTTGACGATGGTGCCGCTCAGCAGCACGGGGTCAAGATTGGCAACAGGTGTGATGACACCTGAGCGGCCCACTTCGAAGGACACAAACTGTAACCGTGTGCACTCGCGTTCGGGGGCAAACTTGTAGGCGATGGCCCAGCGGGGCGACTTGGCAGTGGCTCCCAAGTTGAGTTGCTGGTGCAGGGAGTTGATCTTGAACACGAGGCCGTCGGTGGCGACGGGCAGTTTCTTGCGCTCCTCGTCCCAGTGGCCGATGAAGTCTTTCACCGCATCGATGCTGGGCAGGATGGACATCTCGCCGGTTTTGAATCCCCAGCGCTTCAGGGCCATGATGCTCTCGTAGTGAGTCGCGAAGGGCAGGTTGTCACCCAGCAGGAAGTAGAAGATGGCGTCAAGGCCGCGGCGAGCGACCTCGGCGCTGTTCTGCAGCTTGAGGGTGCCGGCAGCGGCGTTGCGTGGATTGGCAAACAGTGGCTCCTCGTTGAACTGACGTTCGGCATTGAGCTTCTCAAAACTCTGCCACGGCAACAGGATCTCGCCCCTGACCTCAAACTTGTCAGGCAGGTCGTCGGCATGGGGAATTTCTAGTGGCACGCTCTTGATGGTGATGACGTTGGCGGTCACATCGTCGCCCTGAACGCCGTCGCCGCGCGTCACGGCACGAACCAGCCTGCCGTGCTCATAGGTCACCGATATCGAGGTGCCGTCATACTTGAGCTCACCCACGATTTCGCTGGGCTCGCCACCTAAGCCGTCCTGGGCACGGCGCAGGAAGTCCTGCACCTCCTCGATGCTGTAGCTGTTGGACAGTGACATCATGGGGCGCTCGTGGCGCACTTGGGTAAATCCCTTGGCCAGGTCACTCCCCACGCGCTGGGTGGGTGACAACGGGTCCATGTATTGTGGGTAATCGCGTTCCAGGTCCTGCAGTTCACGCAGCAGGGCGTCAAATTCCTGGTCGCTGATCGACGGCGCGTTCAGCACATAGTAGTTGTGGTTGTGGCGGTTAATGATTTCCCTCAGTTCCTTGATTCGCTGTTCAAATAGGTCCATGTAGCAGATGTTTTTTTGTGATTTCGATGCGCTAAATTACTGTTTTTTTCCCGAAAAGGTTCACCTTGTCCGATTTTTTTGTTATTTTTGCGCTCTATAGAGAAAACATAACCAATCGAGAGGATATGAAAAAAATAATGAAATATCTCCTGAGGCTTGCCGCCGTGGCCGCTTTTGTCGTGCTGTCATCAGGCTGCATCAGGCAGAATTACTGGTTCCTGGAGGACGGCGAGTTTGACGGCATCGAGTTCTCGGACTACGACCTGTTGCACAACGCTGAGGTGGAACAGGACGATATTGACCGCAATTGATGGTCTCTGGTGCCGTCTGTGCGCCTCATGCCCGTTGTGGCACGGTCAACAGCTGCCGCCTCGTGATATCAGGCGGGCGAGATGATTCATGATTCGCTTTTTTTTGCTACTTTTGCGCCTGCATTCATCATGTGAGCCCGTGAACTGTGTGGGCTGACTTGCTGTGATGATGCCGAGTGTAAGTGGTATTATGTTGATCGACAAGCTGATATGGCTTTTAATTCGATAGAGTTCCTGCTGTTCCTGCCGATAGTGTTTATTCTCTATTGGTTTGTCGCACGGCAGCGGCGCATGCAGAATGTGTTGCTGCTCGTGGCCAGCTATGTCTTCTACGGCTGGTGGGACTGGCGGTTCCTGGTGCTCATCGTGTTCACCTCGTTGTGCAGCTACGGCAGCGGTCTGCTCATGCAGCACCTCGATGGCAATAGAAAGGCCCAGCGTGCCGTGAGTGCCGCTAACATTGTCGTCAACCTGGCGGTGCTGGGATTCTTCAAGTACTATAACTTCTTTGTCGAGAATCTGAACGCGTTGTTCTCGTCGTTGCTGGGATATCAGTTGGACTGGGTGATCTTGAACATCATCTTGCCTGTGGGCATCAGTTTCTACACCTTCCAGGCGCTCAGTTATTCCATTGACGTCTATCAGCACAAGATCAAGCCCACCCGCGACCTGGTGGAGTTTTGTGCCTACATCAGTTTCTTTCCCCAGCTGGTTGCCGGCCCCATCGAGCGAGCCACCAACCTGTTGCCGCAGTTCCAGCGGGCGCGCAAGTTTGACTACTGTGCGGCGGTCGATGGCATGAGGCAGATGCTTTGGGGCTTTCTCAAGAAGGTTGTCGTTGCTGATAACTGTGCGATGATTGTCAATGGCAACTGGCACCACTACCAAACTCTGCCCACGGTCTCGTTGTTGCTGCTGGGCGTGATGTTCACCATTCAGATCTATTGCGATTTCTCGGGCTACAGTGATATCGCCATCGGCTGTGCTAGGCTGTTCGGCTTCAACCTGATGCAGAACTTCAATTTCCCTTATTTCTCGCGCAGCATTCCCGAGTTCTGGCGCCGCTGGCACATTTCGCTCATGACGTGGTTCCGTGACTACATCTATTTCCCGCTGGGCGGTAGCCGCTGCGGCAAGTGGAAAATCATACGCAATGTATTCATCGTCTGGTGTATCAGCGGCCTGTGGCATGGCGCCAACTGGACGTTTGTCTGCTGGGGCCTGTACCATGCGTCGCTGCTCGCGGTCTATAACCTGCTTGGTGTCAATACCAAGTACAAGCAGGTGGTTGCTTATGGCCGCTTCCTGCCCTCGTTGCGCGAGACGCTGCAGTTGGTGCTGACCTTCTTCCTGGCTGTCATCGGGTGGATTATCTTCAGAGCCGAGTCCATGACTCAGGCCATAGACTATCTCTCGTCGATGGTGACCAACGGCTTTTTTGACCGCTCGGCGTTGTTCGGGCTCAATTACCTGGCTATGGCATTGGCGCTGTTTGCCGTTGAGTGGCTGCAGCGCGACAAGCAGCATGCCCTGCAATTGCCCGCTAACGTGGTGTTCCGTTACCGCGCTGCTCGTTGGGCTGTGTATATTTTCATCATTTTCATCTGTCTTTCCTTCACAGGTCAGAACCAGACGTTTATTTATTTCCAATTCTGAGTGGCGATGAAGAAGTTCGTGAAGGGCATATCGGTTTTCGCACTTGCGTTTTTGGCGGCCTGTCTGGTGGTGGAATTGCTGCTGCTGGTCAAGACCAACCACTATTCCTACAAGCGTGACTACCTAGAGCAGCACCTTAACGACATCAGTGTCCTGCTGATGGGCAACTCTCACATCGAGGAAGGCCTTCAGCCTAGCCTGATTGCCGACAGCGCTTTCAACATGGCGATACTGGGCCGCACCACCATCTATGATGTGGAACTGGCCAAGCGCTATCTGCCGCAGATGCATCACCTCAAGGTGTTGGTGATGCCTCTCGATTACAACGACTTCTATCTGGGGCGCAAACTCAATCCCCCTGATGGAGTCACCCCCTTTGAACGCTCGATGAAGTGCCTGTATTATAAGCACATGGGCATCCGTGTCGATGGCTTCTGGTATTGGCCCGAGATGGTTAACGTCAGGCCGAACATTTTCTATCGCCTGCTCAAGCCCGCCGACCAGGTCCGCGAGTGTGATTCCCTGGGATTCTTTGCCCTGAAGCTCGCCAACCGCGGTGTGGGGTGGGAGAAACGTGTCTTGCCGGACACTGTTGACCATACCAAAGGGATTGATTCCGACGAATATGCCACGATGTTCAGCCAGTTCGAGACGATAGCGCGCTTGGCACGGGAGGGGCATGTGAGACTGATATTGGTCAGCTCGCCCATGTACAAGACCTATCAGGAACTCATGGAGCCGGCATTGCTCCGTGACAAGGATGCCTTTGTCAAGCGCCTGCAGGAGCGCTTCCCCGAGGTCGAGTACTATGACTTTGCCTTCGATGACCGTTTTGTGGCCGACGACTTCTTCGACTCGAGCCATTTGACCGAGCAGGGCGCCGCCAAGTTCTCGGCCATCATGGGCACAATCATCGGTGCAACCAATGGCCAAACCCCGAAGCCATAGCCGACGTTGATATCGTTGCTAAAAAATATTAATGGGCCTTATCGTTTGCTTGATGGCCGATTGAAATGACCTGCTTTGGTCAATTTGTCCACTTTTGCTGCAATTTTAACATTCGCTTAACAATTATTTTTGTATATTTGCAGCCAATTATATAGTGAGGTAGTCCATGGCAACCATAGTCCATGGCAGCCATAGAAATTAGATTGTTTATTTATGAATTTGTTACAGAGCAAGTTAGCGCGCTATGAAGAGCCGCAGAAAGCCAAAGCTGCGGGCATTTATCCCTATTTTCGCGCCATCTCTAGCGAACAGGACACCGAGGTCATCATGAATGGCAAGAAGGTGCTCATGTTCGGTTCCAACTGCTACTCTGGTCTGGTCAATGATGAGCGCATCAAGCAAGCTGCCATCGAGGCCACCAAGAAATACGGTACCGGCTGTGCCGGATCGCCTTTCCTCAACGGTACGCTCGACCTCCACAAGGAGTTGGAGCGCAAGCTCGCCGAGTATGAGGGTAAGGAGGATGCAATGATCTACAGCACGGGTTTCGGTGTAAATCTGGGTGTCATTTCGACCCTTACCGGCCGCGATGACTATATCCTGTGGGACGAGCAGGACCACGCCTCGATCATCGAGGGACGCCGACTCTCATTCTCCAATTCTCTCAAGTACAAGCACAACGACATGGCTTCGCTCGAGACGCAGCTCAAGAAGTGCGAGCCCGACCGTATCAAGCTCATCGTCACCGACGGCGTCTTCTCTATGGAGGGCGACGTGTGCAAGCTCCCCGACATCGTGGACTTGGCACACAAGTACAATGCCAACGTCATGGTCGATGAGGCCCATGGTATCGGTGTGTTTGGTGAAGGCGGTCGCGGTGTGTGTGACCACTTCGGCCTGCGCGACGAGGTGGACCTCATCATGGGCACCTTCTCCAAGTCGTTTGCTTCACTCGGAGGATTCATCGCTACCGACAAGATCATCACCAACTACCTGCGCCACCACTCACGCAGTTACATTTTCACCGCTAGCATCACGCCGGCCTCAACCGCTGCCGCTATGAAGGCCATCGACATTCTCATTGCCGAGCCTGAGCGTCAGGAGCACCTCTGGAAGATTACTCACGAGGCATTGCAGGGATTCCGTGACATGGGTTGTGAGATCGGCCACACCGAGACGCCCATTATCCCTCTCTTCATCCGTGACAATAACAAGACGTTTGCCATCACGCGTGACCTGTTGAACGAGGGTATCTTTGTCAACCCCGTGGTTTCGCCCGCTGTAGCACCCAACGACACGCTCATCCGCTTCAGCCTCATGGCCACTCACACCCACGAGCAGGTGAACATCGCCCTCGAGAAGATTCAGAAGGTCTTCCGTTCCTACGGCCTTGTGCCCTAACGGCAACGCTCGACCACATCGCATTTTCATATTATATAATAATGTGTGAAGCCACGCTCCAGGCGTGGCTTCGCGCATCTCAGGCCGTCACACAGGCCATTTTAGCCCATTTCGCAAAAAAAATCTGCAAAATCATTTGCTTGATAAAAATGTATTAGTAATTTCGCAACATCAAAACGGACTAACATCATTATTGCTATATACTATGATATACAAATTTGTCATTGTCTCGGACGAATCCGATAACTTCAAGTTACAGATCGCTATTGACTCAACTGCTACGTTCATGCAGCTGCGCAACGTCATTCTTGACTCTGTCGGCTACAACAAGGAGCAGATGGATTCATTCTACATCTGCGATGAGGAATGGAACAAGGAGAAGGAAGTGACTTGCATGGACATGGGATCGGACAGCGATGAAGACATCTGGATCATGGACGATACCCAGCTCGATGAACTCGTTGAGGACGAGGGACAAAGGCTCAAGTTCGTATTTGACTACATGACGGAGCGATTCTTCAAGGTCAAACTCAAGGAGGTCATCCCTGGTAAGACCTTGCATGATCCTCTGTGCGAATCCAAGATAGGCAACCCTCCCACCGAGAGCGTCGACATCGCCGATTTCATCACCATCCCCAAGATTCCCGATGCATCCAACATTGAGCCCATCGACGAGAGCGAGTTCTACGGTGACGAGGAATACAACGAGGATGAGATCTCTGATTTCGAGGAACTTGACAACCTCGACAGTGACAATTATAAGTTCTGATTACTTGTCCCGAATGATGGGCAAGAGGTGAATTATTGGCCCGATTATTTTGTTTCGTCAATAAAAATCGTTAACTTTGCTCCCGTAAAACAAACTCATTATTAACATTCAAGGACATGAAGAAATTGGTTATAGCACTTAGCGTGGTATCGGCCGTGTCGCTGTGCTCGTGTATCGGTGAAGGCAAGACCGATCCCTTGATTCAGCAAGAGGATACGACCAAGGTCGATGAGCCCCAGCCCAACGAGGTAATTGGTGTCGCCATCGGTGGCGCCATGAACAGTGTTGATCTCATGGTGGGTGATGATACCATCGAGTTCGCCTATCCTGACCTCGACGGTGACCACCGGGCATCGTGGAATGAGGGCGATACCCTCACCGTCCGTTACTATGTCACCGAGAATGGCGACAGCGTCACCGACGTCATCAACCACGGTGGCGCCTCCTGAAATAAGAAAAAATACGTCTCGTAGTCATGTGACAGCATGGTGCGAGATGGAATTGCGGTAGTAGCTCAGTTGGTAGAGCATCAGCTTCCCAAGCTGAGGGCCGCGGGTTCGAGTCCCGTTTACCGCTCAAACAAACGATGTGAATCATATATGGTTCACATCGTTTGTTTTGCATCAATCCAAGTTTCTCGAGCATGCAGGACAGCGACTTGTCGATGATTGTGGGCACGATGTCCACGTCTTCCTTGAACACCTTGCCTCTGTCGGTCTTGAACGTAGCCGATGCTCCGCCCACTCTTGCGATGAATTTCATCGCAAATTAGATTATGGGGTGGATTCTATAAAAGACACACCGAATGCGCCCAAAATGAGTGAGAACTGTTTCATAGTTTTTTGATGATACAGTGTTATTATGTATCTTTGCAGATAATTAAAAACGGCAATGATATGGCTGTTGGCCCTGAAAGTTTTTTTATGCGAACTTTTAGCTCGGCGAAGCCAATTTCGCTAATGAGACTAATTTCACGAAAAAAATCTATTCGTATAAAATTTGATAAATTCGTGTAATTCGCATTAGCCCCGCAGGGTTTTGGGCCAGCTACTATATCGTTCCCTTAAATACTTAAAGTAATGGGATTTTTCCATGAGTTGATTTGGCACCCGATAATGAGCGGTGTGTCAGGGAAAAGTCCTTTTCCAACAACCCATATCTAAGAATATTGATGCTGATGAGAATGAATGCTAAAGTGTTGGTGATGGTAATCGCTATTGTCGCCTTAGGGTTGGCAACTGCCAGTGCGCAGATTACACAGGAGCACTTGAAAACCGGAAGTGACGAACAGTTGCTGAGGGAATGGACAAAGGTGATTTCCAGTGATGAGTTTGGCGGGAGAAAGCCCATGACGCCCTTTGAGGATAAAACGGTGGACTATCTTGCCAAGCAGTTGGAGGGAATAGGTTTGGAGCCGGCCTTCAACGGCAGTTGGTTCCAGCCCTTTGAAATGATTGCAGTTACAGCCAAGCCCGTGGGTGGCAGGCTCACAGTGAGCGGGAAGAAGAAATCTGTGCTCCGCTATCCCGACGATATGATCATCTGGACGACTCGCGCCACTAAGAAAATTGATCTGAAGAAGGCAGAGTATGTGTTTTGCGGTTTTGGCATCAACGCGCCCGAATACGGCTGGAACGACTACGAGGGCATCGATGTGAAAGGCAAGATTGTGGTCGTGATGGTCAACGACCCCGGCTTTTATGACGCTCAGCTCTTCCGGGGACGCAATATGACCTACTACGGTCGTTGGTTATACAAGTTTGAAGAGGCACAGCGTCAGGGTGCTGCCGGTTGTCTGGTGCTTCATCATACCGAGGCCGCCAGTTACGGGTGGCATGTCTGTGTGAATGGCCACCTGAGCGACAATCTCGCCATCTATGATCCGGATACGCGTAATGCCAACGAATTGGCCGTCAGGGGATGGCTGCACGAGGACGGTTGCCGGAAACTGTTTCTTGCGGCCGGCATGGATATGGACAGGGCACTGGCCGCTGCGAAAAAGCCGGGCTTCAAGAGTTTTCCCCTGAATGTGAGAGGTGATGTGAAGATGAATGTGACCTACGACATTCAACAGACGCGCAATGTGGGCGGCATCCTGCGAGGAAGCGGTCAGGACGGTGAGGCCGTCGTGTTCTGTGCCCACTGGGACCATCTGGGCATCGGGAAAGCCGATGAGCGCGGCGATACGATATATAACGGTGCTGCAGACAATGCATCGGGCGTGGCTGGAGCTTTGCTCGTTGCCAAGAAGTTCAAGGAGATGCCCCAGCCGCATCGAGACCTGCTGTTCATCTTCCCCTCGTCAGAGGAGAGCGGACTTTTCGGCTCGGCATATTACTGCGATCACCCTGCCGTGCCGATGGCGAAGACTGTGGCCTGCCTTAATTTTGAGAGCATAGGTCCTGCCGAGCTCACACGCGATGTCGTGATTTTGGGTGGCGGGGAAAGCGACTTAGACAATTATTATGTGGCTGCCGCTGCTGCTCAGGGCAGGTATATCTATTTCGACGACGACAACTCCGACGGCTGGTTTTACCGCTCCGACCACTATAATTTCGTGAAAAAGGGTGTGCGTGCGGTGGTGTTGGAGAACGGCCGTCAGCCAGTGGATGTGAGCAAGCCCAATAAATACCCTATGCCCGTGTGGTATCACAAACCATGTGACGAGTATCGTGAGGATTGGGACGTCAGTGGCACATTGTCCAACGTTAACCTCATCTTCAGCGTAGGTCTATCCTTGTCAAGCAATTCCCGATAAGGCATTCCGTGCTCTGAGTAAGAAAACACGGTTGAAAATCGGAGCGTTCTCCTAGTTGATGCAAGTAACAGTAAAACCTTGCGTCATTATGAGCAGAAGACTCTTCTGTTGCCTGACGAGGTGGACGAGTGGACAGGCTACCACTCAAGTCAAGAGCGATGTGAATCATTGTGATTCACATCGTTTCTTTGCATCATATCCGAATTTTTCTCGGATGCAGGAGAGCAACTTGTAGATGATCTAAAAGAAATACTGGATACGTCAGGGTTATAGTTTATAGCTCGCGTAATAACTTTGAATCATATATATCGCTGGGGGCAACTACTAGTTGGTCTTTACTAATACCTCTCTTTTTCAGGACTTTATCCAATCCAATAATAGCATAATCGCTTACTGGGTGTGGCTTGCACAACTCCACACCTAATTGCTTTTTGTAGACGTCATATATTAGCTCAGAACAGTACCATTTGCCGTTATTAAACTTGAATGAAAGATCATACGGCTTCCGTAAATACTTATGGTACTTAATTTTAACTGGATCGTCAGTGTATCGTTTCACACTGACACGTTTACCTCTGCCCCTGTTTACCCACTCTTGATATGGTGTGAGACTGACGGTAGAGATGGCTTCAAAAACATACAAACCATCAGACTTCTCTACTATTATGCCACAATGGGACCACTGCGACTTCGTAGCAAGCATGATGTGTTTTGATTGTGATGACTTTGATGTCTGGAAGACAATATCGCCTTCTTTCAATTCGTTAGATGGAGGAGCCGAATGGCTATTGAGTGCATATATGACGAAGCCCAAAGCCAGAACTGATAGTGCAATTATAATTTTCTTTTTCATTGAATAGCAGTTATTAAAAATAGTGATTAATCGTTTGTCAAATTCTTGCCAATGCATTGATAGTAAAACGATTTATATGCAAATGTAGTATTTTTTTTACAATATCTGTATATTTTTATTGAACAATTAATGCCATTGATCTCGAAAATGCCGTAGATGCGGGCCTGGTGTATCTGATGCGAGTTGAGCCGTTTGAACTGCTAGGTGCCTTGATCGAAGTTGCAGCGCAGGGCATGGCTGCCCTGGCGCATGTAATACTCGACAACCGAACGGATGTCGTGGACAATGATATTCCTTTGATACTGGATGTGTGTGGCCGAGAAAACCGTGGCCCCGCCCGAGACGATCGACACGACGGCCTCGTTGTCGTCGCTCGTCGTAAGGTCGAGGTCGGGAATCTGCGAGGAAAACATCAGCTCCTCCAGTTGGTTATTCAATGTGACTGACATATTCTATCGATTTTAGTTCGTGGCAATTGCGGTGCAAGTCGAGCGCAACGCCGAGCTGCCTTGAGCGTTGCCGAGGCGCCGCCCACAATCGCGGTAATTAATTTACCGCAAAGGTATGTTTGTGTCGTGGGATGGCAAAAGACAAGGAAAAGATGCGCTTGAGATTGCGTTAATATCGCCATTCTAGAGGTTTGGTGGAGTTTGTACGATATACATCTTCTATATTATTATCGCTATGAATATCAATAAAATAAAACACATCCTGCAGTATGCACACATATACATTTAGGAATAGCGCATTGAATTGTAGTATTATTTTGAGTAATTTTGCAGAAAAACACAACAATATGAAGAAGCTGTTTTTAGTCATATTAATCGGTTTGTTTGTCAGTTGCGTCAAGGTAACCAATGCTCCCCTTGACGAAGAAGATGGCGAACTGGTAGCTTTGCTCAACGAATTGGACAAATGCCAGAATACCGGGGATCATGAGCAGTGCTTCAAATTGTATTCGCAGATCGCTGCTGAATATGAAAAGAAGAACTTAACCGAGTTGCAAAAGCAATACCAAAAGAAGATGCTGAGCGAAGCCGAAGTGATCAGCAATAATAATAAGGTATATGGTCATATACTCATGGCTGAAGCTCTACAGCAATTGGCAACCGCTTATATGGTAGAAGGAATTTTGGACAGTGCTTCAATTGAAGCCCATCAGGCCTATCAATTAGCACCGAAGGACACATTGGATTTCAGAGCTCAGACGCTCCTTTTACTCGCTCAAATCCATCTCATGGCTGAAGAGGGCGACAGTGTCGAGCATTACATCACTGAAGCGAAAAGTGTCTATCCCAAGGTTGTTCAAACTGACCTATACCGCATCACACATGCCTATGGGCTCAACTTACAGAACCGAATTGAGGATCTGATGGCGGTTCTTCCTTCCTATTTATCTGAATGCGGGATTCATGGACAGGCTGAACTGACCCGCCTCTTGATGTATCATCACCAAGAAGCGAATCAATGGAGGGAAGCCTATGACGACGCCATCAACCTGATGGACATTACCGACAGCATTGCAAGGAGTGAAACCTCGGAGAACATGGCACGAATCCATGAACTGCAGCATGAGCGCCAGATGGAGTTCCAGCGAGCAGAGCGCAAGGCTGAACAAGCTCGACTGTATGTCATCATCATTGCGGTTCTACTTCTGTTATTGGCTGCAGCTGTAGCTGGATTATTCTATCGTCGTAAGGCACGGATTGCCCATGACAAAGAATTGGAGGCTATGCGCCTCTCAGAAGCTGCCCAAGCCAATGAAAATTTGGTGCGCGAGGAAAATATCAAGTTGCAACGTTTGTACTATGAGCACCTTTATGCCATAATTTTGCCTATCCTCAATGCCCATCGTGGCAAGAGCGGGCATATCAACCTTGAGGAATCGTCTTGGGAACTCATCGAAAAAAACACCGATATAGTACTTCCTGGATTCACCTCCCGCTTGCGACGGCAGCACCCCACACTCACAACCGAAGATGTCCGTTTCTGCTGCCTGCTGATGATGCGGGTGCCCAATGCGCTATTGGCTGATGTTTATGGCATTGCGCCCTCATCAGTCGCAGTCAGGAAACAACGCATGAAAAAGAAACTGGATAACGATATACAGAATCAAACAATTGAAAATTATCTAAACCAATATATCATATGAGAATGAAAAGAACACTATTCACGCTCTTGTGCCTGTTTTCATTATTGACGCAAGCACATGCAAGCAGCATTTGGGAAGAAGGCTCGCAATGGGACATATTATATACCCTAGAACCACCGACTGGGATTGAAGACAGCATAGACGTCCTTAAGGTGACCTATCGCCTGCTGTCTGCCGACGACAACTACATGGCTCTTGAAAAGACGGTCACTTATAAAGGTGTAGTTGAATCCGTCCAGATTCAAGGCTATATCCGCAACGACGGCGATAGTTTGATCTATGTGCGGCCAGTACTTGAAGACGGGAGCATTGGTGTTGAATGTCTGCTCTACGATTTTCGTGTGCCATACGAATATGATGGCTCTATTAGATATGGAGTAATGGGTGGAGAAGTCAAGGAAGAATACATTGATTGGCAAGAGGACTCCCTGGATTACTACATGATGAACAACGGCGACAGGCATTGTTTGCCGGCATGGAACGGCATCATCTATCAATATGGCTATATCGGAGGGCCTATGGAACTATTCCTGGAGGATTCCACTCTCAGAAAAACGAAGAAGCCAAAGCCAACGAACATCAGCCATGTCATCTTCTCCACAAAGGGTGGGCACAAGACCACTGGCATGAATTTTGAGGGAGAAGAGGATGCCATAATCATACCTTATGATGAGATGTTAACCGACGGCACAATTTGGGAATGCTTAGAAGTTGGCACCGAGCAACCAGACCTTAAGAACATTTACACCATTCAAGTCAAGGGAGATACAATCGTCGGCAACCGTCGCTGCAAGCAGATTTATTCGCCAGAGTATGATATCCAAAAGACACTGTTTGAAGAGGGCCGCAAGGTTTACGTTGTCAATGAGGATGGTAATCCGAAGGTTCTGCTCGACTTTAACCTGCAAAAGGGTGATCGGCTTGACGAGACGACGATAGTTGTAGACGTGTGGAATCAAGAAAACTTGGGCCATCGCTATAGAACCATTACCATCGACATGGGGTTTGATTGTGCATCCTATTTTGCAGGTGACACAACGCCATGGGCCTATGATCTGATTGAAGGTATTGGTGTCAGCAAGGACCAATACCTTATGCAATGCTTCATCAATCAGGAAAACACCTTCTCTTATTTGATGCGCTGTTGGAAAGATGACACACTGGTCTATCAGGTAGCACAGGAGTATGAGTACGTCCCCTTTGTCCGTGAGGGCGTCAAGTGGGTGTATTACTATGACAATCCGATTGTGGGCATGGGTTATGAAGATGGTTATATACCATATGGTGAGCACTACTATACATTAGAAATGAAGGGCGACACCGTGATTAACGGCAAGAGTTATAAACCGGTACACCTTTATTGCGGCACAGCAATTAATGAGGAGAATGACACTGTACCCGTTTATCTGCGTGAAGAAAACAAGGTGGTGTATGGCATTATTCCCGATGACAAGAGGTATTATGAGTGTCCAATAGGCATCGGGACAGAGGTACAAGGCACGGAACTGCTCTCCACAGTACAAACTGGCGTGGAATTCATACTCTATGACTTTAATGATCCAGTCACCTTCTATGAATCGTTGAATGGTCATGTGTTCCTCCATTACGACCATGCCGAACTTGTTCAGGTTGGTAATCATTTGACCCAACAACATATCTTTAACAACCATGAATCTTATGAATACTATTGGGGTAATGAGAGCATTATTGAAGGAATTGGGTTCGTCGGTGAATCACCAGGAATGCCCCTTAACTACTTCTATGGCATCACTGTAGGAATGGACCAAGTCATCAACCGCTTAAGCCATGTCATCGAGGATGGGGAGATTGTCTATAAGACCAAATGGTATAAAGAACCTGTGCCAGACGATTACGAATATGTTCCCTTCGTGCGTGAGGGAGTGAAGTGGGTGTATGCTTATAACAATCCATTCTGGGAATACGTTTTGGATATGCCTGAAGGCTTGCAATATTACAGTTTTGAGATGAAGGGTGATGTCCAAATTGGAGATAAAACCTATAAGCCCGTGGTATTGACCCATTACTTGGACAAAGAAGGACATAATAAGGAGGTCGAGGATTATACCCCCATTTGCCTGCGTGAAGAGAACAAGGTGGTCTATGCCATCCATCCTGACGGTATCCTGCATCCTCAGTGCCCTGTGGGCTACAGTTGGTATATCGGTGCCCCTTATGAAGCTCTGCCAATCTATACAACCAATGAAGAATTCGTGTTCTATGATTTCAATGACCCGATGAGACTTTACTCTTCTGGTTGGGGTGATGTTGATTTTGATGGGACCTGGATAATGACGATTGGTGGCCAAAAGCGTAAATGCTATCATTATCAATCCTGGTATAGTGAGGATGATTTCATTATCGAAGGCATTGGCTATGACGGCATGGCGGGATTTCCACTATTCTATTTTGAATTATTTATTACAGGGTTCCAGGTAGGTTATGGACTAAGCCATGTCATTGAGGATGGTCAGATAGTCTATACAGGACGATGGTATGATCCTGGAATCCGCGTTGGCATCAACGAGGTGGTTTCCGACCAAGCGCTCCACCCGATGGATGAGAACTATTACAACCTGATGGGCCAGCCCATGGGCAAAGACGTACCCACCGTCCCCGGCATCTACATCCACCAGGGCAAAAAAATCGTCATCCGCTAAATACCAGATAATAAATAAGCCAAAGCCGGGCGTTCCCTATCGATGGGGGCGCCCGGCGCCGGTTTCGTGAGGTGGGGACTGCTCCCCACCTCGTCAAAACCTCTCAGACCTCGTGCTCGATGTACTCGCTCAGCTCCTTGAGGATGCCTGGCGGGCGGCTCGCCTTGGTGGGCGAACACCGTCCACCATGTCATCACCTCACCATCGCATCGCACCAGCGTATTGGTGTGGATGCTCATCGAGTGGCGTCTCCCTATCAAAAGACCTCCCTTTACGCTGTAAACCCAATCAGGGAAACCTCGAGAGCTGTAAACCCATTCAGTGATAAAACCGCCAAACTGTCAACCCGGTTTAGGCGAACCATAAAATTAGTGTCAACCAACTTAGTTAATCGCTCTCAAATCTGTCAACATTTTCTCGGGATAGTCATTTGACTTTTTGAGTTTTAACTTTCTTTGTTTTGGTGGTGCCATCTTGTGGCACTTTGTCGTTCTACCTTTGCAGTGTAAAAATGATAATAGAAGGAGGAACGACTATGAACAAGAACATCAGCAACATCGTGAACCTTGGCGACCGCATCTGTGCTACGCTCGAGTGCAACGGCCGCCGTTTGGCCAGCGTCAATGGCATGAACTTCCCCAGCCTCGAGGCTGTCAAACGTGCTCTGATTGACCTGGCGGGCCATTATGCCGGCATGGCGATACTGACCGTGCGCAACTGCACGCAGGGCTGGCGCGACGTGACGCCGCTGGCAACGATGCGCCGTTCTGCGGCCATCCAGCAGCCTGTCGCTGTTGTCGCCCCTCATGCCGGAGCACAATACCTCATTCCGTGGGCATCTTGAAAATAATCTTCCTCGACGGGTACCCTAGTTGATAAAAAAGTAGTATATTTGTAATCTCAAAAAAACACATTATTGAATATTATGAAAGGAATTATTGGAGCGATTGCCGGCGATGTGATAGGGTCGGCATACGAGTTTAACCCGACGCGTGACTATGACTTTGAACTATTCACGCCCGAGAGCACTTTTACCGATGACACGGTACTCACCATGGCCAATGCGCAGTGGCTGCTTGAGGACGAGCAGCACACCCATGAGAGCTTGGTCGCTATCATGCTCGACTTGTGCCGTAAGTATCCCGACAGGGGATACGGTGGCCGTTTTGCCGTCTGGATCCATGCTGCCAACCCTCAGCCCTATGACTCATTCGGCAATGGGTCGGCAATGCGCGTGAGCCCGGTAGGCTATTACGCCAAGACGCTTGACGAAGCGCTGGAACTTGCCAAGATCTCGGCCGAGGTCACCCACAACCATCCCGAGGGCATCAAGGGCGCTCAGGCCACTGCCGCCGCCATCTTCCTGGCACGTCAGGGCAAGGCCAAGCACGAAATCCGCAAATATGTGACTAAGACTTTTGATTACGACCTGTCACGCACCCTAGAGGAAATCCGTCCCACTTTCTTCTTCGATGAGACGTGCCAGCGCACGGTCCCTGAGGCTATCACTTGCTTCCTTGAGGGCAAGGGCTATGAGGACGTTGTCCGTCTGGCCGTTTCGCTCGCCGGTGATGCCGACACGCTTGCCGCGATAGCCGGCCCCATTGCATCGGCCACCCAGGACGTGTCAACCGAGGTGTCCCAAAAGGTGTTCTCGTTGCTGAGCGACGAATTTTGTACCACGCTGCTGCGCTTCAACGAGCTGGTGGCAAAACGTGAGCAGTAAGGGCGATGATGGACATGAACAATGGCATCCTCAAGGTCGTGAAAAGCCTGGCTGCCAAGAAATACCGTGATGATGAGGGCTTGTTTGTCGCCGAGGGCACCAAGTGCGTGCGTGACACGTGGCAGCACTTCAACTGCCGTTGGCTCATCGCCAAGCGTTCGTGGTACGAGCAGTGCGGCACGGCCGAGCACTATGACAAGATAGTGTTTGCCAATGGTCAGCAGATGGCTCGCATCTCTCAGTTTGACACACCCAGCGATGTCATTGCCGTCTATGAGAAACCCGAAGATGTGATTGATACCGAGCGCGTGGCTGGGAGCCTGAACATCGTGCTCGACAATATCCAGGACCCCGGAAACCTGGGTACCATCATCCGTCTGGCCGACTGGTTCGGCGTGCGTGACATCTTTGCCAACCGCACCACGGTTGATGTCTATAACCACAAGGTTGTACAGGCTACGATGGGGGCCATCGCGCGTGTCAAGGTGCACTATGTCGATTTGGAGGCCTTGTTCGAGCAGTATCCTGACCTGTCTGTTTACGGTACCTTCCTCGACGGCAAGAACATCTACACCAGTGAGTTGGGCAAGAGCGGCTTTGTCATCTTTGGCAACGAGGGCCAGGGTATCAGCGCCAAGGTCGCCAAGCATGTGGACAGCCGTCTGCTCATCCCCAAGGCCAAGACGGCCGGCAGCGAGTCGCTCAACGTGGGAGTCGCTGCAGCCATCACCATCAGCGAGTTCTTCCGTCGCTAATTCCAACCATTCAATCCAATAATTCCCAATCAATCCACCCATGGCCAAACAGCAAGTCAAGACCACCTATTTCTGCAAGAATTGCGGCAACGAGTCGCCCAAGTGGCTCGGCAAGTGCCCCGCTTGCGGCGAGTGGAACACCTATATCGAGGAGCCCAAGGCGCCCAAGTCGTCATCGTCGATGCGCTATGGCCCTGTGGGGGACAATCATCAGCGCACGCTGGAACCGGTTAAAATCTCGGAGATCCGCGCCGAGGACCAGCCGCGTATCAATCTGCCCAGCGGCGAACTGAACCGCGTGTTGGGCGGTGGCCTTGTGCCGGGCAGCATCGTGCTGCTGGGCGGTGAGCCGGGCATCGGCAAATCCACCCTGGTCTTGCAGAATGTATTGCGCATCCGTTCGCGCCGCGTGCTCTACGTTTCGGGCGAGGAGAGCCCTCAGCAGTTGCGCATGCGTGCCGACCGCATTGCCGGTGGACGCATGGACTGCGAGTGCTACCTGCTGTGCGAGACTTCACTGGACAATATCTTTAACAGCATCCGCAGTTTCCAGCCGGGGCTCATCATCGTTGACTCCATCCAGACGATTGCCAGCGAGCAGCTGGAAAGCGCCCCAGGCAGCGTGACTCAGGTGCGTGAATGTGCTGCTGCTTTCCAGCGCTATGCCAAGGAAACTTACACTCCCGTCATCCTCATCGGCCACATCAACAAGGAGGGTAGCATTGCCGGCCCCAAGGTGCTGGAACACATCGTTGATGCGGTGATCCAGTTCGAGGGCGACCGCAATTACCTGTACCGCATCCTGCGGCCCATCAAGAACCGCTTTGGCAACACCAGTGAGATAGGTATCTATGAAATGAAAGAGGACGGCCTGCGTGAGGTGACCAACCCCAGCGAACTGCTGCTCAGCGACCGCGACGGCGACCTGTCGGGCACGGCCATCGGCGTCACCATCGACGGCATGCGGCCTTTCCTCATCGAGGTGCAGGCACTGGTGAGCACAGCGGCCTATGGCACGGCGCAGCGCTCGGTCACCGGATTTGACCAGCGTCGCATGAACATGTTGTTGGCCGTGCTGGAGAAGCGCTTGGGATTCAAGCTGGCACAAAAAGACGTGTTCCTCAACATCGTGGGTGGCATCAAGGTCAACGATCCGGCCCTCGACCTGGCGGTCATCAGTGCCATCCTGTCGTCCAATGTGGATATGGCCATCAGCAATGACGTCTGCTTTGCCGGCGAAGTCGGCCTCTCAGGCGAAATCCGTCAGGTGACCCGCTGCGAACAGCGCGTCACCGAAGCTCAGAAACTCGGTTTTAACACCATTATTATTCCCAAGAACAACCTCAAGGGCGTCAAGCGCGATGCTTGGAGCATCCGTGTCGTCGAGGTTGCCCGTGTCGAGGACGCCTTCCGTCACTTGTTCGGCTGATGCGCCTTTCTTGATTGATTACATTTGCAGTCTTTGCCGCAACCACAGCCGCAGTCACCCTTGCCGCGGCTGGTCCTGATAACGCGCCGTAGCACATACAGCAGTGCTATGGCAACAATGCCAAGCACCACAATCGTTTGAATAAGAGCCGATGGTGTCATGTCTGTAACGGTTAAATCATCCTTGCCACTTGGTAGAAGATGAATGATATAAGCCAGGCCACGCCCGTCGTATAAACGATTTCAAACAGCATCCACTTGGTGCCCGCCTCGCGCCTGATGGCTGCCAGTGCTGCGATGCAGGGGAAGTAAAGCAGGATAAACAGCATGAACGAGTAGGCCACAATCGGGTCAAACACATGTTCTCCGTTGGGCTTGGTGGCTGTCTGGAGTTTCTCCTTGAGCGAGGCGCTCTCCTCGGTAGCGTCGCTCTCGCCGGTGTAGAGCACACCCATGGTCGAGACGACAATCTCCTTGGCGGCGGCACCGGTCAGCACACTCACGCCCATCTGCCAGTTGAAGCCCAGCGGCTCGACAACAGGCTCGATGGCCTTACCCATCTTTCCCATGAACGAGTTCTCAATCTGCTCTTGCGGCGTCTGACCTTCATGGCGCGGGAAGTAACCCAGTGCCCACACGATAATCGACGCTGCGAGGATGATGGTCGCCATCTTCTGCAGGTATTGCTTGCCCTTGCTCCACATGTGGATGACGGCATTGCGTGCCGTGGGCTTGCGGTAGGGCGGCAGCTCCATCACAAACTGCGTCTTGTCATGCTTCAGGATGGTCTTGCTCAGCAGGATGGCGGTGAGTGCCGCTACCAGGATGCCGATGAGGTAGATGCTCATCAATATCAGGCCTTGCTTGGCCGTGAAGAAGGCTGCCACCAGCAGCAGGTAGGCCGGCAGTCGCGCCGAGCACGACATGAACGGCACGGTGAGGATGGTCACGATGCGGTCACGCCGATTCTCGAGCGTGCGAGTGGCCATGATGGCGGGAACACCGCAGCCGAAACCGATTAAGTAGGGGATGAACGACTTGCCGTGGAGCCCCACGCGGTGCATGATGCGGTCCACGATGAATGCGGCGCGAGCCATGTAGCCGCTGTCCTCCAGCAGCGAGATAAAGAAGAACAGTATCAGAATCTGGGGCAGGAAAACGAGTACGCCTCCCACACCGCCGATGATGCCGTCAACAATCAGGTCACGCAGGATGCCGTCGGGCATGGCGTGGCTGATCCACTCGCCAATCTTGCCGATTCCGCTTTCAATCCACTCCTGTGGATAAGCGCCCAGGGTAAAAGTGGCTTCGAACATGAGCCACATGAGCACCAGCAGGATGGGCAGGGCCAGCCAGCGGTTGGTCAACAGGCGGTCCATCGAGTAACCGGGCTTGGTGTCGCCTGTGGCGCGCTCGGGGTTGGGGGTGAGCGCCTCGGCAAGCGCACCGCGCACAAAACCGTACTTCAGGTCGGTGATGATGCTCACGATGTCGCTGTTGTAGTCGCGTTCGATGCGCTGGCGCATCTCGGCAGCGGTCTCTTTGACCTCTTTGGCATTGTCCTGGCCATTGAGCAGGTCGATGGCATGCTGGTCGTTCTCAATGATCTTGAGCACCGTGTAGCGGTCCATACCCGGGCACATCGCACCGAGTTCCTTGAGGCAATCCTCGATGAGCGTGCCGTAATTGACGTTGTGGTGGAGTGTTTCCTGCTCGCTCTCTTCGATGGCCTGCATCGTGGCTTGCAGCACCTCTTTCACACCGTGGCCGTTATAGGCAGTGAGTGGTATCATGCGGGCACCCAACAGGCGGCCCATCATATCGATGTCCAGTTTGTCACCGCTCTTTTCCAGTTCATCCCACATGTTCAGTGCCACCACCATGGGAATGTTCATGTCCATCAATTGGGTGGTGAGATACAGGTTGCGTTCCAGGTTGCCGGCATCCACAATATTGAGAATGGCGTCGGGATGGTTGTCACGGATGTAGGTGCGCACATACATCTCCTCGGGCGAATACTCTGTCAGCGAGTAGGTTCCAGGCAGGTCAACGAGTTGCACCTTGTGGCCGTCGATGTTGAACCATCCTTCCTTGCTGTCAACGGTCACGCCGCCGTAGTTGCCCACCTTCTCGCGGGCGCCGGTTGCGTTGTTGAACAGCGACGTCTTGCCGCAGTTGGGATTGCCCACGAGTACTACGCGCAGCACATTGTCGGCCATGGGGTCCATTCCGGCGACCTCGGTCTCGACGATGCCGTTGAAGGCGTCCTCCAGGTCACAGAATTCTGCGTCCTTATCTGTTACCTCGACCTGGGCGGCCTCGCTGTGGCGCAGCGAGATGTGCGAGCCCATGATCATGTATTCCACGGGATCCTGCAGTGGGGCGTTCTTGAGAACGGTCACCTGGGCCCCGCGCACGAACCCCATCTCCAGAAGGCGCTGGCGGAATGCTCCGTCGCCCATGACGCGCACTACCTGCACAGTGCGCCCCACTGGCTCGTTGTCCAGCAGACGGGTAGTCGTGGTATGGCTATTATTATCTTGTTGTTTCATCATGCGTGTATGTATTTTATTCCATGTTGCAAAATTACATGACGTGACACACTACCGCAATCCCTCAATTGTGTAGATTTGTTATCTTTTTTATCCCCATTTATGGGGATATAGAGGGGTTTATTGGCTCATAAAGTTAACGTGTGTTAAATAACGGCGCGTGATTAAACTTTTCTACTTTTATTCAGTCTTTATATTGACTTCTATGAAGTTTAACCGCTTCAAACGAATAAAACTGACTTTTTCTTAATAATAAAACACTTCAACCTTGTGTCAAACTGCTGACGAAGCATCACTCGGCACAGAACATATAGGTCCCGACCGGCAAACCAACAGCCTCGGGACTTTTGTTTTTTTATCCAGTGGCCATCAATCTGGCATCTTCAGATAAAAAGCGCCTGTCAAATTAATGTATTCTTGGGTAAAGGTGCCGTCCACGTGAGCAATGGTCAAGGTATCTTCGACGTAGGACATTTCGCGGCGCGACAGCAGCCACAGGGTGCGCTTGGCTTCGGCTCCTTCGACAGGCACCACGCGTGTGCAGCGTCTGATGGGCAAAGAGGCAAAGGCCGCAGCCTCGATAATAGTGCTCTCGGCATCGGTGGGAGAGATAAAGGCAAGTATGCCTTCGTGGGAGAGTAGCCTTGTGGCTCCGTCGATGAGTTGGCGGTAGGAGAGTGATTCGGTGTGCCGTGCCGTGGTGCGGGCATCGCCGGTGGGCAGTACGCCGTTGGTGAAGTAGGGTGGGTTAGAGACGATTAAGTCATAGCACTCTTCCACCTCAAGCACATTAAAGTCCTGCAGTCGAGCTGTCAGACGCTCGCTCCAGGGCGATGCGGCGAAGTTGAGCTTGGCCTCGTCGATGGCCCCTTCGTCCACGTCGATGCTTTCGATGAGGGCGCCATTGTTGCGCTGGGCTACCATCAGGGTGATTACGCCACAGCCTGTGCCCACGTCAAGCACACGCGTCATGCCCTCCACCGGGCACCATGCGCCCAGCAGTACTCCGTCGGTGCCCACCTTCATTGCCGTGCGGTCGTTCAGCACCTCAAATTGCTTGAATCGGAATTTCTTCTCTCTTGCCATAATCGTTATCTGGCAGCAAAAGTAATGAATTTTTCCTTACTTGATGGCATCAATTTTCCTCAAATAATCTGCCAAATCGCCACCCCAAATCATCAGCAATCATCACCATGGCATGGTTTTTGCTTAAGATAGGATGCGCTATAAAGTTAAAAATGAATGTGTTTAGCATTTTTTCACCAAATTAAGTGGTGTCTATATCATTTTACTTTATAACTTGCACCGCATTTTAATGGAAATTATACTCATCTTAAACTTTTTTAAAAGAATCTTGTCTAATTGACAGAAGAGTAATTATTAATGAATTTTTAAAACGTAATGACTATGAAGTATCGTGTTTTAGCAATGGTGGGCGTGCTGGCCTTGAGTGCCGGCGCATTACTGCATGCCCAAGATTACGACGACATTTACTACGATGCCTCCAAGGGCACAACGACTGCTGTCAAGGCCAAGGCATCGAAGTCTGCCAAGACCGTTGCCGTTTACGGTGACGTGCCTGAAAAGTACACGGTGGCCGCTAGGGACAACTATCGCGTTGAGCGTGATGTTGACGAGTACAACCGCCGTGGTAACTATGAGCCCAATTATGAGGTGGATATCAATGGCGACACCATCTATTACGAAGATGAGGCTTTCGCCAACACCCGCCGCATCGAGCGCTTCTACAACCCCGACATCGTCATCCTGAGCAGTGATGATGACCTGGTGGAACTCTACTACGACGAGTCACCGACGGTTAACCTTATCATCGGCAGTGACTGGTCCAATTATTCTTATGGCTGGGCCTCGTCCTTTTATCCCTGGTACACGGGATTCTACCCCTATTCGGTATGGTATAATCCCTGGTATGCTGACTGGCGCATGAGCCGCTGGTATGATCCCTGGTATAGCCCCTTCTATTATTACTCCAGTTGGACTTCTCCCTACTGGCACTGGGGTTGGACCTATACCCCCTGGTACTACCACACGGGTTGGGGATGGAATGGCTACTATGGTTATTACGGACACCATGGTTGGAACAACTGGCACGCTTCCAACTATTATGGCTATAGCCGTCCCGGACGTCACCACAACATGGGCAGCGGTGGCATCAGCACCAATGGCAGACGCGCAGGCTTGGCCAGCAACCGCAATGGCCGCAGCCGGGTGGACATGAACCGTCCCAGCAGCATGCCTTCTCGCGCAGGTGGTCGCAACAATGGCGTCAGCGCTTCGGGCGGTCGTCGTAGCGGACTCGCAACCAACCGCACTGGTAATATGGGCTCGCGCAGCAACACGGGTGTGACACCTCGTCGCAGTGGCTCTGCAAGCCGTCCCTCATCGTCCTATGGCACCTCGCGTCCCAGCGGATCCAGCCACAGCCGTTCAGGTGGCTCCTATAGCAGTGGTTCTCGCCCCAGCGGTGGCTCCTATGGCGGTGGCTCCTACAGTGGTGGCAGTAGCCGCGGCTCGTCTGGCGGTGGCAGCCATGGTGGCTCATCGGGCGGTGGCGGTCGTCGTCGCTAAACGGCAAATCCTTTCTCACGACACACACATTTTTATTCGAACACTTAATTGTTTTCAAACTGTTTGAACTATGAAGAAGAAAGTTTTTGCCATTCTGCTATGTGGACTTCCTCTGTTGCTCAACGCTCAGGACGCATTTGATGTCCTGCAATTATCACAAACCGAACTCCGGGGTACCTCGCGCTTCCAGGCGATGGCGGGGGCCTTCGGAGCCCTCGGAGGCGATCTCTCCACCCTCACCCAGAACCCTGGCGGTATCGGTGTCTATCGCAATTCCGACATTGGAATCACGATGAGTCTGGATTTCAACAGCACCAAGTCGGGCATTGACCAGATGGATCAGACCAAGTTCAATGTGAACAATATTGGATACATCGGCGCCATCCGACTGGACAGCGAGTCGGTTCCTAACCTCAATTTCGGTTTCTCTTATAACCGTCTCAAGTCGTTTAACCGCCATTACATTGGCGGTGTGGGGGACATCCAGAACTCGATGAGCAACTATGTTGCCGATGAGTTTGTCAATATGCTGGACTACACTTCCGATGACCTGGCATGGGGTGATGACTATAACCCCTACTTTGATGGCTCTGCTCCCTGGGCCGCTGTGTCGATGTTCGACATGCCCACCAAGACCGGTGGCTACGTCGGAATCATCAACGAGAATAATGATGGCTTGATGCAAGGTCTCTATGGCGATGGTACGACCGGTAATGCCTTCTACGAGGTGGACGAGCGTGGCCACGCCGACGAGTACAACATCGCCTTTGGCGGCAATTTTGCCAACAAGGTGTACTGGGGACTGGATTTCGGTATCCTTGACCTGGATTACAGGAGCTACCAGTCTTACGTCGAGGACCTTACCAATGCTTATATCATGGCCAACGATGAGGACTTGTGGGACACTCCCACCATCAACCAAGGAACGACTGCAAGCTGGGGCCTGTACAACTACCTGCACAGTGAGGGTACCGGTGTGAACTTCAAGTTAGGTCTCATTTGGCGTCCCACTCAGTCGCTGCGCATCGGTGCCGCATTCCACACGCCCACCTTCTACGACATGCGCGACACCTACTATGTGGGAACTGATATGGTCGCCTATCACAACAACGAGTTGCTCTATTCTGCCGAGAATGGCAGCAACGACGGTTATGATTACTCCACCACCTACACCATGAGCACTCCCTGGCATTTCCTGGGCAGTGTGGCAGGTGTGATCGGCACGAGTGGTATCGTCAGCTTCGACTACGAGTACGTGGCCAACCAGACGATGCGCATCGGTGACGACCGTGGAGGCAACTACCCCGATGTGACCTATAATGTCAAGAACTATTTCAAGCCCTCGCACATCTTCCGCCTGGGTGCCGAGTACCGTGTCAGCCCCAATTGGAGCCTGCGTGCCGGTTACAGTTACAAGACCACCCAGGTCAAGAACGACGTGGACAACAACGACCGCAACATCATCACTGTGGGAAGCAATCCCTCCTATCAGTATGACAACTCGGTCCAGAACATCACTTGTGGTTTCGGCTATCGTTACAAGTCATTCTATGCCGACATGGCCTATATCCACAACATGCGCAACACCGTTTACAACGCATTCTCGCCTGTAGTCGACTGGGGTCTCTATTACCCGAACGTCAGCGCTGATGCCAAGGACCACAACAACCGCGTTTCGCTCACCCTGGGCATGCGGTTCTAGACGATAAAAAAAAACTAACCCAGAGATTACGTTTAATAGAAATTCATTAACTAATGTCTGGCGATGCGCAGTGATGCAGCGTCGCCAGATTTTTTTTTGCTTATTGGCCACCGATAGCGCAAAAATGTAATAATGGTAACATTTTCAGAAAAAATGGTATCAATTATTCCGGCTATCAGGAGTAAATTTGCAAGGTAAATCAATGAATCATCCTCATAATCAATAACTAAATGAAGTTCAAACATTTATTAATTACCATCATTGCCGGCTGCATGGCCATGGCTACTATGGCTGCCGGCAGTGCCCAAAACAACAGTGAAACTATGAGCAACAATGGCAAGAAACTGGTCGCCTATTTCAGTGCGACAGGTACCACTATGGAGGCAGCCACACGGCTTGCCCGAATCGCAGGAGCCGACCTGCACGAAATCGTTCCTGAGACGCTTTATACTCCTGCCGACCTCAACTGGCGTGATAAGTCCAGCCGCAGTTCGGTAGAGATGGCCGACAAGAGCAGCCGCCCCGCCATCGCAAATAGGGTGGAGAATATCGAGCAGTACGACACGGTGTTCGTCGGTTATCCCATCTGGTGGTATATCGCTCCCACCATCATCAACACCTTTCTGGAGCAGTATGATTTCTCGGGCAAGACCATCGTGCCGTTCTTTACCTCGGGCGGCAGCGGTGCTGGCGAGACGATGAAGTTCCTCAAGCCTTCCGCCCCCGGTGCCAATTGGTTGGAACCCAAGAACTTTAACTATATGAGTGATGCCGAGGTGGAAACCTGGCTGAAATCGCTCTGACGACAAACAGCTAGAGCCGGAATTTGTAAATGTGACGGAAAAGCAGTACATTTGCAACCATAACCATTTATAGTTAAAGCAATGAATATCAAAAAAATGTCTTTCTGCATGATGGCCATCGTGATGGCTCTCATGGCCAGTGCCCAAAGCAAGGTGTACTACACCAGTGAGATCACTCCCGAGTCACTTGTCAAGATTTACAAGGCCCTCGGCGTTGAAGCCACGGGACGCGTAGCCGTCAAGATCAGCACCGGTGAGGCTGGCAATAACCATTACCTGAAACCCACGTTCATCCGCAATCTGGTGGACGAGGTGGGAGGCACCATCGTGGAGTGCTGCACGGCCTATGGCGGTTCGCGTCAGGACGTGTCCAAGCACTGGCAGACCATCCATGAGCACGGCTTTGACTCCATTTTTGCCGTCGATATCATGGATGAGTTTGGCCAGATGCGCATCCCCGTCAAGGATCGCACCCACATCAAGTATGACATCGTAGGCGAGCACCTGGCCAACTACGACTGGATGATCAACCTGGCTCACTTCAAGGGCCATGCCATGGGCGGCTACGGTGGTGTGCTGAAGAACGCCTCCATCGGTGTGGCCAGCACTGCCGGCAAGGCCAATATCCACACTGCCGGCTATACTGATGACGTCAACCAGTTGTGGAGCCATGTCGATGACCAGGACGGTTTCCTCGAGTCGATGGCTGCCGCTGCCCAGGCGGTCCATAACTACATGGGTGGCCGTGTCATCTACATCAATGTGATGAACAACATGTCGGTCGATTGCGACTGCGACGGCACCCCCGATGAGCCCAAACTCAAGGACATGGGCATCATGGCAAGCCTTGACCCCGTGGCGCTGGACTGGGCCTGTGTAGAGATGGTATTCAACCACAAGGGCAAGCCTGGTGACGACAACGCACCCCTCATCGAGCGCATCAACAGCCGTCACGGCACCCACACCATCGACTGGGCCGAGCACATCGGTCTCGGTACTAAGAACTATGTCATTGTCAAACTCTAATCGTTAGCTTAAAAATGAACAACTTCATCTATAACATTCCTGTAAAGGTTTATTTCGGAGAGAATCAGTTGCAGCACCTTAGCGAGGAACTGGCTAAGTTTGGAAAACGTGTGCTGCTCACTTATGGTGGCGGCTCCATCAAGCGCACGGGTCTGTACGACGCTGTTGTGGCCGAGATCAACAAGGCCGGTATGGAACTGTTTGAACTCTCGGGCATCGAGCCCAATCCCCGCATCGACAGCGTGCGTCGCGGTGCCCAGATGTGCAAGGACCACAATATCGACGTGCTGCTTGCAGTGGGTGGCGGTTCTACCATCGATGCCACCAAGTTTATGGCGGCCGGTGCCAAGGTGGACCATGATCCCTGGGACTTCTTCAACGAGAAGTGGGCTCCCATCACCGAGGCCCTGCCCATCATCAGCGTGCTGACACTCTCGGCAACGGGTAGCGAGATGGACGCCGGCGGTGTCATCAGCAACCCTGAGACCAACGACAAATTGGGTCGCGTGGAGCATCCCACCTTGTTGCCCAAGGTTTCCTTCCTTGATCCCACCGTGACCTATACCGTCAGCCCCTATCAGACGGCTTGCGGTGCTGCCGACATGCTGTCGCACATTTTTGAGGTTTATTTCAATGTCAATCAGGACCTCTATATGCTCGACTGCTTCATGGAGGGCATGATGAAGACCATCATCAAGTATGCTCCCATCGCCATGAAGGAGCCTGAGAACTACGAGGCACGCGCCAACCTGATGTGGACCTCGTCATGGGCTATCAATGGCTTTATCGACGGCGGCAAGCGCCAGGCATGGAGCTGTCACCCGATGGAGCATGAGGTATCGGCCTACTATGACATTACCCATGGCTTGGGTCTGGCCATCATCACCCCGCGCTGGATGGAGTATTGCCTTAACGACCAGACCGTGGACAAGTATGTGCAGTTTGGCGTAAACGTTTTCGGCATTGATGCTGCTCAGCCTGCTATGGACATTGCACGTCAGGCCATCGAGCGCGTTAAGGAGTTCCTGTTCGGCACCCTCGGTTTGACCAGCACCTTTACGGATTTGGGCATCGGTGACGAGCACATCCCCACCATGGCCCGCAAGTCATGCCGTGGAGGCGTACTGCCCGGATTTGTGCCCCTCAAGCAGGAGGATATCGAGGTCATCTTCCGCAATTGCCTGTAATCGGTTGACGGTTTGGTCCATCAATTGACCGTTTTCAGCCTGTTTTTGACGGGATTTATATAAATTGCAGAAATTTTTCTGAAATTTATTGATGAAATTTTTTGTTTTTAAAAAAATGTAGTAATTTTGCATTGCTATAGACTATGGGACACTTGTGATTCGTGAGCAAGATGTTCTAGTAAGCGAAACCTAGTTTTCCTGTAGTAGGCATAGCAACAACGACCATAAGGAAGTAAATATTAAAGAATACTCTTTTCATAATTTTAAAGGGATATTTCCAACTTCATCAATTCTATTCAAGTTAAAAGTTAATAAATTTGGAGAAATGTTATTTGCAAAGGGAATCGTGACGCGTGAGCGCCGCGATTCTTTTCTTTGATGATGCCATCGCCGTTTGGGTGATGGCTTTCACTTGCTGTCGGTAGAGAAAGAGTAGGGCAGGTCTGACGGTGAGGTGCCACGGGTGGTGTTGGGAGTGTCGCCCATGACAAAATGGATGTCGCAGCCCTTTGTCAACCGTTCGTGGTCAAGGTAGTTGCGGGTGTAGGGCTGGCCGTCGATGGTCATCGACTGGATATAGCATCCCTTGCCTTCACGGGTAATGGTTACCTGTTTGCCGTTCTCCAAGTAGAGGCTCACATTGTCAAAGTAGGGCGTGCCGAGCACATACTGGTTGCTGCCGGGGCACACGGGATAGAATCCCATCGCCGAGAACACATACCATGCTGAGGTCTGACCGTTGTCCTCGTCGCCGCAGTAGCCGTCAGGCGTAGCGCTATAGAGGCGGTCCATCACTTGATGCACCCAGTACTGAGCTTTCCACGGTTGGCCGCCGTAGTTGTACAGGTAGATCATGTGCTGGATGGGCTGGTTGCCGTGGGCATAGTTGCCCATATTCATGATCTGCATCTCGCGTATCTCGTGGATGGTATAGCCGTAGTAACTGTCATCAAACACGGGCGGGACACTGAACACCGAATCCAGCATCTGGCAGAAGATCTGCTTGCCGCCCATCAGGTTGATGAGCCCTTGTGGGTCGTGGAACACACTCCAGGTGTAGTGCCAGCTGTTGCCCTCGGTGAAGGCGTCACCCCACTTGAGTGGACTGAACGGGGCCTGGAAGCTACCGTCTTTCAGTTTGCCGCGCATCAGTCGATACTCAGGGTCAAACACGTTGCGGTAGTTCATCGCCCGCTCGGCATAGACTTTGATTTCGTTCTCGGGCTTGCCCAACGCCTTGCCCAGGCGGTAGATGCACCAGTCGTCGTAGGCATATTCCAGCGTGCGGGCCACATTCTCGTTGATGCCCACGTCATAGGGGATATATCCCAATTCATTATAGTATTCATGTCCCAGGCGACCAGTGGATTTCACTTGAGGATGAACAGCGGAGGTGCCATGCACGACGGCATCCCACAACTTGTTGATATCATAGCCGCGCAGGCCCTTCAGGTAGGCGTCGGCGACAATCGATGCACTGTTGTTGCCCACCATGCAGTCGCGGTGACCTGGGCTGGCCCACTCGGGCAGGAAACCGCTCTCGAGCCAGGTGCTCACCAGTCCTTCCTGCATCCATTCGCCCATCGTGGGGTACATCAGGTCAACCAGGGGGAATAGGGCACGGAAGGTGTCCCAGAACCCCGTGTCGGTAAACATCCTTCCTGGCAGCATTTGGCCGTAATAAGGGCTGTAATGCACGGGTTGGCCTTTAGCGTTAATCTCGTAGAAACTGCGGGGAAACAGCACCGAGCGGTACAGGCACGAGTAGAAGGTGCGCAGGTGGTCGATGTCATCATCCTCGACCATGATGCGACCCAGCACCTCGTTCCACCGCTCGCGGCCTTTGGCCTTGATGGTTTCCAAGTCGTCGCTGCCTAATTCTTTCAGGTTCAGCAAGGCCTGCTCAGGACTGATAAATGACGAGGCAACGCGCACGTTGACCTGCTCACCGCGCTTGGTACTGAACGTTACTATGGCACCAGCGTGGTTACAGGTGGCGCTGGTCGCTCCCGCGTTGATGATGCTGTCGTTGACTGTAGAATAGACCGAAAACGGCTTGTCGAACTCGATGACGAAATAATTCCTGAAGCCATCGGCCACGCCTCCGCTATTGCGTGTAGAGTAGCCGAAGATGCGCTGCCGCTCGGGCTGTATGGTGACTTCGGAGCCTTTGTCAAAGGCATCCACCACGACGTTGGCTTGATCCGTTTCGGGAAAGGTGAACCGCAGGATGGCGGCTCGCTCGGTGGGTGCCACCTCGGCCATGATGTCGTAATCAGCAAGATAAACCCGATAATAGTAGGGGGTAGCCGTTTCGGCCTTGTGCGAGAACCAGCTGGCACGTTCGTTTTCGTCCCATACGGGTTCACCCACTGTCGGCATCAGCGAGAACTGGCCGTAATCGTTAATCCATGGGCTGGGCTGGTGTGTCTGCTTGAATCCGCGGATGCGGTGTGCCCCGTAGGTGTATTGCCACCCGTTGCCCATTTTTCCCGTCTGCGGCACCCAGTGGTTCATGCCCCATGGCCTGCCAATGGCGGGATAGGTGTTGCCTGTCGATAGTTCAAAACTCGACTGTGTCCCCACCAGTGTGCTCACATATTCCACCGGCTCAAGGCTGGCCGCCGACATTGCTGCTGACCAAATCAGCAATATGATGGTAAATTGTATTTGTTTCATGCTGAAAAGTTCATAAATTGTGTATTGGTGATAAAGTAGAGAAAATTGGCCGTAAAACGAATTGAAATAAAAAAAATCGGGACAAAATTACATAAAATTGTTGTTTATTTCTTAATTTTGCGAAAAATTATTTTTCTCGCATTTCTCAACTTTAAAACTATACGATATGAAGAAATTCCTACTTTTTGCCGCCGTTGCACTAGTCGTGTTAACCGCCGGCGCTCAGATGAAGAGCAAGACTGAATGCATCGCCGAGGGTGTAAACACCGGCGCTGTGTTACAAACCAAGTCCAAGGCTTCCCCTAGCCAGACTGTAACAAGAAAGGCGCTTGGCCCTGTCTCTCAACATCAACAATTGCATCGGTTGAAGATCTCCGAGGTTTCCACGATTCAGGAAATGAAGATGAGAGATCCGGCTTCTCGCCTTACGAGTGCGCCCAAGGCTCCCAGCAGGGACGAAGGGCTTGTGCCTTTCTATCGCCGTCCAGCGGGCATGTTCAGTTCCTCGCTCTGTTTCATGAGGGAATATGGCGGTGTTTATTTTTATGATGGTCTTTTATTGATGGCAAAACCCTACGCTGAATACTATTGGTCAGGCTTTGCCGAGAACGCCAACCAATCGACGAGTTATGGATGGACAACTTACCCCGCGTCAAATGATACTGATGAACAACCCCGCTATATCGATTATCAATCAGGGCTATATCGCAGTGTATCAGATTTTAATTGGTTGATTGTTCCTCTATTCACTGCCTATGATGGTCGCATTGATGACAGTGGTGTAGCGTTTGATTCATATCAACTGTGCAATTATAAGTTTTCCACAGATGACGAAGGTGCGACGATAGCCAACCCTGTCTCGGCCACAGTCTATGCTGTTGAGAACGGCAGTGATTTCAACTATTTATATGATGGCTCAGGCGACGAATTTCAGACCTTGTGTTCAAGTAAGACGTTCTTGAAAGGTGGACGTTATGGTGACACTAATTCAGGATACTATTTGACATTTTATTATGGTGCAGATCCTTATGGTGACAATGAGCAAGGATGGTGGCTTGGTAAAAACGCTTCACACGTCGATGGCATTGCTCAGGCTTTTGAGAAACCTCAGTATCCCTATATCCTCAATCATGTCTATCTCATGGCTGCCGAAATGGCAATTCGTGAGGATGTTATGATGACCTGTAAGGTGTATAGGTTGAATGAGATTCCGGCTTTTGGAAATGAAAGTGTTACCCTGCCTGATGCACCCGGTGAACTCATTGCCCTCGGTCATGCATATGTCACTCCTGCAAGCATTGGTGATGATACCGTACTTGAGTTCACATTATCTGACTTTACTGGTGCTGAGATCCACCCCGTCATAGACTATCCAATCCTTGTGGCTGTGGAAGGTTATAATGATAGCAATATGGAAGATTTGATTGACTTCACTGCCCTTTGTTCCTATAATGATAAGGACGATGAAGGCTATGGTGAATTGGCTTATATCAAGGTAGAGAAGCGTGAATATGATGAGAATGATGAACCTGTTTATCTGGGTGAATATGAGTGGAAGGGCATAAACAATTTCTGGGCTAATGTTAGTACGATGAAGGTCGGTCTCTCCATTTTCATCGACATCAATAACCCTTACATCACCTTTAATGAAGTGCAAGAGGATGGGCAATACCTCTTCCCGGCCACCGGTGGCCTGTTGAGTAAAACTTGGCTTGACGGAACTTCGACCAGTGGCATCAGATTTTTGACACATTCCTCAGCCGATGACAAGAATTGGCGGATAACCTGTGATGGTAGTGAAAGTTTGCCTAGTTGGTTGGACATTAATCTCATTGATGGTGGTAATAGCAGTTCCCATGGCGAAATCGTTATCGCCCAAGTGATGGCCGCTCCACTCCCCAGTGGCATGTCTTACCGTGAGGCTGTTGTCAAGTTTGAAATACCGGGTGCCTACATCGATTATAAGTTCATGCAAGGCACACCGCCCGTTGGTCTGAGGGGTGATGTGGACCAGGATGGACTGGTTGGCATCTCGGACGTGTCCGCATTGATTGACTTCTTGTTGAACGATATATCGGCTGCCGGTCCTCAGGCTGATGTGGATGCCGACGGAGAGGTGGGCATCTCTGATGTGTCTGAACTGACCGACTATCTGCTCGGCAACGCTGAATTAACCCCAATGTTCGCCGGAAATAGAGATTTCACCGTTAATGGAGTGTCCTTCAAGATGATTGCCGTAGAGGGTGGAACAGTAGCCATCGGTGGCACCCGTAGCCAAGAAGGTAGTATTTATGTCAGCGTTGAGAATCCTGTACACACGGTGACACTGTCCGATTACTATATTGGTCAGACCGAGGTGACGCAAGCGCTGTGGCAAGCAGTGATGGGCACCAACCCAAGTAATTTCACGGGCGACCTGAGACGGCCCGTGGAGATGGTGTCGTGGATCGAGTGCCAGCAGTTTATCACCAAGCTGAATCAGATGACGGGCATGAACTTCCGTATGCTCACCGAGGCCGAGTGGGAATTTGCAGCCCGTGGTGGCATCAAGACTCGCGGTTTCAGGTTTGCTGGCAGTAGCATCATCGATGAAGTGGCATGGTACAACGCCAATGCTGGCGGCACCACCCATCCTGTTGGCAGCAAGGCTCCCAACGAGTTGGGCATCTATGACATGAGCGGCAATGTGTATGAGTATTGCTACGATTGGTTTACTGGCTATGGCTATCCATCTAGTGACAATCAGATCAATCCCACGGGGCCGGAAACGGGCGATAACCGTGTCATTCGTGGCGGCAGCATAGATTACGGTGATGATAATTGTCGTGCCGCCCGCCGTTGGGGTGACTCACCCGATGGGAAGTGGAAGGATCAGGGGCTGCGTTTAGCACTGTAGGAATTGCAGTTGCGTGAATGTATAATTTGGCGCCTTGGGGACAGCACTCGGTCCTCAAGGCGCCATTTTCTGCTTTCGGTTGTAGTTTTGACGAGGTGCTACGGGCGGTTTTTCTTGGCAGTGCCCCATTTGCTGGGTTTGGGGCCCATGGTGAGTTCAAGGACTCCGCCGCGGATGATGTCACGATAATCGATGTAACTCTTGTCGTAGCGCTTGCCGTTCAGGCGGGCACTCTGCACGTAGATGTTCTCATCGCTGTTGTTCACGGCGCGCACGGTGAACGTTTCGCCCTGGCCCACGTTGATGCAAGCCTCGTCGAATAGCGGTGAGCCGATGATGTACTTACCGCCAGCAGGCTCCTCTTGATATAGACCGATAGATGACAGGACATACCAGGCCGACATCTGACCTACGTCCTCGTTGCCTGACAGACCGTCCAAGGCGTTTCGGTACTGCTCCCGCAGCACTTGGCGGATGAGACGTGCTGCCTTCCACGGCTGGCCCACGTAGTAGTACATGTAGATGATGTGATGGCTTGGCTCGTTGCCGTGGGCATACTGGCCGATGAGGCCCGACACGTCGGGCGATGCCTCTTCACCCAAGTCACCCTCGACGATAAACAGTGAGTCAAGTTTCTGGATGAAAGCCTTCTCGCCCCCGAACAGGTCCACCAAGCCGTGCACGTCATGGGGGACAAGCCAGGTATACTGCCAGGCGTTGCCCTCGCAGTAGTCGTCGTTGCGATGCTTGGTCGACAGCGGGTCAAACTCAGCCGTGGGGCGGAAATTGCCCTGAGAGTCCTTGCCGCGCATGAAGCGTGTCTGCTTGTCAAAGTAGTGTCGGTATGATTTGCTGCGCTTGTCGAAGTAGTTGTAATTCTCCTGGTCACCGGCCACTTTGGCCACCTGGGCGATGCACCAGTCGGCAAGGGCATACTCCAATCCTCGTGCCACCGTCTCTTTGTCGGGCTCCAGGTCATAGGGGATGTATCCATATTGCTTCAACAGTCCCATTGAGCGTTCATCGAGCATCGCGCTGGTGGTCATGGCCTTGAGAGCAGCATCGGTGTCGGTAACAAAGCCCTTCAACACCAGGTCGGCCAGTACAGGCACGCCGGGATTGCCCACCATGCAGTCGGTCTCGTTGCCCATCAGGTGCCATACGGGCAGTTTGCCCTGCTGTTCAAAGATGTGCAGGAAGGTCTGGGCGATGTCGCGCTGCTTCTCCCGCTGGATGAGCGTCTGCAACGGGTGGGCGGCACGGTAGGTGTCCCACAGCGATAGGGTAGTATAGTTGGTGAAATCACCCTGATGAACCTTGCCGTCGGCACCGCGGTACTGTCCGTTCACGTCACAGAACACCGACGGAGCCACCATCGTGTGATACAGTGCTGTGTAAAATACCGTGCGGTCATCCTCGTTGTAGGTCTTGATGATGATTTTATTCAGTTCTTTTTCCCATTCCTGCCATGCAGTGCGGGCAAGATCTTTAAACTGCCATTCAGGATTCTCGGTTTCCATGTTTTCAATGGCATTTTCGATGCTCACGGCCGACAGTCCCACTTTGACCATAAAGGGTGTGGTCCCTTCTCCGATGTTTGGTGCCAATATGATGCCAGTTGTATCACCATTCAGTTTCTCCAGTGTGACATCCTGCTTGAAATCCATGACGAAGAACACCTTCTGGTCCCTTGCCCAACCTTGGGAAAAACGGTAACCGACAATCCGTTGTGGGGACAATTGCTTCATCATCATCTCCTTGGGGGAGTCCCATCCGATGCCTTGCCCCAGGTCAAGCCGCAGGAGAACGGTATCTTGATTCTCGTCGAAATAATAACTGTGCATGCCCGTGCGCTTGGTCGCGGTGAGTTTGACGCGGACATAGGGCTTGCCGTTTTCTCGAAGGGTGACGGTATAGAGTCCGGGCGTGATGGTCTCATCATCGTGGCTGAAGATGACCTCGCTCTGATCGCGGCGGGTGACCGGCAGCAAGGCGATGTCGCCCAAGTCTCCGATTCCGGTGCCGCTCAAGTGCTGATGCCCAAACCCGATGAGCACGCTGTCGCTGTCGTGGTAGCCCGAGCACCAGTCCCAGCCGCGAGTGGGCTCAGTCGGTCCCAACTGCACATAGCCAAACGGCACGTTGGCCCCGAGGAACACATGCCCGTGCCCACCGGTACCGATGCGCGGATTCACCCATTTGCTGTCAACTGTTGCGTGATTCAATGACCTAGGCACATGGGAATGTGCACTTGCGATAATCGAGAGACTGGCAGCAAGAAATATCAGTGTATAGATGGTCCTTTTCATAATGATGATGTTTTGATTGCTGCATCAAAGCTAGGTATATTTTTTGGAACAGGCAACCGATTTGGGTTGTTTTATACAAAAACAATCGTTTTTGATTGCCTTGACATGATAAATCATGAAGAAAATGAGTCCAGCAAGAAGATTTTGCTACCCTAAACCACCATTTATTGTCAAATATTGCTAAATTTGCAGTTTGAAACATCTGGAAAACCAAATTTTAACGATAATACATTAACAGTAAAACAATTATGAAGTTATTAAAGTTAACAGCAATGTCGGTAGTGGCATTGGCACTGTTGAGCTCATCGACCTGCTCCAAGCAGGAAATGGCTCCTGGCCAAAAGCCCGCATCCGAGAAAACCTCCGGTAAGATGGAAAAGAAAGAATTCACTCCCGAATTCCTTAATCAGTTGGGCCGCGTGGGCGGACCGCAGGTATCGCCCGATGGCAAGAAGGTGCTCTACGGCGTGACCTATTACGACATCGCCTCCAACAAGGGTAACTGCGACCTGTGGGTAATGGATGTTGACGGACAGAACGCCCGTCAGATTACCAACACGCCCAACAGCGAGAGCAACTATGTGTGGATCGACGGTGGCAAGAAGATTGCCTTTATCTATCGTGAGGAGGGTGACGACAAGACGCCTCAGTTGTGGACGATGAACGCCGACGGCGGTGGCCGCAACTGCGTCAGCGACGTGGCCGACGGCATCGAGGGCTTTATCTTCTCGCCCGACGAGAAGCGCGTGGTCATGATTTCACAGGTCAAGTACGGTCAGACGGTACAAGACGTTTATCCCGACTTGGAAAAAACCACGGGTAAGCTCTATGACGACATGATGTACAAGCACTGGGACGAGTGGGTAACCACGGTTCCTCACCCCTTTGTGGCCGACTATGACGGCAGCAAGGCCGGCAACGTGAAGGACGTGCTCGAGGGTGAGCCCTACGAGTCGCCGATGAAGCCTTGGGGTGGCATCGAGTCGCTGGCTTGGACCCCCGACAGCAAGAGCCTCGTGTACGTGTGCCGCAAGAAGACGGGTAAGGACTATGCCTTCTCGACCAACAGCGACCTGTACAAGTACAACCTCGAGACCGGCAAGACCGAGAACCTGACCGAGGGCATGATGGGCTACGACACTTATCCCATCATCAACAGCAAGGGTGAGATGGCTTGGCTCTCGATGGAGCACGACGGTTACGAGGCCGACAAGAACCGCATCTTCTTTATGGATGCTGCTGGCAACAAGAAGGACTTGACCGAGAATTGGGACTACAGCGTTGACGCTATCGCTTGGTCGCCCGATGAGAAGGCCATCTATTTCATTTGCCCGTTCCAGGGTGTGCAGCCCATCTTCCGCATGGATGTCGCTACCCAGAAGGTGGACACCATCGCCATGGGCGTTTGTGACTACGACGGTCTGGCATTTGCCGAGGGTGGCAAGGTGATTACCTGCCAGCATAGCTACCAGACTCCCAACGAGATCTATAGTGTTGAGATGGGCAAGGAACCCGTTCAGCTCACTCATGTCAACGACGAGATGCTCGCTCAGGTAGATCCCATCGGTATCGAGAAGCGCATGGTTCCCACCACCGATGGCAAGCTGATGACCACTTGGGTATGCTACCCGCCCAACTTTGATCCCAACAAGAAGTATCCCGCTATCCTCTTCTGCGAGGGTGGTCCCCAATCGCCCGTTAGCCAGTTCTGGAGCTATCGCTGGAACATGCGCATCATGGCCAGCAACGGCTACATCGTTATCCTGCCCAACCGCCGCGGTCTGCCCGGCTTCGGCAGTGAGTGGAATGCTCAGATCAGCGGCGACTACGGTGGCCAGAACATGCGTGACTACCTCAGCGCTGTGGACTACATGAAGAAGGAGCCTTACATCGATGGTGAGCACATCGGTGCCGTCGGTGCCAGCTATGGTGGCTACTCGGTTTACTTCCTTGCAGGTAACCACAACAAGCGCTTCGCTTGCTTCCTGGCTCATGCCGGTATCTTCAACCTTGAGGCACAGTATCTCGAGACCGAGGAGATGTGGTTTGTACAGTGGGATCTGGGTGGCGCCTTCTGGGAGAAGGGTAACGCTACCGCACAGCGCTCCTACACTCAGGCCAACCCCAAGAACTACGTCCAGAACTGGGATACCCCCATCATGTGCACCGCTGGCGAACTCGATTACCGCATCGTCTTCACCCAGGCTTGCCAGGCATTCAATGCCGCCAAGATCAAGGGTCTGCCCGCACGCTTGCTGCTCTTCCCCGACGAGAACCACTGGATTCTCAAGCCCCAGAACAGCATCCTGTGGCAGCGTGAGTTCTTCCGCTGGCTCGACACTTGGCTGAAACCCGACAGCGAGGCTGCCAAGGCCTACAAGGCACAGCAGGACAGCATCAATGCCGCCAAGGCAGCTCCTGCCCCCGCTGTTGAAGAGAAAAAGAACTGATTGATGATTCAATCATAGCATGAAAACAGGGAGACCTTCGGGCCTCCCTGTTTTGTCAGGATATCGTTTCAATCCAGTTTATCCAGTCACTCCAGTCTATCCAGTCAGTCCAGTTCTTCCAACCCCAGATAACTGAACACCTCGCTGCGCCAGTCGCCCCCGTTCTCGGGGTTGAGGGTGCGGATGCCCAGTGTGGCAGCGGCCTGGCAGTTGCGGGCGCTGTCGTCGATGAAGAGAATGTTGTCGGGGGTCGTCTGCTCTCCTTCAATCATGGCAAGGAAAATCTCGGGTGATGGCTTCATCATGCGCATTTCGTAGCTCAGGTACAGGCGGTCGAAGTAGTAGTCCAGCCCGTGTCCGTTGCCGTCAAAGGCGTTGCTGCGTGCCCATCGCATCATGAAGGGGTTGGTGTTGGAAAGCAGGGCAACCGGGAACCCTTCATTGCGCAAGCGCAACAGGGCATCAAAGTTGCGCTGATACAGTTCAGCGGCATAGCCCGTCCATGCATATTCCAACTGCTCCATGGTCAACTGCTTGCCAACGATGCGGCTCAACTCGTCACGGTACTGCTCGGCTGTGAGATTCCCTGCCTCAAGGTCGCCGAAGATGCCTTTCTGGGCATAATCGTCCAGGAACTGCTCCACGTTAGCCACGCCGATTTCTTGAAACCGCTTGATGGCGACCATCTTATCGAGGCGGAATACCACACCGCCTAGGTCAAAGACCACATGCGTTATTTTGCTGTTATTGATGCTCATAATGAATTTATTGATGTAATTTGTTTGCAAAGGTAAATAAAAATGTTTACCTTTGCAAACATGAACTATACTTTGACCAACACAGAGGCCACCATCGGTGCCGACGAGTTTATCCGCCGTTATCGTGATGTGGAGCGCATCAGGCAGTATTGCCTGCAGTGCCCGGGCTACGGCAAGTCCTGGGGCTGCCCGCCGTTTGACTTTGATCCCACGACCTGCACCGATGGCTTCAGCACCGTGAGGTTAATGGGGACGACAATCGAGTTTGACGAGGAAACGCGCGCTGCCTGCAAGTCAGCCGAGCAGGCCACAGCAATGGGCCGTCAGGCGATGGGAGAAGTGTGGGAGTCGCTGTTACCGCGACTGTATCAGTTGGAACAAGAGGTGCCCGGCAGCCGCTGCTTCACCTTTCGCTGCGTGTTGTGTCCCGAGGGGTGTACGCGGCCTGACGGTAAGCCGTGCCGTCATCCCGAACGGTTGCGTCATTCGTTGGAGTCGGTAGGCTTTGATATCGTTGCCATGGCCCATGACCTGCTGGGCATTGACCTCGAGTGGAGCCACGACGGCTCCTTGCCCAAGCACATCACCCTGGTCACCGCCTTGATGTGCCCCTAATCATGGGAAATCACCCCACAATCATTTTTTTGATAGTTTCGGCCGCGCCTTGGCGTGGACGCACGTGATTACCACTTGTGGAAGACAAAGAACACGGCCATTACCAGGCAAATGAACGCTGCCAGGTGGTTCCACCGCAATGATTCACCGTGGAACGATACTGTGACAAAAATAGAGAACACAGCCAGTGAAACGACTTCCTGAATCACTTTCAGCTGCATGATGTTGAACGGGCCGCCGTTGCCGTCAAAGCCAATGCGGTTGGCGGGCACCTGGCAGGTATACTCGGGCAATGCCAGCAGCCATGACAACAGGATGATCATATACAACGGCGTGTCGCTGTTGAACACTTTGATTTGTTGCAGTTTCAGGTGCCCGTACCAGGCAAATGTCATGAAAACGTTGGACACAATAAGCAGTCCGATGGTGTAGAATTGTTGCAGATGGTGCATGGGTATTTTTTCTTTTTAGTGCCGCAAAAGTAGTAATTTATTCTGACAGCGCACCATCTCTTAGGCATATTTGTTAAGGTCAATTGAAACGCGATATGGATATTTTTGTCCAAAAAATCCATTTATTTTGAAAAAAGTTATAAAAATAGTTGATTTTTTTGTTCAAAATAACTTATATTTGTGGTCTAAAAAAGATGATTCAATCATGGAAGATCACATCTTACAATCGTTAGACCTCTCGATGTTTCGTGTCAATGACACGGCAGTCTTCGTGGGGAGCAAGTTGGTCGCATTCGACAATTTGGAAGATTCTTCAGCCGACAACGTGATGACATTGGTTCCTCAGGAAAAATTTCCTAAGAAATGTGTAAGCAATGTTATCGTGTTGGTCTTGAAAGGAAGAGTCTGCTTCAACGTCAATTTCCGTGAATATGAGGTGACGGCCGGCTCATGTGTGGTTGTCGCATCAGGGACAATCGTCGATAAAGTGAGAATTGATGACGGTACGAAAGTTATCGTGTTGTCTTTTTCTCATTACGATATGTCTGTCATGTCCACCCCTCAGCAACGCAGTGTTCATCGTCTCTACGCGCTGCAGGTGGTACATGTATCACTCTTGCCCCAGCAGGTCGAGATGCTCCTCTCTGCCTATAAGATATTGCGCACGATACTGACCGACCCTTTGTTTGCCAACAGGAAAGAGGATACCGCCTATCACTGCATTTATTTGATGACATGCATTATCGAGAACGGTTCCAGCAACCAGCGTGAGTTGGTTTCCAAGTCATCGCGCAAGGATGAGATTGTTGCGCAGTTTCTGCAGTGTGTCAATGAGAACTACCGCGAGCGGCGCGACCTCGGTTTTTATGCCGAAAGTTTGGGCCTCTCGCTCAAATATATGTCACATGTTGTGTTTGAGCAGACAGGCCGGCATCCCTCGCAGTGGATTAAGGATTACGTCATCCTTGATGCCAAGGCGATGTTGCGCAGCGGCCGTTACACCGTTCAGCAGGTTGCTGACGACCTTCATTTTCCTAATCAGTCATTTTTCGGCAAATACTTCAAGGAAGCAGTGGGCGTATCGCCCAAGAAGTGGAAGTGACCTCGTCGCGAGAGCAGGGGCTTTCCTTCATTCTCGGTTCTTAACGGTAATCACAACATATTCCGAGTCGGTGCCGATGCGGAACTTGCCGCCCCAGATGCCCATGCCCGAACTGACGTAATAGTCGGTTGTACCACGGCGGCACTGGCCATAGTCACATTCATACATTTTCTTGGTAACCCAATTCAGGGGCCATACTTGGCCGCGGTGAGTGTGCCCGCTCAACTGCAGGTCCACTCCGTTTTGCTCGGCTTCTTCCAGGTGATAGGGCTGGTGGTCAAGCAGGATGATGTAATTGTCACTGGCAACGCCCTGCAGCAGTTGCTTTACGCTCTTGCGGGTGAAGTTGCTGCGGTCATCGCGGCCCACGATGGCCACACCGTCAACGTCGATGGCTGCGTCGCGCAGGATGTGGATTCCCGTTTTCTCGAGCAGGCTCAGCGACTTGTTGATACCGGTGATGTATTCATGATTGCCCAGGCAGGCAAAGGTGGGGGCGTTCAGGCGTTTCAGTTCCTCGGCGGTGCCCTCGGCCAGCAGGGGACGCACATTGCCGTCAATCATGTCGCCGGCGATGAGGATGAGGTCGGCCTGTTCTCGATTGATCATGTCCACCCAGCGTCCTACTTCGGCACGGCGGTTGTGGAACCCGGCATGCATGTCACTGAGCATGACAATCTTCAGGGGACGTTCCAGGTGCTTGTCGGTGGTGAGCGTGATCTCTTGGCGTTGCTTGTTGTGGTAGTGGATGTTGCCGCCGATGAAGGTGACGAGCATCACGCCGGTCAGCGCTATCGACGTTATGGCATTGGCATGAAGCCATGAGGCGGGCACCAGATGCACGGCGCGCCCGATGTCGAGCACGAGGAAGGCCATCAACAGGTAAAACATGATGATGAGCCATGAGTTGCCGATTTCATACATCGCTGTGGCCATGCCCAATGGCAGGCTGTCGCTCTTGAACTGCATCACCATGCAGGCGAGTGCCAGCAGCATGAGCACCATGATGACAACCTTGATGGGAGTGGAGAATGGCAACACGCGCCACACGTGCCATGCCACATAACCTTGCATGAGCAGCATCACGCTGAATGCCACAATAAAGAATTTTGCCATATCTGTAGATAAATTTTGGGGACAAAAATACTAAAAAGTCATTGGTTTGATTCCTCGACCCGACTTTATTAACTAATTTTGTGGCATCATTGGTTATCTCGTGATGAAAGAGAAAGATATTTTGCCGCTTGTGAAAGAGCGCATGGGCATCGAAGCCCTCAACGACATGCAACGCCAGGCTCTCGATGCATGGAAAGCGGGTGGGGGAGACCTCATTCTCTATTCACCTACAGGCACGGGCAAGACGCTGGCTTTTGCCCTGTGTATCCTGCAGGCCCTCAAGCCGCCCATGCAGCAGCTGCAGGCCGTGATATTGGCTCCCTCGCGCGAATTGGTGATGCAGACCGCCGAGGTCCTGCGAACCCTCGCTACGGGCTATAAGGTAACGCCCTGTTATGGTGGTCATGCCGTCGCTGACGAGAGGGCTTCCCTCGCTGTCACTCCTGATGTCATCGTGGCCACGCCTGGACGTCTGCTGGACCACCAGCGGCGGGGGCACATCGACCTGAGCGGTGCACGCCTGCTTGTGCTCGATGAGATGGACAAGTCACTGGAACTGGGTTTTGAGGACGAAATGCGCCAGTTGTTGAAGAAGATGCCGCGTCTCAACCGCCGCATCCTCGCCTCGGCCACTGTATTGTACCCTGTGCCCGACTATGTGCGTCTGCACAATCCCGTCACCCTCAATGTACTTGATGTCGATGACCAGCCGGCCGAGCGCATCGCTGTACGGCAAGTGGTGGCCGACAGCAAGGACAAGCTCGATACCCTGCTCCGGCTCTTGCTGAGCCTTGATGGCGGCAAGACCATCGTGTTTGCCAACTACCGTGAGAGCGTGGAGCGCATCCATCAGTATTTGACCAAAAATCGCATTGACGCAGGCATTTATCATGGGGCGCAAGAGCAGCAGGACCGTGAGCGTGCCGTGGCGATGCTCAACAATGGCAGTGTCACCGTCCTTGTCGCCACCGACCTCGCCGCCCGTGGCCTGGACATCGACACGGTTGAGCACATCATCCACTATCACCTGCCCGTGAGCGAGCAGGCCTACATTCACCGCAATGGCCGCACTGCCCGTGTCGATGCACGGGGCAATGCCTACGTCATCACCGCTCCCGCCGAGCCGCTGCCTGACTGGGTGGTAATCGATGAGGAAATGCCGCTGAACCCTGCCGCTGCGATGCCGCGGGCACCGATGGCGACTCTTTATTTCCAGGCGGGTAAGAAGGAGAAACTCTCGCGTGGCGACATTCTGGGCTTCATCGTTGCCGTTGGCGGTGTAGAAGCCGGTGGCGTCGGTCACATCGATGTGCGTGACCACTATGCCCTCGCTGCCGTGCCGAGGAAGTTGGCCCAGGAAGTGCTTAAACGCCTCCAGGCGGCCAAAATCAAGGGCAAAAAAGTGAGAATCTCCCTGCTTAAATAATATTTATTAACAATTTGCGTTATATAGTAGTAATATGAGTGACTTCTATCAGTTATTGAGTGATGAAAACAGGTGTAACCGCCTGTTCTCTAGGCCGGTAATTCATGGGAGTCAACGATAATGATATCATAATACCTTAAACTTAAAAGCTATAGCAATAACTATGAAACCCGAAGAAAGAAAACGCGACCTCTATTTCTTGAAATTGCTTTCACGCAGTTTCCCTAATGTGGCAACAGCCAGTACCGAGATTATCAATCTCGAGGCCATCTTGAACCTGCCCAAAGGCACCGAGCACTTCCTGGCCGACCTGCATGGCGAGTACCTCGCTTTCCAGCACGTGCTCCGCAATGCCAGCGGTAGGATTAAACGTAAGGTGAACACAATCTTCAATGACTCTCTCAGCGCCCGTGAGCAGAAGGACCTGTGTACCCTCATTTATTATCCTGCCGAGAAATTGGAATTGGTGAAAGATGAGATTACCGACAAGGAAGATTTGGATGACTGGTACTTTATTACCATCAACCGATTGGTGAGAGTCTGCCGCCACGTTTCGTCTAAATACAGCCGTTCCAAGGTTCACAAGGCTCTGCCCGAGGACTTCTCCTATATCATTCAGGAGCTTTTGCACGAGCACAGCAGCGACCCGAATAAGCAGGCCTATGTCGATGTGATTATCAAGACCATCATCTCGACTAATCGTGTCGATGAATTCATCATCGCCATGTGCAACTTGATTCAGCAGTTGACCATCGATATGCTGCACCTCTTGGGCGACGTCTATGATCGTGGTCCTAGTCCTGATAAAATCATGGATATCCTGTGCAATTACCACAACTTTGACATTCAGTGGGGAAACCATGACATCCTGTGGATGGGTGCAGCAGCCGGTAATGATTGCAGCATTGCCAACGTGCTGCGCATCGCCCTGCGCTATGGCAACCACGGCGTGCTCGAAGACGGCTATGGCATCAACCTGCTGCCGCTGGCCACTTTTGCAATGGACACCTATGCCAACGACCCCTGTGAGCGCTTCCTGCCCAAGGACGGCAGTGCCAAGGATCCCGAGCGTGCCCGCACAGCACAGCTCGTGGCCCAGATGCACAAGGCCATCAGCATCATCCAGTTCAAACTCGAGGCAGCTGCCATCAAGCGTCGTCCAGACTTTGACATGAAGGACCGTCTCTTGCTGGACAAGATGGACCTTAAGAAGGGTGTAATCAAGATCAAGGGCAAAGAATATGAATTGCTCGACACCAATTTCCCGACGGTAGATCCCAAACATCCTTTCAAACTGACTCCCGAGGAAGAGTCAATCGTAACGAAGCTCCACCAGTCGTTCACAGAGAGCGAGAAACTGCGCAAGCACATGAAGTGCCTCTTCCGCAACGGCTGTCTGTACACGATTACCAACGGCAACCTGCTCTATCATGCCTCCATCCCCCTGAACGAGGACGGTACGCTGAAGGATGTGGCTATCCGTGGCGAGAAGTTCCATGGCAAGGCCTTGCTGAAGCGCGCTGGCACCCTTATCCGCTCGGCTTACTTCGGATGCGAGGATCCCGAGGAACGTGCCTTTGCGCTTGACTACTTGTGGTACCTGTGGTGCGGTCCCGATTCACCCGCATTTGACAAGAGCAAGATGGCTACCTTTGAACGCTACTTCATTGCCGATAAGGAAACCCACAAGGAGGTAAAGGGCGCTTATTACACGATGCGTGACAACCCCGAGGTGGTTGACGCAATCCTGGATGAGTTTGGTGTTGTCGGTAAGCACCGCCACATCATTAACGGTCATGTGCCTGTCAAGACCATCAAGGGTGAGAATCCCATCAAGGCCGGTGGTAAACTCATGGTGATTGATGGTGGCTTCTCCAAGGCCTATCAGCCCGAGACCGGTATCGCCGGCTATACGCTGGTTTATCACTCCCAAGGATTTGAACTCGTACAGCATGAGCCGTTCTCATCGATTGACGAAGCCGTGAGACTCGGCCAGGACATTAAGTCCACGCGCAGCATTGTCGAGCACACCCATCAACGAATCCTTGTGAACGATACCGACATCGGCACCGAGCTCAAGTCCCAGATCGAGGACCTCAAGGAACTGCTTGATGCCTATCGCTCCGGTGACTTGAAGGAACGTAACCTGCGCCCCATCACCAACAAGCGTTGACACTTGTTGAACTGATGTAACAGTAACGACAATCAACAACCACAACGGCACTGTATGTGCCTATGGTTGTTGGTTGTTGTTTAGATAGGTTGCCAGTCGGGGAGTTCTTGATGAGTTTCATATAGACAAATGCTGAAAACAGCAATTTGGTGGCCATTTTAAACGTGAAACCGATTTTTTAGTCTAAAAAAGTGGTGTTTATAAAAAAGTTTACTAAATTTGCCGTTTGTAATGACAATTCGCATTATTCATTTAATAAACTACTGAAAAAATGAAAAAGACTTTATGCTTATTATTGAGTGCCTTACTGATGCTCGGTGTATCGGGCTGTGGTTCAATGAACAATGCCACTAAGGGTGGTCTCATCGGTGGCGGCGGCGGCGCTGCTATCGGTGCAGGTATCGGTGCGCTCATCGGCAAGGGCAAGGGTGCTGCCATCGGCGGTGCTATTGGTGCTGTCGCTGGTGGTGTTGCTGGTACGCTCATCGGTAAGAAGATGGACAAGCAGGCTCGCGAGCTCGCTCAGATCGCTGGCGCACAGGTTGACACCGTGACCGACGTGAACGGCTTCGAGGGCATCAAGGTGACCTTTGACAACGGTATCCTCTTCGGCTTCAACAGCTCCAAGCTGGGTAACGATGCCAAGGCTTCCTTGAACAAGTTTGCCACCTCGCTGCTCAACAACCCCCAGACCGATGTGCAGATTTACGGCCACACCGACAACGTAGGTACCCGTGCTGCTAATGAGAAGGTTTCCAACGCCCGCGCTACCGAGGTGATGAACTACCTCACCAATGCAGGTGTGCCTAAGGGACGTCTCACCAGCCGTGGTCTTGCTTATGACTATCCCGTTGCCAGCAATGACACCGAGGCCGGCCGTGCTCAGAACCGTCGCGTTGAGATCTACATCACCGCTAACGAGGACATGATCAAGGCTGCCCAGGACGGCACGCTCCAGTAAGAAACGAGTCAATCATTTGACCTGAACAGAGAAGGGGCATCCCGCTACGGGGTGCCCCTTCTTTATTTTCATTCCATAGATTTAGCGAGTTCAGCGGGGTGCATCACCACGCGACCAGTTGATGTGATAGCCGATTGTGGCGAGTTCGGCTGCCAAGTCCTTCAGCCCTTGGGACGACTCGGCCCCGAGCGAGGCTTTGTTGTCATACAAGGCATACTGCTTTCTGGTGTCGGTCGGTGACAGGTTGGGCATCACCACATTGGCTCCTGCAAGAATGCCGCGCAAGCGCCCGTCGGTAGCCAGCGTGGCCATAGCCGTGGTTGAGGGTATCAGTGCATGGGGCAGGGCGAGGCGCAGGATAGCATACAGCCGTGCCGTCAAGTCCACGCTGCCGGCCGGGAAACGGCCCAGTGGCGTGTCGTGCTGCGGGATGAACGGCCCGATACCGATCATGTGGGGCTTGAAATCCACTAGGAACTCAATGTCTTCAACGATGTTGCCGATGGTTTGGAACGGGGAACCGACCATGATGCCGGTGCCCACTTGATAACCCAGTTCTTTGAGCCATTCGAGGCATTGCAGACGGTGGGCATGGGACATCTCAGCCGGGTGCAGCAGGCTGTAATGACGCTGATTGTGTGTCTCGTGACGCAACAGGTAGCGGTCGGCACCTGCCTCGCGCCACAGGGCGTAGGTCTCGCGCGGGTGTTCTCCCAGCGACAGGGTGATAGCACAATCACTCCACCGTTGCCTGATTTCACCTATCAGTTGGGCAATCCACTGCGACTGTTCCTCGCCCCATTCGCCGCCCTGCAGCACAAAGGTGCGGAAACCGAGTTCATATCCCTGCTGGCAGCAAGCCAATACCTGTTCACGCGAGAGCGTGTAACGTGCCACATGGCGGTTGCTGCGGCGGATACCGCAGTACAGGCAGTTGTTGCGGCATGCGTTGGAGAGTTCAATAAGCCCTCGCACATAAATCCCTTTACCGAAATGCTGTTGTGACACCTCGCGGGCCTGTTGCATCAGGTAGTCGACATCCTGCCTATTACGCATAGTGAGCAACGCACGATACTGCTCGGGCGTCAATTCGTGGCAATCTCGCAAGTGGTCAACCAGGTCTTTCATCACTTATATTATAGAATTGACTGATGACTATTTCTCCAGATTATTGATGACACGGTTGAGCTGCTCGCCCAAGCCGATGGTGTAGCCCTGGGAGCAGAACAGCACACGGTTGAAGGTGTCCGCAAGTACAAATACGGGCAGTTGCGTCTCGCTCTGGAGTTTCATTTCTTTCACGATTTGCTGACAGATGCTGCCATCACGGTCGATGCCGTAGATGATGTTCCGTGGCAGGGTGCCGAAGTTCTCCTGACGATAGTGCTGTGCCTCCTGCTCGTTCTCGAACAACAGTACCAGCGGACGGCCCCACTTGTTGAGTGCATCGCTCATCTGGGCAATGTCGCGCATGGCATGATTGGTGGGCTCTTGCCCTACGCCCAGCACGCCCACGACAAAGTAACCGCGACCTGTCTGGGACAGGATGCTCACGTCATCGCCGGCAATGGGTTGCAGGTTGCCGTCGAGCAGGCGGAACTTGGACTCGGAGTTGAAGTTGCCGATGACTGCCACGATGTCGTCGCTCTGCCGCATCGACAGGTTGATGGTCGTGGTTTCACCGGGTGTGACTTGGAAAATGCGGTTGGCCACAAGCACTTTGCCGCTGGCGGCACGGGTGCCGCTGGTGAGCATATAGGTGCCGGCATCAAGGGTGGTGCCTTTCTCAAAAGTGTTGCTCCATGATGAGCCTTGTTCCAGACCCGAATCACCCTCGTCATAATTCAGCAATTGCGTTGTGCCGTCGTCAAGGATGCGTGACAGGGTGAAGTGGTGGTAGTATTGCGGGTCGTCGAGCATGGGGGTGGGGGTATAGCGCAGTTTGAGGATACCGGTCTGGGCATTCTGTTGTTCAACAGCCTCAAAATCTACGTCTTGCCACTGGTCGCCCTGGCGGTACTGCACCTTACCGGTCACGGGGTCAATTTGAGACACGATGTCGAGTGAACGGGCCAAATCTACAAAGAAGATGTCACGTCCACGCTGGTCAGCCACGCGGGAGCGCCACACGCCCATCGGTGTCTGGGCAATGTGCAGGGCATTCTCCTCGGGGTGGATGGCGATATTGTCCCTTACCCAGGCCACCAGCAGTGAGGGGTTGGCACGGTATTGGTCGGCAGTGGCTTGATCAAAAGCGTCTTGTAAGGCCACCTTGAACGGTGAGGTAATCATTTCCAGTTCCACGCGCTGCGCCAATTGGCTGCTACGGGCGGTATAGGCATCCTCGAGAATCGTCAGTGGCACGTCGCGCATGTCCTTGTCGTTCAATCCCTTTAACACGCCCATCACGCGGTCCATATTGTCGGTGTGGCGGTTGATGAATTCCATGAGGGTCTTCCAGTTGCTGCGGGCTTTGACCAGATAGTCTGCTGCAGCGGGGCAGAGTTCATGGGCGCGCTCAGCATTGAGGTTGTCAGCCTGACGGGCCTTGCGGATAGAGTCCTCGCTGGCCAGGCGCTGCTTGTTGGTAGCGGCCTTCTCTGCGCTCACGCGGGGGATGACGGCTTTCTCGACGGGCGGTACGATATCAAAGGTCTCGTAGGTGGGACCACTCTTGCGGGAATTGCTGCGGGTGAGGGTGATATCCACCAGGTCGTCTTTGCCGGGCGTGACCTTATTGTAGCCATACCATCCGTCTTTGCTTGCCCACACGAGCAAGTCGCCCTTGCCCGACGTGAGTGTCGCACGGCCTTTGCTGTCGGTGTACTTGGTGGCAGCGGGGTAGAACTCACCATAATTATAGATGCGGAATTCCACGCGGGCACCCTCAACGGGTTGTCCCTTGCGGTCGATCACTTGAACCCGTGCGGTGGCGGTTGCTGCATAGTTGCCGATGAGGTTGACCTCGGTGAAGTTGCGGGTGCGTTGCATCACTTCCTCAGGGCCGTTGTAGTCACTGCCGAACACTCTAGTGTGCATCAACATCGCTCTCGATGCCGGGGCATTGAACCACCCTAGGTCCAAAACGGCTTCGGGCTCACATGCTCCCATGAAATGCCACTTTCCGTTAGCCCAAGCCTCTACCCACGCGTGGTTATCGTCGGTATGGGCCCAGCGCGGGGTATAGACCTGCCTGGCAGGAATGCCCACCGAACGCAGGGCAGCCACCGTCAGCGTGGACTCCTCGCCGCATCGTCCTGTGCCGCTATTGAGGCAGGCCAGGGGTGACAGGGTGCGGGCATCACTGGGCTGGTAGGTGACGTGTTCATGGCACCAGTGGTTGACCTCGAGGATGGCTTCCTCCATGCTCAGGCCCTTAACACGCTCCTTCAGTTCTTTGAAAAAGACAGAACGCGACATGTCCAGCGCCTCGTTGTTGACGCGCAGGGGCAGCACAAAGTGACGGAACAGCAGGTCGGGCACACGTGAACCCCAGGGCATCTGCTCACGGGCTTCTAACGTGGCGCGCACGTTCTCGAGATGGAACTCAAGGCTATAGTCGGTGATGTCGGCCAGTGGCATGTTGGCATACAGGAACGCCAATGCTTCTTTTTCTTGCTGGCTCACTTGCAATCCGCTCAAGTCGGGTGTGCGCAACTGCTCGACAGTGGCGGCCATGGCAGCGATAGCCGTTGCCAGGACCAGTGTCATGATGAGTAATGCTCTTTTTATCATTGTGGTGCAAATGTTGAATTTGGTTTCAATTGAAGCCCACAAATTTACGGTTTTTTTCGGGATGATACCCCTCGCACGGTAAAGAAATCCTATTTTATCTTGAACGGGCAGGTGTAATTAGCGGATTTCCAGCGCTCCTTGTGACGAGAGGTCGTGGTAGGGTATGTGCAGGGAATCGCATTCCTGCTTGAGGGATAACGTCTCGTAGTGGGCACCCGAGAGGATGAGCCGGTCGAAATGATAGCATTTCTGCAGGTTGGCGGCGGTGCCGTGAAACCGTTTGGTGACTATAATGTCGTCCACTGTGAGCGGACTCTCGGCCGTAGCATGTTTCCACTTTCCCCTGCCCACGGCAACCATGCGATGACCCATCAGGTGAGCGATGGGAGGCTTGATGAGGGCGTTATCCATCCGCAGGGTGTCACCATCGGTGATGAAACGTATCGTGTCAATTTTGTAACGCGCCAGTAGCCCGGCATAGTAGCGGGTGAAGGCCGCAGAGTCGGGTTCATCATCATCGGGCGCCCACACATAACCCTTGCCGTTATTATAATACAACACAGGAGTTGAGGTAAATGAGTTGAACACGATGGCGCCCCGGCGCGGCGTGCGCAGGTCTAGCCATAGCGAGTGCCCCAGCATCAGGATAAGGGCGCAGCCTGCAGCAAGCAGGTAGCGTCTGTCTTTACAGTAGAACCACAGGATAAGGAATGTGAACACTGCAAAATAGGCCACAACGCCCACTGTGCTCACATATACCCCTGCAATGTGTGATCCTGGCACGGCATTTACCGCTCCTGTGGCCCAGTTGATGTAGCGGCACAGTGTATCGATGCACCAGTCCAGTGCTTGCCATTGCTGACCGGCAGCCGTTACCAGCAGGAACAATGTGCCAAGCACCATCAAGATGGGTAGCACGGGAAGAATAAGCAGGTTGGCTAGGACCGACATGAGCGAGACCACATGGAAGTAGTGGGCGGTCAGTGCTATGGTAGCCAGCATGGCAACCAGGGAGGTGATGACTGTCGAAGTGAGGTAGTTTACCCATCTGTGACGGCTCTCGATGGCTTGTGGCACTCGAGCGAACAGCAATATTGCTCCCACGGTGATGAAACTCAGTTGGAATCCCACACTGCGCAGTGCTGCGGGTGTGAACACGAGGATGACAAGTGCTGCCATGGCCAGCGCGTTAAGCGATACCGAACGCCTGTAGAACATCAGCGAAGCGAATATAAAGCCAATCATCACTGTAGCGCGCAACACACTGGGTGACATGCCTGTGAATGCTGCAAATAGCACGATGGAGGCCAGCGACAGCCCTAACCGCAGTTTCTTGAGGCGCAGATAATCGAGCGGGAATAGCAACCACCAGATGATGACAGCGATGATGCCCACATGCAGTCCGCTCAAGGCCAGCACATGGGCGACACCTGCAGCCGAAAATTCCTGGCGCGTACTCTGGTCAATGGCATGGCTGTCACCCAGCAACAGCGCAACGGTAAAGTGTTGGGCCTGCGATGACAAGCGCGAGTTATACACCATCAGTCGCAGGGAACGCCGCACGCTCGCCATGCGGGTCATCAGGGTGGGTGAGTGCCCTACTTTTTTCAGTTTGCTCAACGGCAAGTGCTGTTGATAACGGATTCCCTTGCTGTCAAGTAAATAGCCGGCGTAGTCCATCTGCTCGGGATTGCCCAGGTTGTCCACCTCGCTCAGGTGGGCTGGCCATGCGACGAGGTCCCCGGCTTGCATGGCGTAATCGCACCCACGTGTCGATACAAGAACCCTGCACGGCGGCAACTCTTTGTCCAGCACGTCAATTGCCAGGCGCATCGAGAAATCGGTATAGTCAAGGTTTGCCACCCGTCCAACGAGCACCCGTCTGCTGCGCAAGTCCTCAGACAGGCGTGACGGCTCGTGGATGATAGCATTCAGCCACCCTAGCGACAGCGCCGTCAAGACCAACGGCATGATGAACCGCGTGCGCCATTTTAATCGTCCTGCCGGGGTCTTGGACTGGGATACGCCCCATGCGTACCATCCGACGGCAATGGCGATCAGTGCCAGTGGAATCCACCAGTAGTCAATCCATTGCTGCACGACGATGCCCAAGGCAAAGGGCACCAGAATGCGTGCGGCAGGGATGCGTTTCACTTTATGATGAGTTTATGGTTTTAGACTCCTGATTGGAGAGATTAATCCTTGAGGTTCCAGATCTCGTAGGAGTCAAAGGCCTGCAGCAGGAGCATCTCGAGGCCGTTCTTGGTGCGCGCACCCTGTTGTGCGGCATGCTTCATGAACAGGGTTTCCTCGGGATTATAGATCAAGTCGTAACAAGTGTGTTCGGCGGTGAGGAAACGGTAGGGGAAGTCGGGGCACTGGTCATCGTCGGGATACTTGCCCAACGGGGTAGCATTGATGATGAGCGGGTGGGCAGCTACCATGGCTCGCGTGATTTCCTCATAGACAACGGTGTGTTCGGTCTTGCGCCTCGACACGAGCTGGACCTTGATACCACGGCGTTCCAGGGCAGTGGTGACAGCCCTGGCAGCTCCTCCTGTTCCCAGCACCATGGCAGCAGTGTCATGTTCCTTGTCGAGCAGGCTGTCAAGCGTCTTGTCAAATCCACCCACGTCACTGTTGTAACCGCGCAATTCCATCAGTGGCCCGTTTTCTCCGTCGCGGATGAAACGGATGACGTTGACGGCACCCACAGCGCGCGCGTCCTCATCTAGAGAGTCCAGGTAAGGAATGACGTCGACCTTGAAGGGTGCTGTCACGTTGAGACCGTTCAGGTTGGGATACTCGGCGATGATTTCCATCAGCAGCCCCAGGTCCTCAATTTCGAAGTTGAGGTATTGGGCATCGATGTCCTCAGACATAAACTTCTGGTTAAAGAAGTCCATCGAGAAAGAGTGAACCAGCGGATAGCCGATCAAACCGTACAGGTGCTTGTATGCTAGTGGAGATTTCATGACGTTGAATTGGATAAGAGGTGATAATAGGCCACAAAGGTAACACTTTTCTTGAAAATAGTAGTCTTTTTTTGTTTTTAATAGTGTTTTTGCACCGATTTGTGATGATAAGTGATGCGGTCACAGCCTGTCTTTAGCGAAAAAGCAAACCTCGCGCGTCGGTGTAAAAACACAAAAAGAGTGCAAAAATGACTTAAAATGGCAGTTATTCAATAACAAATGTGTAATTTTGCCGTTTGTAACCAAGTAACTATTAAATCGAGAAAGATGAAGTTTTTAACTAAGAACGTCAAGATAGCGCTCACCGTGCTTGTGGGCCTGGCATTGTTGTATTGGGGCATCAACTACCTGAAGGGCGTCAACCTGTTGACTCCTGCTAACCGCTTCTACACTGAGTTGGATAGCTCTGATGGACTGCTCCAGGCAGCCCCTGTCACCGTCAATGGCTTCCAAGTTGGGCAAGTGCGGGAAATCAACTACGACTACAGCAAGAACAAGATTACCGTCATGCTCTCCTTTGATAAGGAGTTGACCGTGCCTGAGGGCAGTTCGCTGAACATGGTCACGGGATTGATGGGTGGTGCATCGTTTGTGCTAAATCTGGGAAAAGGCCCGGCCATGAAGACGGGTAGCTATATCCCCACCACCGATGTCCCCGGCCTGATGGACCACGTGACCGATAATGTCCTGCCCATGGTCAGCGGCATGCTCCCCAAGGTGGACTCTATCCTGGGCAACGTGAATGGACTGACCGCTGACCCCGCTCTGGCGGCATCGTTGGCGCGTCTCGATGCTATTACACGCCAACTGCAGCTCAGCGCACAACAACTCACGGTGCTCATGAACAACCTGAACCGCAGCATCCCAGGCGTGATGAATAACGTCAATGGCATCACGACCAACTTGACGGGAGCCTCGAGTGATATCACCGACTTGACGGCCTCGCTCAAGCAGTTGCCCCTCGACGACTCGATGACCAAACTCAACACCACGCTGGCCAATCTGCAGGCCTTGAGTGAGCAGTTGAACGATAAGAACTCGACCTTGGGCAAGGTGATGAACGACCGCGAGCTGTATGACAACGCCAACCACGCCATCGCCAGTCTCGACTCGCTCTTGACCGACATCAAGGCACATCCCAAGCGTTATATCAATATCAAAGTATTCTAAAATGTTGATACGTTTAGATATAACTAGGAAATATCAATCTGGGAGGCTTTTTTCTCCAGTTTGAAATGCCCAAAAATCTCTATTTGGATTGAGTCCAAATAGAGATTTTTTTGAAAATTATGGTTTTCGGGATTTGCAAAATCAAACCCTTGAAATAACAGCCATTTGCGAGTTTGCTAAACGAAATAGCTAAATCCTGCATAATCCATAAATAACTGATTTTTAGTCCTTTGAATGAGAATTATTGCCTTAAAATGTAAAAAAAATATAATGGTGCCGTAACCCTTTGTTTTTCACCATTATTACACTTGAAATGAAATTTGCAAATTTTTTGACCATTTTTTTTAAAGAAAATATTGGCCGAAATTTGTACTGCTAAAAAGCACCTAACAAACCAACCGTTACTAAGTAAAATATAAGAAAATGTTTAACGTTGCACAACAGTGGAACCGTTGCCTTGACGTCATCAAGGCTAACCTGCCGGCCGAACAATTCGATGTTTGGTTTGCTCCCATTGTTGCAGTTGACTTCGACCAGGAAAACAACCGTGTGACGCTCAAAGTCCCCTCGCAGTTCTTTGTGGAGCAGATCGAGGGACGCTATATCAATATCCTCTCGGCTGCCTTGAAAAAAGTGTTCGGCGCCAATGTCAAGCTCATTTATAAATATAATGTAGTAGGCAGTGATGACGCCAGCGCTGTGGAGCAAGCCGAGGACAACTCGAGCGCTAAGTTCAAGCAGGGCATCAAGATCAACAAGCCCCGTGTCGCCAATCCGTTTGAGCACGACGACATCGTGGACGACATCGACCCGCAGCTTAACCCTAAATATACCTTCGAGAACTACTGCAGCAGCATGAGCAACAAGCTTGCTCTGAGCATCGGCCAGGCTATTGCTGAGCATCCCGATGTGAAAACCTATAATCCCCTGTTTGTCTTTGGCTCGACTGGAGTGGGCAAGACGCACCTCTTGCAGGCCATCGGCATCAGGCTCAAGGAGGAAAATCCCCGCATGAGGGTGCTCTATGTGACCGCCAGAGTCTTTGAAAGCCAGTACACGACTGCCGTGTATCAGAAGAAGATCAACGACTTCATCAATTTCTACCAGAGCATCGACGTGCTCTTGCTCGACGATATCCAGTTCCTGGCAGGAAAGGAGAAAACCCAGAATACCTTCTTCCACATTTTCAACCACCTGCATCAGCACCAGCGCCAGTTGGTGATGTCCAGTGATTGCCGTCCGAGTGAGCTCGACGGTATGGAGCCCAGGCTGATTTCCCGCTTCAAGTGGGGTATGACGGTAGAGCTGGAGAAGCCCGACTTTGAACTGCGCCGCAAGTTCCTTGCCATGAAGGCGGCACAGGATGGTTTGAAAATCAGTGATGAGGTCCTCGACTTTATTGCTAACAACGTCACCGACAGCGTGCGTGAGCTCGAGGGTGTCATGGTAGCGCTATTGGCACACGCCACGATGCTGGGTCAGGATATCACCATCGACTTGGCACGCAGCGTCATTGGCAACACCGTCAAGGTGACCCCCAAGCAGGTGACCTTCGAGTTGATTGCCGAGACCGTTGCCGACCATTACAACCTGCCCACCGAACTCATCTACGGCAAGTCGCGCAAACGCGAGATCAGCGATGCCCGCCAGCTGGTGATGTACCTGGCCAAGAAAGAGGCCCAGATGTCGTCGCCGAGCATCGGTGCCAAGCTCGACCGTACCCATGCTACGGTGCTCCATGCCTGCATCCAGATTGAGCAGCGCATGTCGATTGAAAAAGATTTCTCACGTGAAGTTCAGGCAATTACTGCCAGCCTGACTCAATAACTCAAGTCAAGAAAATCGTTTTCGGGGGTGGACCTAGCGGCTGCAGGTTCACCCCCGATTCATTGTTTTTTTTAAATCCGGGTTCCGGCCTGCTGCTATAGTAGTTGCAGGGCGATGATGGCACATGCCTCGGCATCGGCGAGGGCATTATGGTGGTTGGTCATGTTGTGGCCGCAGTAGGCGGCGACCGTCTGCAACTGATGGTTGGGCAACTGCTTGAGTTGGCGTCTGGAGGCAAGGCAGGTGCAGTAGAAATCGTAGTCGGGATAGTCCATCTGATAACAGCGGAAAACGGCCTTGAGGCAGCTCTCGTCGAATGCCTTGTTGTGGGCCACCAGGGGCAGCCCCTCGATGAGCGGTTCTATCTGCGCCCACACGTCGGGGAACACGGGAGCATCATCGGTGTCCTCATGGCCCAAGCCATGGACTCGCTGGCACCAGTAGCTGTAGTAGTTGGGCTCTGGTTGAATCAGGGAGTAGAATGTGTCCACCACCTGGCCGTCGCGCACGACGACTACGCCCACCGAGCACACGCTGGTGAGTTGGCGGTTGGCCGTCTCAAAATCAATGGCTGCGAAATCTCTCATCTTCTTTTGTTTGTGGCAAAATCAAGTACAAAATTACTGATTTCACGGGACAAAAAGGGCTCTTTGGAGAAAAATCATGGCTGTTTTAAACATTTTCGGGTATCACTAGTCAAAAAGTGGCGCAAAACGAATTGTTGATTGAAAAAATGTGCGTAAATTTGTAAGTTAAACCTAATATCGTGGCACTCGTGCTAGCCTGGGGCTGATTGTGAGCCTGCAGTGCGGTGTCCCGGACAGATTTAAAAGTACAAATAATAATGGACAACGATCGAATTCTAGAGATCAACATTGAGAACGAAATGAAGACCAGTTACATCGATTACTCGATGTCGGTCATCGTTTCTCGTGCGCTACCCGATGTGCGCGACGGCTTCAAGCCGGTGCACCGCAGGGTACTCTACGGCATGGACAAGTTGCGCAACTACTCCAATGCCCCCTACAAGAAATCGGCACGTATCGTGGGTGACGTGCTTGGTAAGTATCACCCCCACGGCGATTCTTCGGTTTACCTTGCTATGGTTCGTCTGGCTCAGGATTGGGCCATGCGTTATCCGCTGGTCGACGGCCAGGGTAACTTCGGCTCGGTCGACGGTGACAGCCCCGCTGCCATGCGTTACACCGAGGTGCGTCTCGACAAGATGGGCGAGAGCATGATGGAGGACATGGACAAGGACACCGTGGACTTTGTACCCAACTTCGACAACACGCTCGAGGAGCCTGCAGTGCTGCCCACCCGCATCCCCAACTTGCTGGTGAACGGTGCTACGGGTATCGCTGTCGGTATGGCGACTAACATGGCTCCCCACAATCTGGGCGAGTGTATCGACGCCTGCCTGGCTCTGCTCGAGGACCCCGAGATGGAAGTGAGCGACCTGATGAACTACATCAAGGCTCCTGACTTCCCCACGGGTGGCATCATCTACGGCTATCAGGGCGTGAGAGATGCCTTCGAGACCGGTCGCGGACGCATTGTTGTGCGCGCCAAGGCTGAGATTGAGACCGAGCACAACCATGAGCGCATTGTCGTCAACGAGATTCCCTACAACGTCAACAAGAAGGACCTCATCGAGAACATCGCCCGTCTGGTCGAGGAGAAGAAGATAGAGGGCATAGCCGACATCAACGACGAGAGCGACCGCCATGGTATGCGCATCGTCATCGACGTGAAGAAGGACTTCAACCCCAACGTGCTGCTCAACAAGCTCTACAAGATGACTGAGCTGCAGTCGTCCTTCAGCGTCAACAACGTGTGTCTGGTCAATGGACGCCCCATGCTGCTTAACCTCAAGCAGTTGCTCCACTACTTCCTGGAGCACCGTCACGAGGTGGTTATCCGCCGCACCCGCTACGACCTCAAGAAGGCTCAGGAGCGTGCACACATCCTCGAGGGACTTATCATTGCCAGCGACAATATCGATGAGGTGATTGCCATCATCAAGAGCAGTGACTCGACCGAGCACGCCATCCAGCGCTTGTGCGAGCGCTTCAGCCTCACCGAGGTTCAAGCCCGTGCCATCGTCGAGATGCGTCTGCGTCAGCTCACCGGATTAGAGCAGGAGAAGCTCCACAACGAGTTGGCCGAGGTGCGCAAGACCATCGAGCACCTGCAGGCTATCCTCGACGATCCCGCCGAGTGCCGCAAGGTCATTGAGGAGGAACTGATTGAAGTCAAGGAGAAGTTCGGTGACGAGCGCCGCACCCAGATTGTTTATTCCAGCGAGGAGATGAATGCTGAGGACTTCTACAGCGATGACCCGATGATCATCACCATCTCCCACTTCGGTTATATCAAGCGCACCCCGCTCAAGGAGTACCGTGCACAGGCTCGTGGCGGCGTGGGTGCAAAGGGCAGTGACACGCGCGATGAGGACTTCATCGAGTATGTCTATGAAGCCACCAACCACAATTATATGTTGTTCTTCACCGCTACGGGACGCTGCTTCTGGCTGCGTGTGTTTGAAATTCCCGAGGGCACCAAGAACAGCAAGGGACGTGCTATCCAGAATCTGCTCAACCTGGATGCCGAGAACCGTATCATGGCTTTTGTCCGTGCAACGGCACTCACCGATCCCGAGTACAACCAGTCACATTATATTGTCTTTGCCACCAAGAACGGCATTGTTAAGCGTACGAGCCTGAGTGCTTACAGCAGGCCTCGCGCCAATGGTGTGCGCGCCCTCAACATCGCTGAGGACGACCAGCTCGTGGGCGCCATCCTCACCGAGGGCGACAGCGAGGTGATCTTGGCCAACAGCCGTGGCTATGCCATCCGCTTTGCCGAGACCAAGGTACGCGCCATGGGTCGCACCGCTACCGGTGTCAAGGGTATGTCACTCGCCGAGGGTGACGAGGTCATCGGCATGATCTGCATGCGTGCCGGCACACGCGACGACGTGCTCGTCGTTTCGGAGCAGGGCATGGGCAAGCGCAGTGCTCTCGAGGACTATCGTGTGACCAACCGTGGCGGTAAAGGTGTTAAAACTATTAACATCACGCCCAAGACAGGCAAGCTAATTGCAATCAAGAATGTGAATGACGATAACGACCTTGTCATTATCAACAAGAGCGGCATCGCCATCAGGCTACGGGTTAGCTCGCTGCGTGTCGTGGGACGTGCCACTCAGGGTGTAAGGCTCATCAACCTCGAGAAGAAGAACGACGAGATAGCAAGTGTCTGCAAGGTAGATACCGAGCCCGAGACCACCGACGAGGAAAGCGTACGCGACGCCTTCAACGAGACCCCCTCGGAAATCTCCGAGACCGCTGAGAACTCCGAGGCCACCGAGACCACCGAGAACTCAGAGAACTCCGAGAACCAACAAAACGACAATGAATAAACATTATAAACTATCTTAATTTGTTAATAAAAATGAAAAAGATGATTCTCTTCGCCGCAGCCATCATGATGGCGTTCGGCGCATCGGCTCAGATGAGCCTCGTGAAAGATCTGGCCAAGAAGGCTACCTCTGGTAACCCTCAAGCACTTTTTGAAGTGATGGAGCAGATTGAGCCTGCCTTCACCAACCCCGAGAGTGCTAACGACGTGCTCACTTGGTACACTGCCGGTAAGGCTGCATTTGGTATCTATGACACGATGTTTGGTGCTAAATCGCTCGGCCAGCCTGTCGATGACAACATGATGAGTGCAGCTCTTGGTGCTGCCTTCGATTACTACCAGAAGGCTCTTACTCTTGACACCATCGTCGAGATGGACAAGAATGGTATGCCCAAGCTCAACAAGGACGGTAGCAAGAAGGTGAAGACCAAATACAGCAAGGAGATTGTAGGTGCTCTCACTTCACACATGGGTGACATCGCCAATGCCGGTAATATCTTCCTCCAGGCCAACGACTGGCAGGGTGCTGCCGATGCATTCGGCAAGTATGCTGACATCGCTTCTTCGGCCTTCGCTATCAAGAACGGCGTTGCCGCTCCCGACAGCATCCTTAGCGAGGTGCGCTTCTACCAGGGTTATGCACAGTATCAGGTGCAGGACTTTGAGAATGCTTACTACAGCCTGGACAAGGCCCGCAAGCTGGGTTACACCGACAACAACATCGTTGACTTCCAGACTTCGGCACTGGCCAACATGGTTCAGGGTATGCTCGACAAGAACGAGTATGACAAGGCCAACAACTTCATCGACAATGCCCTCAAGGGTGATCCCAACAATGCCACCCTGCATGACATCAAGGGCTTTACTGTCGAGTTGAAGGATGGTGTGGACGCTGCTCTGCCCTTCTATCGCAAGGCCACCGAGACCGATCCCACCTATGCCAATGCCTTCTTTGACGTGGGCCGTTGCCTCTACCTGCAGGCTCAGAAGATTATCGACGATAATCCCAACGCCACCAACAAGGAACTGGTGCCCAAGCTCAAACCCATCTATGATGCCGCTATTCCCTATCTGGAGAAGGCTATCGAGCTCAACACCAATCCCAATGACAACAAGGCTAAGAACGTCCTCGATGACATCCTCTACAAGTTTGAGGTCATGGGTGTGAAGAGATAAATTGGCAGTAAGGAACTATTAATCAACCCAGGGCGGGCGGTGGACAATGTTTCACCGCCCGCCTGATTGTTGCTAGTCAGTTGTTAAACGCTGATAAGGGAGCAATGAGGTTTGCACGGCACAGGAAAAAGCAGTAATTTTGCAGCGGTTTTAATTAGGATAATAATGGTAAAGAAGTTTGTAATCACGTTTGTTGCGGTACTGTCGTTGTCTGCTACGGCTTCGGCACAGCATCTGCTCGTTGACCAGGCCAAGAAGACCATCAGCGGGCTGGCAACGACCGTCAACACCTATGAACAAGCATTTAACAAGTTTAAGCCTGCACTCTTCCACGACGAGACGCGTAATCGTGCCGAGACATGGGCGCTGGCTAACCAGATCAAGATAGAGCAGTATGACAAGTACATGGACAACCGCCGCGTGGGCAAGAAGATTGACATCAATGCGATGGGGCACACCCTGCTGGATGCCTATGATTACGCGCAGACGGCCTTGAAACTTGACACGATCTACATCCTGGACAACAAGCGTGAGAAAATCATCGACAAGAAGACCAAGCGCCCCAAGACCAGGACCAAATACAGCAAGGACATTGCCCACCGCATGCTTGCCCATCACGACAACTACCGCACAGTGGGCAGCGAACTCTATAATATAAAAGACTGGAATGGTGCTTACCAGGCATGGGAGGACTACTGCGTCATGGCGGCACGAGACGATGATCCGCGCTGGAACAAGCCCGACTCGATGGTGGCCGAGGTGCGCTACTATCAGGGCATTGCCGCCTGGCAGAAAACCGATACCCTGGATGCCGTCAGGCTTTTTGAACTGGCACGCAAAACGGGCTATGACCGTAAGGAGGCTTATGACTATGCCTTGATTTGTCTTAACGATTTGGGCAAGGAGCAGGAGGTGGTTAATCTGGCATGGGAAGCCTTCCTCAAGTTCGGCACGAGTGACCCGCAGTACATCCGCATCCTCATCAACAGTTACCTAGCTCGTGAAGACTTCTCGGGTGCCAATGACTTGATCGACGATGCATTGGAAGCCAGTCCCGATGACGATGAGTTGCTTAACCTCAAGGGCCTTGTCATCGAGAGCAAGGAGGACATCTATGTGGCATTTCCTTACTACCAGCGCTGCATCGAACTCAACGACAGCAATGCCAACGGATTGTTCAACGTGGGCCGCTATTTCTACAACAAGGCGATGGAGACACGGCAGAACAGCCGCCTCTACGGCAAGCGCCTCGCCGACCTGGTCAATCCCATCTACCGCGAAGCCTTGCCTTATTTCGAGAAATCCTATGCCATCAACCCCAACAACCGGGAACTGGTCAACGCCCTGCGCGACATCTACTACAAACTAGGCGAGGCCGACAAACTCCAAGCCATCGAGTCCGCCCAATAAGGGTTATCTGGACATCAACGGTAATAAAAAAGCAACTTGGGCAACATCACTTCACTGATTGTTGCCCAAGTTGTATTCTATTGTGTTGTCCTTGTAGTCTGATGAAAATCAGGGCTTGCGGACGATGCCGCGCTTGCTGGCACGAACGAAGTCGATGATGATGTCGCGCTCAGGGCTGGCGGGCAGTTTCACAGCCTCCTCAAGTGACTGGGTGATATTGAGGCCCGAGTCATAGATGGTGCGGTAAACGTCGGCAATGGCGTCAATCTGCTCGCTGGTATAGCCGCGGCGATGCAGACCTACTTTGTTCACACCCTCATAGGCGATGGGGTAGCGTGCCGCCATGCAATAGGGCGGGATGTCCTTGTTGACCAAGGCACCGCCCTGAATCATCACGTGGCAACCGATCAGGGTGAACTGGTGTACCAGGGCGCCGCCACCGATGATGGCCCAATCTCCGGCCACAACCTCACCGGCCAGCTGGGCCGAGTTGGACATGATGACGTGGTCGCCCACGACGCAGTCATGTGCCACGTGGCAATAGGCCATGATCAGGCAGTTGTTGCCCACAACGGTCTTGCCCTTGGAGGCAGTGCCGCGGTGGATGGTGACAAACTCGCGTATAACGGTGTTGTCGCCGATAATGGCTACGGTGTCTTCTCCCTGGAATTTCAGGTCCTGGGGTATATCACCCACTACGGCGTTGGCATGTATGTGGCAGTTCTTGCCGATGCGCGCACCACTGCGCACTACGGCTCCGCTGTCAATGATGGTGCCGTCGCCAATCTCTACATTGGCATCGATGGTCACGAATGGACCGATTTTCACGTTTTCCCCAATTTTAGCGTCAGGGTGGACGACGGCAAACTGATGGATATCCATTATATTGTAAGTTTTTATGTTCAGTCTTGGTTCTTAACGATTTGTGCCATGAACTCGGCCTCGGTGACAATCTTTTCGCCCACAAATGCGTACCCCTTCATCACGGCGGTGCCGCGGCGGATGGGGGTCATCAGCGACAGGTGGAAGATGAGGGTGTCGCCGGGAACCACCTTGTGGCGGAACTTCACGTTGTCAATCTTCAAGAAATAGGTCGAGTATTTCTCGGGATCATCTACGCTGCTCAGCACGAGGATGCCGCCCACTTGGGCCATCGCTTCGACTTGCAGCACACCGGGCATTACCGGCTCTTGAGGGAAGTGTCCCTGGAAGAACGGCTCGTTGGCAGTGACGTTCTTGATGCCTACAATGTGTTTGCGGCCTTTCTCGATGATCTTGTCCACCATCAGCATGGGATAGCGGTGGGGGAGCATCTCGCGTATCTTGTTGATGTCATACAACGGCTCCTTGTTCGGGTCATAGATGGGGGCCTGCACGTTCTGGTAGCGCAGCTCTTGACGTATCTTCTTGGACAGCTGCGTGTTGATGGTGTGGCCGGGACGTGTGGCGACAATGCGGCCTTTCAGCGGACGTCCGATAAGTGCCAGGTCACCTAGCACGTCGAGAAGCTTGTGTCGGGCGGGCTCGTTCTTGAACGTGAGCGGCTTGTTGTTGAGATAGCCCAACTCTGTGGCGGCCTTGTGGGGGACATTCATGACGTCGGCCATGTGGTCCAGGTCCTCCTGCTTCATCTCGGAGTCATAGATAACGATGGCGTTGTCCAGGTCTCCGCCCTTGATGAGGCCCAGCTGGATGAGAGGCAACACCTCGCGCACGAACACAAACGTGCGGCTGCCGGCAATCTGATCCTTGAACTGGCGGATGTCGGTCAGCGAGGCAAACTGGTTGCCCAGCACGGGGGAGTCAAACTCAATCATGCAGTCGATCGACAGGTCGTCGTCGGGCAACACGATGAGCGATGAGCCGGTCTCCTTGTCAACGACCTTGATGCGCTGCTTGACGACATAGTATTCCTTCTCGGCTTCCTGCTCGATGATGCCGGCTTTCTCTATCTCCTGGCACCAGATGATGGCACTGCCGTCAAGGATGGGCAGCTCGCCGCAGTTGACCTCGATCAGACAGTTGTCGATGCCGGCGGCATACAACGCTGCCATGGCGTGCTCGATGGTGCTCACGCGGACTTCTTTATTGCTCTTGCTGGCAATCACGGTGCCGCGGGTGGTCTCGATAACGTGCTCGGCAAGTGCCTGAACGGTGGGCTGACCGTCCATGTCCACGCGCTTGAACACATAGCCCGTGTTCACCTCGGCGGGTTTGAACGTGGCCGTTGACAGTTGTCCCGTGTGCAATCCCTTGCCCGTGACGGTGAATTCGCTCTTGAGGGTTGTCTGTTTCATCTTCTCAATTTCAATTCTCTAAAGCCTAAAGCCTAAAACCTAAAACCTAAAACCTAAAACCTAAAACCTAAAGCCTAAACTCAAAGCCTCTTTTTCAGCTCGCGGATGTCGCTGTACATCTCGCTCAGGCGCTTGATATATACCATCTGCCGGGCAAAATCCATGGCGGGCTGTACGGGAGCGCCGAGCCACTTGCCGTTGCTGCCGATGCTGTTGTCAACGCCGGTTTGGGCACCGATGCCGTTCTTGTCACCGACGGTGATGTGACCGGCAAAGCCTACTTGGCCGCCGACCATATTGTACTTGCCGATCTTGGTCGAGCCGGCAACGCCTACCTGGGCGGCCATGACAGTGCTCTCACCAATCTCTACGTTATGGGCAATCTGGATAAGGTTGTCCAGTTTGGCACCCTTCTTGACCACGGTGGCACCCATGGTGGCGCGGTCGATGGTCGTGTTGGCTCCTACTTCCACATCGTCCTCGAGGATGACGATTCCCACTTGGGAAATCTTCTCGTAGGTGCCGTCCTCCTTGGGAGCGAATCCGAAGCCGTCACCGCCGATGACGGCGCCGCCCTGCACGATGCAGCGGTTGCCGATGCGGCAGCCATGGTAAATCTTCACGCCGGGGTACAGGATGACGTTATCACCCAGCGTCACGCCGTCACCCACATACACCTGCGGGTAGATCTTGACGTTCTTGCCGATGGTCACGCCGTCGCCGATGTAGGCAAATGCGCCGACGTACACGTCATCGGGCAGGGTAGTGCCCTGGCCCACATGGATGGGCTGCTCGATGCCGCGCTTCTCGGGGCGCTGGCTGTTGACGAAGTTCAGCAGGTCGGCCAGCGTCTTGTAGGGGTCATCGACGCGGATGAGCGTGGCTTTCACCTCCTGTTCGGGTACAAAGTCCTTGCTTACGAGCACGGCCGAAGCCTGGGTGGTGTAGATGAAATGGGTGTATTTGGGATTGGCCAGGAACGTCAGGCAACCTGCCGTGGCCTCTTCAATCTTGGCATAATTGTTAATCACGGTTGAGGCATCGCCTTCTACCGTACCATTAACCATTGCTGCAAGTTGTTGTGCAGTAATTTCCATGATGGTAATTAATTGACTAGTCTAAATGTTTTCAAATTCGGGCGCAAAATTACAAAAAACTTTTTAGTTTTTACCTTCTGGGCCCTACTTTATGGTTTTAAGTTCCCGAATTTGTGTTATTTGGCCCTGCGGGCGAGCAGTTCGGCGATTTTTGCCTCAATGGTTGCGGGCTCCTGCAGGCCCATCAAGGTCTGGTATTCGCCCGAGGGGGTGATGAACACCAGCAGGGGAATAGCCTCAACGTGGAACTCCATGGCCAACTCGGGCTTCTGATCGACATCGATGCGGTCAAAGATGATTTCGCCCTTGTGCTTCTGCTCAATCTTGTCAAGAATGGGAGCCAATTCCTTGCAGGGACCACACCAAGTGGCAAAGAAGTCAACGACCATCGGCTTGTTGGACATGAGGGTGGTCTGCTTGAGCCACTCGCCCTGTCCATCGCTCTCTGCGCCGTCGGTAGTCACCTCAGTCTGGGCATCATTGTTATCGGTAGCTTGGTTGTTGTCACTCTTTTTGTTACATGCCGTCAGCACCAGCAGTGCTGTCAGGCAAATCATGATTTTCTTCATTGTCAGCAAATCTATTGTTCTGTCACTATGTTGTCTATCAACTGATAAGTTCCCCTTTGCCTTGACGGGTGATTTCAGGGGTGCCGCTGGTGCAGTCCACGATGGTCGACGGCATGAGCTGGCCACGCCCGGCATCGATGACGATGTCCACCTGCGACCCAAAGGCCTCGGCCATCAGGCCGGGCTCACAGCGGTAGTCCTCGTCCTCACCAGGCACCGAGGTAGTCAGGATGGGACCACCCAAGGTGCGCACGATAGCCAGTGCAATCTCATTGTTGGGAATGCGGATGCCCACACTGCGGCGGCCCTTGAAGGCCTTGGGCAGTTTGGACAGGGCAGGGAAGATGAAGGTGAACGGACCGGGCAGGTTGGCCTTCATCATGCGGAACTGTGTGTTGTCAAACTTGGCGTACTGCGCCACCTGCGAGATGTCGTCACAGATGATCGACAGGTTGGTCTTGGCCGATTTCATCTCCTTGATGGAGCAGATGCGCTCGATGGCTTGGTTGTTGAGCGCGTCGCAACCCAGGGCGTACACCGTGTCGGTCGGGTAGATGATGAGTCCGCCGTCCTTGAGCACTTCAACCACCTGGTCGATGTAGCGCTGGTTGACGTTTTTTTCAATAATCTGTAATATTTCCATAATCTAGTGTTTTAAGTTCAATCTACTGTATTCATTCTTTGAAGTCAGCAATGCCGGTCTCGACTGCGGTGGCGTGGGCATACTTTTTCAGCAGGCTGGCCATCCAGTCCACGGCCTCCTCCAGCGGCATCTCGGGGGCAAAAGCGTTGATGTTGATTTGGGCCGTGACGGTCTCCTCGGTGAACTTGGTGCGCTCCTCATCGCTTGTCGGGGTGGCAATAGGCCCCGCAGCATCACGATAGACTGGCATGCCCTCGATATTGAGCAGGCCGCGCCCGATGCCGTGATATACATCATCGGCCGTACCCACGCTCATGGTCAGGGTGTCGCCCACGATACGGTCCCCGTCCAGGCCGCTGATGGCATAGCCACTCTTGATGGACACCAGGTTGACTACATCGATCAGTGTCGTCAGGCGGTAGATGCCCAGGCCGCGGATGATGCGTCGGCACAGGGCTTCGCTTGCCACGCGGTAGCGGCTTGGGTCCTTGCCCAAGGCCCTGTACAGGTGGCGCGTGCCGGCAATGGCGGGTCGCTGGTTGATTTCCAGCAACTCGTAGCGTTGGCTGATGTCCTGGGCGGCGGACTCAATCTCAGCCCACAGTTCGTCGCTCGTCGGTTCGTTGACGACTGTGGCACGGACCAGCCCGATGCGGCACTCGGGACAGGCCTCAAGTATCCTCGGGTCAATTTTGACTTGAATCATTGCTATCGTTCTCCAAAAAATTCGGCTGCAAAGATACTACTTTTTTGCTTAATACAGAGTAGATAATGCCTAATACTTTCACAATAAGCCATCAACTATGAGCAGTTATCCAAAAAATTGCTATCTTTGCCACATGATGAGAAATACAATACTGATGATTGCGGTGTTGTTGGCTGTTTCCACCACCGCCCGCGCACTTGATATGAATAATGATGAAGTGACCAAGCGCATCGATGAGGTTTTCGGTGCGGTGTACAGTAATCCCGATGAGCCTGGGGCCGCTGTGCTCATCATGCAGGGCGGTGACACGCTCTACAGCCGCTGCTTCGGCGTGGCCGACATGGTGACGCATGAGCCCGTGTCCTTTGCGACCAATTTCTGCATCGCATCGGTGTCCAAGCAGTTCTCGGCGGTGGCCCTGCTGCAGCTTGCCGAGCAGGGTTTGCTCTCGCTGGATGATCCGTTATCGAAATTCTTCCCTGAGTTCCAGGCGCCTTTCTTCAACGATATCACCCTGCGCCATATCATGAGCCACACCTCGGGCATCCCCGATGCACGACCCCACAACGACCGCAACTTCGTGCTCTATAGCACCGATGTGACGTCGGTACAGTACATGAACACGCTCGACCACCTGAATTTCCAGCCGGGCACCCAGTACGAGTACATCAATCCCACCTTCCAACTGATTTACCAGATTGTGCAACGTGTCACGGGCATGCACTTCGAGACCTATATGCAGAAGAACGTCTTTGACAAAGCCGGAATGCTGACCTGCCGCTACTTTGAGCCCAATCGTGATATCGCCCATCTCGCTCATGGCTATGCACGCGACGATAAGGGACTTTGGCAGGAGTATGACTACGGCGAGGAGAGTTTCTTCGGCACTAAGGCCGATGGCGCCCTCTATTGCTCCATCAACGACTTTGTGCGTTGGGAGCGCGCCCTGCGTGACAACCGCGTGTGGACCGCTGCCAGCAAGCGCCAGGCCTATCATCCCTGGACACTCATTCCCGCCGATGCCGAGTATGGTTACCAGCCTCATACCGGCTATGGTTACGGCTTCTTCGTCCAGGACGTGCCCGGGCAGCCCACCCATGTCTATCACCTTGGCGACAACGGCGGCTTCACCATCTATGCCGGCAAGATTCCCGAGCGTGACCTCATCTTCCTCTTCTTCTCCACGCGTCCTGACATCGAGCGCCTCGCCATCGTCAACCGGGTTTACAGGATCCTGGGCTTTGACTTTCGGCAATGATGCCGCTTTAGCTGCTCTACATCAATGGGAACGATTTAGGAGTTGACCTTGATAGTTTTTTAATAAGATGGTTTAATTTGTGTAATTAGCATTAGCCCCCGCAGGGCTTTGTGACAACTCAAAATAAAATTGTTTATTATGAAGAAAATATTCGTGTTTTTGCTGATGGCCTTGATGATGAACCTCATTTCGACGGCTACAGATTTTAAAACCTTCGAGAACGAGAAATTCACTATCGGCTACCCTGCTGACTGGGAGGTGACTTATTCTGGTGATGATTGGATGAACGCGGCTTCGGCTGATGACGAGATCCGTTTCGATGTCACTTACAATGATGAGGGCCCGATGAAGAGCCAGTTGCAAATGGCTGCCGACAATTGGGAGTTCATGAAAAAGGGCGACGGTGACACCGTGGACCAGAAGCTGGTGAAAGACGACTATGCGCTTGTACGGTCGATACAGACCGATGAAGACGACGGTACGCAAACCGTGGAAGTCTGGTTCTTGATGATTAGCCAGGAGCCGCAATGTTTCTCCGGGTCAATCAAGAGTCCGATTGGTCGCGCCAACGAAGCAATCGACATCCTGGTTGAAATGCTCGCAACCCTCTCCCAGAAATAACAAAGGCTACATGTGTGTGTATGCATCTTGACGCAACAGGCTGGCCAATAGCTTGATGCATATCCTTAGAATGGCAATATGTGACTTGGCTAAACATGAAATAATAAAGTGTTTAGCGAAATAATCGCTATCTTTGCCCCTATAGAAAAAACGACAAATATGAAAACAAAACGATTTCTCTATTCCCTCGTGGCGATGTTGGCGCTGGCAGTCACTCCGTCAAGGGCTTGTACCAACCTTATTGTTGGTAAGGCAGCCTCGGTAGATGGCTCCGTGATTTGTACCTATAATTGTGATGGCTATGGCTTCGCCGGCTCCATGTCGCACACTCCGGGCGGCAGGCATGAGAAGGGCGAGATGATTGCCGTCCGTGAGTGGGGCAGGGGAGCCGTGAGAGGCTATATACCTCAGGTTGAATACACCTATAATGTCATCGGCCATATCAACGAGAAGCAGGTGAGCATCGTCGAAACCACCTTCGATGGCCGCATGGAGTTGCAGAATCCTGAAGGATTGCTCGACTATTTCACCATGATGTACCTGGGGCTGGAGCGTGCTGCTACGGCTCGCGAGGCTATCATCATCATGACTGACCTGTTGCAGGAATATGGCTACCGCAGCACGGGAGAGACCATCACCGTGTGCGACAAGAACGAGGCATGGATTCTCGAAATCATGGGCAAGGGGCCGGGTGTGAAAGGTGCCGTGTGGGTAGCCGTTCGCATCCCTGACGACTGCATCTGCGCCCATGCCAACCTCTCACGCATTCGCCAGTTCCCGTTGAAGGACCCCAAGAACTGCCTGTATTCCAAGGATGTGATTTCCTTTGCACGCGAGAAAGGCTATTTCAGTGGCAAAGATGAGGACTTCAGCTTCCGCGATGCCTATTGCCCGATCACCTTCTCCTCGGTGCGCTATGCCGATGCCCGTGTGTGGAGTTTTTTCCGCCACCACTATGACAAGGCCGAGATGGATAAGTACCTGCCCTACATCAACGGCCAGCATGACGTGTGTGACCATCTGCCGCTCTACATCAAGCCCGACCGAAAGTTGTCGGTGCGTGACATCATGAACGACATGCGCGACCATTACGAGGGCACTCCGCTGGACATGACAGCTGACATGAGTGCAGGACCCTGGAGCTCGCCTTACCGTCCGATGCCCATGAACTGGGAAGTCGATGGAAAGAGCTATTTCCGTGAGAGGGCCATCGGCACCCCGCAGTCGGGCTTCACGCTGGTATCACAGCTCCGTAACTGGCTGCCCGATGATGTGGGAGGCATCATGTACTTCAACTGCGACGATGCCAACATGATAGCCTATGTGCCTGTGTATTGCTGCGTGAATGAGGTGCCCGAAGCCTTCCGCCGCGAGAACAACTTGAACAACGAGTTCAGCGAGCACAGCGCTTTCTGGATGAACAATCTGGTGGCCAACATGATTTATCCGCGCTATAGCGTCATGATAGGCGACCTGCGTGAAGCGCAGCAGGAGTTGGAGGACTTCTATGCTGCCGATCAGGAGCAGGTATTGAAAGATATAGAATCTCTCACCAAGCGTGAGCGCGTCAGCTACCTCACCAACAAGAGTGCTGCCTATACCGCCCGGATGATGCAGCGTTGGGACAAACTCTTCCGCCTCATAGCCGTGAAGCACAACGACCAGATCATGAAGCCTTCAGAGAATGGTGCCATCGTTCCGGGACGCTATACTACACCGGGCTATGACCAGCAGTTCCGGGAACAGATCAGCAAGGACACCGGTACACGTTACCTGATGCCCGAAAGCTCTGGAGATATCAAGTCGCTGTAAACGCTTGATAAGCTGTTAGCTATAAGCTGTTAGCGGATATACAATCCAACTGCTAAAGGCTAACAGCTAGAATTTGTAAAATAAGATAAATTAGCGAAATTTGCATTAGCCCCGCAGGGTTTGGCTACGCCGAACCAAAGGCTAAAGGCTAACAGCTAATAGCTAATAGCTAATAGCTAAAAAACTCACATCGCCCATACCAATAGGCCAGCACAGATAATGACACCGGTGACGAGAAGGTCGATGAGGCAGTAGCCCATGATGTCCTTCGCGTCGAGGCGAGCTATGGCCAAGGCCGGAAGCGCCCAGAATGGTTGTATAAGATTGGTCCAGGCGTCGCCCCACGAAATGGCCATACCCGTCAAGCCGGGATCTACACCCAGGTTGGCACCGGCGGTGAACATCACCGGAGCCTGCACAGCCCAATGACCGCCGCCACTAGGCACAAACATGTTGAGCACTGCGGCACACAGGAAGGTGAGCAACGGATAGGTGACGGGATTGCTGATTCGGATGCAAGCGTCGGCCATCACGCCTCCCAGGCTGATGCCGCTGACGCCGATGCCCGTAATGATGCCCATGATGCCGGCATAGAAGGGGAACTGCAAGATGATGCCGGCAGCACCGGTGGTCGCTTTACCGAAGGCGCGCACGTAGTCGACCGGTGTGGAATGCAGCAAGAGTCCCAGCGCGAGGAAGATCATGATGACACCGCCCAGGTCCAAGCCGGCACCGCGCACGGCGAGATGAATCACGAGATAAGCCACGAGCATCAGGGCCACGAGCCACGAGAGGATTATGCTGTGCTCGAGCCGCTGCGCAGGTGTCTTGGCCGGGGAGGAAACGACAGTCGTGACAGTTTCATCGTCCTTCAGGAGCGAGGGGTCGATGGTGAGGACGCCCCGCTTGGGGTGCATCAGGGTGTTGGCGACGGTGATGCCGATGATCGCTAGCAGCACAGTGATCAGATTGTGCCAGTCAAAGATAGTTTGCGCCAATGGTACAGGGTCGGTCAGCGCGCCATTGGTAGCCATGGGGAGTGCCTCGCCAGGAGTGGCCATGGTGAGGGGGATAGAGCCCGAGATGCCGGCATGCCACACGACGAAACCGCTGTAAGCCGATGCGATAAGAAGCCGATAATCGACATCCGAGCGCTGGCGTGCTATTGCCTTGGCAAACACGACTCCCACGATAAGGCCAAAGCCCCAGTTGAGCCAGCAGGCTAATGCCGACACGGCGGTCACAAGAGCGATTGCCGCGGGGGCACTCTTGGGCAAGCGGGCCATCGATGCAATAGCTCGTTTGACAACAGGTGCTGCAGCCAGGGTAGAACCACATACAAGAACCAGAGACATCTGCATGGCAAATGCCAGCAGATTCCATACGCCGCCACCCCAGTGCTCAACCACCTCGAGGGGAGTCTGATGACACAACGGCATAGCCACCAACGCAGCCACGAAGGTGAGCAGTATAGCGAAAATAAACGGTTCGGGCAACCAACGTTGCACCAGTCGCACGCAAAATTTAATCATTTTTATTCTTTTTAATTTGGTGCCGCAAAAGTAGCAATTATTTCCCAATTCTGCGAATTAGCGAGCAAAGAACTGAGCTCGCTCAAGTTTTTTCGAGCGAGAGCAGATTATCGAATTCTGCGAATTAGCGAGCAAAGAACTGAGCTTGTTCAGGTTTTTTCGAGCGAGAGCAGATTATTGAATTCGTTTTCCAATCCAACTATTTTTTCCCTAAAATCATTTAATTTTGTGCCCTGTTTTATTATTCAATTTTTTATTTTTATGAAAATCAAATGTTTATTGGCTGCATTGGCCATCAATGCTTTAATATGTGTTCCTGTCCAGGCGCAGGACGAAACCCGTCATGAGGTTAGTTTCAGTTATGGTGTTCTTCCCAACAGCATTTGGCTAGATATCACAAGTGATGTCATTGGCTCTATATTTGGCGCCACCTATGACCATAGTGGTGTTGTTGGCCCCATAGGTTTGGAGTATCATTATCGTACCAGTCCCTTGATTGCAGTGGGTGCCATTGCCACTTACGCAAACCATACTGAAGATGAAAAGCTCAAGAGTTCCATCACCAGAACCAGTAAGAATTCCTACTTCTCCCTCATGCCGTCGGTGAAATTCAATTGGCTGCGCCGTCCTAATTGGGGATTATATTCCAAGCTTGCTGCCGGTGCGACGTTGCGCCACAGTAGCCTAAAAGAAAAAGAATCCGTCGATGCGAAAAAAACAACAAAAAATCAGGCGTTTTTCAATTTCCAGGTTTCGGCGATCGGCTTTGAGGCTGGTAGTGAAAATGTGCGCGGTTTTGCCGAACTCGGTATCGGCGAGCAGGGTGTTGGCCTGGCCGGCGTGCGCTTCAGGTTCTAATAGCAATACTCATATTAACTATACGATGTGGCTGGAGGCAACCCTCTGGCCACATTTGTTTCTATTATAGTCGCTTCTCGCATTGTACGAACGACAGGCACACACAGGAAATGGGTTTAATCTGATCTGCCGGTTTTTGTCGGGTTCACTTTTGGTTTGGTCTTGAATAATTCCAGGTTAGTCTATCTATGCAGGTTTTTCCGGCTATTTTATACAAAATAGAGTATCTAATAGATAAAGAAACCCTAATTGTATCATCAGCCTCGACCTCGCTCCTGGCACAAAATGTCATAGATATGAAACCTTCTAAACTAATATCGATCTTAGCGGCAGTGGCGTGTACACTGCTACCGTCATGCATACTGCTTGAGCCAAGCCCACTTTTTAAATCCAGTGAACTCTGGTATGATGATATCGATGAGTCTTACGATGTTGGATACGCCTATCAGGAAGACGTGTATGATTACGAAGGCTCGTACTATGATCATGGCTTGTATTATTATGACGAATCATACTATTATGAAGATACGCGTTGCAGTATCTGCTCTTGTGAGCATTATCAAGGTTCATGCAGGCACGCGAATTCTGTTTGTGTGTGCGGCCATTCGAGGATATTGCATTCAATTCGAAAGATAGACTCCTCACTCCCAGGTAGTACTCGGCCAAGATTTGCGGTTTTTGTTTCGTCTCAGGATCTCATTGCAGCCTATAAGATGGCCGTTGATGTGGCACCCAATCTGGACAATCCTGATGCGATACAGAAAAATGAAGTCTTTATTAATCCTTTATTTATTCCTGCCGAAGGTGGTTCCTACGAATTTGAATATACCAATGAAATGTTTCACATTGCAAGTGTTTTTGACTCAACGATTCCGTATGATCATACCCCTTTCTCAACACGTCTATTTAAAACCGTTAACTCGTTGAGTTATAATGGCCCATATTATCGAGTCTCTTGTAATATGGGTAAAAAAACATGGAAAATTGAAGTTGACCCGATGCCGATGTCCGACGAGTTTGAAACAAGATGCATTTATGTGTTAATATGGACGTCATCACATAATTACAATTTTGTGTTTCACTTTGAGCAAAGTAATTTATAAGTCGTCGTAAAAGAAGACGCAATCGCTGATTGATTGGCGGTTGCGTCTTTTTTGTTGCTTGTGTCGGGTGGTTACAGCTCGCGGATGGTGATGCCGAAGCCGCCGGCTCGTGCCATGCGCAGTTTCATGACTGTCTTGGCGGTCACCCTCTTGTGGGTGATGGTATAGGCCTGCGGGTTGGTCTCGTAGTCGGCGTCCTTGGCGTCGGCATAGATGGTGGCCTCATACTTGACACCGGGTTTCAGGAAATCAAGTTTGAAAGACACCTCACGGACATGGTCGTCATTGATTCCGCCGACGTACCACACGTCATGCGCCTTGGCGGTCTTGAGGTCGGCTGCGGTGGCATTGTCAGGCAGGGCATAGATGAATCTGGTGACACTGTTCACCACACCTTTCTTGCCATCGGGCAGCCGGGCGACACCCTCGGCCGCTAGGTTGACGGTGGACAGCTTGGGATGGCGAGCGGTGATCATATATTCTCCAGGCTCGGCCATCAAATAGATGCTTTTGTCCCAATCCACAGCCACATCCTTGATGAACTGGAAGGCGTCCATGAAGCGGGCATAGTTCTCGGGCAGGTCGGCAGCCATTTGCAGCGGTGAGTAGAAGGTGACATACAGTCCCAACTGATTGCAGATGGTGTGACGCATCTTGTCTTTCCAGCCGCTGACTTTCTCCAGGTCCATCTCGAAGATGCCCGGTGTGAAGTCCATCGGCCCTCCCTGCAGGCGGGTGAAGGGATAGACGGCAGTCTGACCGGGATCAATGCCGGCGCGGAACTCATTGCCCATGGCGCTCTCGTTGCCGATCATGTTGGGCCATGTGCGGCACAGTCCCGTTGGACGCACTGCCTCGTGGGCGTTGACCATGATGTGGTGCTTGGCCGCCTCGGTGATAGCGTAATGGTAGTGGTTGATGAGTGGCTGGCTATAGTGGTACTCGCCATAGGGGATGATCTTGCCCACGTAGCCGCTCTTGACAGCGTCATAGCCATATTGGTTCATCAGGTTGTAGGCCTTCTCCATCCAGCGCTCATAGTTGACTGTCGACGACGAACTCTCGTGGTGCATGATCAGGCGTATACCCCGCTGATGGGCGTAGGCGTTAAGGGCAGGCAGGTCAAAATCGGGGTAGGGGGTGATGAAGTCGAACACGAAATCCTTCTGCTTGCCGTACCAGTCCTCCCATCCTTCGTTCCAGCCCTCGATGAGGAGTGCGTCAAAGCCATTCTCGGCGGCGAAGTCAATGTAGCGGCGCACGTTATCGTTGTTGGCGCCGTGCTTGCCATGAGGAGTGGAGTGGGCATAATCGGTCTTGCCCAGTTGCACCGAGGGGTAGTCATCGGTGTAGGACCACTGGCTCTTGCCGCTGATCATTTCCCACCACACACCCATATACTTGGTGGGGTGGATCCATGACACGTCCTTGATGGCGCAGGGCTCATTGAGGTTCAAGATGAGACGTGATGCCAGGACATCGGTGGCACTGTTGCAGACCATGATGGTGCGCCACGGCGTCTTGCACGGGGCCTGCATGCGGCCTTTCACGCCTTCGGCATCGGGCGTGAGCCAGGTGCGCAGCACGTAGTTCTTGTCGTCCAGGTCGAGGTTGGCAGTGGGATAGTCCAGCACGGCGGCCTCGTGGATGTTGATATAGAGCCCTTGGTCGGTCTTCATCTGCAGGGCGGTCTGGACGCCTGTTGGCGAGAAAGCCGTGTTGGGCCAGCCGCAGCCCGTGCGGGCCTTCGGGGTCAGTTCCCGCACCTGCGACAGCCGGGAACGGGTGGGCCTGAATTCCTGGGTGGAATAGTCGCCGGGAATCCACCAGGCGATGTGGTCGCCCGTGAGCGCAAACTGCGTCAGCTCTTCCTCAATCATGAAATAGGTCAGCGCATTCTCCATCGGGAATTCGTAGCGGAAGCCCATGCCGTCATCATACAAGCGGAAACGCACATGCATCGCAACAGGTTTTTCTCCATCCCTGGCCGATGGCTGTTGCAGTTTCACCAGCAGTTCATTGTAGTGGTTGCGGATGGAGGCCTCCTCGCCCCACACCGGCTGCCATGTCTCGTCAAACGATGACCTCTGCTGGTCGACGAGGACAAAGCCGCCAGAAAGTTGCAGTCTTCCCTTGAGCTCGAATCCCAGGCTTGAAGGCAAGATGACCGCTTGACCGCAATAGTCCAACGAATAGGTGGGGACGCCGTCGGCCAGGGCAAACTTCATGACCAGATTCCCGTCGGGACTCGTCACGGTGACTGCATCGCCAGGTTGGGCTGCACAGGGGAGGCATGTCGCCAGAGCGACCACCGCCGCTATCAAAATGGTTTTGAATGATTTCATCATAGTGCTCATATCGTTGTCAGTTTTTGGGGGAGTCATGGTGTAACCGCCGATGGCGAAGCCGGCCCGCGCATGTTCGTGCGCTGCGAACAGCCCGCAGCGCACTCTCGGGAAACGTTTGGTTTCAGCTGTCGGTTACAGCAATAGCACCTTCTTGCCGTTGACGATGTAGATGCCCTTACCAGGCTTCGACACACGCTGTCCATTGATGTTGTAGTAAGGACCTTGCAGGTCGTTGGCCCCACCATCGAGGACTTCGCTGATGCCAGCTGGTTCAAAGGTGAGTTTAATCGTCAACAGGTTGGCGGGATCCTGTGAACCTATTGGCACACAGAAGGCGTGGAACGGGTTCACCGAGTGGGTGCCGAGAACGAAGGCCGAGCCGTCACTATTGAGGACATAGATGTCTTTCTCGTCTTTAATGGGCGCCATGGTGCCTTTCATCTTATAGTCCAGTCCGGTAATCGCCGAGTTCTCGATGGATAGATCCACGTTGTCGGCGCTGAATGTGATGGGGACGCCAACGAGCGACGTGCTTTCACCGAGTGTCGCCGGAACGCCCAGCAGATAGGGATGGTTGGCATTCAGTGTGGTCTCGGGGAAGCCGAATAACAGCTCACTGCCGTTTTCATACTTAAATGTCACGACCATCAGTTGGCCATCGGTGTCGTCGGTGTACCATCTGAGCGGCGTAACAGCTCCGCCCGTTGTTGCCTGGCAGCTTGTTGCGGCAAACGGTAGGTTCAGGGTGGTCCATCCCTTGTCGTTCTGGATGTCCAGGTATCGTTCGGGCGTCAGCGTGTAGCTGACGTGTTGTGCCTTGATGATAAACGGTGCGAAGAATGGGTAGCCGTCGGTGAGCTTTATGCTGTGTGCCTGCTCGTTCTTGACGATGTTGTCGCCGGTGAGGGGGCTGTCATCAGACGCAATGATAATCAGGTTTGGATTGGCGCTTGTGATGACGCTTGTCACCTCGGGGGCAACGGTGATGTCGATGGCACACTCCGATGCGTCGGGCTGCAGGGTGGCATTTGCGCGCTTGGTGCTTTCCTTGCCCTCGGCATCGTAGGTATAGTAGTAAGGCACTGCAGTGTAGTAAACCTCAGGTATGTCTTGTTCGATCTGGGCTCCATTTTTGATATACATCGTAGAGAAGCGATAACGTTCGCCCTCGATGAGGCTAGGCGACTCACGTTGCAGAACCACCGTTTGGTGGGCCGGGATAGTCTCGGGGGAGGCATCATACTCTATTTCGGCCTCGTCACCTGTGTATTTAAAGCTGTAGATGTAGATTCCCCCATAGTAATCATGGTCGCTGTTGTTGGTGACAGTGAGGTCAAGTTTTGCCTTGGGAGCGGCAATCTCAGTGCCTACGGCATTTTTGACTTGGTGGGTGATGGTGAGGTCGCAGTTGCTGCTCTGGTTGATCTCGGCAACAGTGATGGTTCCAGAGTACAAAATATTGATTTTGTCTTGTATATAGTAGTTTAATTCACCAGCATTTTGGGGCTTGAACGACAGGCTGAGTTCAATGCTTTGTCCCGGTTCCACGTCACAGCCCTTGGCATCAAGCCATCCACCCTCTTTTTTGCATATGCCCAAGTCGCCATGAAAGGCAACGGGGCCATCGTTCTTCACTGTGACCGTCAGTTCACAAAGTTTTCCCACCGTGGGTGTAGGGGTCACGACTTTCAATTCCTCCACACTCAGTTCAGCGTCGTTCGACACGACAGTGGCTGTGAGCTTATTGTGGGCATGGTCGAGATGAATCAGCATGTAATGGTTCTCACTGCCTTCATCAAGCAGCCATGTGTCGGAGGTCTTCAGTTTGTTGATGAAATACATCTTGTAGTCTCCATCGGTTAATCTGGGATCGGCAATGGGATCAACGTACAAATCCTTCTTATGGTCATAGTAACCGGAGTTGGGAGTGAAATTGGCCGATAGGTCCCAAGGATAATCCTTTGTCACACTCCCGTCGTCTTTTACAAGCCTGCATCCAAGATCAAAGTCGCCGGTTACTGTATTAAAATAATGGCTCTCCATACCGACATAGACAAGATAGCCTGCATTAGGGAAGTAAGGACTAGTGCTTTCCTGGCAATGAGCGTCAAAGGAGTTATCGCCTTGAGCATCATAGAGCAGCCAGTTTCTCAGCACAGCCAGCCTGGGAGGCGTTGCCGCGCTACCCTCATTGGGTTTAACACCAAAGAATGCGACCTGGTCGATGGAGTATTTATCATTGTTCGGGCTGCCACCGATGCCCTGCTCATTAGGATCCATGAGCAGCACTCGGTAATAGCCGTCGCTAAAGCCGCCCCATCCCCAGTTCACATGGAACATGTCTTCCTCGGAATATCCGTCAACGACAAACGAGTGAGCTCCATCGGTTGCAGTGCCGCTGAACATCACCGGGCGCTTTGCCTCAAGTTCACCATAGAGCATATCGACCCACTCTTGGTAGGAGCGCTGGCAGCGCCACACGGTGCTTGCACCGGCATCGTAATCAAAATACTTGATAATGGCTTGCAGTGCATTATAGCCTGTTGCGCTACTTGATTTACCATAATCAGTGCGTGATGCAGTGCCCAGATATTTAAACAGACGGGCAACCTCGGAACCGTCTTCGGCATTTTTGTAAGTAGGATACATCTTACTCCAGTCAAAGGTCGTGGGCTCAAGGGCAGGCAAAGTGGGATAGCTGGTGCCTCCGCTGTTGTCGGGGGTATAGCCGGGGATAGCTGCCGTAGCACCCGTGGGCCACTGGTGATAGAACATCACCTGGGCCATTGCCGTGTTAGTGCAACCAGTAGCACAATGCTGGCCGTTTAATTCTGGGCACTGGTCATTGTAAGGGGAGTCTTGGTTCCACTGGCATTTGAGCAAAGGAGCAATGGGAGTCTTGGTTGGAACACCCGGTGCCGAGCGCAATAAGCGAGCGGTATTCACATCCTTAACGCCACTGGCGCATGCCAGGTAACTCTTAAGCCACGAGCGCATGTTGGGGGGCATCTGCTGCTCGTTGAAAGTGCCGTGGTCACAATAGCCGAGGATGTCATGGCTCTGGTCATTACCGACGACCAGCACAAAGCCTTCGTTATTCTCCAGATTTACAGCATAGGCCATCGCCTCACGGTCATTACTAGCTGCTGATGACGGCGCTTGCTCGATAGCCAGTGCTTTGATTTCCTTCACTAAGGCATTTTTGCCCACCTTCTGTTTCACATACTGCTGTGCGGCATGTCTTGCCTGTTCCTGTGAGAACTGCGTAGCTGACATCATCAATGCAGTCAGCACCCAGATGAATAATAGATATGTCCTTTTCATTTGTTTAAATAGTTAAGTTGTTAATTGATTTATGGGTGCAAAATTACATTTTTTTTGCAATTAAGCGCATAAGATAACGATTTTTCTTTATTACTCGGATAAAAAAACGACATTGCTAGATGTCTCACTCCAATGGGGTACATTGCATGCCCCAAATTACGTTGCTTGTCAAGTGGAATTACTGCACGAGCACTATGGATTTTCGGTATATTTTAGTAAATTTGCAGGTTGTATGGGACATGGATTTTTGATAGCGGCGCCAAACAGTGGCTCGGGCAAGACGACAATTGCTCGGGGGCTGATGGCGTTGTTTTCCCGTAAAGGGTATCGGGTTCAGCCGTTTAAGTGCGGGCCGGACTATATTGACACGAAATTTCATGCTGCAGTGTGCGGCAGGCCGAGCGTCAACCTGGATACTTTCATGGCTACGCCTGAGCATGTGCGCGACCTGTTTGTAGGCTATGGCAATGACGCTGATGTGTGCGTTGTCGAGGGCATGATGGGCCTGTTTGACGGCTACGACCGCGACCGTGGCTCGTCGGCCGAGATTGCCCGTGAGCTGGACCTGCCTGTCTTGCTGGTGGTTGATGCCAAGTCGGCGGCCTACTCGATGGCGGCGCTCATATCAGGTTTCATCAACTTCCGTAAGGATATTCGCATCAGTGGCGTGATTTTCAACCGTGTGGGGTCGGCAAGGCATTTTGCGATGCTGCAGCAGGTGTGTGATGACCTGGGCGTGGAATGCTATGGCTATCTGCCCAAGAAGGCTGAACTCGAGCAAGGCTCCCGATACCTGGGGCTGGACTTCAGTGAGAAACCTGAAAGCAAACTGTTGATTGAACTGCTGGAAGAGCATGTAAAGTGGCAAAAGCTCTTGGAATTGGCAGCGACTCATGCAACAAGTACACCAGTATGTGCAACATCTTGCCAAGACAATGGACATCTTGGAAAAGTCCTGATTGCCCGTAACGAAGAGTCGTTTTCCTTTATCTATCAAGAGAATATCGACCGATTGGAGAATGTGTCATTCTTTAACCCTGAGCGTGATGTGCCTTGCCTAGACGATGTAACGCTGCTGTATCTGCCAGGCGGTTATCCCGAGAAACATCTCGATGCCTTGGTAAGCGCTGAGGCGACACGACAGGCCATCAAGCAATATGCCGAGCGCGGCGGACGCATCGTCGCCGAGTGTGGCGGCATGATGTACCTGTGTGAGAAGATTGTCACCGACGAGGGCGAGTTTCCCATGTGCGGTGTGTTGCCTTATCGCATCACGGCTCGCAAAGAAGACCGCAAACTGTCGCTGGGCTATCGTCGCTTCACGCTCGATGGCAAGGAATATCGCGGGCATGAGTTCCACTACACCCAGTTCTTGGGCGAGCCACCTAAATCGGCGGCTCAGGTCTATAATGCCAAGGGAGAACCTGTGCCTACACCCGTTTTACGCTATAGGAATGTATTGGCAAGTTACACTCATTTGTATCAATTACCGTTTAGCTGATAGGGAGACGCAAGATTTTGCGTCTCTACATTGAAGAAACATAAACATGAAACAGATATATACCAAGACCGGTGATGAGGGCATGACCAGCCTCAGGGATGGGGTGAGGGTCTCGAAAGACGACCTGCGCATTGAGACCAACGGTCAGATAGACCAATTGAATGCCCATTTGGGTATCGTGCGCTCGATGCTTGGCAATGATGTTACCAACCGCGATCTCATTCTTGCTGTGCAGCGTGAGTTGATGACGGTCATGAGCCACATCGCAACGCCGGACGACAGCATCAATCCGCGTGAACTCCATGCAGCTGAAATCACCGCTCAATTGGAGCAGGCCATTGACCATGTCAATTATCAGGGTGGCTTTGTAGTACCCGGTGGAGGCTCACAATTAGCCGCTTTCATCCACTTGGCACGCACTCAGGCACGCACCGTAGAACGCCGCTTGTGGTCGCTGAACCGTGAGCATCCCGTCAATAATGATATCCTGGTGATGATGAATCGCCTGTCTGATTATTTGTTTGTCTTAGCCAACGAAAAAGAATGAATAACAAGCGATTGCATCCTGTGATGTTGGCCGGGACGGGCAGCGATGTGGGCAAGAGCATTGTTGCCGCGGCTTTTTGCCGCATCTTCAAGCAAGACGGCTACAACCCGGCCCCGTTCAAGGCCCAGAATATGGCGTTGAATTCCTATGCTACGCCCGAAGGTTTTGAAATCGGTCGTGCCCAGGCTGTTCAAGCCGAGGCGGCTGGCATTCCATGCCACACTGACATGAATCCGCTGTTGCTGAAGCCGCAGTCGGACCACACCTCGCAGGTTATTCTGCACGGCAAGCCCATCGGCAACAAGAATGCCTATGACTACTGGCGCCGTGGCACATCAGACATCGACTATCGCCGTGAGGTGTGTGATGCCTTCGATCGTTTGGCATCCCGTTTCAATCCCATCGTGATGGAGGGAGCGGGTAGCATCTCGGAGATTAACCTGCGTGATACGGACCTGGTGAACTTGCCCATGGCGCGTCATGCCCATGCCGATGTGATTTTGGTCGGGGATATCGACCGCGGTGGAGTATTTGCCTCGGTCTATGGCAGCATCGCCTTACAGACGCCTGAAGACCGCAGTCTCATCAAGGGTATCATCATCAACAAGTTCCGTGGCGATATGCGCCTGTTTGACGAGGGCCGCAAAATGCTGGAGGACATCTGCGGAGTTCCAGTGTTGGGCGTCATCCCTTACTACAAAGACATTTACATCGAGGAGGAAGATAGCGTGGCATTGGCTCAAAAGTCGATGCAGGCCGAGCGTGGCAAGGTCAATGTGGCGGTTATCATGTTGCGGCATTTGTCTAATTACACCGACTTTGACGCCCTGGAACGTGACCCGCGGGTTCACCTGTTCTACACCAACAATACCGAGGATATCAAGAAGGCCGACATCATCATTTTGCCGGGCACTAAATCCACCTTACATGACCTGTATGAACTGCGGCGCAACGGTTGTGCCCAGGCCATCGTGAGGGCGCATCGCGAGGGTGCAACCGTGCTGGGCATCTGTGGCGGCTACCAGATGATGGGCATGGAAGTGCTCGATCCCGACCATGTCGAGGGTGATATCGAGCGTTTGCCAGGACTCGGCCTGTTGCCCACAACAACCACGATGAACGGCAACAAACAGACGCACCAAGTTACTTGCCAGTATGGGAGCGGTTACGAAATACATCAGGGTGAGACACACCCCGTGGGTGATGCCAAGCCTTCACCCCTGCTGCGCCTCGATGACGGACGCGAAGACGGTTACATGGTGGATAACAAGTGCATGGGCACTTATGTTCACGGCATCCTCGACAACTTGCCCTTTGTGAATTTCCTGCTGGAATCATTCAAAGACAAAATTAATGAGGGAGACAAGCCGTTCGATTATGCGGCTTTCAAGGAAGAACAATACGACAAGTTGGCTGCCCACGTGCGCCAATACGTTGATATGGAACAAATCTACAAAATCTTGACTGACCATGATTGAAGGGCACGGCGACGATCTGTATCGTTATAGAAATATCAAAATGAACTTCAGTTCCAACATCTACAATGGGACTGACTTGAGTGAACTTGATGCCTTCCTATGTACACAGATGGCTGTCATCCGTTCCTATCCTGAGCCCTCGGCAGCATCGTTGGAACAGATGATTACCCGCGAGTGCGGCATCAGCCCCGATGAGGTGCTGGTGACCAGCGGCGCGGTCGATGCCATCTATTTGATTGCCCAGGCTTATCGCCATGAGGGCACTTGCTGCATTGTGCAGCCCACGTTCAGGGAATATGAAGACGCCTGTCATGTGTTTGGCTATCAGGAGCGCGAGGATGGCGCCCTGTGCTGGCTGTGCAACCCCAACAATCCAACGGGTGATGTACTGCCAACTGAAGATGTGTTGGCTCTTGCCGAGCGTCACCGCCTGCTCATTGTGGACCAGTCCTACGAAGACTACACGATGGCATCGCTATTGCAACCTGTCGATGTGGTCGGGCGTGACAACATCATATTGCTGCACTCCATGACCAAACGCTATGCCGTGCCTGGACTGCGCTTGGGCTATGTTACAGCCTCAGCAAAAATAATTAGCCGCTTGCGTGAGCAGTACCGTCCCTGGGCCATCAATGCTTTATCACTCGAGGCCGGCAAATGGCTTGTCGCTCATGATGCTGTTGCCATCAAGGACCTGCCGGCCTATCTGGCTGAAACGCAGCGTCTGCGCTATATGCTGAATGAGATTGAAGGCATCGAGGCTCAACAGACACAGACCAATTTCTTCCTGTGTACCATTCAGCAAGCCACAGCCGCTGCGTTGAAGGAGTATCTGGCACAAGAGCATGGCATCCTCATCCGTGATGCCTCCAACTTCACAGGTCTCACGCCACACCACTTCCGCATCGCCACCCAGTCGCCTGCCGAGAACAATGCCCTCGTCGCCGCAATAAAGAGCTACGAATTACACTCATTAAACTAATTTGGCATCAGCAATCATTGTTGTTTGTGTTATTCGTGAAATTGGTAGTTTTGTAATAGAATGAAGGAATTTTTGATAGTAATATTGCCATTGTTGTTGGGTTGGTTGCTGGATTTCTTTTTCGGTGACCCGTCACGGTTGCCGCATCCCATAGTGTGGTTCGGCAAGATGATTTCATGGGGAGAACATCGCCTTAACAAGGGTAGTCAACGCATGGCCAAAGGGGCTGTGATGGCTGTATGTTTTATCTTGTTGGTCTTCTTTGTCGTGTGGGGATTAAAGCGGCTGGTGCCCAACATGGTGTTGTGGCTGATTTTAGATACCATCATCATCTTCTATTGTTTGGCCGGAACAACGCTCATTCGAGAGGTGCGAGAAGTCTTTTTGGCGCTGGACCGCTCGCTGGATGAGGGGCGCCAACAAGTTGCCCGCATCGTGGGCCGCGACACCTCGCAATTGTCAGCCCAAGAGGTGCGTACTGCTGCCCTTGAGACGCTTGCCGAGAACCTGAGCGACGGCGTGATTGCCCCGTTGTTCTGGTTCGCGCTGTTGGGCACTCCAGGTATGCTGGCCTACAAAATGGTGAACACCCTCGACTCGATGATTGGTTACCGCACCGAGCGCTACAAGGACTTCGGCTGCTGGGCCGCCCACATCGACGATGTGGCCAATTACATCCCGGCCCGCTTGACTGCTCTGTTGATGGTCATCGCATCGGGAAGACTATCACTGCTGAAATTCGTCTGGAATAATGGCCGCAAGCACGCGAGCCCCAATAGCGGCTATCCAGAGGCCGCCCTTGCAGGAATCCTCAATTGCCGCTTCGGCGGTCCCCACTACTACTTCGGTGAACTCTTCGACAAACCCTTCATCGGCGAGAACGACCGTGAACTCAACACCCAGGATATGCACACCGCCGTCCGCATCAACCGAAAGGCTGAACTACTTATGCTCGCCTTGACGTCTGTCGTAGTGTTATTTCTTTAGAAGTATTTAGTAATGTGGGCGGTGTCGAAGTTGTTCATTTCGTTGATCATCCTCACTGCCGAATCGATGATGGGGTAGGCACACAAGGCTCCGGTGCCCTCGCCGAGGCGCAGGCCCAGATTGAGGATGGGCTTGGCATGGACGATGTCGAGCATACGGCGATGGCCGCTCTCGTCACCACAATGGGTGAAAATCATGTAATCCTGGGCGGCAGGGTAGAGCTGGATAGCAGCGATGGCACAGGCGGTCATGATAAAGCCGTCAACCAGAACGACGAGGTTCTTTTCTGCTCCTCGCAGCATCGCGCCGATGGCCGTTACCATCTCAAAACCACCAAAGTAGCGGATGGCGTTCTCAGTCGTGTCCTCCATCGTTTCGTGGTAATGCTTCAACGCTTGAGCTAGGATTTCGCGCTTGTGCTGGATGCCAGGGTTGTCGAGGCCTGCTCCCGCACCGATACATTCATCGAGCGGGATGTTGCCGAACAGACTCATCCAGATGCTTGAGGGGGAGGTGTTGGCAATGCCCATTTCGCCGATACACAGCACTTGGCAGCCCTCAGCGATGCAGTCGTCCACAAGGTCGCATCCGACTTGGATGGCGCGGTCAAACTCCTCCTCGCTCATCGCGGGCTCATGAAGAAAATTGCGGGTGCCACGGGCAATCTTACGGTCCATGATGCCCTCAACGTGGCTGAGGTCATAGTCCACGCCCGTGTCCACGATGCGCAACTTGAAGCCATGTTGGCGGCAGAACATGTTCACGCCGCCACCGCCACGGGTGAAGTTGATCATTTGTTGCCAGGTGACCTCGCGAGGTGAGACGCTCACGCCCTCACGCTCAATGCCATGGTCACCGCCCAACAGCAGGTGGCAGGGATGGTTGAGGCTGGGCGTCAAGGTCTGCTGGATGAGGCAAATCTGCAAGGCCAGTTCCTCCAGTCGGCCCAGTGAGCCTTTGGGTTTGTTCAGGTGGTCGATTTTCTGCTGGATGGCCTCTGCCATCGACTTGTCGGTGTGTTGTATCTTGAATTGCTTCATTTTTTCTTTAGTTGTTAGTTTTCAGTTGTTAGTTTTAAGTAATAATACCATAGCCTCACAGTTTTTCAGGCGATACAAATCGTACTAAAAACTTAAAACTAACAACTTACAACTCTTTAATTTTTACCGGTATTCCCGAGACCATGAGGATGACTTCGTCTGAGCGGCTGGCGATGTACTGGTTGATCCAACCCTGCAGGTCGGTAAACCGCCGTTGCACGGCATCTATGCTCACGCCACCGCTGCCGATTTCGTTGGTCACGAAGATAAAGGTAGCATCTTGGGCTATGAAACGGTCAAACTCCGCTTTGACTATATCCAAAACTTGTTGTGCGTCCTGGTCTTGATTCTCGAAAAAGAAATTGGTCAGCCACAGCGTCACGCAGTCGATGACCGCCACGCGTCCCGTGAGGTCATTTCGGCTCAGATACTTCTCCTCCTCGATGTTGGTCCACTGCGGGCCTCGCCGCTCCTGGTGGCGCCGCACGCGTTCACGGAACTCCTCGTCCCACACATGGGCAGTCGCCACATAGACGGGGTTCTCAGCAAGGCTCAATGCCAGCTCCTCGGCATAACGGCTCTTGCCCGAACGCTGTCCTCCTGTGATTAATATGATTCTTCTCATGTCAGTTTCTAATTACAATAAACTCCCCGTAATCGGCAAGATTGTCCCAAGCGTTTTTCCAGGAATACAGTCCGCCGTAGAGCCCTGCACTGATGAGCACCCCGGCGTGGGCAAAGATGGCCACTCGCTGGTAGGGCTGTCCCTTGAGTTCGTCAAGAAACGCCGCTACACGCTGGTACTGTTGTAAGAAACTCTCGCCGCCTGTGGTGGGTTGGTTGATGTAATCATCGTACCACTCCTGCAAGTGCGGATCTTTAATCTTATCATACAGTTGCATCTCCCATTCGCCCATGTCCATCTCCATCAGGCGATTGTCGGTCTCGGCATCAGGATAACCGCAGTAGGCTGCTAGTTTGCGGGCGCGAGTCAGCGGTGACGAGTACACCTTGTCAAACGGCAAAAACGGCTCGAGCGACTTTCGCGTCAGTTCGGCCTCTTGCTCAAAGGTGGAACGCACCGGGACATCGGTCTGCCCGTAGCACATCCCCCTAGGGACATCGACGCTGGTATGTCTAATCAAAAATACGTCCATTTTAGGCTTTAAGCGTTAGTTAACTGTTGTGAGCAGGCGACCAGATATATTGCCAGTTCCACCAGCAGGCACACGGCACCGCAACAGTCGCCGGTGTAGCCGTGAATCTTACGCAGGATGAGCAGATACAGGAAATACATCACTAGTGGAGGCACAAAAATAAAGAGATACCAATTACTTATGCCTGTTAACCATATCATTAGTGCCATTGGCAACAGTCCCTGAACCGTCAGACTTAGCCCAGCAGCAAGTGATGGCTTGCGATAGATCGTCTTGTTCTTGGCCTCTTCCTCGCGGCGGGCATAGGGGAGCATATTCACCAGTTGGCTAGTGACCATTTTGGAGAACGGGTCGGCAGCTAGAATGGTGAGCGAAGCCACGGTCACGGGCATACTGAAAAGTGCAGTGCCCAATAGCAGCATGTAGATGATAAGCCCCAGTACGCCATAGGTGCCGATGTGCGAGTCCTTCATGATGGCCAGAATGCGCTCGCGGTCACTACCGCCGCCAAAACCGTCCATGAAATCGGCCAGGCCGTCCTCGTGCAGTGCCCCTGTAATGAGTAAGCGCACAGCAATCGCGGCAATGACGGCTACGGCATGAGGCAGTACCATGCTGCCGAAATAGAGCATAGCTGCCATTACGCCTCCCGTGAGCCAGCCAGACAACGGCCAGAATTCAACGACCGTCTTGTAACTCGTCTGCGGGGGCTGATAGACACGCCACAAAGGCAGACGTGTGAAAAAAATCAACGCCGCCCAAATGTTGTCATACCACCTTGTTTTTAGAGTTGAATCTTCCATAGTGCAAAGGTACAAAATATTCATTGTCCATGGCCCTCCATTCCCTAAAAAAGTAGTACCTTTGTCGCATAAATCATAGTATCAAAGGAATGAAGAAATTATTTGGATTAATTGCAGTTTTAGTGCTGTTTTGCGCCTGTTCTTCGCAGGGCGAAAAGCAATCGAAGTCGGGCCCCGATTCGATGGAAGAAGTGACCGTGAAGTATGCCACAGGATTCAGTGTTCGTGACTCAGCCGACATCAGGTTGGTTGACGTGGGTAAGAAAGATCATTTTGCACTGGTGCATGATGCCGATGTGACGGTACCCGAGGGTTATGTTAAGGTCAAGGTGCCCATCGAGCGCACTATCTGTATGACCTCGCTGCAACTGTCCAATTTCACCATCCTTGATGCCCACGACGTGGTCAAGGGCATTACCAGCACCAAGAACCTCTTTGACGAGGATATCAAGGCGCGCGTGAAGGACGGTCGCATTGTCAAGATCGGCATGGAGGGCGAGTTTGACCCTGAGGTGGTCATGGCCGCGAACCCCGATGTCATCTTCATCTCGCCGTCGAAGCGCGGTGGCTATGATGCCATCAAGGAAATCGGCATCACGCTGGTGCCTCATCTGGGCTACAAGGAACTCGACCCGCTGGGACAGGCCGAGTGGATTAAGTTCATCGGTATGTTTATCGGCAAGGAGAAAGAGGCCGCCGAAATTTTCGCTGGCATCGAGAGCCGCTACAACGAGTTGAAAGACAAGGCCGCCAAGGTCGAGAACCGTCCCACCGTTACCAGTGGCGAGATGCACTACGGCAACTGGCATGCCGTGGGCGGCAAGAACTATCTGGCCCAGATCTTCCGCGATGCAGGAGCTGACTATGTCATCAATGACGATGAGACCTCGGGCGAAGACCTGGAATTTGAGAAGATGTATGCCCTGTCGGCCAACGCTGACTACTGGCGCATCCTCAACAGTTACCAGGGTAATTTCTCCTACGAGGCACTGAAGGCCAGTGAGCCCCGCAACGAGATGTTCAAGGCATTCAAGGAGAAAAAGGTCATCTACTGCAACATGAAGCAGACACCCTATTATGAAATAGCTCCCGTCAAGCCCGATGTGCTGTTGAAAGATTTTGTCGCCATCTTCCATCCCGAACTGGTCGAGAAAGACTACCAGCCCACCTTCTACCGCCTGCTGCAATAAAAGTTAGAAATTAGGAGTTAGGAATTAGTAGTTCTAGAGCATCTAGAATATCTAGAAACTAAAGAAAATGAGAAGAACGTTGCCCTTGATGTTGGCCCTCGTGGTAGCAATCCTCGTGATGATGATTGCCAACCTGTTCATCGGTTCGATTGAGATACCGGTAGGCGATATCTGCCGTATCTTGATAGGGCAGGGTAGTGAGTCCGAAATCTGGACCAATATCATCCTCAGCTCCCGACTGCCGCAGGTGCTCACCGCTATCGTGGCGGGTGCGGGTCTCGCCGTGAGCGGTCTGATGATGCAAACCATTTTCCATAACCCCCTGGCGGGCCCATCCATCTTGGGTATCTCTAATGGTGCAAGTCTGGGCGTGGCTTTTGTCGTACTGCTGTCCGGCCAACTGGGAGGAGTTGCCTTGAGTTCGTTGGGCTATTTGGGTGACGCTGCGGTATCGGTTGCCGCCATCGTCGGAGCCATCGCAGTGATGATGCTGATCGTGTGGATTTCAGGCAAAGTTAAAGGCAATGTTACCCTGCTGATTATCGGTGTGATGATTGGCTACCTGGCCACCGCCATCATCGGTGTCTTAAAGTTCCTCAGCCCCGAGGAAGACGTCAAGGCCTTTGTGGTGTGGGGACTCGGCTCGTTCTCACGCGTCTCGGGTGACCAGATGATACTTTTTGTCGTGCTCATGTGCATCTTGCTGCCCTTGAGTTTCCTGCTGGTAAAGCCCCTGAATGCCATGCTGCTTGGCGACCGCTATGCCGCCAATCTGGGCGTTAATGTCAAGCGCGCCCGCACATGGATCATCATCTGCTCGGGTACGCTCGTCGCTATCGTCACCGCCTATTGCGGTCCCATCATGTTCATCGGAATGGCCGTGCCTCATCTGGCCCGTGGCATCTTCCGCACCAGTGACCATTGGAAACTGATGCCCGCCACCGCCCTGTGTGGCGCAGCCTTAGCTCTAATCTGTAATTTGATTGCCCGCGCTCCCGGCTTCGAGGGTGCCATGCCCGTCAACAGCGTCACCGCCCTCATTGGCGCCCCCATCATCATCTACGTCCTCTACCACCGCCGCAAAACCTCCTACGAGTAATAAATCTTCCCATTATCATCAATTAGAAGGATAGTAAGCACACCGTTAGGCAATAGCGGGGCGCAGTATTGTGTACAGTGCGTGATGACGACGGAGGCAAAGTCCTGCAACTTGTTGGAGGGGATGCGGTCCCACAGTTCGCGGGCGAGGGTGAGGTCGCTGATGTCGATATTGATGCCCGCCTCGTTGAGCATGCTCATGACGAAATCTTTGTCCATTGTGGTGTGGCGGCTGTGGGTGTCGAGGTTGCCTGCAGCGAGTTTCACCGCCTTGCCCAACATCACACCCATGGTGACGTTTTTGATGTCGAGTTCATTTGCGATAGTTAAGGTCTCACCGATGTAATTCCCGTATTCCACAAAAGCCTGCTGCGGCAGGTCGGTGTATTGCGCTTTTACAAAGCGCTCGCTTTTGCCGCCGCTGTTGATGACCACGCGGTCGCTGCCCGATGCCTTGGCCACCTGCATGCACTTGCGGATGCTTGCCACAAATGCCTCCTCGCTGAAGGGTTTGACGATGCCCGACACGCCAATGATGCTGATGCCGCCCTCAATGCCTAGTCTTGGGTTAAAGGTTCGGCGAGCAATCTCGGCACCTTGTGGCACGCTGATGGTGATGCTGACATTTTCCATGATATTGTCGCGCATCATCTGCCGTGGGGCCTTATTGATGGCTGGCTCACCAGGAGGAAAGTCAAAACCAGGTACGGTGAATCTGCCGACTCCTTCACCTCCCAATATCTCGAAATGGTCACTGGACTCGACATGAGCGCGTATCTCGATGCCGTTGGTCACATCGGGATCGTCACCCGATTCCTTGAACACGGCAGCATAGCCGTCACCATAGGTGATATCGACATCAATCGTCTCGCCATTGGGCAAGACGACAGGGACCACGGCTGGCGTTTCTCCTGTTTTCAATCGCTGTGTCGCAGCAATGGCTGCGGCAGTGGCACAGGTGCCCGTGGTCAGCCCGCTATGCAACGGGTAGAACTCAGGCAACAGTTTCTCCACCATGCGCCGCAGGCCATGAGGCCCGTTGACGTGCTTGACTGTAACCCCATCGGCCATGGGATATTCTGGCCGTTCCACTACATAGATTTTGATTTTGGCTTGACGTGCGGCATGAACTTTCTCATCAAAGCCACCGCTCACGCCGCTCTCCTTGGTGATGATGGCCTGGGGCTGCAGTTGCTCAATCAGCGCTACGGTATCGTCTTTCTCGTAATAAACGAGATGGTCGGTGGGAAAACCTGCATTTTGTGCCCCTTCCAGCGATTCTTCACGGTTCAGAATGCGGAACCAGCATTCATTCTCCCGCCAAAATGCCTGCAGTGGTCTTATGGTATTCACACCGGTTAGCGCTAACAGTCGATGAATACTTTGCGCTTTCAGCTGTACAATGGCATCATCATAGTCCTTGCACCAGACGATATCCTCGTCATGGGGTGGAAAGATGCGGTCGTAGCGAATGACAGGCACTCCGATTTGCTTTGCAAGGTCGATGACATTGTGGTGCAGATTGACGGCAAACGGATGGGCCGCATCGACAATCAAGCGGATGTCATGCTCCTGGCTAAAAGCGACCATTCCAGGCACCTCCATCGCGCCCGTGACGTGGTGGCCGTGTACGAGTTGGATGTCCTGTGTATCGCTACGGGTGGAATAGCAGTAGGCGGCCCCCGATTCTTCGAGCACCTTAGCCGCCATGCGGCCCTCAGTCGTTCCACCGAATACCAGGATCATGCTTCACCCTTCCTGAACAGGTGTGTAAAATGCTTATTATACAATTCTGACAGGCCCTTGCGGTTGTCGATAGCCTCGCCCACGACGAGCATCGTGGTGAGGGTGAGGTTATTGTCATGGACTATCTTTGCCAAATCCTTCAGCACGCCGCGATATATCCGCTGGTCGGGCCAGGTGAGGTGGTAGCAGGCGGCAACGGGTGTGTCCTCGGGATACTCCATGAGCAATTCCCGCTGAACGTCATCGACAATGGCGGCACTCAGGAAGATGCACATCGTGCTCTGGCTCTTGGCCAGCAGGTGTAGCTGCTCCTTCTCGGGCATGGGCGTGCGGCCCTCACCACGGGTGAGGATGATAGTCTGGGTGCGCTCGGGAATAGTGAACTGGCTCCTCAATTCAGCAGCGGCAGCAAGGAATGACGAGATACCCGGCGTGATGTGATAGTCCATATTGTGCTGGTCAAAGAAGGCCATCTGCTCCTGTATCGCTCCGAAGATGCACGGGTCGCCCGTGTGCAGGCGCACAATGAATTTATCCTGGTCATAGTACTCCTTCATCAACGAGCATTGTTCCTCCAAATTCATTCCTGCCGAACTGCGAACAACGGCACCAGGCTTGGCGCACAAGGTCAATTCACGCGGCACCAATGATCCAGCATAGAGAATCAAGTCGGCGCGTTCCAGCATCTTGCGGCCGCGCACCGACACCAGGTCAGGATCACCAGGACCAGCGCCAACAATCTCAATAAAGCCTACCTGGTCACGGAGGTATCGATGGTCGATGGCCAATGCCACCGTGAAATTCTTGCCCTTGATTTTGGGCACAATCAATTTGCCATGATTAGAGCCCAGGATGGCCGCTGCCTCACATACGCTGGGCGTTCCAACGTGTTTGGCCACCGTATCACTTGGATTGGGCACCTCAATAGCACTCAGTTGCTCGGCTGTGAAGAATTCAACTTCCTCGTCATAGCCTTCTTTTAATAATTGCACAAACGGCTCGTCGGCCTTGACGTCAATTGTGCAGTAACGACATGCACACGGCAGGATGCCCCATTCAGCCAGGGCCTCGTCCATCTGGTCATAGATGAACTTGTAATCGTCAGGGTGATGTGCCAAGCCAAAACCGATAGTACCCACCATAGGCACAAAATGCAATGACAGCATGCCCTCAGGTGCGTAGCGGCGGTAGGGCGTGACCATGATGAGCAGTTTGTATTTCTTGGGGTCTGCTTCGCTGAGGTCATTGATGATGGTGACGTGACTGGGCAAGGTTTTTTCCAGATAATCGGTGCCCTCGTCGCGGACTTCCATGAACAAAGCCGTCGGCTTGCGGTTGACAAAAGCAAAGATGCAGGCATTCATGTCGTCCTCGCTGGCGATAGGCCAGTTAAAGCGTTCTTCCAGCGTATCCAATGCCCACAAGCCGGCGTTGTCGCTTTGCGTAGTAATAACGGGATCCGCACCCAAGGCCGATGCCACACGGCGCGTCAAGTCGTTGGCTCCGCCCACATGACCCGACAGCACCGAAATCACGTGATTACCCATGCTATCCACGCAGATGACAGCAGGGTCGGTGTGTTTGTCTTCGATGAAGGACGCTATTGTGCGCACGCAGATGCCCATGGCTCCAATAAAGATGAAGGCATCAAAATCTTTCCATCGCTTGGAGACCTCGGCCCGTTTAATGACCGAGGCTTGGAATTCTTGCTGGAGCGAGCTGGCTAAATCGCGGCCTTCGTCGCTCACGGGAATGATGGCTATCTTTTGCATGTCAATTGTCACTTTTAAAAACTACAAATAACACTAATTACACTATTATTTGTTTAATTCGTGTAATTTGTAGTTTATCTTTTGCATTTCAGTATTTCTATCGGGTTATTATCGTTCAGGATAATGCGTGTGGGCGGTTCTTGTTGCAAGCCCAACTCGACACACGCCTCGTTAAATAGTTGGTGGCTGTCGGTATGCACCATGGGCGAGGTGACGCTGTTCATCACGATGCAACCGTCATCGGTCAGGACAGTCAGCACGCGTGTTATGATTTCCTTGAGGTGACCACCATGTCCACCGATGAAAACGGCGTCGGGGCGGGGTAGGGTATCAATATCAGCCTCAAGAAAATCACCCATGTGGTAATGGATGCCCGGTGTCTCGAAACGTCGGCTATTCTCTTGTATCAATGCTTCGCACTCTGGACGGATTTCAAAGGCCTCAACATGCAAGTGCGGGAATTGTAACCGCGCCTCGATAGACACGCTACCGGTGCAGAAACCGATGTCCCACAGGACTTTCTTTTGAGGCAATTCCATGGCCTGCATTGTCAACAGGCGTATAGGAGCCTTGGTAATCATCTTCTCCCGGCCATCAAGTAATGCGAATTCATTCTCGGGAATGCCGTAGGGCCTGGCCTTGGCCTGACCGCACAGAATCAGGCAATTCGGGTAATCAAATTCTCGCTCAGCGGCATCTTCAAGCGACAAAGTCGTGATGCGCTCCTCTTTGGGATTGCCCAAGTGCTCGCCCACATGCATCATATAGCCGTTGTAGCCATAGTCCAGCATCCTGCGGGCAATGGCAGCGGGCGTGTGCTCATGGTCGGTCAGCACCCCGATTTCGGTAGCCCGCTCGATGAGCGCGCGGTCAAATTCCGGCCATGGGCGTCCAGTGAGAGAAACGACACGCATATTATGGTAGGGCATCACTAAACGATGCGCCAGAATTTGCAGCGAGTTGAATGACGGGAAAATCACAATCTCGGCATCAGGCATCCTGCGCTTGATGGTGTTGGCAAAACCAAAAAACAATGGGTCACCGCTGGCGAACACAATCACCTCGTCGTGATACTGCTCAAAGACCGCATCCAGCGGCGTGGTGATTTCAATCCATTGCGAGCCCTCGGGTAAATAGGGTGCAACAAGTCCGTAGTGGCGCTTGCCACCCGAGAAAACGCGTCCTTTACAGATGATACTGATGACCTCAGGCGGCAAATAGGGCCGAGGCGCGTCACTGATGCCTATAACGTAAAACTTCATAATTCGTAATAATTGAATGCGGATGCCAATTAGTTAAATTCGCGTAATTCGTAGTTTTTAAAGGTCTCGTCCAGGTTTAAGTTGTTCGGCATCGTCAAAGGTTAATATGGCGTTGCACAAGGTAGCTGCCAAATTGCTGCCGCCCTTGCGGCCCTCGACGATGATTTTGGGGATGTCTTTGAAAGGCTTGACCATGTGTTTGGACTCGCGCACATGTACAAAACCCACAGGAGCGGCAATGATGCCAGCAGGATGGGCCTTGCCCTTGCGGATAAGGTCGCAGAGTTCCATCAGTGCTGTCGGTGCATTGCCGAAGGCAAACAGTGCATCGGGGTGCTCCTCGACTGCCAGACGGATGCCGGCTTGAGTGCGGGTGATGCTTTGTGCTGTGGCCATCTCAGCGACGCGCGGGTCACTCAAGTAGCATTTAGCCTCCATGCCGAGACGCGCCAATGCGCCCTTGCGGATGCCGCTTGTCACCATGGTCACGTCGGTCACGATGGTCTTTAATTCACCGTTCGCGACCTTGTTGTAGAGCATTTCAACCGCATGGTCATCGGTATAGAGAATCCGTTCCATCTCAAAGTCGGCTGTCGTGTGGATGGCATGCAAGAGGGCCCATTTGTGGTCAAGCGGGATATCCTTGTTGCGCAGTTCACTCTCGATGGTGCGGAACGACTCTATCATAATTTGCTGCCCAAGCTTGACGCCTTCATTATCACGTTCGCGGTAATAGCCGCGTGGAGTGATGATGTGATTATCGCTGATATAGGATTGGGAGTTGCCGATGAGGATAACCGTGAACATGTCCACTTCCTCGGGGTCAAACTCGCCGAGTGTGGTCACTTTGATCTCCTGTTCGTCGCGTCCTGCCTGACGGACGTAGCCCACGGGAGTATCGGCCGAGCGTTGTTGCAGGAACAGTTCCACCAGGCGATAGAGTTGCCAATAGCGGCCGATGGACTTAGGATTATAGACGGCTGTGACAAAATCGCCCACGGCGGCAGCCTTGATGCGGCGTTCAATCACCTCCCACGGCGTCATCAGGTCACTCAACGAGATGATGCACAGGTCGTGGCCCATGGGAGCACCCAGCAGCGAGGCGGCTTTCTGAAAAGCCGAGATACCGGGCAATGATACAATCTCCACATCCGAACCACGCTCGCGCTTCATTTCATACACCAGCGGTGTCATGCCGTAGATGCCCGCGTCACCCGAGGAAATCACCACGACCGTTTTGCCTTGCTCGGCCAGTTCAAAGGCCTGCTCGGCACGTTCTCGTTCCCGCTTCATACCCGTGTCGATACACTCGCAGCCAACCTGGACAAATTCCTGGATGAACTGGAAATAGTATTTATAGCCCACAATGGCGTCAGCCGCACGCACTGCTTCAAGTACGGCGGGCGTGATGTCTTCTTTACTGCCAGGTCCGATGCCTGCTACTATAATCTTACCCATAACAGTTGCAAATTTAGCAAAATAATTAAAAAATGGAGGCTTTGTCTCCCGACAATCCTCCATAGTGATTACAATATAAGGTTACTTGATTTTCAATTTCAGGCCAATCACGAGCATGCGGCCAGGTGAGTACAGAGCATACTTGCGGTTGGATGAGTCGATGCGACGGTCCACCTTGTCAAAGATGTTGTCGATGCCGATGCTCGGCTCCAGATACAAGTGTTTCAACCCATCAAACGAATGGGTAGTGTTCAGATTCCAGATGCCGTAGCCTGGTGCATCTTCATAGTCGGGATAGTAGGTCTTGGACTGCAACCTGCCGTTGACGTTCACGTTGAGGGCGTAATTGCCCCAGCTGTGGTAATAGTTGGCCGCAACGGTAGCAGCATGACGGATGCTGCGCTCCAGGGGAGTCCATTGGTCGCCGCTACAGGTGCGAGCATAGGTGTAAACGTAGTTGGCCGACAGGTTGAAGCCTCGGAACAGATTGGCCGAGACATTGACCTGCACGCCTTTGACGTCACCTTTGTCACTGTTTTTGTACAGGGAGTAGCGCTCCAGTTTCTGCGCTTGGTCATCGGTCATCTCGGGAAATTCGGCTTGCAGCATGGCCAGTGATGTGGCATCCACGTCGATGTTCTGCCTGATGACCATGTCGTTGATGCGGTTCATGAAACCTGTCACGCTCACGGCAAGGATATTGCTGCGATACTCGGCGTTGAGCGAGAAATAGTTGCTCTTTTCGGGCTTGAGATCCTTGTTGCCGAAGATGATTTGTGCCTTGCCGCGGTTGACCGAGAAATAATGGTAATACAACTCGTCAAGACCCGGGGCACGGAAACCAGCCGAATAGGTGGCACGCAGGCGGAAGTTGCCCGGTGCATACATCAGCGTGGCCTTGGGCGTGAGGTGCCAGTTGAACGTCTCGTGATAGGTGAGGCGCAATCCCACTGTTGCAGTGAGTCGGTCAAAGAACAGCATCTCATGCTGGGCAAAGGCTGCTGCCGTATAGGCATTCTGGTTAATGTTGCCCGAGGTCGCGGTCAAATAATCCTTGCGCCAGTCGGCACCGAAGATCGTCGTTGAATTCTTCATCAGACCTAAAATGGCCTTGAGTTGTCCTTCCATCGAGCGCTGTTTCTTGGACTGCACATAATCGTCGATGGCGTAGGTCTTAGTGGCCACGTCATACTGCTTGCCGTAGCGGAAACGGTCTACGGTGAAGTCGGCCTGCAGTGAATTGCGGCTCGTGAACTTGTAGATGCCGCCCACGTTCCAGCGCAGGCCCTTGTAACGCATCTCATAGTCGGTACCGCCGGTGATGTCCTTGCGCGTGTTGGGGCGGTCAGTAATCTTGTAGGAATAGTCAATGCCGGCATTGAGCGCCAAGTGCTCATTGGGGGCAAAGGTGAACTTCTGGCCCACGAGGTTTGCGCGATAACCCGTAAAGAACGGCGCAATGGTCGGCTGTGTCTCGGTTTCGGAGTCCTTGACATATTCCACGTCGTTGATGCGGTAACTGTCGGCTTGGTCACGTGAGAACGAGGTATAGGAGCCAAAGCCATTCTTGTAGATGTCAAGGGTGATGTTTTCGGTCAGTTGGCCATGGCCCGACACGCGTGTGTCGCTGCTCACACTCACCAAATCGCGAGTGGGTTGGTCGGTGATGATGTTGATGACACCAGCTATGGCGTCCGAGCCGTAGAGCGACGATGCAGCACCATCCAGCACCTCAATGCGCTTCACGCGCGCCATGTTGATGCGGTTCAGGTCCACATTGTTTGAGATGTCACCCGTCAGTTTCTGACCGTTGATAAGTATCAGGATATACTTGTTTCCCAGTCCGTTGAGCCTCAAGAAAGTGCCCATCGAGTTGGGGGCCATCGACACCTGGGGCATCATGCGAGTCAAGGCACCGTCAAACGTTGTGATGCCTTGCTCCTTGATTTCCTGTTGGCTGAGTACATGAACGGGAGTAGCGGTGGATTTCAGGCGCTGGTGGTGACCTGAACCGGTCACGACCACGGGATTTAAGGTATAAGAGCGGCTCATCATCGATGAGTCGCTGCGTTCCATCTTATGGATTTGGGAAACAGCAGCACTCCATGAAAGGAGTGCTACTGTAATTAATAAGATTTTTTTAATCATGTGTGTTTACATTTAAACTACGAATTACGCCAAATTAACGAATGTTTCGCGGCGAAGCCAATGAGGATAATTCGCGTAATTCGTAGTTTAGAATTGATTTACTCGGGATTCTTGCTGTGATAGAAGTCGAGGGGATCACCGTTGATGGCGTCACGGGTGTGGTTCATCCACACTTGACGGATGGAGGGGAGCTCCAGCAGGCCCTTCTCGATCATGGTCGAGTTGTTGCACTCATAACCCAGGTGCTGGAAGTACATCTTCCAGGAGGTGTCTTCAACCTCGCCCTCGTCATTGGGGGTGAACTTCACGCCGTCCCAGTTGTCGTCATCGTCACCGGCCATGTCGTTGTGACCATGGTCACCGTCGATTGACATCAGCGGGTGGCAATATACCTTACCGCTGGTGATACCGGCAGCCAGCATACGCTCATACACGTCGGTCTTGAAGTTGTCCATCATGTCAACGGTGCCCACGAAGTAGTGGTTGCTGTACTGCTGGAGGGCTTCCTCGAGTTGGGTGTAGCGCACGTTGGCCTTATAGGTGTCGTAGCTGTCGGGGTTACCATGGCCCATGAAGGCAACAACGCCCTCATTGGCTTTGTCCTTGTAGAGCTTGTTCAACTCGGTGGCAACGAGGTTAACATCAGCCTCGGCATCCTGCAACAGGGGCACACCCAGTTTGAGGTCAACAATCGACAGATACTTGTCACTGATGTCACCGTTGGCATTGTTGGCAAAGTCCTTGATGTAGTTGATCACGCGGGTATACTCCTCTCCGGGAATTACCTGCAGCGATTGTACGACGATTTCCATGTACTCAACCTCGGCAAAGGCGTTGAGCCAGAAGGGAGGTGCATAGAAGTTGCGGGGATCTACGTTTTCACCGGCAGCGGCACGGTTGATGCAGATGGCCGAGGAGAATGACAGGAACACGTCGTAACTGGGGAAGGCTTTCTTGTAGGCTTCAACAGTGGCATCAAATGCGTTGTAGGCCTGCTCCCAGGTTGAGCCGAAGGCAACCAGCAGGATAACCTTGTCGCTCTTCTTCTGTGACTTCACGGTCTGGGTAACGGCTTTCTGGTAAATGGTGTAGTTGTTTTCGATGGGATCGTCCTTGTCATCTTTACAAGAAGTGATGCCCATGGTCAGGCAGATTGCCATCATGGCAATCAATAAAGATTTAATCTTCATCATTGTTTTGTTGTTTATAGTTAGACTTATACTTATTAGAAAGTTTCTTTCCTTGATTGAAGCGGATGGTCAGAGACACATATCCTGTGCGACCCGGAGTTGTCGTGCCCAAGTGCAGCCCGTGGGGCGTGCGGTCGCAGTAGTTGAAGATGTTGTCCACACCTGCCTCCAGGCGCCATGTCGTCGCCTTGAAATGCCCTAGGTCATGGGTGGTGGACAGGCGCCAGGTCTGGTAGCCCTTGCCGTTGCCGTCATCTTGATAGTAGCGGGTGCTCGACATGCGGCCGTAGATGCCCACGCCCAGGCGGTAGTCATTCGAGAAGCGGTGACTCCATGTGGCGAACCAGTTGCCCTTGTGGTGGGCCATGCCGTCGATGGTGACTTTACGCATCTTGTCATGGTTGGTGTCATACTGGTTGGCATCGGTATCGAGATAACTGTAGCCCAAACCGAAAGCGAACTCGCGCCACTGGTAATTGATGTTTACATCAACACCATAGGTCTTGGCATCCTCAATGTTCTGGTACTGGCGCGTTTTGACGGGGTCATATTGGATGATATACTCGTCAGGTGCCTGATAGTTGGGAATGGTCACCAGCGCTATCATATCCTTAACCTTATTATAATAACCCGTGACGGTGATATTCAGGCCGCGCCAACCATATTCGCCGCTAAGCGAGAAATAGTTGCTCGATTGAGGCTTGAGGTCGGTGTTGCCTAGGTACAAGTAGGTGCCGCTCATCTGGCGCACATAGCGGTAAAACAGTTCACGTATGGCAGGAGTCTTGAAACCTTGGCTCCAGGTGGCACGCAAGCGCCAGGGCTGCCCAATCTTCCACATTGCCGACACTTTGGGCGTCAACTTCGTGCCGAACTGCTCATTCTGATTTAGGCGCAGGCCGGCGGTGATGTTCACGTTGTGGATGAGGTTGAATTCGTCCTGCACATACACGGCAGCGGTCCAGTCGCTGGCTTTGCCGCCCTTGACGCGCGTGGGAGCATGGAGCCAGTCGTAGCGAAACTCTGCGCCGGCACTCAGGATGTTCTCGTAGGGTAGGGTGAATACGCCCTTCAGCGCTGCCATCGTGCGTTGCTGGTCACTTTGCAACTCTTTTTGGTCGGGAAGGTAGGGGTAATAAGGGTAATAGGGAGTGCCTGCACTCTTCTCGTAGTCCTCGACGAGTGTCGTGGCGGTGTAGTAGTAATAATAGGCATGACGGTGCCAGTCCACGTCGAGCGAAATATAGTCGGTCTTTGATCGATTCCACTTGCCGCCGATGGATGCCGAGCCGTTGTGGTACTCCATGTCCCAGGTTTTCACGTCGTAGTGGGGATGGCGGCCGCTCACGCGGTAGATGCGCTTCCAGTAGGTGCTGCCGTCAGCATAGAGTTCTATATTCCTAGTCGGCTGATAGGTCAGACGCTCGGCGATTTGCCAGTTGGTGTGGCGGTTCACGGTCTTGTTGCGGGAGTCGGTAATGGGCGGCTCTGACCCCTCGGTATGCTCGACCGAGGTATTCTGCCAGCCATCGCTGTGTTGCAACTGGAAGTTGGTATAGCTGCTGAACTTGCCATAATTCAGCGCCAGTCCGTTGTGCTGCCGCACGTCGCCATAGCTGCCCACGCGTGTGGTGTTCTCAATTAATAAACCCTCCTCGCGATGCTTCTTGGTGATGATGTTTACTACACCGGCAATGGCGTCGGAGCCATAGAGCGCACTCGACGCACCTTTCACGATTTCGATTTTCTCGATATTCTGCGGGTCAATCAGCGACAAGTCATTCTGACCACCTACGTCGCCATGGATGCGTTTGCCGTCAATCAAAACCAAGATATAGGAGTTGCCCAAACCGTTCAGCTGCATCTGCGAACCCATATCATCCTGGTTAAAGGCAAATGACGCAGTGAGACCGCCCAGGATATCCTCGATGCTCTTGCCCGCGTAATTGCGCAACATTTTACTGGTAATTACCTCGGTCTGTACGGGCGCATCCTTCAACAGGTGCTGAGTGCCAGTACCCGTTACAACCACCTCGGGCAGACTATCCTGCCGCCAGATGTCATTCTGTCCATTGACAGCCGCAAACGTGCATAAAGCCAGCACTGCTGCCGTCAGTCTTTTTCTTTTCTTCATTTGCTTTCCGTCACACCTGTTCCTGAGTGAACGTACTAAAGTTAATTTATTCAGCTTCTTGCATCAGCCGCAGCTAATGGCTAAAAGCTAAATCATGGCAGGTCTTCTGACTTTTCCCCAGTCTGCTTTGCCTTCCCAACCATGTACACGGCCAGTGACATTCAGTAAGCAGACCCTGTGTTTGAGGGGATTACAGCTGCAGGTACAGTTCCGGACTCTCACCGGATTCCCTTGCATCGCGGTGGTCAAGCCACCCGATTACCATCAAATTTGCCGCAAAGGTACAACTTTTTCTTCAACTACCAACCTTTCCGCAAAAATATTCCAAATTAAAAAAGAAAACGGCACTGAAAATTCATTGAATAAATCACTGAATTTCAGCGCCTGAATTTGAAGAATGATACAGTTGGGACTTACCCTATTATCATGAAATGCGCTAGGTTGAATGTCCACAACGTCGCAGTCTTCAAATGTGACACAAATGTGCAATGACCGAATAAGTGTTTCCTCATCTCAAACGGTCACGATATTTTAGTCTAAATCATAGTTGGACCAAAGGCAAGCCACACCGTCAACGAAGTTGCTGACGGTGTGGCCTTTACCTTGATATCAAAATAATGAGTGTGAAAAAATGATGTGACTCATCATTGCTTGATAATCTGTTTAACGACGCGATAGCCGTCTGTAGTCATTGCCTCGACAAAGTATACACCTGCCGACACGTGATCCAGACTGATTGACACGGCATTCTCATTGATCTGAGACAAGCGTACCACGATGCTGCCGCTAACCGAGTAAACAGTTACCGAACCCAACAAGGCATCGGAACGTACCTGGATCGCATCCTTTACAAGGGTTGGCGTGACAGTTATGTTGCTATTCATGACCTGAATATCATTCACACCACTTGAACCGACAGTCAACAGAACAGGTTCGTCCAGGTCGCCATAGATGATATCGCTCACCCAAGGCAACTGCTCGTTGATAGTGACAATCTGTCCTTCAATCATGGTGGCAAACTTCACGTACTTACCCATCTCGTCAGCGTTTCCGGCAATCGTCAACAGGTAGTAGCCATCCTCAGTGGCAGTGGTCACGCCTCGGCACTCGTCATCGATGAATGCGCCAACGAAGAGTGTGTCTACCAGTACGTCGTCAACCATCACGTGAGCAACGACATTCATGTTGTCGCTGAACTGGTGGTGGTCAACAGGCTCAAAGGGTGAATTGGATGAAGAGCGAGCCATTCTCACCACAGGAGCGAAGTTATAGGAGGCATCAATCGTGGGATAGCGGAACCTCACCGTATCGGGGTTATTGGACTTGTAATAGTAGCCCATACCGGGAATTAAGGCACTCAGGTCGCCCTCCCACTTGTAGCCGTCATAGAAGGCTACCTGGTCCTTGCTCTTGACGATGTCGCCACGCACGGGTGACAGGTCGGCAAATGCTTCTCCAAGGCTCAGGTTATAGATGGACAGCGGTCCAATCCAGTTCCAACCAGGATATATTTTCTGGTAGGTCTCCAGCGTGTTGATGCGGTTGCCCACAATGTTGTGATTGACATCCTGCTTCACCTTGAGTTTGTACAGAGTGCCCACAGCAAGGTCGCCCAGCCCCTCGGCGGTCCACTTGGAACCGCTGTTCATGGCAAAGCCTTCCTTGCCTTTGATGGTGTTGAATACCTTGGCATGGCCGAACACGCTCTCCAGATCGGCCTTATCCTCATCGGGTTGCACGTAGAGTGAAATCCAGTTCCAGCCGCTCTTCAAGTTGCACAACTGCTCAATCTGTTCACCAGCCGTCCACTTGACGGGATTGTCATAATCACCGACCAAGTCGTTGGGACGATAGGGAATGTCCAGTGCCACACCATTCAAGGAGGTGATTACGTCACTCAATACCACACCCTGCTCGGCATCATAGATGCGGAAGGTGATGGGCTGAGGCACACTGACATCCTCCAGACCATAGATGGTCATGTCCACAAAGTAAGCATCACGGCTGGTGACCAGCTTGGGTGAAGCCACGCCACAGCACTCACCGTTGACAAATGCTGCGAGTTTGGTATTGGTATTGGTGCAGATTTTGTCTCCAAAGTAGATCTGTCCGACCATGTTCATCGAACTTTCATAGTCACCGGGGTTAATGGTCCACTGCGGGTCATTGCCGCTCACGTGGATGTTGAGCAACAACGGCGAGCAGATGTCATCATCGTTGACTGCGTAGGCATAGACCGAATGAGAACCCACAGGGGCGTCAGCTCCTACAGTAAAATCTATGGTTGTCGATTCGTTGGTCCCCAGAACACCTGTCGTTACCGAAGGCACAATCCAAGTGGGGAGTCCTGAGATATTGAAACGACCACTCTCGCGTCCCTTGTTGCGCAACGACGCAAATACCGACACTTCGCTCAGGCGATTCTTCTCGAGACTGAGCGACTCTTGATCCCACTCCAGCGTGTTGTAGTCAACGACCGCACTCCAGGTAACGGTTTCCGACAGGTTGTCTTGTAGGTCTCGAACGTTCTTGACAATGAAGGTGAGCAGGTTACCCTGCATGCGTGAAGGCAAGGTGCGCAGGTTGATGTAAATCTCATTGGATGACGCCGTGAAGTCAAAATCAAGATTCTGCTTCAATGGGGCAGTACGCAACGCAGGAGCTGTGACTGCCTGAGTAACACCTTCACCTATTGCTGCTGTCACACCATAACCGATGCTGAGGGGAGCCTTGTTGTCAAGGCTGAACTCAGTGATGATATTGCCATTGGCATCCAGCGCACTGTGCTCCATCGGGAAGTATGCAACCAACCCGGCCACTTCGGCAGTATCAACTTGATTATAACGGTTGGCAATCACCGAGGTTCCGTCACATGCCACATTCCACACGCGCAGCTCGTCAATGTCACCCGTGAAGCGGTAACTTTCTTCCACGAACTGGGGATTCTCGGCATTGCGTTTCAGGATCGATCCCACATACAGGTAATCTCCTGCAGGAGCAGGAAGTTGCTGCTCGGCGAGTGTCTTGACAGCCTTGCCGTCGATATAGATCACCGCACTCACGCCGCGATGAACGTTCAGGGCGAGGTGGTGCCAGTTACCGTCGTTGTAGTTCACGTTGCTCAATACAATGGGCAAGCCATTGCTGGTGAGTGATGAGAGCGTGTCGTTGTACAGATGCAGTATCATCGAATTGTCGTAGTCAAAGCCGATGGACACTCGGTCGGTAACCGAGAGCAACGTTGCACGTGCATTCTTGTCTTTCTCTCCACGGAACCAGGTCTCAACCACATAACTGTCGGTTGAACGGGGCGAAATGGTGCTCATGGGTATCTTGATGCTGCCGGTGCCATCGAGATGGGCGGCAAGATTGGTATTCTCGACGTTCCAACTCTCGACAGGCAGATGAATGTTGCGGGAGCGGGCATAATCGGTCACGATGGTGCCGTGGCCCTCGTTCATCTTCCAGTAACCCACCAGTCCGGGCAGATACGGCGCAACCACTTCGTCCTTAGAGGCGAGTAGGGTACGCACGGGACAGTTCTTGTTCCACAATACCAATTCATGCATCATGCCCGTATAATTACGGCCCAGGACGAGATGTCCATTGGCATTGTAATCGGGTACGATGGCTTCGTCAAACAGCATCTTCTCGTCACCGTCCACGGCCATGAGCATGGTCAGGGTGTTGCTGGTGCCGGTAGCTCCTTTGACATAGTTCATGGCCAGGAATGTCCACTTATCGGCCGGAACAGTTTCCTGGCTCGTGATGCTCTGTCCGCCCAAATCAACGGTCACATGGCCATCGGCATCGAGATCCACACTCAATTTGTTCCCCTCGGTACCATGCTCAATCAGGGTGCCACTACCTTTGCGCTTAATCCATATGGTCGAAGCAAAACTGGTATTGTTGATGGGCAGATAGGCATCGGTCTCGACAGGGGTGCCGTTGAATTGCAGTGACACATCGTGAGATACCTGTGCATCGTTGAGGGAGCCAGTGATAAAGAAATTCTGATCCTTTGTCAGGTAACTCTCTCGAATGTCCTCGTTAAACTTGATGCGAATGTCATCAGTAGGGGTGAGGATTCCCGTGTTGGGATAAGCCTGTCCCAGCAGTTTCGGGCCGCGTGTGTCACGGATTACTTCCTGCTCAGGAGTTGTGCTCACCACCTCATTGTTATCGCCGAACAAAGCCATCGACTCGGCAGCCACGACATAATTCCCGTCAATATCGGGCAGCATCAGTGTATAATAGATGTTACCCTCGGCAGGCATCAGTGACTGCAGTTCATTTTCACCATCAGTCAGATAATCGCTCTTGGTCATCCACTCGTGAGCAGTAATCCACTGAGTGTCACCAGCAAAACGGTATTTGAGCCTTACACCCTTCAGACCAGTGAACTGGCGGTTCACATCCTTGATGGTGACTTGAATGCCCTCATGATTGTCATTGGTCTTCTTGTTGACAATGTGCTTGTCAAGCAATAGCGTGACATCAGGTGCCGCGGCAACAAAGTGAACCGAGAATGTCTCGGAGTCAAACACAATCTCATCCTGGCAAGAGCTGAGCAAACTGATTTTCACATCGTTATAGTCAAGAACTGCAGGATTGCTCTGCTTCAATGTCAGGGTGCGTTCCATGATTTGACCGTATGGAATCCATATCTCGTTGGCCTGGGCAAGGGGGAGACCGTCGAGCATCACTTGGAGACCGTCGGGGTTGGTCGTCGGGTCAACACTAAGCAACACGACATTATAGGTGTCATGGGTCTCACTTTCATTGGTGAGGTGAATTTTGAGTTGTGTCGTCTGTCCTGCTGGTACATCAACGATGTTTTTCTCAGGAATAGCAATCTTGGGATTGTCGAGTTTCATCGTCGAGTAGTCAAGCAGGGTGCCAGGATTATAGTACTTGGTATACCTTTCTGGTTCGTAGGGACAGCGTGTCTGTCCTGCTCGTGTGCGGAAAATCGGACTCCATCCTCGTGGCGAATCAAAGATGTCTACCGTGTGGGCGGTGCCGCGGGCCGCATCGACAAACGAGTAGGAGAAGGCGTTCTTGACCTGCGTCTCATCAACATCCCCTTCGGTGTAATGATAACCAGCCGAAAGGTTATTTTTCACTACAACTCCATGACCATTGTTGGTGATGCCGACCTTGGCGCCCCAAGCAAGGTTGAATGTGAAATTAAAGGCATAATTGTTTTTAGTAATCTTGTTAGTTGCTATGGTGTTGGTGAGTGATGTGCCGTAAGCAAACGATTCGTTGCCAATCTTATACTTCGACTCATTGAAGGCTTTAATCTTATCCTCTTCATTGTCAGACATACGCTCTTCCCACAAGCGCACATTCTCGTTCTCCCATTTCACGCTGTCACAACCCGAGTAATCCAAGGGATAACGGAACCAATAACTTGGACCGTCATATCCTTTCTTGGCTTCACTGCCCCACACATTCTCGTCATCGTTGGATGAACCGTATCGTTTATCCGTCTCATCGAGCAGAGTGTAGTAGGTGGGAGTCAGGGGATTTTCCTCCATTTCGTTCAGGCTCGTGATGTGGGTTAACAAACTGTTACGGGCTTTTTTGATATTGGGAATAAGGGTATTCTCAATATAGCGTTGCGGGTATTCAAAATGTGTTCCAAAACTTTCGCCCACTGTGACGCATTGGTCAGACCCCAATGCCCATGAGCCGTCATCCTGTTGGAAGAGATTCACTTGATCGGCCGAACCTATTATATAATTAGTGGAATATCCTATAAACACATCGCCATCGCGACCCACAAACTTGTCGCGGTTTGAGGTGCTCACCGAATGTGAGTTGATGTAGGTGGTATAGGAAGTGTTGTCCCAATCACGCTTGAGTTCATACTTGAATATACCGGATTGCTCGTTGATGAACTCCAGATCATTCTCGGCGGCTACTGGTAGCATGCCCAAAATGGTCGTGATTTTGCATCCACCCAGATAGGTGACTTCCAGATTATCGGCATTATGGGTTCCAGTAAGTTTATAATGATATTTAGTGGTGATAGTGTCAACTCCCCATGTCTGTGTCGATTGACTGCCTGGCGGGTCTCGCAATACCATATCCACCTTATCGGGACCAGCAGTGATGAAGTTGTTACCAGTTGGTATGACACCAAGTATGATGCCTTCAAAACTATGAGACAACCAGTTGAATGAACGTCCGTTGACAACGGTATTCATGTTCATCGAACGCGTGTAAGGCGAATAGAGGTTAGGATAACCGGCCTTCCACTTGTAAGTAGCCTCTCCAATGCTGTCGAGGCGCATCTGATTGGGTTGCAACTGAACTAGATCACCACGGTTGACATTGATGGAGTCATTGTGAATGTCTTCAATCACTACCGACGCATCACCGCTTAACTCATTGTTGATGCTGATGATGCTATCCGAGAGGGCTGCTTTATATAGCACTCCCGATGGTCCCGTATCGTAGTTGGTGTAGGGTTCGTAAACCTTGATCTTGAACTTGTATTCCAGTCCTTGGCGGAACACAGGATAGTTGTAATTGTAGGTGACATCTCCGGTATCCCAGTTAACCGAGTAAAGCGGCACTTCAATGTCTTCGTCTTTTCCAAGCATCAAGATGTCGGTTCCGAAGGCTCCTGCTGGCGCTCCAACTTGCTTCACGTCAAAAACGGGATTGCTGCGGTAGGTAAGGCGCATGGTCTTGTTGGGACGGTAGAGCGCCGCATGAGCATTGTGGTCATCGTTCCATAGCGTGTCGGGACGCACACTGTCAAGAGGGTTGGAGAGGTTGATCGCCGGCACGGTACCAAAAGGCTGGCTCTCATTCAATGGTGTGTTGGTTTTGAATGTCACACTCTTTACATTGTATCTCAACGGTGGCACCATAGCGCTGAACTCACCAGTGACGCTGTCGGTGACAATGTAGATGTTTTTCACCTCGTCAGCATCGCCATAACCACGCCATGAATGACTGTTGATATCGGGTGTTGCCGACTCGATGTCCACCTTGTTAGGGTTATCCTCCCATGACACTGTGGTTCCGTTTTCCTGCCTGATCACATTGATGCGGCGCTGGGGATGGTCAAGCATGCCCAACGTGATAACAGCCTGCCCAATGTTGTTGCGGCTTACGCCGTAGCCCAGCGGTTTTTCTCCTTCGGCCTGACCACCTGTGATGCGGCCGCTGAAGTTGACCAGTGTATTGTCAAAGAAATCAATGTGAGAGGGCTCCACAAAGTTGTAGGTTTCTCCTTCGGTTGTGGGATAACGACCTGCAAACTCAAAGGTGTGGCCATTGCGTCGGGCCTCAATATAATGCTCTCCGATGGGTACCGAAATCAAGTACTCGCCACTCGCATTGCTCATGATGAGTTCGCCATTCTTGCTACACGGCGTGCCGTCAACATAGAAAGTAACACTGTCGACGGGAACATCGGTACCGGAATAACGTATCGTACCATTCACGTTGAATGAAGACACATCGGTGAAGTCATAACCGTTGAGCGACAACGAACTGGCACTGATGAAACCTGTACGGCTGGCGGGGTTGAAAGAGTGAACGCCCTTGCTTGGCGCCACAGTGTAACCGGTACCGCTTCCAGTGAATGGAATGCCACGAATGATGTACTCTCCATTGGTATTGGTGAGGCCATAGAGCGTCAGTTGATCCTCGCCGGGCACCACTTCCGACGGGCGTGTATTGCGTCCCAGGATGGGATGATTTCCATTGGGCACGCCATCGGTATATGAATAATCAAAAGCATATTCCTCAAGTCCTTCGTCAAAGTTCCAATAGACTTTGAGCCCAGTCTCGCGTCCGCTCAGCAGGCGATCATAATTGGTGACTATCTCATTGTTTGGCAATGCGCGATTCCACACTCTCACCTCATCGATGTTACCCTTGAAGGTGTTATTATTGCTACCAGACGGAGAACAGAATCTCACTTTCACAACACCGTCTTCATCGGCAGGAATTTCGCTATAGTCGAATTGGAGTGTAGGAACGGTGCTGATGTCAAAGATATAAGGATTATCAATGTCTCCATTGATGATGCAGGTCAATGTGCCGTCGGCATTGTTGCGGATGGTGAGATGGCTGTATTGATTGTACTTAATGACAGCCGTCTTATTGGTAACGGGATGATGGAACCACTTATCCGTGCCCGAGAATTTGATAGCAGGGGCAAAGCCGTCCATGTCGCCGCCATGGATGGTGTGGTCGTAATTGAACAAGTAAAAATTATACCCGGTGCAGTTTCCATCGGAGTCTACAGCATATCCGTCATAGTTGTCAATCTTGAAAAGGCTGACCCATTGCTGGTCCTCTTCGGGATTGACCCACATCTGCAAAGTGAAAGGCCGATCAAGGCGCAGCATGTTGTTAGCCGTTGCGGCATTGGTGTGCCACTCCATGCCTTCGCCGTTCTCAAGCATCGCACGGCTGTAGAACTGCGGACGCACGCTCTCGTCGCCGCTGCGCAGCAGGTTCAGTCTGACGCCTTCGACGGCGGTGCCCGTGTCAAACTGTACGCGTCCGGCTATCACACCTGACGCCTGACTGAATCCGCTCTCGATCATTGAGTTGCTGATTACCCTTCCGGTTCCATCACAGTCGGGGGAATAAGCCGCTACCCGATATTCGTAAAACCGTCCTGGCTCGGCGGTCTGGTCGACGAATGTATAGTTAGTGGTCGTTCCAGAGGTAGTACCTATTGTCAGCCAGTCACTGGCTCCTACAAATCGTCTATGTACCTCATAGTAAGTCGGACTTAGTCCCACCTGTTTGGCGGTCCAGTTCACATGTACACTGCCTATATAGTTGCCCTTGCTGATGGTTACACCTGTCACGATACTGCCATCGAGGAGACTCGACTGCAGTGTGTCGCTGGTGAAGTGCAGTTTTCCATCGAGCATGTCGGTTGTGACAAAATACCTGTATACTTCGCAACTGGATTCAGGCTTGTCGTCGATAAACGACGCTTGGCCTGCGCTGCGTGGCACCGTCACTTCACCGTAATGATTCTTGATGGTTCCATCAGGATCGATGCGGTTTACATAGAAAGTGACTGATGACTCAGCCTGGGGCACATTGCTGAAATCCCAGTCAATCTTGATATTGTCGGTGACGGTGGCATCTTGATTCAGGTGCAAGGGAATAACCGGTATGGTGTTGGCCATAACGACGCACGGATAGACAATAGTGAGAGGCTGAGGATCGCTGGGTATCTCAACTTCGCCCCACACTTTCTTGAGTTGGAACACCTCATAGCGATATCGATTGTTGTAATCCAGTCCATACTCGGCTTTGTCAGTGAAATAATTCTTGGACGATGTGCCCAGTTTCTCGCGGTTCCCAATGTAGGAACCGTATTCGTTCATCAATGTGCGGTAAATCTGGAAATCACCTTCCTTTGCCAGGTCATTATCCACATCCCATTGCAGACGCATCTCTCCGGTCACCTGATTGAACGAAGCTGTCACATCGGGTGGCGTGTTGTTCATGGGCGTTATTGAATAAGCCCCCTCGTGTTGCACAAGCGTTACGGTATGGTCGTTGTATGTGTAGCCGATAGTGGTCGACCGGGCCACTTCAACAAAAAAGTTCTTGTTGCCGGGCACATCGATTTCAATCGATTTGTTGCCATAGTTGATAACATCAAACGTCTCGGAGTTGTAGACTTTGTTGTCGGCATACACTGTGGCTTGGTAACTGCTTTTATAATAAAAGTTGTTCACATGGTCACCCATGCGAGGGGGCAACCAACTGTTGTCGGCACTCACTTTCACCTTGTTGGGCGCAGTCCACTCGATTTCGGCATCCCTGCACTTCTCAAACTCTATGTCCAAGCTTTTCAGGTATCGCGAATGGAGTTGGAAACTATAGTCCTTTTCCCAGAACCAGAAATGGTCTTGAGCATAATAGGTGTCATTTTCTATCTGAATGGCTGCGACATTGTCAAGACCCGCCTGATTGGGGGTATAATAGAACGTAAACCAACCGTCGGCCATGGAGCCCTCGCCAATCACGCCATAGGTGTAATCGGTTTGAGTAAATTTTCCTCCTTTGGGCCATTCACCAATCTTGTGTAGAGAACCGTCACGGGTCATCACATAGAGATCCTGTTGACTGCCATTATAGTTAAAGCCCTTTGGCTGACCATTATGGTAGCGGAACTTGATCTTGATGGTTGGATGCTGAATGGAAATCTTTCCATCGTGCTCACTCTCGAAACCGCGGAAGCTGTTCATGCCCGTGTCCTCGCTGATGCCGGTACACCAACTGTAACTCTTGCCGTCACTCACGCTCTGAACATAGACATTGCACCAGTAGGAACCGCCACCCGGGTCATTGTAATAGCCGCTGATGGCAAATGACGGCATGGGAGACACAAGCATGAGTGTCAACCACAGCCACAATAAAAATAATCTCTTCATATCACTTGTTTTTTGAAATATTATTCTGGTCATTCTATTCGGGTGTAACTACATAGGAGACAACATATTATCATGGATTCTAAACCATGATGACAAGTCAATATTCACTTATTTTAAAGCCACATTGAGGGCAGAGTTCATCAACACTCTCTAATGCGTCTCTACATTAAATGGCAAAAATAGTTCATTTATCCCATATAACGTGTTATCTCACACCATTTTAATACTCATTAACGCATTCAAGGCGACGATTACAACAGCAGCCACCTTTCATATGCCACATCAAGTGTGCATGGAAATAATCTTTGATTTTCGGTACCAGAATTGGGAGCATGATTGCGTCCATACTTTCGGGCGGTATCTTAGGAGTCGTTATGATACGTTAAACGATTGTGGTTTAATGCTCTATAAGTGGTTGCCATCCCAAAATAATCGTCTAAAACCCCTGTTATACCACAAAAGGGAGGTACATTGTATCCCCCAATAATCCAATGTCTTCCAAGCGGGAGAGCAAAGACTTGAAGGATATCATCGCCCGTCTCAACGAGCGATTGGACGAGCCCTTTGTCACCGTCAACACTGTGACAGGCGACAAGGGCATAAAGCAGGCTCAGGACGAGTACCAGCGCCTCATGAACAATAAATCACCGAAAAATAAAGAAAATAGAGAAAGTTATTATATCTTTGCAGCAAAGAGAACAAAATGAAACCGTAATAATTATGAAACACAGAATTAATCATAACAGAATATTCCTTTGTTGCTTTGGCACAATGCTTATGTTGTTCTTCATTGGTTGCTCAGGCACAAATAAGTATCGTCAGCAGGAGGAGGAGCGTATGGCGGAGCGGGAGCGCCAGGCGATTGCTGAGTACAATCCCACAAAGTATCTGATTGAAACGTCTCTTCTCGAAGAAGACGAGTTGACTGATGGCAGGGTTATCTTTAAAAAGCCCCGTAATTCAAAGATAAGCAAAATCTTGAACGACGATGAGCTGCCTAAAGGAGATTTTTCTTATCACATTGAAGGGCGTAGCGTACCATGGGAGATTATAGTTTGTAGTTTCAAAGATGAAACAGAGCTTACAGGTGTCGAGTTTGCTGAGATTGCTGGAGGTTGGAAACCAGACTGGGCTTCAGGCTTGAATGAGACGGTGGTTTCAGTAGACGATGAATCGACCAGTGAGCAGCGAATCTTTAAACGCAAGGCGCAACTCTCTGGTAAGAACATTAATACTCTTATCTGGAACTTTATCGCCGTTCAAGATCAAACCACCGAAAAATTGTGTATTATTACGGCCTTTTCGTCCCGTGGCACGAGCATTCCATTGGAAACCATTTTGAATTCACTTAAATTCTACAACACTGTTGAAAATTAAAGGTAATGATATACTTGTTGGCTGTGAAATTCCGATAAAAAAGTGATTTTTAGGACAATAACACTGATGATTTAATTTCTTTTAACATAGTTCTATTGTATTGTGTTTCTGCAAATTACTATAGGTAAGATGGAGACAGAATACAAAGGATTATGGTCAATTTCAGTAAATTCAACTCTCTTTACTCGGTTGCTGCGTACTTCAATACCGAAAGTAAATGCCGTCAAGCAATCATTGACTCCCGTTGGGGTGACGATGTGGTATGCCCCTACTGCGGTCAGCACCACTGTCATAAACGTGGTGACGGCAGGTTCTGCTGCCCCAAGTGCAACAACAATTTCAGTGAGAAGGTAGGTACTATCTTTGAAAACACCAAGATACCCCTACGCAAGTGGTTTATGGCTATGTACCTCATCAGCAGCCACAAAAAGGGTGTAAGTTCGCACCAACTTTCAAGGGACATAGATGTCACCCAAAAGACCGCTTGGTTCATCTTGCAGAAAATCCGCACTTTATTTGCACAAGACGATACCGTTGCGCTGCGTGGTGACGTTGAGTGTGACGAAGCCTACATTGGCGGTAAGGAAAAGAACAAGCACGAATGGAAGCGCACCAAAGGCACGCAGGGGCGCAGCACCAAGACAAAGACCCCCGTGTTCGGTATGGTTCAACGAGGGGGCAAGGTGGTAGCCTTGAAGTGCGACAAGACTGATGGGGCGACACTGCTGCCCATCATCAGTCAGTTCGTTGCAGAGGGTTCATCAATCTACACGGACGAACTGACCGCCTACAACGGTCTTGACGCAACAAAGTACACCCACAAGGTTGTCAATCACGGCAGGAACGAGTATGTTAAAGGTGGTAACTTTACCAACACCATAGAGGGATTTTGGGCAATGCTCAAGCGAATGATTGAGGGTATTTACCACTCAATCTCAAGCAAGTACCTGCAACGGTATGTGGATGAGGCTGTTTACCGCTACAACACCCGTAAATTGAGCGGTAGCGACTGCTTCAAGGATATGTTCGCAGCATCCATCGGTGTTGTGGACTATGAAATGGTTAAACAAATAGCATAAGTTAAACGATTAAAAACAAGACACAAAAAGGCTTAACCGCAGGGGTTGAGCCTTCTTCTATTTTACTTCCAACAACTATATATCGTTACCTTTTTAGAAGTTATTACCTATATAGATTGCTTGCCGAAGATAAGGCATATCAATTTTCGGCAGGAATTTGCCTTCATCAACAGAAACTACGGTATAGCCACCACTTCTTATGACATTAACCATTTTGTGGTTACCGAAAAATGCTTGACAGATTGACGCAACATCAATCAAACATTCGTCACCCTCAATGGCAAATGCAATCTCACCCTCATCGCTCCAATCCTCAAACTCGGCATTGTACTTATCAGCACAGATTTTCAAAGCCTTTTTAAGATTTTCAAGCGTGGGTTCAATTTCTGTTTGACTTTCTGTAATGAATGATTTAATGTCTTTCATATTTTTGTGTGTGTTTATTTGTTTTCTAATAATAACGATGTCACAGCCAACAAGTATATCGTTACCAAATTAAAATACAAGTACAACTAACAACAAATTAATATAACATCATGAAGAAAATCATTTTATTGCTGAGTATCAGCTCGTTCTTATTCACCTTATCATCTTGTGAAGACCACAAGGCGAAGATGGATTTGAAAAAGATGGCAATTGAACTGAATCGCCAATGCCCGATCAAGTATGACTTTGCCACATGCATCGGTGCCAAGATTGAGGATGGCAACCTGGTGGTAGATTATGTCTATGACGAAGAGACCATCAAGCTTGATCATTTGAAGAATCAATCAGAGTTGACAAAGCGGCATCTTGCTGAATCCTTTTTCAATTCAAAAGAAGAATTCAGTAATCTGCTCATTCGGGCTGCTTATGGATTCACGGCCAATTACAAAGGGTCTAAAACTAAAGAAACAATCACTATCCACTTGACCAACGATGAAATCAAAAGAGTGATGGAGAACCCTGCAACAAAGAATGAAATCTTGGATTGGGAAGTCCAAATTACGAACTCTATGCTACCCATGACGGTTGATGAGGCGACAACACTCATTTCACTTGATCAAAAAGAAGGCGCAGTTTCATATATTTATGAAGTTGACGATGAGCAGGTCAATATGTCAACAATGAGTGCCGTGAGGGATGAGATAAAGGAAAACCTCAAGAAGGAACTGGGTTATGAAATGACATCGTCCACTTCCACATCCAAAGAGTTTTTGACACTAGTGTGCCGGACCAACAAGGCACTACGTTATGTGTACCGTGGCAAGACCACCGGAAAGGAAATTGTTATTGGATTCAGCAATTCTGAATTGAGAAGTATCTCTCATGACTATATTGAGGAAGAATAATCACAGATAGCCATTATATATAATCTTTAACCATCTAACACATACACTAATATGAGCGAGAATGAAATGAACAATCTTCCCGTTGAGGACAACCATGTGCCTGTTGAAGAGCAGAATGACAAGATGACGGATGTTTACATGGGGCCGACACAACCATCTACAGATATCTATGATGACGAAAAGCCTCAAGATGGTTTTACTTTCAACTGGACGAATCTTCTGTTTGGAGTGGCTATTGTCCTTTGGTGGTCTCTCGGTAATAATGGATTTGCTACTGATTGGTTTTTCTACCTCTATTTGGCCATCGTTATAATCATTCATGAACTGGGACATGTGGTGATTGGCAAGTCCTTTGGCTGCCATGTTAAGGGCATGCAGGTCTTCTTTCTTCCGTTTGTAAATTATAAGCCCAAACATGACCCTTTGGGTAGCTCCTGGCGAAATATCACTTGGAGCTTGGGTGTCCTACCATTGGGCGGACTTACTATGTTTAGGTCACGTGAATTAGAAGAGGAGGAGAAAAAACAATGGTATTATCAAGAACAGGATAATGTTCCGGAAGAATACACGGTTGCCGCGTCACCCTATATCGATGACAAGCCTGCATTGCAACGATTGCTGATTTCGGCGGCAGGTGTGTTGTTTAATTTCGCTACATTTTTCATCATTTACCTGGCCTTGCCATATATGCCCACTGAATACTATGATATTTGCTGGCCATTAGTGGTACTGTCTCTTTTACTGGCCGTACTGAACTTTTTGCCTGTTTATCCTCTTGACGGTGGTTCCGTTCTGTTTGCTCTCTACGAAATGATAACCGACAAGAAGCCGTCGCAAGGTTTCACCAAAGTTTGCACCACGATAGGAATCATTTTCATTGTCCTGTTCTTTTGGATCTTCCCTGATTGGCTGAACGGCATATTGGGCAGCGTGTTCAGGGTTTTCTTCTGATATTCTTGACATACTCAATTCTCATGATATGAGCAAGTTACATATTATTAATTCGTAATTTGAGTAATAAATTAGAAAAGGAGAGTAAGGCGCCTTTTCATGGTCTAATCGGTCGGCTTACCTCTGCGTGAACCAATCGATTTTGTTATGATACTGACATAAACGGAAAACAGGCAGTGCTGAAGAAAGGGTCTTCAATTGAGTATGTATCGGAGAACCGCATCTTCACCGACGCCGACGACTACAGCATGGAGATTGAACTGCCACCGGCAGACTGTCCGCAGAACCTAGACATCTTCGGGATGATTATACGAAAGGACGTGGACACGGGCGACATCTTCTTTGATGCGGTCCTAAAAAAAGTGAAACCCCTCAAGTCAGAAAAACTGACTCGAGGGGCTCCGTTTTGGAAGCGTGATCCTGTTGGGATTCGAACCCAAGACCCACAGCTTAGAAG